>NZ_JBFTKC010000003.1:0-693621 GCF_056395745.1 Paenibacillus sp. 10L310 | reverse complement strand
CTACCTGAACAAATGAAAAATCTACGAGATCATTTATTTGACGAAGCATATTATCTTTAGGTACGACGATATCGTATATGTCCATAAATGGACTAAGGTTAAAAGATTGTTGGTTAGAAATCATCCGAGACACCACCTGAAATTAATCAWTTAATTATACAGRAAAACAGATATCCCTCCTCAAAAAATGAGGAAGGATATCTGTTTATAGATGTTGGACTTTTTCAGTGGCCTCGGTTCATTCCGAAGTCATCTTTTTTTGCATAAAATGGGTACTAAGAAGGCATAATTTTACCAGAAGCAAAGGATGCCGAATTGTGTATACACTACCAGATGTCTATAATAAGCCTGAGAAACATTAAAATAACAACTATATAAATTGAAATAATCAATTACACGATAACGGAGAGGACAGAAAAAATCTGAAAAAGCGAAGCGGTCGCCTAAAAGCTTTCTGAAAGAAAGCTACATCGGAAGCATACGCTATCACCGGATTTTCCCTTAAGAAAAAGGGAATCGAAAAAATCTGGGGATAACAGCGATTGGAAGATTGTTCTGTCATCGTAGTGTCAGTGTAAATAAACTTTATTTCAACTTATATAGATACAATAACTAGATCAGAGTGGAGTGCAGCGTATGAAAAAGGGATCACAGCCACAACGAGGTTTCGCCTTCATCCAGCGGTGGTTCAAACGATCTGATAAAAAAAAGATCAAATGGTCTGAAATGTATCTCGCACTTGCTGGTGCGCTTCATCGATTGTTGGTTGAAGGGCGGCGTGAACGTTCAGCAGCCAAACGGCTGCATCAGGACTTGCCTATTAACGCGTTGGGCGAGATGAAGCTAGAGCCAGGGGATATTGTGTACACGCCAAGCTCGGAATCGACGTATTACGCCGGGCATATGGGTATTATTGGTCTCGACGGCAAGGTGTATCATGTGCACCCTTATGGGCCTGTATTTGCTGATTCATTAGAGTGGTATCTGACGCGATTTTATGAAGGAGATCGTTTCATTGTATTCCGTTCCAGATTGAATGAGGCAGGCATGAAAGCAGCGGGGTGGGTACATGACCATTACAAGCAGGTAAAATTCTACCGTTTGCAGACCAATCTGCGCAGTATTGAGCGCAATTACTGCTCCAAGTTTATATATCAGGCCTATCAGTTCACATCGGGACTGGATCTGTGGAGCCGCAAATTTACCCGAATGAGTCAGGGTTATATCTATCCATTTCGAATTGAGCGTTCATCAGAGCTGGACGTTCTGGGAACTTTTTATAAATGAGGCTGGAACCGACTAAAATACTGTTCTTCCGAAAAAAAGGAGAGCAGGTTCTGTCGGTTTTTTTTATATGTGTAGAGATTAAAAACAGGAAAAACGCTCAAAACGTCGAATAGATTATGAGATAGGCACGCACAACTTGGAATCGTATACATAAAAAAAGACGAGATGATTTTTAGCCCAGAGCACAAAAATGACTACGAAGTAGACGAACAAGAAAGAGTGAAGCGAGATGAAATGGCCGGGTTTCTTACAACGATTCCGACCGAACAAAAACGTGGTTAAGCTATCGGACTATATCCCAAAAAAGGAAAGGAGGCACTACTGTTCCATATGCAAGAAAAAGGTTAAATCGGTCGTGCATTATGCCGCGCCACAGGGAAATGTTTCAGGTGTATGCAGTTCTTGTAAGTCTTTGGCGGATGAACGTGGAATGTTTCCCATTTAATAAGAAGAGATGCGCTCAGGAAATAAGATTTTTTTGATTTATGCGCGTTTTTGTAGTACATTAGCAAATGTATTCGAAGGAGGATTCTAATGTACTCAGGTAGACAAGACGATACTTTATACATCATGACCTACACCTTAAACAGCGGTATCAAGGGTACGGTTCCACTGTCTAATAAGCAGATTATTGAGTGGCTGGATTGCTACAGAAATGAGAAGCGCTTCGTGACCGAAATCGGCAAGGAGTTTTTTGGATTGAATGCAGGATTGGTAGCAGACTTCAAGGTTCAAAATCATTTATCGGATTATCAGCAGACCATTATGCCTACACAGCAGCAGGATAACCTGGAACGCTTGTCCAGTGCTTATAAATCAACCGAGTTATTAATGAAGATTGATTGTAAATGTGGCACGGCTTATGTGACGGAATCCCCATACAAGCGCACAAAATGGTACTGTACAAAGTGTAAAGAGATTGTATTTTTGGATGCCAAAAAAGGAATGGTGGAAACGTCGCGTGGTGACGCTTACTACATGACCAACAAATATTTTGTTTCCCGTGACTAGCGGGAAGTGACTCTGGAAGCATCGCTGCGAAGCGGTGCTTTTTTGTGCGAATGTTTGCTCTATAACAAAAAAAGCCCCAAGGGACTTTTTTGGAAGATATCTAAGATCGATCTTTTAGGAATTATGATGAACATTCAACTTTGTGAGGAGGAATGAAGCAGCAACGACAGCGTGGCTCGTAAGCTTCTGAATCGCCAATCATGACAACCGGACCCAAGGTAACAGGCTCCCCATTGACGATACGTTGCGTAAAGGCTGCATCCGGGCTGCCACATACCGCACAGAAAGCCGAGAGTTTCTCAATGTCGTCTGCCATGGCAAGCAAACCACCGACATATCCGAATTCCTTACCACGGTAATCCATATTAAGTCCGTCCACAATGACATGTTTGCCACAATACGCTAACTCCGAGACAAGTTCCATAATGGCACTGCTGAAAAATTGTACTTCATCAAATGCAACAACATCAGCATCTATGGTTTGGTTCAAGATCATTTCTACGGATTCCGGGGTTAATTGCCGGGGAATGGAATGGGCAGGGAGTCGATAACCAATTCGGCTTACGATCTCGTCCTGGGCAAACCGATTATCCTCGGCTGGTTTGTAGGCCACAACCTTTTTACGGCCAAATTGTATTAATTTCTGACAACGGCGAATGAGTTCACCGGATTTTTCACTGAACATGGGTCCAGTAATTACGGTAATACGTCCTGTTTGCACGGTGCTGCTACTCCTCTCACATACGGGATTCAACAAAAAAAGCGACCTTTACAGAGTACCACAAAATCTTTGGAAAGAGCCAGAACTAATCTGCGCAGCTTTGTGTTACTATATGGAATGTTAAGGTATTGGTTACGGCAGCTAGTTAACAGGAGTTGTGAAAAGAGGTGTTTTAGTATGAGTGAAGCATTATCATCACTTCAAGAGCGATATGAAAGCCTGAAAGAACAGGGATCTCTAGATGAAGCGGCGCAGGCGTTATTTGCAGAACTGTTCGCAGAAGCGGAGAGACTGCAGGCAAGTAACCTTACCTTGCGTAGAACGATCTTGAAGTCTTCTTCCAAAGAATCACGTATGTCTACCAAACTGCGGGATGCCTTATACGAATGACCCGGAGATTACTCCGGGTCCTCTTCTGTCTTTAATTTGCGAGGGAATAGAATACCTGCTGTAATTCTGGCAATCATGGCAAAGGTGAGACCAATGCCTGCAAACATGTAGATTACGGTAAAGGCTTTGCTGAATCCGGTGGTTGGCACAAATTCAGGATGTCCCACCGTAGTCAGGGTAACCGCACAGAAGTATAACGCATCGATCCAGTGCAGACCTTCAACACGAGTGTAAAATAAAGTGCCTGATAGCAACGTTGCTGCCGTTAACGCGAACAGAGCCAGAAACTTAGGGTCTTTGAACGCATGGAAAATGCCTTTGAGCAATCGTTGTAACGTGATTAGAAATGATACCATGATGATCCATCCTGTCTATGTAAAGTAGGCGGTGTGTTGTATAAACACACAAAAAGCCCGGACTCATGGAGTCCTTCCGGGCGTCTCTGCTTTTTCGGGTACACTTTTGGACCGGAAACGGGGACCTACATAATTTCGCTTGCGGTCACGGAACAAGATCCAGCCTCCCAGAAAACTCATACCTGCGGCAAAAAGGACAAGTCCACCGCCAAAGGAAAGCCACTGGAATCCTGGTGAAATCAGTTCGTTCCCGTGCTCGGCATAATATAGGAACAGGGCATCTTTCATCATCAGAAAACCCTTCATAGCCATTAACCCGGGGATGACCAGAACAACAATTGCCAAAAATCGCGCAAAGACCAATCTTGTATTCATGAGCATTATACCCTTTCTGCCAAAGTCGACATTAAATAAAGGTTACGCTTACAGATCATACCTGATTCCATCATAGCTTGGAATGCATAGGCTGTCCATGTGTGATTGGTTCAAACTTTGAGTTGACCGCTCAAGGAGAGTACAATGGCATATAGAGGGTATAAGCCAAACCATGATTTAAGCCATCATAAATTATATTGAAATTTGATTCATAGAGGAGAGCATGAGAGATGCCAATTACATGTGATGTTGCAATTCTTGGAGGAGGGACCGGTGGATATGTAGCCGCGATCCGGGCTGCACAGCTGGGAAAACAGGTCGTTATTATTGAGAAGGACAAGCTTGGTGGAACCTGTCTGCATCGTGGTTGTATTCCGAGTAAGGCTTTGCTGAAAAGCGCGGAAGTATACGCTGAGATTCAGGAGAGCGAGACGTATGGTATCGAGACGAATGGAGCCACACTTGTATTTCCCAAAGTACAGGCGCGCAAGGATGCAATTGTCGAACAGCTCCACCAGGGCGTTCAGTATTTGATGAAAAAAAATAAAATCCAGGTTGTACACGCGAAAGGTCGCGTCATCGGACCATCCATCTTCTCACCGCAGAGCGGAGCAGTCGCTGTAGAGTTCGAAGATGGCGAGATGGATACGGTAGTTCCAACCAATCTCATCATTGCCACTGGTTCGCGTCCACGTGTGTTGCCGGGCCTGGAACCGGACGGCAAATTCATAATGAGCAGCGACGAAGCACTGCGTATGGATGAACTTCCTGCATCACTCATCATTGTTGGTGGGGGTGTGATTGGATTGGAGTGGGCATCCATGCTGAATGACTTTGGCGTAGACATCACAGTAGTAGAAGCAGCTGCTCACGTGTTGCCTGCCGAGGATGAGGATGTTGCCAGAGAAATGCAGCGATTGCTCGGCAAACGAGGTGTCCGTTTCCTGACAGGTGCCACCGTTCTAACCGAAACATATAACACGGATCAAGAGGGCATTCAGATTGATGTGCAGCTTGGTGAAGATAAGCAGGAAACGCTAAGAGCGGAGAAAATGCTCGTGTCGGTTGGACGTCAGGCTAATGTGGAAAATATCGGACTCGAAAATACAGATATCAAACTGGAGCGTGGGTTCATCGCTGTGAACAAACAGTTACAGACCGGTGAAGGTCACATCTACGCCATTGGTGACTGCATCGGCGGTTTGCAGCTTGCACATGCCGCAAGTCATGAAGGCATTCTCGCTGTCGATCATCTGGCGGGCAAAACGGTACATGCCGTAGAATCCCACCGTATCCCGCGCTGTGTGTACACACGTCCGGAAGCAGCAAGCATCGGATTCACCGAGCTTGAAGCCAAAGAACGTGGCTATGACATTAAAACAGGCAAGTTCCCATTTTCGGCCATTGGCAAATCGCTCATTCACGGAAGTCGGGATGGATTCGTGAAGGTGATCGCAGATGCCAAGACGAATGATATATTGGGGGTACATATGATTGGCACCCATGTGACGGAATTAATCGCTGAGGCTTCTCTGGCTCAGATGCTGGATGCCACACCTTGGGAAGTCGGACAAACCATTCATCCGCACCCTTCTCTGTCTGAAATTATGGGTGAAGCCATGTTGGCGGTCGATGGAAAGGCCATTGGAATGTAAGCCAAACAAGCTTATGAGAAAGGTCCTTTCCTTTTTTGGGTAAAAGGGATTATAATAAGGTTAAGCCAAGTCTTAGTACCAGGTTATAAGATCGGGTAGTAAGAGTGGCACAGGCTCTGATTAAAAGGAGGTACCTCATATGAGTTCACAAGGTACTGCAGACGCGGTCCACCGGCATCAACAGCTGGGACTTAGCGATGGTGAAGTATTGGATATGTACAAATACATGCTGCTCGCGCGCAAGTTTGACGAGCGTTGCTTGCTCTTGCAACGGGCTGGCAAAATTAACTTTCACGTATCCGGTGTAGGACAGGAAGCTGCGCAAGTAGGCGCTGCTTTTGGTTTGGATCGGGATCACGATTATTATTTACCTTATTACCGCGATTACGGTTTTGTACTGGCGGTAGGCATGACTCCGCGTGAGTTGATGTTGTCTGCTTTTGCGAAGGCGGAAGATCCGAATAGTGGCGGTAGGCAAATGCCGGGTCACTTCGGTCACAAAAAGCTACGGATTGTGACGGGTTCCAGCCCGGTTACAACACAGGTTCCGCACGCTGTTGGATTTGCGCTGGCTGCCAAAATGAAGAAGCAAGAATTTGTTTCTTTTGTTACGTTTGGCGAAGGATCAAGCAATCAGGGTGACTTCCATGAGGGAGCCAACTTTGCAGGTGTGCATAAATTGCCTGTCATTATTATGTGTGAGAACAATCAATATGCAATTTCGGTACCGATTCACAAACAGTTGAGCGGCAAAATATCCGATCGAGCACAAGGATACGGGTTCCCCGGACTGCGTGTAGATGGTAACGATGCATTAGAAGTATATGCTGCAGTGAAGGAAGCGCGTCGCCGTGCCATAGCCGGAGAAGGCCCGACACTGATTGAAGCGATGATGTATCGGTTGTCACCTCATTCCACCTCCGATAATGATCTGGCTTACCGGACCAAAGAGGAAGTTGAGGAGAACTGGAAGAAAGATGGCGTTCCTCGCATGAAGAACTACTTGATCGATTGTGGCATCTGGGACGAAGCCCGGGATGCGGATCTGGCTTCCCAGCTTGCGATGGAAATGAAAGAAGCAACTGAATATGCAGACAACGCGCCATATCCTAAACCTGAGGACACTCTGACGCACGTTTATGCGGACAGCGAAGAAGGGGGACGGTAAGTATGGCAGTGATGGAATATATTGATGCAATCCGTCTGGCGATGAAAGAAGAGATGGAACGGGATGAAAATGTTTTTATCCTTGGTGAAGACGTAGGTCTCAAAGGTGGCGTGTTTACCACAACTAAAGGGCTGCAAGATCAGTTTGGCGAAATGCGAGTGATGGACACACCATTGTCTGAATCCGCTATTGCAGGTGTTGCCATTGGTGCAGCGATGTATGGTATGAAGCCAATTGCCGAGATGCAATATTCGGACTTCATGCTGCCGGCAACCAACCAGATCATTAGTGAAGCGGCAAAAATTCGCTATCGTTCCAACAATGACTGGAGCTGTCCGATTGTTATCCGTGCGCCGATTGGTGGTGGGATCTTCGGTGGGTTGTATCACTCCCAATGTCCGGAATCGATTTTCTTTGGTACACCTGGTCTGAAAATTATAGCTCCCTACTCGGCATACGATGCTAAGGGACTGCTCAAGGCTGCTATTCGCGACCCGGACCCGGTACTCTTTTTTGAAAATAAAAAATGCTACAAACTTATCAAGGAAGATGTGCCTGAAGATGATTACATCGTTCCGATTGGTAAAGCCAACGTACTTCGTGAGGGTGCGGATATTACGGTGATCGGTTACAGTCAGCCGCTGCATTTTGTCATGCAGGCTGCTGAGGAGCTGGAGCGTGAAGAAGGCATTACAGCACACGTTCTCGATCTGCGCACATTGCAACCGTTGGATCGTGAAGCGATTATTGCTTCCGCTCGTCTGACAGGCAAAGTGCTGATCGTACACGAAGATAACAAAACGGGTGGTGTAGGTGCCGAAGTTGCCGCGATTATTAGTGAGGAATGTCTTTTTGAACTGGATGCACCGATTCAGCGTCTTTGCGGACCTGATGTGCCGGCCATGCCAATTAGCCCAACATTGGAGAAATTCTACATGCTGAGCAAGGACAAAGCCAAAGCAGCAATGCGTACACTTGCCGAGTTTTAATTTCGTTTTTGGATCGTTTAAAAGTAAAGTTTGGAGTGATAATCAAATGGCTGAACGTATGAAATGGATCGAGGTCATTATGCCGCAATTGGCGGAATCGCTGGTCTCGGCTACCATAGGCAAATGGTTGAAAAAACCGGGCGACCGTGTGGAACAGTACGAGCCGATCTGTGAAGTAATCACTGATAAAGTTAATGCCGAGATTCCATCCACTGTGGATGGAATTATGGGTGACCTTTTGGTGGAAGAGGGCACAACGATTGCTGTTGGTGAAGCAATCTGCCGCATGCAGGTCGCAGCTTCTGATGAAGAAGCGGCTGAGCAAGTAACACAAGTATCGCAGCAACAGGAGCAAGTGCAGCAACATGCGAGCCCCACTCCTCTTGCCGCGTCAAATACAGCAGGACATGATCCGAACCAGCCGATGCGTAATCGGTATTCCCCGGCAGTGCAATCCTTGGCAGCAGAGCATGGCTTGAACTTGCAAAGCATTCAAGGCACCGGTGCCGGTGGTCGTATTACCCGCAAAGATGTGCTGGCATTTGTTGCACAGGGCGGTAACGCGGCTGGATCGTCGGCACAAGCATCATCTCCTGCAGCACAGCATGCGCCTTCTGCTTCTCCATTCAGCGGAGTGAATCGTGGAAATGGTGAAATGGGTTTAACCGCTGGAGAAGCGATCTCAGCGTCCGATGCAGGTGTTCCTGTGAGACATTCAGGCATTCATCTAACCGAAAGTCCGAAAATTCCACAGATCGAAGTGGAAGGTGGCGGCCAGGGAAGATCGGAGTATTTCATCGATGTTACCCCTGTGCGTAATGCCATTGCCCGGAATATGCGTCAAAGCGTATCGGAAATCCCGCATGCATGGACAATGATCGAAGTGGACGTAACCAATCTTGTGATGCTACGCAATAAACTCAAGGATGAGTTCAAGCGTAAGGAAGGCATCAATCTGACATATCTGTCCTTCATGATGAAGGGAGTCGTTAACGCGATTAAAGACTACCCAATTATGAACTCGGTATGGGCAGTGGACAAAATTATCGTCAAACGGGACATTAACCTGTCCATGGCGGTAGGAACCGAAGATTCTGTACTTACACCCGTAATCAAACATGCCGATCAGCGAAATATTGCAGGTCTGGCCCGTGAAGTCGATGAGCTAGCTCGTAAAACACGTGAAGGTACGTTGAAGCTGGACCATATGCAAGGTGGTACGTTCACGGTGAACAACACCGGTTCATTTGGTTCGATCCTGTCCCAGCCAATCATTAACTACCCGCAGGCAGCCATTCTTACATTCGAGTCGATTGTCAAGAAACCAGTGGTTATTAATGATATGATCGCTGTTCGCTCGATGGCTAACCTGTGTCTGTCGCTGGATCACCGAATCCTGGATGGGGTAATCAGCGGACGTTTCTTGCAACGTGTCAAAGAAAACCTTGAAGGATATACCATGGAGACCAAGGTGTATTAAGTAAATAGTTGTCGGGAAAGTGTATGTGCCGGAGGCCGTGCACTTTTCCTGCTGTCTACGGACAGGTGCTCAATTGTACACTGAACCTGAAGCAGAAGGGTGTGGGGAATCATGAGCAAGCTGCTGGATGTTGCATACATACCAATGCTTGATTATGAAGAGGCTTGGAACCGCCAGAAAGCGATTGTGCAGCGATTGGACGAGGGAGAGGGAGCGGAGCAGATGCTGCTTTTACAGCATCCACCAACGTATACGATCGGCTCACAAAATCATCCGGAGCATCTGCTTCTCAGTCCGGAAGAGTTGCGTGAGCAAGGGATTTCTTTGTTTCAAATTGACCGTGGCGGTGATATTACTTATCATGGCCCGGGCCAGTTGGTAGGTTACCCGTTATTGATTCTTGGTCGGGATGAAGACCTGGATCTGCACGGCTATCTACGGAAACTTGAGCAGGTGCTTATGGATTATCTTGCAGACCAGGGCATTGAAGCTGGACGCAAAGAGGGTTACACGGGTGTGTGGATTGGTGATATGAAGATTGCTGCAATCGGCATCAAGTTTAATCGTTGCAAACACCGCCGCGGTTTTGTGACCAGTCACGGGTTTGCTTTTAACATCAGCTCAGGCATTCAACATGCAGGTTTTCAGGGGATTGTTCCTTGTGGGATTGAACAGTATGGCGTTACCTCACTGGAGGATATAACGGGCAAGTCCTATGCGGTGGAGCAAGTAGCGCAGGAGATTGTTCCGTACTTTAATCGTATTTTTCCATATCAAATTAATTGGGTCACGGAAAAAGAAGCCCTTCAACGTCTGTAAACAGGTCGTCGAAAGGCTTTAGGTTGCTATCCAAACAGCAACGGTTCGAGAGCTATGAAAAGGGTGGACCCGATCATGGCGATCAGCATGAGATAGATGATGATTTTGAACCATTTCTTTTTTTGCATGGATGAGAGAACTCCTTTCACCATAAAGTGTATGTTCAAAAAGACTGGTTTTCAGTACCAAGAAGATGGGATGAAGCTAGAAATGGAGTAGCGGAGCGTAGGGAAAACTACGTGAGCAACGGACATTTCGGCTGAATTCCATATTCGATGCTGATGATGCCGCCAGGCATCCTTCGTAATCAAAACTGGACTTTTTGAACAACCTCATAAAATAAACAAGCCATAGTAATTGTATTGTACCGTATCTACGAGAGGGAGGAAAGTCCTATGATTAAACAACAACGTGTTATCGATCAGTTCATGGAACTGGTGCAGATTGATAGTGAAACGAAAAATGAACAGAACATCTCGAAGGTGTTAAAAGAACAGTTTGCAGAGCTTGGTCTTCATGTCTATGAGGATGATACCATGGAGCAAACCGGACATGGCGCAGGAAACCTCGTCATTACCTGGGAAGCCGAAGGAACTGAAGGGGTTGCACCGATATTTTTCACATGTCATATGGACACCGTGACGCCGGGACAGGGAATCAAGCCTGAACTTGGTGAAGATGGCTGGATCCGCAGTGATGGAACAACGATCCTGGGAGCAGATGACAAAGCAGGGATTGCGGCATTGTTTGAAGCGATTCGTGTGATCCAGGAAAACAAGATTCCACATGGTAAAATTCAATTTGTCATTACGGTCGGCGAAGAGTCTGGACTGGTGGGTGCACGTGCCATGAATCCGAAGGATATCGATGCCGAGTTCGGTTATGCGCTGGATTCTAATGGAGCTGTAGGCACGATCTGTGTTGCTGCTCCAGCGAGAGCTGAAATTCAAATGAGCATCTATGGGAAGTCCGCACATGCGGGTGTGAACCCGGAAGACGGGATCAGCGCCATTCAGGTTGCCGCAAAAGCAATTGCAGCGATGACACTGGGCAGAATTGATGACGAGACAACAGCAAACATTGGAAAATTCCAGGGTGGGTCAGCACTCAATGTGGTATGTGACTTTGTACAGCTTGAAGCGGAAGCTCGCAGTATTGTGCAGGAGAAAGTTGAATTACAGGTTGCACAGATGCGTGACGCGTTGGAAACGACTTGTCGCAAATACGGTGCAACAGCTGAATTCAGAAGTGAGATCCTTTACCCTGCATTTGGCTTCCATGATGAACACGAAGTTGTACAACTTGCACAGCGTGCCATCCGCAGTATTGGGCTGGAGACAAGTACGTTTGCTTCCGGTGGTGGCAGTGATGCCAATATCTTTAACGGATTCGACCTTCCAACAGTGAACTTGGCGGTAGGGTATGAGGATATTCATACAACCAAAGAACGTATTCGTGCCGAAGACATTGTGAAGTTATCCCAGGTAGTCGTAGCTATTATTCAGGAAACGGCAGCTGACAAGAAATAATATAGAGCACATGTTACCTCACATGTTGTTAGACAAAAGTCCGAACCCGGTCTATCTGTATCGGATTCGGACTTTTTGTGAATTCATGTTATATTTCAAGTGAGAAGACTCGTTAATTTAGGATCAAATTGAAACAATGGATCGATTACCCATTCATTTGCGTCCAGCGAGGAGATCGATTAACTTGGCATCAGGGCCCCACTCGCGTAACCATTGTTTGAGTATGAGCTGTACTTGCCGTGCTTGTCCTACCACGTGTAAGGATTGAGGCGTCATATAACTGTTCATTGAAAGTCCCCCTGATTCGTTTATATTTGCTGTGAGAATCCTATACGCTCACCATATGCCCAAAATCAGAGATATATACATTAACCAAATATATAATCCTACGATATGGAGTTGAAGAACCAATGAAACCAAATCAATCTGCCCAATCCATCCACGCGGCGCAACCTGCCAATCCAAAACTAGATGAAGTGACCGTATCCACTAAGCCAATCTTTGAGGGCAAAGTGATTTCGCTTCAAGTCGATACCGTTAAACTACCGAATGGCCAGACGGCTACACGTGAGATAATCCGGCACCCTGGAGCGGTAGCTGTACTCGCTCTGAATGGGGATCGCATGCTTGTTGTGGATCAGTATCGTCAGGCAATGGGACGCACCGAAGTGGAGATTCCTGCGGGAAAACTGGACCCGGGAGAAGAGCCAGAGGTTGCCGCAGCACGTGAATTGCGAGAAGAGACGGGATATGTAGCCAAGTCGCTGCGTCATTTGCGTTCGTTTTACACGTCACCGGGGTTCGCAGATGAGATCATTCATCTTTACATCGCTGAAGAGTTGGAAGCAGGGGACATGGCGCTGGACGAAGATGAATTCCTTGAAGTTGCCGAAATAACTCTGGAGGAAGCTTATGCGCTTATGGACGAGAACCGGATTAGCGATGCCAAAACGATGATGGCCGTGTACGCGTGGGACCTTTACAGAACGACAGGACGGTTCTAGGCATGCAAGACGAACTGGAAACGTCCACGACGTGGGAGCCCTGTTATACAGACCTGCATATCCACATTGGACGAACCTCTCGGGGTGAGGCTGTTAAAATCAGTGGTAGTCGTGATCTGACATTTGAGAATATTGCCCGGGAAGCATCGGATCGCAAAGGAATTCATTTGCTTGGTGTTATTGATTGTCATTCTCCGGTTGTACAGATGGATATTGAGCAATTGCTGGAGAGTGGCACCATGTCCGAGATTGAGGGCGGCGGTATTGCCTACCAGGACACCACCATTCTGCTGGGTACAGAGATTGAGTTGCGCGAGCCTGGAATGCGTGAGTTCCATATGCTGGCGTACTTCCGTGATTTGAAAACGATGAAGTCCTTCACGAACTGGATGAAACGTTATATGAAAAATGTGAATCTCAGTTCTCAGCGGGTGTACGTGCCCGCTCTAGAGATGCAGGCCGAGATTAAGGCACGTGGGGGACTTATTGTGCCTGCACATGTGTTTACACCGCATAAAGGCATCTATGGCAGTACAGCCCCCCGTATGGGCGAAGTGCTGGATACTAGCCTCGTGGATGCGGTAGAGCTGGGGTTAAGCTCGGACTCATCCATGGCCAGTTATATTCGGGAACTGGATCATGTTCCGTTCCTGACCAATTCGGATGCTCATTCACTCGGTAAGATTGGACGGGAGTATAACGAACTGCAAGTTGTTGCCCCTTCTTTTGATGAATTCCGTATGGCACTTCAAGGAGAAGCGGGCAGGAAAATTGCGGCCAATTATGGACTGAATCCAAGGCTGGGCAAATATCATCGTACCTACTGTGCAGCATGTGGCAGCATTATGGATGAGCAAGCGATGTCAGCAGAGCGCTGTCCGCACTGTGGCAGTCTGAAGCTGGTGCAGGGGGTGCTGGATCGCATCCTGGCGATCTCTGATCGGGAGAGTCCTCATGTTCCTGCAAACAGACCAGCCTATCATTATCAGGTGCCACTGGAGTTCATTCCGGGACTTGGCAAAGCCAAACTGCGCCAGCTACTGGACCATTTTGGTACAGAAATGAACGTACTTCATCGCACGCGTGAGGAAGAGCTTGCTGCGGTTGTTGGACCTGTGCTGGCAGGCTTGATTGTGGCTGCACGGAACGGACAACTGGAGCTGTCCTCCGGAGGTGGCGGTACGTACGGAAAGGTTGCTGTTCAGGAAAAAGCCTCGGAGTGACCGGTGTAAATAATCTTTAGTTCAACTCATATAGCTTTCGCTATACAGAGGTCAAATCTGGACAAGAAGTCATACAGGTGCATTCCGGTTCATAAGAATGACTATGAGGATGTAAATGAAAATCCTTGCAGCATGATACCGGAAAGGGGACTCGTACCTGTATGCGCTCTTCCTACTTTACATTTAAAGGTCAGACTTCGTTATATGTATTCGTGGCCGTCTTGTTTCTGGTCGGCGTCATTTTTGGCGCGCTCATGGTGAACGCATTGTCTCTCGAGCAACGTCAGGATCTGGAGGGTTATCTCGGTAATTTCTTCATGACCGTGCAGCACAGTGCACAAGTGACTGAGACCGGGGCATATTGGGACATTGCCATGCTCCATCTGAAATGGGTGGGTCTGATCTTTATTCTGGGTTTATCCGTCGTTGGACTACCCGGTATACTGGTTCTGGATTTTTTGAAAGGTGTGCTCATTGGATTCACAGTGGGGTACCTTGTTGGACAGTATTCCTGGAAAGGGCTACTGTTTGCACTGGTGTCCGTGGCACCGCATAATCTATTTGTCATTCCGATCCTCCTGATCTGCAGTGTAGCGGCGATGACGTTCTCGTTATACATCATTCGTAATCGTGTTTTGATGCAGCGAACACCTGATCGACAAAGGCCTTTTGCTTCATATATAGTGTTAACTTTGGTTATGGCTGCATTGCTGCTCGGCGTGGCGTCTTTTGAAACATGGGTTACACCTGCAATGATGCGTTGGGTCACGCCAATGTTACTACCGGCCTAACGTGTACCGTATAGTGTAAAATGTTGACTTTAATTACGCACTCCCCCTATAATGAAAAGAGTGGGTTAAGTTGCAGTGTGCAGTGATTTCCTAGGGGGAGGGAGAAAATGGAAGCACGGATTGATAAAATTAAGCAGCAACTACAGTCCCAAGGATATAAATTAACGCCCCAGCGGGAAGCCACCTTAAGAGTACTTCTTGAGAATGAAGAAGATCATCTGAGCGCAGAAGATGTATTCATGCTCGTTAAAGAAAAGGCTCCCGAAATCGGTCTGGCAACCGTGTACCGTACCCTCGAACTGCTGAGTGAGCTGCATGTTGTAGAGAAAATCAACTTCGGCGACGGTGTAGCGCGTTATGATCTGCGCGGAGATACATCCAAGCATCACCATCATCACTTAATCTGTGTTCAATGCGGAAGTATGGATGAAATACGTGAAGACTGGCTTGGACCGCTTGAAGAGCGTTTGGAGCGGGAATTCAACTTTTCGGTAGTAGATCACCGACTGGACTTTCATGGAATTTGTTATCGTTGCAAAGCTAAAAATGAACAGAAACCCAAAGATGAAGAATAACATAGCATATCTTCAAGCTCTCACCGGCGGTTTTGACGGGAGAGCTTTTTTGGCACCGGACATGATCTGGAGTTTCGCCCAAATGGCATAAACCTGTGTTTATGGACATACCCTGATTCAAGGACATTACCGGATTCGAATCAGGAGGGGACGCGCCCATGATTATATCAGTGCGGAGAGGGCTCCGTTTTATTCGATTTATTATATTTTTTGCTGCATTAGTTTATCTGTTCTATCATGTTCTGGATCTGTTTAATGGCTGGATCTCACCTGTGGATCAGTATCAGATGCCAACTGGCAATGCAATCAAAGTATTTCAGGAAACGGATTGGCCGGGTAATGGAGAAGGACGTCCTACGATGGCAGAGCGTCTCCGTTTGTTCTATTGGTACGGGGAGTAGCTTCGAACAGCCAGGGATGCAAATACGGGAGCAGTCTGCCAGAGCGGCAGATCTGTCAGTTGAGGAGCGTTGTACATGAAACAGACGATACACGCCTATGCCTTATACTTGGAAGATGATAAAGGGATGTCGAGCAGCACGCTTGAATCGTATCTCCGAGACGTGGACAAGTTCATTGAATTTGCAGATAAGGAATATGGCATACGCGAAGCCGACCAGGTCAGACGTACACATGTCGTCCTGTTTGCAGGTCAGCTCAAACAGGCAGGACGTGCCAATGCAACCATTGCCCGCAGCATCGTATCTCTGCGCTCCTACTTTCATTTTTTGATGCGGCGGGGTGATATTATACAGGACCCTACGTTTGATGTGGAAGCTCCCAAGGCGGACAAGACGCCACCACAGGTGTTAAGTATCCAAGAGATCGAACAACTTTTGACAGCGCCTGATACTCGTTCACCGCAGGGTGTGAGAGATCGAGCGATGCTTGAACTGTTATATGCTACAGGCATTAGGGTCTCGGAACTGATTGCCCTTGACATTCGGGATGTACAGCCAGGGATGCGCTTTATACGATGCGGTGGGGCGGGCAAGGAACGTATCCTTCCCATTGGTGCACCAGCTGCACGTTGGGCAAGTGTATATGTGGAGGAATTCCGCAACAAGTTGCTCAAAACCGATTCGGACGAGCAGGCACTATTCGTGAATGTATCTGGTAGACGTTTAACCCGGCAGGGCTTCTGGAAGTTGCTCAAAAAAGCGGCGGTGGATGCGGGAATCTCGGAAGAAATTACGCCGCATACCCTTCGTCATTCGTTTGCAGCACACCTGATTGCCAATGGGGCGGATACACGTGCGGTTCAAGACATGCTGGGTCACGTGGAGCAGCCTGGACAACAATATGGCAATCATGGTCGCAAAACCATGAAAGAAATCTATGAAACCCATCATCCGAGGGCAAGATAGATTTTGACGCATGGCATTCACAAATAAATGCGGAACATTGGGCCGATTTAGGATAAAATAAATTGAATACATCCAAACGCCGTTATACATAAGACGGATCGTTTCAACTCAAGGAGGAACATACATCGCATGACAGCATTAAACCAACAAATGATTTCGGAAGCAGCATCTTATATTCAAAGCAAAAGCTCCATCAAGCCGGAAGTCGGTTTGATTTTGGGTTCAGGTCTTGGCGTACTGGCAGAACTGATTGAAGATGGCGTAAGTATTGCTTATCAGGATATTCCGCATTTTCCAGTGTCCACAGTAGAAGGACATGAAGGTGAACTATTGGTCGGAACCATTAAAGGTCGTCCAGTCGTGATGATGAAAGGCCGTTTCCATATGTACGAAGGATATGGTCCGGAATTGACAGCTTTCCCGGTACGGGTTATGAAAGAACTGGGTGTAAGCAGCCTGCTTGTAACCAATGCTGCAGGCGGCGTGAATACGTCGTATGAAGCTGGAGACTTGATGCTGATCTCGGATCACTTGAATCTCACAGGCAAAAATCCACTGATCGGACCAAATGACGCTGCACTGGGCGTGCGTTTCCCGGATCTGTCCGAAGCATATAGCCGCCGTTTGCGTGCGCTGGCGAAGGATACGGCTGCATCACAAGGTTTTAACGTACGTGAAGGGGTATACGCAGGTATGCTCGGTCCGAACTATGAGACACCGGCAGAGATCAGAATGCTGCGTACATTGGGCGCAGACGCAGTGGGCATGTCCACTGTATCTGAAGTGATTGTGGCACGCCACGCGGGCCTGGAAGTACTAGGTATTTCCTGTATCAGCAACATGGCTGCTGGAATTCTGGACCAGCCGCTGTCACATGATGAGGTTATGGAGACGACGGAACGTGTGCGTGAGTCGTTCCTGGCGCTGGTAGTGGCAGTTATTCCACAAATGTAAGCAAGATTTGAGTAGATAAGGTTACCTCTTTAGATGAGAAATCATAGGGGGGTAACCTTTTTTTGTTGTGTTGAACGTACGGTTACTCATTCCTTGAGTGCAGTGCGTTTTTTTGGCTATGACCACATTTTCAATAAAAGTTCGGGAAATCATGCTTTACATGGAATAATTTACTGGAAACGGGCCGACAATGATTAGCAGTACATGCATGGAACATGCAGTAAGCAAGTCATTTGAGGAGGTAACCTTGTGAAGAAAAGAATAATGGCATCGTTCATGACCCTTTGTATCCTGCTGTCCCTTATGGCATCAACAGCATTGGCTGAAGAAACACCGAAGGCAGCGGGAGGAACTGATCTGGCCCCGTCGGCGCGCTCTGCGATCTTAATGGATGCAGACACGGGAACGGTCATTTATGAGAAAAACAGTCATGATCAGCTGCCTCCAGCGAGCATTACAAAGATTATGACCATGTTGCTTACAATCGAAGCGATCGACTCGGGTAAGCTGAAGCTGACCGACAAAGTAAGAACGAGCGAATACGCAGCTTCCATGGGCGGTTCGCAGATCTTTCTGGAGCCTGGGGAAGAAATGACGGTCGACGATATGTTAAAAGGGATCGCGATGGCTTCGGGCAATGATGCCTCGGTAGCGATGGCTGAGAAGATCGCTGGCTCGGAAGAAGCCTTTGTACAGCTGATGAATGAGCGGGCGAAGGAGCTGGGCATGAAGGATACTCATTTTGCCAACTGTAACGGCCTTCCGGTCGATAATCATTATTCTTCCGCCCATGACATTGCCGTCATGAGCCGTGAACTGCTGAAACATTCCGGGATTACGAAGTACACTGGTGCATATCAGGATTACCTTCGCAAAGATACGGAAAAGCCCTTCTGGCTGGTGAATACAAACAAGCTGGTTCGTTTTTATGAAGGGGCAGATGGTTTGAAAACAGGTTACACATCCGAAGCGAAGTTCTGTCTCTCCGCAACAGCGTCCAAGGATGGATTACGTGTCGTTTCCGTGGTACTTGGTGAACCAAATACTAAAACACGGAACAGCGAAGTATCTTCGATGTTTGACTATGCGTTCAGTCAATATACGATGAAGGCTCTCTATAAGGCAGGGGATCTGCTGGGTAGTCTGAAGATCGAAAAAGGTGAAGTTGCCGAATTGCCTCTGAATGCCACGCAAAATTATAGTGTGCTGATGCGCAAAGGAGCCAAATCCAACGACATCCGGCATGAATTGCTGGTTGCCAAAGAATTGAAAGCTCCGATCAAAGCCGGGCAAAGTATAGGTAAACTGGTTGTTTACCAGGGCAACGACGTCATTAAGGAGTTCGACATTCAGGCTCCGCAGGATGTGAATAAGGCTGGCTGGTGGAAGCTGTTCAAGCGGACAACGTCCAATCTGTTTGACTAAACGGCGATTTCCGCGAGTTGCACACATCCTTCGAACATATTTTGTAGTTAAATAGGGGTTTTCTTCTAGTTTTGTCGGGGGGCAGGAAAAGCCTTCGGAAGCGTAGAAATCCTTGTTCTAAGACAGGGAGGAGAGTGAGCAAACGTGAACTTGCATGTGGAAATGGAACACCATCGCGGGATTCTGATTGTACGATTATCCGGGGAGCTGGATCACCATACAGCTGACATGGTACGGATGCAGATGGATGAAGCCATCCAGCGGAGACAAAGCGAGCATCTCGTACTCAGCCTGAAAGATCTGCAATTTATGGACAGTTCAGGTCTAGGTGTCATTTTGGGAAGATACAAGCTCATTAAGAATAAAGGTGGCAAGATGGTGGTCTGTGACGTCAATTCGCCAGTGTACCGTTTGCTGGAAATGTCGGGGCTGTTTAAGATTATGCCGATATACGAAAATGAGGGAACTGCTCTCTCAGGTCTGGAGGTCGTCTCATGAATGAAGGAACAGGGACAAATTTCATGAATCTGCAATTCGCGGCCAAGTCAGAGAATGAGTCGTTTGCACGGGTAACCGTTGCTGCGTTTATCTCCCAGCTTGATCCAACGATGGACGAGCTCAGTGACCTGAAAACGGTCATTTCGGAAGCCGTGACCAACAGCATCATCCACGGATACAACAACAACTCCGAGGGTGTGGTGTCCATCCAGGCGGAGATTCGGGAAGACATGATCACAATCATTGTGGAAGACCGCGGTGAAGGAATCGAAGATCTTGAACTGGCCAAGCAGCCGCTATATACGTCCAAACCCGAACTTGAGCGGTCGGGCATGGGCTTCACCATTATGGAAAACTTTATGGATGAATTCGAAGTCAGCAGTGAGCCCGGCAGAGGCACCTCCATCAAGATGAAAAAAAGGATTGAATCCAAGAAAGCATTGTATAATTAGGGGTTGGTGTTCTTATGGATGCTGAAGTGAAACCATCTTCACAGACCTATTTGGACGATGCCGAGGTCAAACGGCTGATTGCGCTCAGTCAGTCGGGTGACCATGTTTCACGGGATACGCTGGTGAACTGCAACATCAGACTCGTCTGGTCCGTCGTACAGCGTTTTATGAACAGGGGATATGATCCGGAAGATCTGTTCCAGATTGGTTGTATCGGTCTGCTCAAATCAGTAGACAAATTCGATCTCAGTTATGACGTGAAGTTCTCAACCTACGCGGTACCTATGATCATCGGAGAAATCCAGCGATTCCTGCGGGATGACGGTACCCTGAAGGTCAGTCGTTCACTGAAAGAGATGGCGAATAAAGTCCGCAAAAAAAGGGACGAACTGTCCAAACATCTGGATCGTTTACCAACGATTAAGGAAGTTGCCGCAGAGCTGGGGGTAACTCCGGAGGAAGTTGTATTTGCCCAGGAAGCGAACAAACCACCGACCTCCATCCATGAGACCGTATTTGAGAATGACGGTGATCCCATCACGTTAATGGATCAGATTGCCGACGAGTCTCAGGAACGTTGGTTTGACAAGCTGGCTCTGAACGAAGCCATCGGTGGTCTCAGCGAGCGGGAGCGATTAATCGTTTATCTTCGGTATTACCGAGATCAGACCCAGTCCGAGGTTGCCAGCAGGCTGGGAATATCTCAGGTGCAGGTATCACGTCTGGAGAAAAAAATACTGCAATCCATCCGCGACCAGATCGCGCAGTGATTTCATGGGTTGCACCAACAGTATTGGCGTTTATACACCAATATACGACAACTAACAACCTTCTATCGCGCATTATGGCGAGGGAGGTTATTTGTTGTTAATACGGGGAGATTCCGAACGATTGGACTGCATGACCAGCATCATGCCAAGAATACATGCCATACCAATCCATTGATAGAAGCCAAAAGGTTCATGGAGCCATATGACGGTTGTTCCAACAGCGGCAAGCGGCTCTGCGCTCCCGAGCAGGCTAGTTTCCTTGGGTGTAAGACTTTTGAGACTCGCAATATAAAACCAAAAAGCAATCATGGTTCCAAAAAGGATTGAAAATATCAAATAACCGTAGGTTTCGAGCGTGATGTTAGCAAAATTCATTTTCCAGGGCGGGTGAATAAAACTCATTCCCAAACCACCGATGATCATAGCCCAGCCGACCACAACAAGTGAATCGAACTTTTTAATCAGTTGCACGGCATACAGCGTATAAAATGCTGCTGAAACCCCAGATAACAGTCCCCATATCACTGCGAGCGAGGAGACAGATAACTGCGTAAGCGAGCCATTCGTGAGCAGGAGAAAACACCCACTGAGAGCCAGAACGGCGCATGCAAGGTCATTGCGTGTGAGGACCGACTGCTTACGGAGTGCGATGTAAATCATGATCATGATAGGGGACAGGTACTGCAGGAGTGTAGCCACCGCCGAATTGCCGTGTTTAATGGATGCCATGTACGTATACTGGACGGCAAGCATGCCCACCAATCCGAAAATGATCATCTGCCCAGCCGTTTTTTTATTTCTCCATACATCAAAAATCTGAAATCTTCCATTTGTAAACGATTGAATAACCAGTAATAGTAACCCAGCAATCAACAATCGTACAGTGACATACCAATTGACCTCAATTCCATCCAGTTGAAACAGTTTTTGAGATACCGTACCCCCAATGCCCCAGCAGATGGCTCCCGTCAGAACGAGCACGATGCCTGAAATTTTGGATTTTGCAGAAGTTGTCATTCTTGTTCGCCTCACCTTAAATATAAGAATAGTGTTATATTAAGGAGAAACGCGATACATTTATATCAATATTACACTTAAAAATATAACTATATTGAGATGAGGGCCATGCAGAAGATCGAATTTATCATTGATCAACATTTGAAAGAAATGACGGAACACCGTACCGATACATTATCTATAGCTTGTTATGAGACAACCATTGTTCAAAATGTTCACAGACATATTCCTCTCCACTGGCATGATGAATTGCAGTTTGTTGCCGTTCTTCAGGGTACGGCGTTGTTTCATATCAACGATCAAAAGATGATTTTGTCCAAAGGTGACGGGATTTTTATCAACAGTGGAATAATGCATATGGCCGAAGATCACGGGGTGAGCGAGAACTGCATTTATTTATGTCTGAATTTGTCCCCACACGTTATCATGCCTTCGGATTTGTATATAAAGTACGTACATCCATATGTAACAGCAACTAATTTGCCTTTTCTGTATATCGAAAGAGCTAACGCTTGGGGAGAACAGATCTTGGATGCTGTTGCACGGATTAGAAAGGAGCTGGTGCACCAAGTTCCTTTTTACGAAGTGAATATTGCTTCGGCGGTGCTTAATATATGGAAACTGCTGATTATGAACGGATGTTCTCTAGAACATGATCCATTAGAGATGAGCAGAAACAATCGATTGAAAGACATGTTGCAATGGATTAATCTCAATTATGCCGATCCAATTAAGCTTGAAGATATTGCAAAGGCGGGACAGTTAAGTCGATCGGAGACATGCCGTTATTTCAAGCAAATCCTGAAAACCACACCCATGCAATACGTGATAGAGTACCGCATCCAAAGAAGCATTGAATTATTGCAATCCTCCAAGCGTAGCATCACCGAAATTGCCTATGAGGTCGGTTTTAACAGTACGAGTTATTACATTAACCAATTCCGCAAAACAATGAATTCAACCCCTTTACGATTTAGAAGGGAATTGAACAAAAGAGAAAAAGAACATAATTCTTGAATTATTGTTCATGATCCGTGAACCTATCTACCAATACCGAAGAGTCGCCCATACGGCGACTTTTTTGATATGTAAAATAATGCTTCACACTCAGTTTCGCCTCAAATCCCCAAATTTCTAAAATTAATATCCAGAAGCTACCTTCACAAGTCATAGAATTTTGCACAAAATACCCCCTCAAAGCTCATCTTTCAATTCCCTTCCTGCCTACTCCTCCAGCATATTTATTTCAAACGTTTGGAAACGGGAGGACGATGGGTAGCGGAGGGATGGAATCGGTCAAAAGGAGCGAAGCGTGAGGGCTCATCTAAGGATACATAAGCAACGCAGGCGGCAGATTAGACCTGAAGAAGCGAAGCGTGCGCCTTTGTCTCCAAATTTCTAACACTTAGAAATCAATCAAAAGAATTTGGAGACAACAGCGATCAGAAGGTTGGTCTGCCGTCAGAGTGTCTGCGTGTATCCTCCCCCGAGCAACAGCGACCAATGACCGGATCCATCCCGCAGCGTCAACTCAACCTTCCACCTTTTTTCCAACCAGTTTGTAATAAATTTGCACATTCTTCAAATACTAACCTAAATTACGCAGTAAAGGAGTGCTATGGATGTCCCAGACACCCACTCCAATGGTCTATATTCGTCTGCGCAGCCGTATTCGCATCCAGAGGGGCAGAGCAGTCAAGCTTGGAGACATTGCACATGTACTGACCTCTTCTGAAGACCAGGAGGGGAAGCTACTGGAGCTTGAACTGCTGCGCCCTGGACCGGAGGATGGCAATCTGATCCTCATTGATATATTGCAGATTATTCCACGAATTCGGAACATCTTGCCGGAGGTAAGTGTGGAACTGATTGGATCAGGCCATACGTTGGTTGAAGTCATTGCAGGAAATGGTCAACCTTCCAAGTCTCTGTTCATATTGGTTTGGCTGCTGCTGTTCTTCGGATCGGCCTTAACCATTATGAATTTTCATGCCGATGTGAACATGCAGGAAGTACAGATTCGTATTGTGGAGATGCTTACTGGGCATCGGGACGAACATCCCTATCTGTTCCAAGTGGCGTATTCCATTGGCATTGGATTCGGAATGGCAGTATTTTTTAATCATTTGTTCAAGAAAAAATGGAATGAGGAACCTACCCCGCTGGAAGTAGAGATGTTCCTATACCAGCAAAATGTAGATAAATATGTGGTGATTGAAGAAAGTGAACGGATGCACGAGCAGGAACGCAGGGAGATGAATGCGGATGAGCGTTCTTAATGGAGCAATCAGCATTGTATTGGGTATTGCAGGGGGAATTGCCGTAGGGAGCGGCGTAATTGCGCTCATTCTGGTGCTCGATATGATTCCCAGGTTGGCTCAACTTACGCAATCGTATGACAAAACTCACTGGTACGAAGGGGCGCTAATTGGTGGTTCACTGCTCGGGACGGTGGCGGACTTCTGGCACTGGAAAATGCATGGGGTGCTGCTGCTCAGCCCAATCGTTGGTTTATTCTGTGGCGTGTTCATCGGTCTGCTGGCCGCAGCGCTCACTGAGGTACTCAATGTACTACCCGTGCTAGCCAAACGATTGGGCATGAAACCTTATTTGTTTGGATTACTGCTCGCCATGATTTTGGGTAAAATGACAGGTTCCCTGTTTGATTTTTTTATATATCAACGGTAACTCGTGGCCATAGGAGGATGGAAGATGGATGAACGAACGGAGCACACAGGCCAGGAAAATAGTGAAGGTATAACGGAAGAGATGTTACACAAGTCTGCTTATGAGATTCAGAAGGAAGAAGAGGAGAAAGCGTACAGTAAGAAAAAACAAAATGAGATGTCCGACAGCATTGAGGAATCTGTACAATATTGGCAGGAAAACGATGATATCTCCCCACGCATGAGTGAGAATAGATATACACTGCAACAGGTACTGGGGCTCGGAGAATCCTTCGACGTGAATATGAGGGAAATGGTTCTGGGTGGCAAGCACGTTGGGTTGCTGATGATCACCGGTTTCGCCAAGGATGAGATTTTGCTTGAAGTGTTGAAAAGACTGACCTATCTCACGCCGGATGACGTGTCCGGACATGCTCTCAAATCTTATTTTGAATGTTACATTCCCCATATTCAGGTGGAGAAAGTCGAGAAGATGAGTGCGGTCATCAACAAGGTTCTTACCGGTATGAGCGCAATGTTCGTTGAAGGAGACCGCTCGGTCTTAATTATGGATACCCGGAGTTATCCAGTACGTTCACCCGAAGAACCTTCCTTGGAAAGGGTAGTCCGAGGTTCCAGAGACGGCTTTACCGAAACACTCCTGACTAACGTGACCCTGGTGCGTCGCAGAATACGCGACCCGGGACTGAAGTTTGAGATTATGCAGGTAGGGCGGAGAACACAAACCGATGTCTGCGTGGTGTATATTGATGATATTGTGGATAAAGTGCAGGTCGATTCAGTTCGTGAAAAAATTCAGCGAGTAGATATCGATGGTATTCCCGCAGCCGATAAACAGCTGGAGGAAGCGATTATCAACAAGGGTTGGAATCCGTTCCCACTCGTTCGTTATTCGGAACGACCAGATGTTACAGCTTCTCATTTGCTGGAAGGACGAGTCGTCATTTTCGTAGACACTTCCCCCAGTGTGATGATTCTACCAACGACCTTTTTCGACCTATGTGAGCATGCGGAGGAGAACAGACAGACGGCCTTGATGGGAACATATTTACGATGGGTGCGTTTTGCAGGGATTCTCATCTCGTTGTTTTTGCTACCATTATGGCTTCTCATGGTTATTGACCCTTCGATTAAACCGATGGGACTTGACTTCATTGGTCCACAGGAAAATGTAAAGCTACCGCTGATTCTACAGTTTCTACTGATCGAACTGGGCGTCGATTTATTACGTATGGCAGCGGTCCATACGCCTACACCTCTGGCATCGGCTATGGGCTTAATCGCGGCCATTCTAGTCGGGGATATCGCGGTGAAAACAGGATACTTTGTCAATGAGGTTGTGCTCTATATGGCCATCGCAGCCATCGGTATGTTTGCCACGCCAAGTTACGAATTGGGTCTCGCCAATAGGCTGGTCAGGCTGGTTCTGCTAGTCGCTGTTGCGATATTCAAGGTTCCGGGGTTGGTCGTGGGCTGTACATTACTCATATTGGCGCTCACCGTTCACCGGTCGTACAATTCTTCGTATCTCTGGCCTTTTATACCGTTTAATGCAAAGGCCTTGGGCAACTTTTTATTCCGGCTTCCGCTGCTGGAAAATAAAAAACGTCCATCATTCAATAAAACCCGTGACAACACCAAAATGTCCGATGATCCGGACGGGGAACTGCAAAAAAGTAAAAAACACAAATGATCTTCCAAAAAATCCATTCATCTCGCTGCCTAATTTGATATACTGGTGTAAAATCATTGGAATATCAATTGTTCCAGTATATAAAAAGTGAGGAATGCAGATTATGTATTTACATGGTACAAGTAAAATAAATGCGCAAGGGCATCTGGAGATTGGCGGAGTTGATGCAACAGATCTGAAAGAACAGTTTGGAACTCCCCTGTACGTTGTGGACGAGCAATTGGTTCGTGAGCGTTGCAGAGAGTACATGGAAGCATTCCGTGCTTCCGGACTGGGCTTCCAGGTTGCTTACGCAAGTAAAGCATTCTGTGTAATGGCGATGTGTGCCCTTGCAGCTGAAGAAGGACTTTCCTTGGATGTTGTATCTGACGGTGAACTGTTTACTGCACTGCAAGCAGGATTCCCGGCTGAGCGCATTCACTTCCACGGTAACAACAAAACGCTGGAAGAGATCGAAATGGCTCTTGATGCAGAGATTGGATGCTTTGTTGTTGATAACTTCAATGAATTGCATCTGTTGCAGGCTGTAGCAGCGGACAAAAATCGTAAAGTAAACATTTTGCTTCGTGTGACGCCTGGTGTTGAGGCACATACGCATGAATATATTTCTACAGGTCAGACGGATTCGAAATTTGGATTCGATATCGGTAATGGTACAGCATTTGAAGCGATTGACTTGGCTTCCAAGCAGTCTAATCTGGTATTGCTCGGTGTGCATTCCCACATCGGTTCCCAGATCTTCGAAGTTGAAGGCTTCCAGATGGCGGTTCAACGTGTTGCCGAATTTGCAGCAAGTGTATATGAGCGTCTTAATGTTGCTTTCAAAGTGGTTAACCTTGGTGGTGGATTCGGAATCCGTTATATCGATGGAGATACGCCACTTGAAGTTGCACAATACGTGAAGGCTATTACAGACGCCGTTAAAAATCATTTTGCTCAAATCGGCTATGCCGTACCTGAGATCTGGGTTGAGCCAGGCCGCAGCATCGTGGGTGAAGCGGGAACAACGCTATATACCGTTGGAACAAGCAAAGACATTCCAGGTGTGCGTAAATACGTTGCCGTTGATGGTGGTATGACCGATAACCCACGTCCTGCTTTGTATGAATCCAAGTATGAAGCTGTGCTTGCCAATCGTGCGAATGAGGCTGCTCAGGAAACAGTATCTGTTGCGGGTAAATGTTGCGAGAGTGGCGATATGTTGATCTGGGATCTGGACCTGCCAAAAGTGGAAAGTGGCGACCTACTCGCTGTAGCTTGCACAGGTGCGTATAACTACTCCATGGCGAGCAACTACAACCGGATTCGTCGTCCAGCCGTTGTCTTTGTCAAAGACGGTCAAGGGGATGTCGTGGTACGCCGTGAGACGTATCAAGATATCATCCAGAATGACCTGGTACCTGCGCGCATTGGAAAACAGCCAGTTACTCGCTAATTCGTCAAAAGATAATGCGTTTCTGCATTATTCAAGATATAGGGATTTTGCAGTTGAAGCAGATGAAAAAGGAACTTCCTTTTTTGTCTGCTTTTTGAGTATTTGAGCTAAATCATGAAAAAAGTTGCCGTTTTTTTTGCGATCCAGACATTTTCGGTGTACACTAAGAAAAGTGCTGTAATGCTTGGCCCAGGGTCATGCGTTCTGGCACCATTAACGATGGTCAATACGAAAGGAGTCATTTACATATGGCGAAACAAGCGAAAATTAAATTGGCAAACGGCGGAGAAGTTCTGATCGATCTGTTCGATCAAGAAGCTCCAAACACAGTAGCAAACTTTGAGAAACTGGCTAATTCCGGTTTCTACAATGGTCTTACATTCCACCGCGTTATCCCGGGCTTTGTAGCTCAAGGCGGATGCCCTAACGGTAGCGGTGCAGGTGGCCCAGGTTACACAATCAACTGTGAAATTAACCCAAACAAACATGAGCGCGGAACACTTGCTATGGCACATGCTGGCCGTAACACAGGTGGAAGCCAGTTCTATATCTGCTACCAACCGCAACCACATTTGGATGGACAACATACTGTATTTGGTAAAGTAACTAAAGGTATGGAGTTCGTGGACGCTTTAGAAGGTAAAGACAAAATGGAAACTGTTGAAGTTGTAGAAGCTTAATACCTTCACCTTAACTGGATCCAAACATGAAGTGCTTCTCTTATAGAAGCACTTTTTTTATTTTTACATACTTCAAATCGATAATTAGAAAGGATGAATAAAACCTTGGATATGGTTACTCAGCTAAGCTTGTTAAAACAAATTTATAGTGAGCGCACGTTGTGGGATGAAGAATTGCAGGCATCGCGCCATGTCGTTCCGGATAGTCTATCCGTAAAGGATCGAGAAGCGCTTGAGACAGCCGGGCATGAACCGAATCGCTTTGTACGTCCGCAACATGATGAAACGATTACTGAGCTGAAAAAAGTTGCGAATCAATGGACGATCAATGATGCAGCGCAGGCCTTTGTATCCTCTTTGTGGTCAGCACCCATGATCTGGCGCTCGTTGCTTACGGGCAAGCTTATTGCGAGCAGTATGCCAAGTCATGAACATACGCCATATCCATCTTCGAACACTTGTAAGATCTGCGGATTAAGTGTAGATCAAGCAACCGACACAACGCTGCAATGGTATTGGCGGATGACCAATGGAACCCCGTTGGACGGTGATCCTTTTGGATGCGTGTTGGCACTTCGAGAGCTGGCTACCGCACAGGAGCTTCCAATACCCAATGAGTACGACCGCTGGACATTCCGTGCGGTGTTAACGGTGCTGCGCGAATTACCTCCCAAAACACGTTACAGCAAGGCAGCAGTAGCGCTCAAGAAGGAACGTCTTTTGCCTACACAGAAGGAATATGCTTACCGTGATTTGCTTGAGACGTTAGCTCTGATTGGCATATTGGATACGCCGGAACATCCCGGAATGATCACGGAATTCACCTCTTATATGCAGCGTGACGCACGCCCCAATGTGCGGGTGGAAGTGCAGGCCCCTCTGGCGTGGTGGGACTCATCTGTCGGAATTAATGAGAACAACCTGAACAAGATATTTCATGATTTTGATCTGAATAATATATCTCTTGCGGATAAGCCTGATGAGAGTCCAGCTCTAAAGGACACGATCTTAGGGGCATTGGAGAAGAAGAGAAGTGTTCGTGGAAAAGTACCAAAGGCATCTCCTGATGCAGGTACCGGGGAGGTACAGTCTGGCGATGTGTATGCTGTTCGGGTCCGAGAAGGTGTATGGGTGACTGTATATTGTCATGAAGTCAGAGACAAGCGCGTCATCGTTGAATATCTGGATGGTGTCTTTCCAGAGATGCCGGGTAAAGCAGATTTGCATGGGACGTTTCGACCGAGAGCGAATGGACGCTGGAAATGCTCGGCTATTGCGATCGATTCCACAAGTTGGGTCAGAAGGGTGGCAAGAGAGTTCCCGCTTCCGACTTCGCCCCTGCAAGAACCTGATCGCACTCCATTCCATAATGCCAAAGAATTAAAGCATATGGCGAGCTGGTGTTTTCCTGATATGTAGAATGATACGATGGATGTGAAATGGGTCTCCAAACAAAAACCGTGCCTCCTTGAGAGGAAGCGGTTTTTTGTTGTTTCTTAGCTTATTAAAAGTTAGTATGTGACAAAAAGGAACAAAAAACAATTGATTTTTTGGCATTAAAGTGCTAACATCCAAGTAATAACGAAAGCAATCCTTCAGGGCAGGGTGCAATTCCCTACCGGCGGTGATGCAGGAAGTGTAAGGACCTATGTGTCCAGCACTTGATGCAAAGTCCGTGACCTGTCTGCCATTGGCAGATGGCTGATCTGGTGTAATTCCAGAACCGACAGTATAGTCTGGATGGGAGAAGGAGAGGTGCAGACCTAACAGGTTTGCATTCAGCAGGAGTATTGCTGCACAGTCACGATTTGTGATGTCTTGCACTGTGCAGGGAAGATCCGGTTACGCCGGACAGTTCCATACATATGCCGCACTATAAAAGCTCTTTACCTGTAATTGATGTTCATTAAGGTATGTGTCTATTTTCACTTGCCCGAAATGAAGTTTTGGGCAAAGTGTTGGCGTGCTGTATCCATTTCACTCCTGCTGGTGACATTTGTCTCTCATCATCCCCATCGAACTGATTGTTCGACGGGGATTTTTTAATAAACAAGACTTTAAACCGCGGGGTGAACGGATTTGGAAATGATCAATGATGAATTTTATATGGCACTGGCATTGGATATGGCGGAACGAGCACAGGGACAGACGGGGGTTAATCCGGTCGTTGGATGTGTAGTTGTGAAAGAGGGTCGTATTGTAGGCCTGGGGAGCCATCTGAAACGTGGAACCGGTCATGCAGAGGTGCATGCACTTAACATGGCAGGCAGTGATGCAGAAGGAAGTACGGTATACGTTACACTTGAGCCTTGTAGTCATTATGGCAAGACGCCACCTTGTAGTGAACGCCTGATTCATGAAAAGGTGAAACGTGTTGTGGTATGTTGTGAAGATCCAAATCCGCAAGTATCCGGCAGGGGTATAAGCATGCTTCGTCAACAAGGCATTGAAGTTGAAGTTGGCGTACTGCGTGAGCGTGGAAGACGCATGAATGAAAAATTCATTAAGTTTATTACAACGGGTCTACCTTTCGTGACACTGAAGACGGCTACTACTTTGGATGGCAAAATTGCAACGCGCAGCGGAGACAGCAAGTGGATCTCTAACGAGCCCGCTCGTGAGATTGTGCATGCCCTTCGTCATCGGCACCAGGGAATTATGGTTGGCGTCGACACGGTAATCGCCGATAATCCGGAACTTACAACCCGTTTGCAAGTCGAAGGCATTAGTCCAGTGCGCATTGTAGTGGATTCCAAGTTACGTCTTCCCGTAGGTGCCAAAATGGTTAAGGATGGTCTTGCTCCAACATGGGTGCTGACAACAGACGAAGCCAGTCCTGAAGCTGCTGAACGTTTGGAAGCCTACGGCGTCGAGATTATACGCTGTGGTCCTGGACCACGTGTGGATCTGTTAAACGGACTTAGCAAGTTGGGTGAGCGTGACATTGGTTCAATTTTGCTTGAAGGTGGAGGTACCTTGAATGGAGCTATGCTGGAGGCACGGTTGGTTGATCGACTGCTCATGTTTATCGCTCCGAAGATTGTAGGCGGTTATGATACACCTGGAAGCTTCCGCTTCGAGGGTGTGGAACGTATGAATCAGGCGATTCAATTGAATCAGTTGGAGATTGAACAAGTTGGAGATAATATCAGCATTGGCGGTATTCCGGTGTGGCCTGAATAAATAAATGGATTTGAAAGTAGAAAGTTAGGTTCTTTATAACTTGAAAAAGGGAGGCGGCAGCATGTTTACCGGTTTGGTGGAAGAAGTCGGTCAGATCCGGCGTATTGGTCGGAAAGGCGAAGCGATGGTCCTGAATATCGGAGCTTCCGCCATCATGGACGATCTGAAGATTGGTGATAGTGTAGCAGTGAACGGCGTGTGCTTAACTGCGACAACGCTCGAAGGTGGAGGTTTTACCGCCGATGTAATGCCTGAAACCTATCGCCATACCAATCTCAGTCAGCTGCAATCTGGCAGTAAAGTTAATCTGGAGCGGGCCATGCAATCAGGCGGTCGTTTTGGCGGACATATCGTTCAGGGTCATGTCGATGGTACTGGAGTGATTGGCAGTATAACACGTGATCAGAATGCAATTGTGTTTGAGATCAAGCCTGATGATCACCAGTTGTTCAAATATCTGATCCCCAAAGGATCGGTTACACTGGATGGCATTAGCTTGACCGTTGTCCATACATCGGATACCGCATTCACGGTTTCCATTATCCCGCATACCATTGGTGAAACTGTACTAAATGTGAAAAAGACAGGGGATACCATTAATATCGAATGCGATATTTTGGGCAAATATGTGGATCATCTGCTCCAGTATGGGAGAGGACATCGGGAGACGGGTACTGGCAAGCCGCGCAGTATCAGTGAAGATTTTCTCTCCAATCACGGATTTGCATAAATAGAGAACAGAAATTAACTGGAGGTGGACCAATGTCAGAACAATCCATTCTGGACACAATAGAAGAAGCCATATATGATCTCATGCGTGGTAAACCCGTCATTGTTGTGGATGATGAAGATCGGGAGAATGAAGGCGATTTTATCGCTTTGGCCGAAAAGGCGACGCCTGAAGTCATTAATTTCATGATTACTGAAGGTAGAGGTCTGGTCTGTGTTCCGATTACACAACAACGTGCGGACGAACTTAACCTGAAACCGATGGTTCAACAAAATACGGATTTCCATGGAACAGCCTTCACCGTCTCTGTGGATCACAAAGATACAACAACAGGTATCTCGGCACATGAACGCTCTATTACCGTGAAAGGTCTAATCGATCCTGAGGCAAAAGCCGGGGACTTCCGTAAGCCTGGTCACATGTTCCCGCTGATTGCAAAAGACGGCGGTGTACTTCGTCGTGCCGGACATACGGAAGCGGCTGTAGATCTCGCTATCATGTGTGGTTCCTACCCTGCTGGCGTTATTTGTGAAGTGATTAAGGAAGATGGCACGATGGCCAGACTTCCGGATCTGCAGGAGATTGCCCGCAAGCATGATCTGAAGCTGATCAGTATTCAGGACATGATTCGTTACCGTAACGAAAAAGAGCAGCTGGTTCAACGTGAAGTGGCTGTGCGTATGCCGACGGACTTTGGTGAGTTTCAAGCGGTGGCTTATACAAATGCTGTGGACAATAAGGAACATGTGGCTCTGGTCAAAGGAGAAATTGATGGTTCGAAACCTGTGCTTGTACGTGTGCACTCTGAATGTTTGACAGGTGATGTATTCCATTCTCATCGTTGTGACTGTGGTCCGCAGTTTGATGCAGCACTCAAACAGATTCACGAGGAAGGCAATGGTGTACTGCTTTATATGAGACAAGAGGGTCGGGGTATTGGCCTGATCAACAAACTCAAAGCCTATAAGCTGCAAGAGGAAGGTATGGATACTGTTGATGCAAACCTGAGTTTGGGTTTTGCTGCTGACTTGCGTGATTACGGAATTGGCGCTCAAATTCTGAAAGACCTTGGGGTTCGTCAGATCAGACTGCTAACTAACAACCCTCGTAAAATTAAAGGCCTTGAAGGATATGGACTTGAAGTCGTAGAGCGTGTCGCGATCCAGATGGAGGAGAACGAGGACAATACGGTGTATCTTCATACCAAGCAAGCCAAGCTGGGGCATATGCTCAAGTTTGATGATATCGAGCAGAACGAACAGTAAATATATTTTAGATGAATAACGTTCACCATGTAATTTATGGAAGAGATTACTTAGGGATTTCCGTTACTTACATTACATTATACCGTTAGGGAGATGACTTGAATGCCACAATTTTTTGAAGGACATTTAGTATCAGAAGGATCCAGATATGGAGTTGTCGTTGGACGTTTTAACGAATTCATTACCAGTAAATTGCTTAGCGCAGCACTCGATGCATTCAAACGCCACGGCGTGCAGGATGATGAAGTGGATGTAGCCTGGGTTCCAGGTGCGTTCGAAATCCCTTTGATTGCGCAGAAAATGGCGGAGAGCGGCAAGTATGATGCGGTGATTACCCTGGGAACCGTTATTCGTGGATCAACTACGCATTACGATTATGTGTGCAACGAGATGGCTAAAGGGGTAGCAGCAATTAACCTGAAAACTGGCGTGCCTACGATCTTTGGACTGGTTACAACAGAAAATATTGAACAAGCGATTGAACGTGCCGGAACCAAGGCGGGTAACAAAGGTTGGGATGCAGCTACGGCGGCAATTGAGATGGCAAACTTGACGAAACAGCTAAAATAGTGCTTATTTAATAGTAGTGCCCTGCTTTGCGCAGACGAACACGGGAAACCGGATTCGGACGGCTTAGCAGGGTTTTGTATTTTTCTGGCGGGAGGATTCGTCTAGTGACGGTAGTTACATACAAACTGGAGACTTTTGAAGGGCCTTTGGATCTGCTGCTTCATCTGATTGATAAGGCTGAAATTCATATCCAGGATATTCCCATCAGCGATATTACCGATCAATACATGGCGTATCTGCATTCGATGCAGGAACTGGAACTGGATATTACGAGTGAATTTCTGGTCATGGCAGCAACATTGCTGGCGATCAAGAGCAAACTTTTATTGCCCAAACCACCGGTCATTGAGGACTTCGAGGATTATGATTTTATGGAAGAAGAAGATTATGATCCACGTGCAGAGCTGATTGCACGTCTGATAGAATATCGCAAGTACAAGGGAATTGCGCGTCATCTTCATGAACGGGAGTGGGAACGCAGCCTTATATTTTCCAAAGAGCCCGAGGATCTGCGCCCCTATATGCCCGTAGAAGCCCAATCGAATCCGGTTGAGGGTTTACACACCTCTGACCTGATTGCAGCCTTTCAGAAGGCGCTACGCAAGGCTGAGAAGCGCACAACTGTAACTCGAATCAAACGGGATGAGATTTCGGTTAAAGACCGGATACGGGATGTCATCGGCGCTTTGGAAAGTATGGGGCCGGGAGGCAGACTGTTATTCTCCAAGTTGATGGATGAGCATATCTATCGCCATGAGATTGTTGTCACTTTTCTGGCGGTGCTGGAACTGATGAAGATGAAGCAGATTGTCTGTTATCAGGAACGGATGTTTGAGGATATTGTTATGGAGTGGAGAGGGGAAACAAAGAATCATGGATTTTCCGAAATTGAAATCGATTATTGAAGGCCTACTGTTTTTGTCCGGAGAAGAAGGTCTGAGTATCAAACAAATCGCCGAGATCGTCGACCAGCGAGTGGAACTTGTAACGGACGCGATTGAGGAGATGATTCATGAATTTTCACAGCAGGGACGAGGTGTACAGATTCTCAAGATCGCGGGTGTAGTTCAGTTGGGCACCTTGCCTGACCACGCTGTATATTTCGAGAAACTGGCATACTCTCCCGCGCGTACGTCCTTATCCCAAGCGGCTCTGGAGACGCTGGCTATTGTAGCGTACCGGCAGCCCATTACACGGGTAGAGATTGAGGAAATCCGCGGTGTAAAATCGGAGCGGGCCATCCATACGCTTGTGAATAAGGATCTAATTATTGAAGTGGGACGAGCCGAGGCGATCGGACGACCAATTCTGTACGGAACAACCAAGTCATTCCTCGATTATTTCGGACTGGCTTCAATTAAAGACCTTCCGGAACCGGGCTTGTTCGAAGATTCGGAAAACCTGGAAGAAGAGACACAACTGTTGTTCAACAAACTGGATTTGCAACAACTGGAACCGGAAAGTGCTGATCCAACAGATGATGCAAGTCAATTTGACAACGAAGACGATAATACGGATTCTTCACTCTAATTTGCAAGCTCATACTAACCGACACCCATCAGTGGAGTCGGTTTTTTTGCGCATTGTTTTTAGATAAATGGTGAATAAAACAGTTTCCAAACAAATATCAAATGGGATTTTTAGGTCAGACGTGAATTTTTTCCTATTCAAAGTGCCATACTAGACGAGAAAAGAATTGAGGGCTTGGAGGTAAGGCCTGTGTGGATTTGGCTTGGAGGAATCGGTTTGTTGTTCGCATTGCTGATTGCCGCAGTCCTCATCTCAAATGTTCATGTACATTTTACATTCAGTAAACATAAAAGTGATGATTACGCCAATATTAATGTTCGTCTTCTCTATGGGATTGTGCGGATTAACTATGAGATACCGAGTATTGTTTTTCGCAATATGAAGGAAGGTTTTCTGGTCAAGACCGAACAATCCATGAATCATTCGAGAGGCGAGGCCCAGGGTAGCGAGCGGGTCAACAAACGCAAAGTCAAGAAGTGGGCTAAAGATGTGAAAATTATGCTTAGGGCAACGGACGCGCTCAAGCTGTGGCTGAAGCAAACACTCACACGCGTACATATGACCCAACTGTCCTGGGCTACCCACATCGGCGTTGGTGATGCAGCATATACAGCGGTGCTGACGGGCTGGGTGTGGAGTATCAAGTCCATTATTATTGGTTTTCTCACCTATCAGATCCGCTTTGATGAAACACCTGTGCTTCAGGTTATGCCGGTATGGTCCGATGAAATGGAATTTAGAACGGAACTTGATTTCAGAGTGAAAATTCGGATTACAGCCGTTCTGATCGCTGGAGTTACACTACTCACCCGTGTGTTTCAAGTCGAAGGCGGATGGCGGATGTGGTTCAAGCTTCTTCAGGAACAGCGCCGCAGGCATAAGGAGAAGCAAAAGAAGAAACTTAGTGGGACAACAGTATAAAAACCCATCATAGTCGGTCTGTTTTTGGGAATGTAAGGTTGGGATTTGGTGAGTGTATTTAAAATGCTTATTACATAAGTCCCTTCAAGTTTGGGGATGATATGGTTAGATCAAACCTAGCTTACATTGAAACTGGAGGGAATTTAAATGTCAGATCATCCAATTCAAGGCTTAATGGAAACCGCAATGGAAAATATCAAGGCCATGGTGGATGTCAATACAATTGTTGGCGATGCAGTCGAAACACCAGATGGTACCGTGATTCTGCCAATCAGTAAGGTGGGATTCGGATTTGCTGCGGGTGGTAGTGATTTTCACGTTAATGGAGAAAGTAGTGGCAAAAGTGGTGCTACGGGTACCTCTGCTGAACATGCGAGTTCAGCTAAAGTAGCTTCTCCATTTGGTGGCGGTAGTGGCGGCGGTGTATCCATACGTCCTATTGCGTTCCTGGTTGTAGGTAAACAGGGGGTACACATTGTACCACTCGATAACTCCACACATCTGTTTGAGAAACTCATTGACTCCACCCCTTATGTTTTGGACCGAATTCAAGGCATGTTCCAACGGAATACAACACCAACGAATACAACAGGTGTACCAGTTACACCAGATCCATCAACCTACAGCTGAATCATTTCGTCATGATCCCTCCCGCATCCAAGCGTGAGGGATTTTTGCTGTTTGTATAGCAGATGGTGAGTGTTTTTTCGGAGGTTTCCGTATTGCATGAGACTTATGTCTATGATCCGCCTAACCTAGACATGAAATAGGTTATTAAAGGGGGAACGTTAATGCACAGAGATACCGTGTTTATGGTTTTGTTTGGCTGGCTGCTATCGGCAGTCGTGTATTTGGTAGGAGGAATTGATCACCTGTTTATTGCCGTGACCATCTTTGTGGGGCTGGATTACATCACAGGGGTGCTGTCTGCATGGTATAGGAAGGAGTTATCCAGCAGGGTTGGATGGTGGGGGCTTGCTCGTAAGTCATTGACATTTGTTTTTGTCATTATTGCACATCAACTGGATATGGTTGCAGGCAATTCCAATGATTTTATGAGAGATGCGATGTTAATGTTCATCATTGGTACCGAAGGAATCAGTATTTTGGAGAACATGGGGAAACTGGGCCTGCCTGTACCGAAGTTTATCACTTCAGCACTCTTTAAGCTTCGAGGGAATGAAGATCAAGTTGAAGATAAGGAGAAGATGTCATGATACAGATCAATAAGGATTACATACCTGTGAATAAATACAGTCGGGCCGGACTTAAATTAAAAGCGAAACGTGGAATTGTGATGCATTATACGGCTTCTCCCGGAGCGCCCGCGAAGAACATTAGCAAATACTTTGCAAGTTTGGCACAGCAGGATTCCAATAAAGCAGTGAAAGGTCGTTATGCAAGCGCGCACTTCTCGGTAGATCGAACTTCGATATATAACAGTCTACCGGATGATGAACTGGCCTACCACTGCGGGAGTGCAACATACACGAAGGAAGCGCTAGCCAAACTTGGGACATATCCGAACAATAGTACAGTAGGCATTGAGATGTGCATTGAAAAGGATGGCAGTATTCATGAAGATACATTTAATAACGTTGTAGACCTCGCGGTATACCTAATCAGGGAACGGGGCTTTCCACCCGTCTTCTTCACACATAAAGAAGTGGTTGGATGGAAGGAATGCCCGCTGCCATGGATTAAACAACCAGGTGAATATGAAAGATTTAAGCAAGCAGTACATATAAAATTAAACCTACTACAAGAAGTAGCAGTCACGGAGGATGATGATATGAATACCGTTCTTAATTACGCACAATGGGCCTGGAATGAACTTGATCAGTACATTGGAGATGCCTACAACGACAAGGTGATTGAAGATTGGGCATGGGTAGAGAAGGTACGCAAGAAGAAGTTAACCTATGGAGAGTTACTGTTACTGAAGGTTTTAATTGATGAGCGCAGACGTAAAAAGTCCTGACCCAAAGTACATCTCAGATAGAGGTTATGCCTGTCTGCTTGTTAACCAGGAGTTAAAGTGTGCTGGATCTTTCAAAAAATAAAAATGTTGTATAATCACGATATGGTCAGGATACTCAAGTTCATATTGGGTTTGAATCGATGATTCATCGACGACTCCAATAACAGCGAGTTGATTTGTTTCGATCACATATATTGGTGTGGGTGAGCTCATACAACCATCCTTTCGTTTATTAAGTCAGAGTCAACAGGGGCGATGGAGATATCCATGGTCCCTAGATGACCTATACGAGGCAGGATGGGGAAGGTTAAGCTGATCCGGTTCAAAACGGGTTCAAAATTCAAAAAAAAGCAGAACCCCACGTCGAATGTGATGTGGGGTTCTGCTTATGTAACTACTCTTTTGAGAACGTGTCCAGGGCCTCATCTGTAAGATGGAGTTCTGCGAAAGCCCTGCATATCTTTTGGAAAGATCTAATCGTATTTGTCTCGTACAACATCTCAATGGGATCAAAACCTAACATGACAAGCGAATCCACAAGTTCTGTCTGATCTACTTCTGTATGGTGGAGCGCTTCAAGCATGGTTTCAATAACTGCTAAAAATAAAATGGCTTTATTCACTGTCTCGATTGGTGTCCCCTCCTTCGTAATACTACTAGAATAAGCGGAGGAGGACAGAAAATAACGAGAAATTCCAATTTCTCAGTGATGAATCTATTCAATCTAAAAGTGTGGAGAGAATAACTGGTTAATGTAAATTAAAATCTGATGATAAGCTCTCCCCTTGTATGTAAGATTAAGCTTTTTCGTTTACTTCGTGGATAATGGAATCAATTAATTCATCATCAATCAGAGTGCTTGCTTTTTCGAGTGCCAATAGAATACCTTGCGGTTGTTCAAAAAAGACTGTAGAGAGAATAGGGGCAACCTCATCTAAATTAACCTTCTCAGCTTTGACCATACTGATCAAGGCAACAACGATCTCATGTCCCTCTACGTTACCTTCCATAAATCTTGTTCGTAAATGAGTTGCTACAATTTCGGTCTTTGACTGCGAGTACGCCATTACATTTCCCTCCAACGGTTTGAATATCTTAGCAGAGCTCCTCTTCATGCAAGTTTAAACCAGGTTAGATTAGGAGTTATCTTAACAATAATAAGGCAGATAGTTTAAATTATCAACAGCTACTAAGTCAATAAAATCGGATTTGGAATCATAGTTTTATCCAGTAAAAAAGACCCGGAGAGGGTCATTTTTTGGGTCTGCCTTCCCAATAATCAGGAAATCCGTTGTAATCCCATGCGTTCAGATTTTCGCTATCGGCTTGAATGGCAACATCTGCTCCGGAACCAAAGTCAACACCTACGGTTTGCAGTTCTTTGGCCTTAATAACCAGTACCTTGCCGGGTGCACCTGCACACACCAGAGCAAGCTTCCACGGTGTCTGTTGGTAGATATGTTCCATTTGTTTGGATGCTGTGCTCACATGAGACCACGAGGGGCAGTCCACCGTTCCCACGATGCTTGTCCACCCGTATCTCCGCTCCAGAACTTCTCGATATTGCTCGGCCTTGGCTCCGCAGATCAGAATAGGCATGGTCTTGAATGTTTCATAGAATAACTTGAATCGGGCGATGTAATTATTCTCAAAAGCATAGAAGGTCTCTCTGGGCTCAACTTTGTAATATGCAAGGCACATATCGAATAACGGCTTGAAATACCAGTGATCTGTCTGGGTCAGATGTCCGACGTAATCCGCTTTTCGCAGGCAGTGTACGATAATTTCCCTCGCACTTGCATTGGGTAAGGTTATCCCGCAATAGGTAGGGTCGTTCAACCAGCCGTAATGAGACTTGATGAAATCCATAGTCAGAACGGTATCGTGGGCCAGAATGGTGTTGGAAGCATCCCCAAATCGAACAGAAGCATGGGCTTCTCCATCAGAGGCCATTTGGAACCAGTTGTGGATTAATTCTACACTCCCCAGCATGCGTGTCACCTTCTTTCCATGTGTGAATAATGGTTTCTTTGGTATACATATTCATCAACTCCTTCTGTACTAGAATAGGAAAAATGCTTCGTTCTCTCTCTTCTTTTGAGGAATCACTCCTTTTTAGTTCAATGTGCGAAGGTTATTGAGCAACAGTCTAGACTATGTAAAAAGGGAGAGGGGATGGACTGTGAAAAACGTATTTATAGGTAGTCCTGTACGAAACCGGGCTTGGATTATGGAACGGCACTTGCAATCACTTGAGCAACAAGCAGTGCAGAAGCATTATATGTACATCCTGAATGATAGTGAAGATCAGACGGAGCACATCCTTGATGATTATCAGATTCCTTATCTGACTCACAATCTGGGGAGAACATATGGTCATATGCGTGGACAATATTCCTATCACAATCTGGCGTTGTTGAGAAATATGCTTCTGGATGAGTTTCTGAAATCGGACTGTGATTATCTGTTCTCAATTGATACGGATATCATCATTCCTGAGGGTAGCCTACGGCAGTTAATGGATAATGACAAAGATATATGCGCAATGCTTATACGGAATCACCCAAAATTGAAGGCTCATAATGCCATGAGCGGCGGAAAACATATACCTGAATTCAAAGCGGGTTTGTTCCCGGTAGAACTGACAGGTGCCGTATATTTGATTAAGCGTGAAGTGATCGAAGCAGGGGTTCGATATGGTTCGCATCCAACAGGTGAAGATGCACCTTTCTGTGAGCAAGCTAGAAGATTGGGGTTTGAACTGTTTGTAGACACTCGGTTGCGTCCCGTTCATGCCTATGCGGAAGGAGTGGAGTTGATTGCTCAATTGGCTGCTTCGTAGAAAACAACGAGAAAATCCGGTTTTTGAAAGTATAGAAATGACCATTGTTTACCCGCCCGCACTTGACTGGAACCTCTTGTTCCAACGTCCTCAGCAATTGATGACCGCCTTCTCTAATATTCCAGGTATACGGGCTATCTTTATCAATGAAGAAACCTACAGAAAGCAGACCCGCCCGATTGAAAAGTTAAATGAGGATCTGTTCCTTGTGCAGAAAGGTGTGAACTACGATCACCTGGTGAAAGGAAAGAAGGTACTCTGGTTCTCGAATCCAGGTCAGTACAATTATTCGGATGGACGGAAGTTTGATTTTACCGTATTTGATTACCTGGATAATTCGGCTGATGAGTTTGCTGTGTGGAAATCCTACATCCCGAAATGTTTTGACCGTGCAGATCTTATTGCCACGACTGCCAAGGTGATGTACGAGGCACATAAACATGACGGCAAACCAATCTTTATGTGCCCTAACGGGGCAGATTACCAACATTTTGAGAAAGCGCGGGTTATTCTGCCCAAACCGGCGGACTTCCCCGATGTTCATGAAGGGCAAAAGATTGTGGGTTTCCACGGTGCAATGGCATCGTGGGTGGATTATTCGCTGATTACCGCTATTGCAGATAAAGGTTATCATGTTGTTTTGATTGGAAACAATGCCCTCTATCAAAAAAATATTGTGCATCCCAATGTGACTTGTCTTCCGCACAAAGATTATAAGGTGCTTCCCGCCTACATTGCTCAATTCGATGTCTGTATCGTGCCATTCAAGCTGACAGAGATGATCCGTGGCTGCGATCCAATCAAGTATTACGAATATTTGTCAGCGGGCAAACCTGTGTTGACAACGCGTATGGAGGAAATTGTTCATAAGTACAGCGATGTAACTTACTTTATGAATCAGCATAATTGTGGATTGATGTTGGAGAAAGCGATTCGTGAGAATAGTGCTTCCAAAATTGCGGCAAGAGTAAGGGTGGCTAAGTCTAATAGCTGGAATGGCAGGGCAATGGATGCCGTGAAGATGATTAATCAGGTCATAGGAGGTATGAGAAATGAGAAAGATATTTAAACGAATGTTTGGTAGCCAATCAACTACACCGACAATTGAGCTTGAAGAAATAGAGATTGACGCGACGGAGTTCAATGTTACGACCTACACCCCAAACACGGATACAACGATTGTATATCTGCCTGCGATCGATTTCCATAGTGAACGATTCGGGCGTCGACCACAACGGCTGTTAAAAGCACTCGGGGAAGTAGGCTACAATGTAATATATATCAACTCCAGTGATGAGTTCTATCAGGTAGATGCCTTGGAGTATCCATATCCGGAGATTCCAAACTTTGTTGTAGCCCGTGTGGGCCATAATGTCCGTACGCTGTTTCAAGGTGATCGCGTAATCTATTGGGTGAACGATAGTCGGCTGGCAAGTTCTGTCGAGACAGCCTATCCTGATCTAGTCGTATTTGATTCGTTGACCGATCCGGATCAGTACGAGAAGCACAAACACAAGATGGAAGCTGTTGCTGACGTTGTCTTCATTACACCTGAGAGAATCTATGAGCATGGCAAATATTGCTCGCATGTTCATCTGGTTACTGCCGATGAATTTGAGATCAAGGAACGTGCAGAACAGGTAGCGCAAATTATAGATGCTTTGCCAAACAGAGTGGCCCCTCTAATGTAGGGGTCTTTTCTTTGATCGTATATAGGCCTTTTCCTTTTGCAAAGATGACGGGGCTAATCGTGCTTCAATATATTTCGTTTACATTATCGTTAGGGATTGAAGATAGCGTTCTACACTATAAAAAGCAGAGACGGCGAACAGCCAGACGGGTTAAACGAAATGGATCTCCCGATCATCAAGTCAATTAACCTGATCCCGGCTTAAGCAAGTCTCAGTAGCTAAAATTACATACTATCCTAAGGAGTGGACTGTTCAATGGCTAAAAAAATGATTATCAAAGGTGTAGGTACGTTTATGGCTAAACGCCTTCCAAAAGATCCGATGGGCGAAATTGAGGTAGTTACCCTGGGTACCCTGCAAGATCTGAAAATTGACCTTAACGTGGAGCTTGAGGACATCTTTGGTGGTGACGGTCTGTTCGCCATTGATGTACTGGTGAAGTCCAAATCGATTGAAGTATCGGCAACAGACGCCAAGTTCGATCTGGATGCGATCCAGCTGATGATGGGTTCAACGGTACAAGAGCAAGTGAAGTCTTATGTATGGGTGCTGAATGAGCAGTCTACAGTGGCTGCAGGCGTTTCCAATTCTGGATTTGCGGAAGCCAAACCGAAGCATGCGAGTGATATCTATGGAAGTAACGGTGACATTACGGTTCGTCTCAAAGATTCCAACACGTTGCTGAAACAACTCACTACTAAAGGAACAGCCGTGGAACCCAATGCGTTCTTCTACGACGAAGCGAACGGTGTAGTCATCCTGAATGCGTTCCATATCGGTAAAGAGATTGTGTTGAACTACAAACGTGAAGAAACTGTAGACATGGTTGATCTGTTGGTTGACGAAGTACCATTCCCAATCTCTGTCGTTCATCACGGGACGTTCCAGCAAAAAGATGGTTCGTATGCAGGTGTTGAAACCGAGCTGTACATGTGCCGTGCAAAAGGTACATTCAGCATCAATGCCCAGCGCGCTGCCGCTTCTGCATCTGCAATCTCTTTGCAGATTCTTGACCCTGAACGTGCTGATGGAAAAATCGGCAGTATCAAACGCTTCAGCGCACCAAGCAAGATCTAATATCTAAATAAGGTTGATTGCTCCTGGCAAGGTATCAAACGGCATCTGTGTCCTCCCCTTCACAGAGCCTTGCCTTGCCAGGCTTTTTATTATATGGGGGAGAATGTCCTGGGGAGGTCTTTAAATTCATGGAAACAGAACAAGAAAAATCCGAGCGTGAGCTTGCGGAAAAGCTGAATGAGGAAGCGGCGAAACGAATCAAAGATGATCCGGAAAACAAACGGGTGACTCCGGAGGAAGTGGAAGCTGCTGAGCGTGCATTCTTTGAAGATGATGAGATTATTACGCTGCGGGATCGACGGAAATATCGTATTCCGCCATGTAACCTGAAGGATGCCCGCCGTCTGATGAAGTTGCTAAAAACGGTGAATATCGATGCCATTATTCTTAACTTCATTCCGACTGAGAATGATGAACTGGATGAAAAGCGGCAGCAGGATTTATTTGATGTATTGGCAATGGCATTCAAAAACTATCCACATATCGTGACCAAAGATGAGCATGGTGAGTATACCATCAATCGAGAGTATCTGGATGAGTACCTTGATCTGAACACAGCTCGCAAAGTCATTGATATGCTCATTGGACTCAATGGTTTAAAAAAGTAGAACGCACCGAGGGGGAGTCTTTGGAGGGAACCGAAATCCGTGATACGGAAACACAGGAACCCGTTCACTGGGGAGAAATCTTCTTCACCCTCCATAAACACTGTGGGCTGAACAAGTGGGAGATTTGGGAGTACACACTCCCTCAGGTTGCGGAGCTGTGCAAGTCAGCCGAGAAATATATTCAATTTGAGGTTGAACTTATGACAGCACCTCTTCGCATGTTCGGTGGCGGTGGGGGCGAGGAAGTTGAAGAAGATGGGACCGTCAGACGTAAAAGAACCTTCAATGACGAGGATTACACGGAGATATCAGAAGATGATATCGGTATGCTTGCACAAGCGCTCGGAGGATAAGAGAGAGATATCCCGTTTTGCCTAAATGAAGGTAGAACGGGATTTATGCATAAAGGCGGTGATTCTTTTGACTGAAACAGAAGGACAAGGAGATAAACATTCCTTAACACAAGAAATATTAACGGATAAGGATCAATTAACTGGACAAAACGCAGTACTGAAAGAGAGTTCCCCTTCAGGCGTTAGCACACTGATTAGACGAGTGGAGACAATCAGAAGTGATATGCAGTCGCAAATGATTGAAACACTGACTACCGATTTGGAGCACTTTTATCGTGGAGCGTTCAGTGAAATGAAGGATGTGTCTGCAGTTGACTCACAGGGGTTGTTAGACTCCGTGATGAATACGATGAAATATATTTCAGCAGGTGAAACCAAGGGGTATTCATCAACACTACTCAAGAAATCCCTTGACTCGTCGCAGCAGATGGATCAACAGATAAGCCGGGCCGACCAAAATTTGGAGCTTAGATCGTCTGGGACAACAAATGACAGTGGGCAATTCACACAAACCGGAACGGTCAAAAATCTGCAACGAATTGCACTGCAACATGGTATGGATCAGGAAGATGTAGGTCTTGCCTATCGCATTGGTTCTCGTAATTATGATCATTCATCTGAAGCTGTAGCGTTTGCTGAAGAAGTAGCCAAGCTGCATTCAGTGGGCAATATGGATGTAGAACAGACGGCAACAGGTCTGGAAGCTGTTACTCCGGCATGGGGAAGCAGTAGCTTTGATCTGTCCCAAGTCACAGACATGATGATCAAAGCTTCAACGATGTTGGATGTTGGCATTCAGGACTTGATGGATATGATGCGTCAAACCCTTCCAATGGTTGGTAATCCTGATGGAACGCTTGCACAAGAGGATGCATTAGCCAACTGGATTAGCAAGGCTGGATTGTTGGTTCAGTCAAAAGGAGATCATCCTCAGCAGGGCTTTGCATCGAATCGAGTTAGATTCGATCTTCTTGCTGAACAAGTGAAGGCTACGGATGCAAACGCGTCGATCCATCAGCGCACCGGTAGTAGAGACAACCTTCTATTCCGACAACGAGAGATCGAAATCGCATTTCAGATTGCAACACATGAGGCGATGCAAGGGTTGAAAGAGGAATTTGCCGAGCTGGGCGATTATCTTATCGCAGTCATGCGGTTAATTGGAGATCGTACGGGTGGCATTGTTGATCATATGGAATTGCTTAACCGAATTATGGATGAAGTCGGTGTTCAGGTTGCGTGGGATAAGTTCGGTGAAGTGATGAATGAAGGCGATCAGAAGCGATACCGTGCTACAAATGCGGATCCAGGGGAAGTCGAAAATACGGGGAGCAACGTTCCCGAGCCACTTCGAGTCAGGGATGTGCAACGTGCTGGTGTAGCGCAAGAAATGGGCAGACAGCAGAGTCGTCTACAGACTCTGGATCATCGCAGAACAGAAATTCAAAGTAGGGCCGCAGCCAAGCAAGGTGAGGTACTTCAGGCTCGGACTAACCGAGATCATCAACATAAAATGTACAATCAGGCTATACAAGATGGGGATACAGCGGCTTCTTCCATTCATGCAGAAGAACGTGACGAAGCTGAGAAGCGAGTCAAAACGTATAGTCGAGAACTTCTTCTGCTGCGAGAAGAAATGCATTCACTCGATATTCAGATTGCAAAGACGAAGCGAAGCCTTGAGTTTCTAGGGCGAGAGTTGGATGACACGAGTAGAGCAATGATGCAACTTGAACACCAAGCTAGAGTTTTGATGATGGCGATGGATGACATGGACCTCGATGCGGTTGAACTACGAAATAAGTTGTATTTCCTTAATGCTGAGTTTACATACGGTTCAACCGATGTTCAACGGTACGAATCCGAGATCCAGAAGCTGCGTAAACAGTCAACTCTATTGAATGATGTTCTCTCCACATTGAGAACCGAAGTCAATGAGTTAAATGCTTCTTTTAGACAAGGCATGATCGATGCTACAGCATACATATCCAAACTGAAGGAACTTGAACAGGTTCAGCTCGCGAGTATGATGAATGGTCCAGGAGGATTGTTAGTTGTTCCAGGTGCAGGAAGTGGTGGATCCCCTGGATCCCCTGTTAAGGATGACAAGGAAGACTCAGCAAACAAGCCTTTTTTAGAGAGACATCAAGATTTTATCAATGACGTAATTAAGGATATGGCTAAATCAAAGATTGAGGAAGTTATGGATTTTGGTTCAGACAAGAAGAAGAAGGACAAGCCGAAGCGACGAGGGATAAAACAGAGATTCGAAGATATGAAAGAAGTCGGTAGTAAAAAAGCATTTTTTAACGGTCATGCACCTATTCGTGACAAGGACGGGAACGTACTAAGAGGTCCAGATAAACCTGATGGAACCCCTGGAGATATCCTTACCCAACGTGATATTACAAGCGAGCGTAAGAAAAAAGGAGACATTCCAGGGAAATTAGCAAAGCTCGGCAAGTTCGGTAAGTCTATACTGAAACCCCTAAAAGCCGTTCCTTATCTTGGGGCTGCCATGACTGCTGTGGATGTAGTGTCCGGTCTTGTTGATCCGCTGAGTAATATGGGTAAGTCAGAAGCGGAGAAGCAAAGTATTCGTGCAACAAATAAAGAGGAACTGGCCAAGGATTTTAAAGATATGGAGCAGTCTTCAGTTGTAGGTAAAGTGTGGAAAGGCCTTAACCTTGGAATGGATGCAGTTGTTAAGGGAGGAATCAGCAGCCTATTTGGTAACAATGCAACGAATAACAAGTTCGGGGACTACTGGAAGGGATTTAAGGCGGTATGGAGCGAAGACGGCGGAGATGCAGTTGAGAAGAAACTGGGCAAGGAATACAACTATAAGCAGGAGAAAAAAGAAGCCCAGATTCAAATGGATAAAGAGTCTGGAAAACCGCCTGGGGACAACAAACAACAACAACCGCAGATACAATACATTCAACCTCAAATGCAGTATATTCCTGCTGCGGGTGGAATAGGAACTATTGCTAACGGTTATAGGCCACAGCCGCAAAGCAATGGTATTGATGAAATGATCGCCAAGATTAATCGGCAGCTTAACAAATCGACAAGTGATAACGAAACCAATTACCAAGTCACTCGATCCCGTCTGTTGATTAGTGGTGTTCGCGAAGATTCTGGTCAGATGCGCGCGCTAATGGAGAAATATTTGCAAGAGAATATCAAGTTCTTCGATAAGGCCATTGCAAGTTTACAGAAGACGTACGACAAGATGGCTGAAGGTAAGGATAAAGATGAACTGGGCCTGGAGATCAATGAGAAGAAACAGCAGAAGGCACAATCAGAACTTGAACTGAATGGTGTTAAAAACAGCCAGATTGATGAGCTTAGACGCAAGATGAATGATCAGTTTGAGTTGACGCAGTTGGATTATGATAAACGAATGTATGATCTTCTTACGGCTAATGGGGGGAAGGAAGATGCACCAGAATTAATTGCATTGAACAAATCCCGTGCATCTGAAATGAACTCACAAATAAGTTCGATCAAGCAAGATTGGAAGAATCTGCTGAATAGTGGTGTGTTTAAACCAGGATCAAATGAATATATGGAGATTTTTAAACAAATCCAGGCATTGGGTGTAGAACAGTCCAAAAATTTGTATGAAATTAGCAAAAAAATGGATAAACCGATATCTTCTTTCAACATTCCAGCAGGTCTTAAGGTCATGGATTACTTTGACTACATGACGACGAACAATACACATAAAAGTGTGATGGTTGGCTCGGGGGATGTTACGGTTCATGTGAACATCGATAATATGACAGGCAGCACAAAAGATGTGGAGAGACTTACATCTACGTTGGACAAGACACTACGGCAGAACAGTCCTGGTATTGCAAACCGAATGGCCAGCAATGTTGGTGCGGGAATGGGAAGTAATCATATCCCCAGATAAAATAGGTAAGGAGGGCATCTGATATGACGCAGCAAGACCCGTTTGGCTTAGTTAATGACCGGTATAAAAGAAAGCTGTATATAGATACAGGCATGAAGTTTGAGCCAGTGAACGGAAGAATTATTGATCCGTACTCTTCACCATCGCCCAATCCGCAAGTGAGGGAAATTAAAATGATTAATGCTCCCTCGCATTTTCATCAGATGGGCGTGTCTTCATACAAGGCCATCATTAACATCTTGTTTAAAGATAAACAATCCTATCACGACTACGTCATGTACGTAGGCTGGACACACAAATTTTATGATGAGAAGGGCAATATTTATGTTGGTGTTGTAGAGTCCATCAAAGTTGACCCTATTTTCTACCATCAGGATACGATGGATAAAGATCAAAAGGGGTACAAGGTCGAATTGACCATGACCCTGATCAAAAAAGATGGTTATGACCGTAAGAGTGCAATACAGTTTCAGGATTTACAGACGACAGAAGGAAAGGACCACTGGGCAAGAGATTCCATTGAACGCTTGGCTGATTTGGGGCTGACGGTTGTAACACAATTGGATGGCACCCCAATTCTATATTTCAGACCGGAAAACTTTATAACCAGAGCAGAGTTTGTTACTTTCCTGATGCGAACCAAGCGTCTGCTGGAACGAACAATTCGAGAGTAGGGTGACCTACTCTCTTTTCTGTCTATTCTAAAGATAGGAGGTGTTTATCATACGAAAATGGGTTGATGTAAACGAAGGGGACTGGTTCTATAACGATGTTATGGAAGCCACGAATATGGTTTTGGAAGATGGTGAAGTCTTTGTGGCCGGGATCAACTATAACAAGTTTGAGGAAGGCAAGCAGTTTGTATATGAGGAAATCAAAGGGAAAGCGGGGCAAACCTCATTTAGTCTACCTGTGCTGATTAAACCAACAGATGACAATCCACTGTATGTGTTTATTGATGGTGTTCAAACGATCTACCAAACGGCTGAAACCAATAGTAAGGGATTAACCGATGTGGAGTTGTATACCGGTGTGAAAGCAGGACAGGTGGTGTCCTTCTGTAGTTATGGAGAACCGTTGCTAGACAGTGCTTGGAAAAGGCCACCCGTGTCCTGGACTGGAGATCTGCCCAGAGCTGAACTTAGTGCAGCGACGACCTATTTCTACGATCCATTCAGTCGTAATCATCAGGAATATTTGTATGCTGCAGGCCAACCGCTTCGCAGACTCAGTATTCCTTCCGAGGTATGGGGTGATACCATGGGGGATGCCGCGGCGGTAACCAAAATTGCAACAAAGGCTATTGGTTACCGAACGGATGTATATTGTGTCAGCCCTGGGGGCTCGGTGTTCCTTCCTTTTAATCTGAACGGTGTCACTTGCAAGTTCAATTATTGGACGAAGAATAACAAATTCAAGAGTGAAGATATCAAAGCGACAACCCTCAAACCAGCATACAACAATTGTTTCTTTCCTAATGCCATTATACAGCGGGGAGAAGCCTTTCATCTGATTAATAAGTTACGCAAGGTGTTCTATGCCAGATTTACGGACATGAAAGCACCAACGACGGGGATTAATCAGCCTATTACGGCATTTCAGGGACAACGGGTTTTTAGACTTAACGGCAATTATCCCGCAGGTAAAAAGAAACTTAAAATTACAGTGAAATTCAAAGACGAAAAAAAAGATAAAGTCCAAGAAACACCGGCTTATTCGGAAATTGACAACCATACGGTTGTTTTCAATCAACCTTTCTCAGAGGGCGACGAAGTGACGTTCTATTATCTCAAAGATGTGAGCGAGAGGTTCGCAGACGTTGGCAAAGATTCGGCCATATATTATCGGGACAAAAATGAGCGGGTAGAGCAGTCCAAAGACGCTTTCTGGAAAATAGCCGTCTCGGAAATGGAAGACGAAACATTTGCGAACAATGATCCACTAATTAATGGAATTCCTATCAAGAAAAAGGTGGATGGTGCAGCGGAAGTCACGGATATGGGAAGACCTGTAGGTGGTACGGACGAGGAAGAGATATGGTTCCTTGGAAATTCCGCTATGACACGGGCTGAAGCCGTAGCTTTCCTGGACCGATTCATGAAATGGACCATCGAGCGATTCAAGTAAGGGGGAGATTACAATATGATTCCAATTTCGGATGAGGTTATGAATGTGCTGTCCCAACGTCTGAAGCTGGGGGAAGGAGCAGTTCCCAATATCCGTGTCGAAGTAGATCGGCTGGCATTTATCCCGGGACGGACAGAAGAGTTCAGACATATCGTAACCGAGCAGGTACCCATCATCAGTACAGAATCCGTTTGGGTGGATGAGTCGAGTAATGGTATATATAACGGATCGACTCAAGCGAATGCTCAGGAGATTTGTTTTCCGATCAAGGGTAAAACGCTGATTACCACTCCTGTTACAGATGAATTTGGTGCTCCTCGTAATAGTGCGTCAAAAATTCACCGAGGCATCGATTTGTCGGAGAAGATCGGAACACCAATTTTGGCTGCATGGGCCGGAAAAGTAGTCCGAACATCCTTGAATAAAACAGAAGGTGCCGGTAATGCCGTAAATATAAGACATGATAATGGTGTCATCACCAAATATTTTCATCTAAAAGAAATTCTCTGTTCGGAGGATGATGAAGTAGCTCAAGGGACTGTCATTGGAACGCTAGGCAATACGGGTGGCGTATATACTGGTGGGCATAAGGTGTCCGCGGCTGAACGTGCGGCGGGCAAGGGAAAACATCTGCATTTTGAAATTTGGGAAGGAGTCAATCCAACAACGAGAACTGGAGAGGGTGGCAAGCCAGTTGATCCTAGATTATATCTGAGCGGACAGCGCAAATTGCACGGAAATGCGAAAACAACATTTACTGATGTAAAGCCGGTTCAGGTTGAAGGATATCCCGGAGAGATCAAACTGAATGAGAAGTTCGACAAGCGAAACTGGCATGAGAAAAACGTTTATACAACCGGATTGAAATTTTCGGATTATGCCAAGATTGAATCGGGCTGGACTATGTTTGATTCAGGAGGCAAATTGCTATACACCTTTGAAGGCAAAGCCGCCGTAGCTGAATTTGAGATTAACGTGACAAAACTGAGTATGCCCACGCAAGGGCTGCTTAGTATTGGAATGGGGACTAATTTTAGTGAAGCGGAAGGGGATTCTTTCGCGGTGGTGATTGATGGTAAAACGTATGCCTATGTGAATAAGTTCAACGGGGCATATGACCTGACCAAACTGACGGAATTGAATAATATCGTGATCCCTGCAAAAGCCAAGAGTATCAAGATTAAGGTGACGTATGGGGGCAAACAAAACTCGACTGTTCCAACCGGATCTGTCCCTGCTTCGAAGGAGAAGTATAAAAAGTTCGCCATCGATTATATTCGCATACAAGAGTTGTTGCCTGCTCCGTTGAAGAATCAAAAGAGTGAAGAAGGGCTGGATCCGTCTAAAGGATATTATCAAACGAACAGCTACGGAGATTTTATCAATAATAGAAGGACAGAGACGGATGTTATTCAGGTCGGGTCTTTTGTCTATATGGACACGCAGGTTCTTCCCAATATCATTAGTGCCGAAATCGATGATCAGTTTGATTCTGAAGCCCGGGAAGCACGGCTGACCATCTCCAATCCAAGAGGATTCTTCTCTCCGGATTATAATCCTGCTTATTTTCCTGAGCTTGGTGGTGTACCGTCTCCATGGTCTTATTTTGCAAACGGATTCCATATCGGGGTTCTGAGTGAAAATACACCGATACGCATATATATGGGATATGGTCAGCACATGATGCGGGTATTTACGGGACTGATTGACAAGGTGGACATCAATGGTGAAGGCTCCACGCTGGAGATTACGGCCCGAGATATGTACAAGCGCATTATCGAGAAAGTCATTTCCGAGAAAAAAGCCTATCCAGAGGTAGAAGAGATTGACAATGTGCCAGATCCGGTGCCGCCTGCAGCAGTTGGCACGGACCGGACATCATCCATTATTCAGGCTGCCCAGGCCCAAGCTGCGGCGTATGGTGTACCTGATCATAAGTTTTTGCTTGCAATATGCAGGCACGAGACTGTTTTGGGAACACAAGGGAAGGGCACAGAAGAAAATAAAAGCTTTATTCTTGGATATGGCTGTCCTAGTAAAAGTGCTTGCAATCCCCTTTACAAGGGAATTCAGGAGCAAATGAAGCGCGGAGCAGAACGGATGTCCAAGGCGCTGGCTTCCAGAGGGAAAAAAGTGAGTTCCAAGGCGGATGTACTTTATTTCCATAATGGTGGAGACATCGCTCCCATGACTTGGAGTCAGGATCGGGAGAATTGGGTGGACAAGGTATGGACCTATTATCAGGAGATGCTTGCAGACCCTGCAAGCTGGACCATTACAGCAACCTCCACTCCCGCAGTTACACCAACACCAGCTCAGCCTGTGGAGCTTGAAAAGCCGGCCTGGGTCAAATCTACGGTAGTACTAGATCTCGTTAAACATGCAGGTATGGTGGGTTGGCGGGCTACCAGTGAGGATCGCTCTTATCCTGACTACGTGATTGACGAGACATATCTGATTGAGGTAAATCAGAAGACGGGTAGGGTCATTGTCCCCGTACCGGGTCAAGAAGGTGAGTTTGAAGTCAAGGATGCAAGTACAGTGCTGACACCGAATGGATGGCTTAATCCATTTATTGAGGAGTATGGCAGGACGTTTGAGCAATGGTCTGCCAAAGTTACGGAAGCTGTTCAGGAGGTGATCTCGGAGATTCCGTATCGAAGCTACTGTGACCGTTATGGTACGTACCGACTGGAGCGCTTGAATTATGACAAACCGGTCGTGGCAGAGTTTTCCGAGAATGACAATCTGATCTCCATAACCAAATCTACAGACTGGTCCAGAGGAAGAAGTCACATCGTAGTTATCGACTCGAATGATAGTCAGAGCAGTTTCGTAGACAAGGAGATTTTACTCGAACTCAAAGGAGAAATCCGAACCATGGTGCTGGCCGTTCCTTGGGCGAAGACGGTTGAAGCCAAGAGACAGGTGGCAGAACGAGCTTTTTTTGATATGAAACGGATGTGCCGTACGCTACAGGTGTCCATTCCTGCGAATCCTGCGCTTGATCTGCTCGACAACGTCATTGTGACGGATAAAACGACCACCACACGAGCTGTATATACGATTAAAAGTATTAAAACCAGTTATTCGGTTGACCGTGGCATGTTACAGGTCATTGATATGATGTGGGCAAGAAAGGGAGTGATGGTGTAATGGCCGGCATTGTGAATGAAAATATTGTATTTCCCGTGCTGGATCTAATCCACCGGGAGCTTCGCAAATATAGCAGTATCTCCAATTCGAATGTTTCTCCCCTTGAAGGTGAACCTTCCGTTACATTATATCGGGAGCACATGCAGGACCCGGACCGGGTGACTGGAGCAGACCTCTTGTATGAATCGGCATGGAAGGTTTCGATCTGGATGAAGTTTGGCTCAGAGGATGAGGAAGACTTTCCTTCCGGGGTGGGCTATTCCCACCCGGATTATGATTATTACAAGTATTTCAGGCTAACGCAGGTGACGGCCCGTACATATGATCCGAGTGGAGAGTCGATGTTCACTTACAATATTGGTCTAAATTATGATGACGAAGGACGCTTAACTGGAACGAGCGTAAGTCGTATATAACATGTAGGAGGTGGTTCCATGGCATTTAATGTATCTTACATCGCGGGTGGCGTCATCGACAAAGTGCGCGAGCTGCCGTACCCACACTTCAGTAAAAAGACGATCCCGTTCATTCGGGGACAGATGTTGGACATTCCGGCGGCCAAGACCACCAAGTCTGATACGTTCACCTTGGCGTATGACACAGAGTTCCTGAGCATTGCATTTGCTGCGAGCCACTACTGTGTCGGCGATTACTGGGAGCTGATGATCGGGACTGAAAAGGTGTGCCGCACCATTTATGCGAAGGAACTTCCCGAGTCGGTTTCTATGGGTAACAGTTTCGGAATTGTCTACCCGATTCCGGCGGGAACGACCATCACGTTTGACTTTTTTAACGCGGTGGCTGAAGCCAAGTCGGTCTGGTACAACATCAAATTTTTGAGATAAGGAGGGTGACGATGGCACAGACAATACCATTAACCAAGTTCAGTGGATTCGTGTCAGGTGAAAGTAAAGCAGAGGATATTATTTTCAATCTGGCCGATGCCATTGTAGGCGCGAAGATTCCATCCGCTAATGGTTCAAATGTGGAAAACAAATGGAAAAAGGTCTACGAGTCCATGTCAGATGTATGGGTGACTTACAAAGAGATGACCCGTTCAGGCGTTCAGGGGAAATACAGACATATTGATGGTAAATCGTATGATGTTTTGAGAATAGCGAGTAATTTGCAAAACATCTCTGCAGCAAAAGATGGAAGAATGCTTATGGATGAGGATGGATACATATACGAGGTGCTCGGTTCTCCTAATATTAAGACAAACAAAAAAATTCTTGTAACAACACACGAGTATCTTGATGATAAAGGTCAAACTGTTTATTTAAATATCCCGAATGCAATGGTCGTCATTATCCCTGACGAAACCTCTGTAGAAGGTACCCGTGTGTATTTTGTTAAACAAACTCAGACCAAGAAAAATACAACGAGGGTCGATAGCACAGATTGGAATGAATTTGAGTTGATTACCGAAATGCCTGGAGATTGGGCATATGCTTTGAATAGAAACGGTTTTAAGCTAAGAGTAGAAAATGAAAGATATTCATCTGGTAGTAGTAATTACTACCATAGAACTGAACCTGTTCTTGCAACAAATTACACTTTCACCGAACGATATTACGTAGCTGAACCAACCAACTACACTACACCAAAGGTTGTGTTGAAAGCTACACCTGATGTACCAGAGGGGATTTCCTCTCGGGATTACTTTATCATGTTTACTCAGCCTCAGAACTTTGCGGGCGGAGATTATAATTACTTTGACTGCCATCATGGTGTAGGATTTGTAGGCGAATTAAGCAAGGGTGATCCGTCAGCTACATACAAAGGCATCTGCAGTCCTTCAACCGTATCACCTGGGTCAACACCTGTGGTGGTGGATCAGACAGCAGCAGAAGCGATGTATGAGCAGTGGAATGATCCTGAAGCAACTAAATTGTACACGCCGCCAACCATCACATGGGACAAGGATTTTGATGGTCTTACTGAACTGATCAGTCCAGCTTCCCATTTCTTTTACGGACGTAACTCGACTGTGAAATGGTTGCCAAACAAAAAACGGAGACCGGATTACCTGGTAGCCTACCATATTTCGGTCAATAACGACCGAGCTGCGATTGTCATTGAAGGAGATCCTTCTCCCAATATTCATGGTTATTACCGAAGTTTCGGTTATTTTGGAAAAATCGTACCTTTCAATGACCATGATCATATTGGCAACTTTGGTTTAACCGTAGGTATGGGAGACTTAAAACAAGATCTAACAGGATACACAAAAAATGAAATACGAACGGATTTGAATCCTGACAAGTATGCGCAATACGGAGAGTATACTTCGAACGGGATGGACTCGGTATCTCTTCTTCGAACTCGAGGTAACGTATTGTATCAAGCTCATTATCCAGCATTTATTACCCAGCTGCCGAATTATCCCGATGTTGGGAGTATCCCAAAAGAACTGTCTAAACTAGTGTTAGACAAGGACGGTTTCCAAAAGTCACTATGGACTGGGAAATACCATGCAAGTCCAGTCTACCTGGTGCACCAAGCGGAAGGTTATCGGGGTTATATGGATGGGGTTGTCGCGATATATGATCAGAATCTCGTTAATCTGGATGAACTGATTGTAGATACGGAGATTCCCAAAGATAATGATAACCCTGTAGCTGGTAATTGGACTGAAGTGTACAAATTCTTCAGTATCAAATCACCGATGAACTTTTTCAAGCAGTCGCCTGCACCGGATCAGGTCACGATTGCAATACTTAAGGAAATTAAATAAGGAGGATTAACATTACATGGCAAATTTTAAGTATGTAGAAACCATTACAACATCCCAGGATCTTCTGAACAAGTTGAAGGAGGAGATTACGGCTTTCGAGAAATTCCCCTTCGAATCAACAGCGGGTGAAACAGCTGAGAATAACTCGTGGAAGGTGTTTTATGAGGAAAAGGATGCTGAAAATCGTATCAGTCTGTTGATTCTTCAAGGCACCATGACTATCGGAACAACAGAAAAACCAATCACCAAAAAATATTATGTACAGTTCACGAATCACGCCATCGTTCCACGAGTGATCACACCAACACCTAAATATGTAGAGCATAGTACATTGACGGTCCAATTGCTTGAAGGACTGGAAGGAGAAGAGCCTGCTGCTTTGCCAGTGAAGACACTGCCAACATTCAAATTAACAGGTCACCCTGTACTGTACCAGTGGGCACTGGAGAGTCATACGCCAACGGATCGAAACAAAGAAAAGCCGGTTTACATGTATATCAATGTGATGAATAATCGTCTGGCTATGGTTCTGGTTGCAGATCCGGCTGTAAATTTCCTGGATTATAAAAAATCATTCCTCTATGTAGGTGCGCTGAAGCCATTCAAATATAACCTCAATGATGTAGACGGAAACGTTATGCTGACGGCAGGTGCAGTTATTGATGAACCGGATATCGCAACAATTGCTAAAGACGGTACATACTACTATGGACAGTATACTTCTGCAGGTAACAACACGTTGCAGATGCTCAAAACTAAATCAGGTATTGAATTCCAAAGCCACTATCCTTCTTTCATTACTCAAGCACCACCAGTAGGCAAAGCCTTTATTGATCCTGAACTTGGGGATACGGGACTTGAACTAGAACCACAGGGGTTTCAGGCATCCAAATGGACGTCCAAATATCACTTGTCTCCAATTTATGTTGTCCACCCCTATGAGGGATATCGTGGTCAGTTTGACAACTGCATTGCGGTAACAAAACATAATATCCTTCACCTGGATGAGTTGATTATTGACGTGGAAGGAAAGCCTTGGCATCAAGAGGTTTATCGTTATTTCGATACAGATACACAACAGAACTTCATGAACTTATCAGCTAATCAACGTATGGGCGTAGCGATTCTGAAAGAGGTACGTTACTCAAGTAAACAAGCATAGACCTGAATCGTATAGATTCAGTAGAGGGAACCCTGACTCCGCTCAGGAGTTCCCTTTTTATTTGGAGGGGGTGATGCAGTGCTCACAACAAACGAATACTATTTTAGCATCCGGGACATTGTTCAGACATCACAGGGATATTTGCTCAGGATAGGCAGTACAGGAAGCAGGCCTTTGGACTATATGTTTGTATATATTCCTTATAGTCGTTATGCCAGCATATTGATGCTGGACTTCTACATGGCAAGGAATGCTGCTGATGATACGATAAAAGACGAATTGATTGACTCCATCAAAAGAGACTTGGAAGGAGAAGAACAATTTATCGTTCTGTCTGATGGAAGAACAAGGAATCATGTATCGATAAACGAGATACCTATTGGAGACAAACGAAATACGGTACAAAGCGAGATCGAAGAAGGCATTAAGGCTATGCGTAATCGATTAGGTGCCGATGAGTCCTTAGAAGCGATTGAAGGAATTCGAACATCTCTTCGAGATAGCAATCTTATGGATAACTCTGAGCAAAAGGCTGCTGATCGAATGCAGTGGTTGCATCAGGGACAGTTGCATACGGAAGATGCTGCATGGCGTGTTGATAATAACAAAGAATTGAGAATATTCAAGAATGTTACAGTGACACGCAACTTGCTGAAAAATCTGGATAAAATTCATCCATCCCAATGGGGTGTTCGTTTCTCGGATCAGGATGTCATTCTGGATTATCTTGGAGATTACGAGCGAGATGACGCAGTTGAAACCGTTGTTGAACGAATCATGGCGTCAGCCAGAGATCATCAGAAGCATACCCGGCTTGAGGTTTTAGCGATAGCCAATCGGACAGTTTCGATGCTCACGGAGCAAATGGTGATGGATGGTGCTCTGAAAGAAACTGAGCGACGCAGCATCATAGTTAGAGTAATTGACAGCGTTAAAGAGAGACTGAAAGATACTGCGATATCCAAGCTGGACTTGGCTTCATCGATGACTCGGCGTGAACTCGATGTTTCATATGGAAACATGCTAAAAGCTGCAACAGCTCATCATCGGCACACCTCCAAGGAGCTTATGAGTGACTCCCAGCGTTTCTATAAACGGGATTCAAGCATAGATCATGACATACAAATAGGGAATTCTTCACGATTCCTACAAGAAGAATATATGAAAATTGTACATGAGAAAATTCTGTCTTCAATAGATCATACGAGAGAAATCAGTGTTCACAAGCCAGATCAGGGTGAAAGAAATCTTCAGGTCAAAGGACAACTGGCTCAGTTCAATCAAGCCTTGCGGAATATTGATTTTGAAACGCAGATGCAGTATGTACAACAATGGGGGCAACGCAAAGATTTCGAAAACGGATTAGTCATGCGTCCACCTGTTCTGGCTAAACTGAAAACACGCCAATTCCCAAGTGTGGTACATCAGTCTCTCCGAATGGAAAGAGATACGAATAAAGAACTGCTTTTAGCGGAAACACAGTTATATAGACGAAGCGCAGAGCATGATATTATTTCTTTAAACGAGATCATAAATTTGGATCGGAGCCGACTGACAGCACCTACCTTGATTAATAAGGAAGGTCTATGGGGAAGTATGGCTAAAGGCGTGCAAACCTATATGGACAGATCTTCAGCCAATAGGTATCATCCTGCATTTGCGTTAAGAGATATTCGTAGTGGGCCCTGGGTGATCCAAAATGCTTTTCCAAGAGGACAACGTATTATAGGTCATAATCCGGCAACAATAGATCAGGAGTTTCCATGGGGCAAAAGAATCATAGATCATAATCCTGCTTATATTGAAAATGTGAATACGCAAATCAAGGCTCACCGACTTATTGTTGTACTTGGAGCAGTTGAGGACACGAATAAGCAAATTCTTGCATCAAGGGATGCTACGGAGTTCGGAAATGTCTTGCGAAATAAATCCGAAGCACATCGAGATACAGTAGAATTCGCTAATGTTGAGAGGGATAAACCTGAGGGCACTCGGGTAGATAAAGAAGCTGCACATCTCCTTCGAGAATATTCAGAAGGACGCAGGGTCGACAAATTTGAATCATTTGTATCTTCCCAATTCGATACGGGTCATGTTGGTCCGCGAACCATGTATATTCCCAAAACAGAAGTGCATGCCGAGCGAACGGATACATATGAGATAGAATTAAAATCCTCAAGTGCGGGTAACCGCATTACTGAGCAAGGAATCTGGTTACCTCAAGCTTTACGTGGAGAACGTGAAGATAAGACATTGACAATTGAAGATACGGTCTACGAGGCGCTGAAGAGTAGGGATAGTAAAAACCTTTTTCTTGACGATGATATGTATGTAGCACTTAAAGGCAGCAAAGAGCTCAATATAGAGAAATTGTGGCAATCCCTAAAAAATATGACGCAGAAGCATATGGTTTACTTGGATGACTTACTAAAAAAGTTCATCAGTGATGGTGGAACGATTGGAAACAAATTATATCCGGTTCATCTGGAAGATTCATTGCTGGCAGCTGAATTATTAGAACGCCCTGCGCTTGTATTGGAGATGATGATTGATGCGGTGTATCAGACCGATGATGTCGCCTTTATGGATGAAAACCTTCTCACTGGAATTCGAGAGAGAATCGATGCATTAATTGAAGTGGGTATCTTGAGTTCAAATAAACAAAGTGATAATGGACTCGTTACATTCAGTTCAGAGGGTATTAGAGAATTGAAACAAGTTATCATCGACATGGACATGCCAGAAGCATATCAAGAGCCCGATGATGCATGGACAGACACACCATATCTAGATGCAGATCACCTACCCCGTCAGGGGAATGTAGATGATAAAATGTCCGAGTCCTTCAAGGAAAAAGACAGTGAGTATAATCAAGTAGGGTTGCTGAATGAGCAAAATACGGGTTCAAAGTTTGATCGGCGCGGAGAAACCATCGAGGTGACTTATGCGGATTGGGATGCCAAACCGATTACTTTTAATTTTGATACTCCACTTGGTTTTGTTGATTCATCTCCAGGAGTTTTCGATGAGGATCTATCAGAAATGAACGCTGCTCACTTACAGGAAAAGTTCGGCATGGTGAATGAAACAGTCGATGGCTCTAATCACGATCGAGATGGATTATTTAACGAGCAAGATTATGCTACAGGAGAATCTATCCTTCGGTCAGGCGAGCACTCTAATACATACGTTGCGGGTTCGACAGATCTGCGAGAACTGCATATTAGCGAAGAGTACTCCATTGGTGCCCGTTTCAGTCAACAAGCGGATGTGAGTGAAGAATATAACTTAGGCAGTCCTGTTAGTCGTGAGCTTCAACAGACTGGAGAGATAGTCTCAGGAGCTTCTTCACAAATGAGAAAAGCACAGGTCATTCAGTTGTATACCTCCAGCACTTCTGGAATTCGTCAAGCAAATACAAGTGAGGGATATGAATTAGGAGATCCATTTTTACGCCAAGGTCTATCTAGTGAAGGCTATGGCCTTGGATATCAGGATTTGCGTGAAATGCAATGGGATGATGGTTATATGGGGGAAACGAATCATCGACTGGGTGTAACAGCAGAAGGATCATTTTACAGTTATATGGAATTAAAACAGGCAAACATGAATGACGGAATACAATTGGCCATGAACTCAGGAAGATTTTCAGAGCAATCAGGTCGAGTTGAACATGCTACTCAATTGAAAGATTCATGGGTGAATGAAGATTTTCTGGGTCAGGTATACAAACTTGGTAACCTGGAACAGCAGTGGATAGCTGATAAGCCGCAACAGGGAAATCTGGAGAGCCAGTGGGTTGCTACCAAATATCAATATGGTTTGATAGATCAATATCTTGACAGCGGGGATAAACCTAAGTACGCAGACGTGCCAGTAGAATCCATTGGAGGTTTGCCGCTCAAATATGGGCAGATTGAAGAGGAGTTGCAGGCAACTAAATACCGGTATGGGAACTTGGAAGAGCAGCTACTCGGAATTAAACCTCAGTATGGACAAATTGAAGAAATGCTATTTTCTACCAAGCCTCAATATGGCAATTTGGAAGAAAATCTTCTCGCGACTAAGGGTGGTAAAAGTTCCGAATATCACTTTACCAACAACGGAGATAAACGTGCAAGAGATACGTATGTTGAGGAACAACGGAACGGATCAAAGAGCGAGCGAAGGACAAGTCTTGAGGAAGATATAGAGGGAATTCTAAATCCTCTTCGGGCTACATTTGAATCCGGTTTGTTAAGCACAAAAGGTAATTCCCAGGCTGATTGGGAGCAATCTTTAGTGAGTGACAAGGCGAGCAATTATTCTTCAATTGTTACTATATCTGAAGCATTAAAAATTCAACAGCATGGGCATGTGGGAGAGCAATTGAATGCTAGCAAGTTGGAACAAGGTGCTTCTCTTCTAGATGGTTCAGAAGGAAAGAAAGTACAAGTGGATGGTGAATTAATCGATTGTACATGGACAGGCATGAACTCAGGGCACCACGCTAATGTTGGGGCAGGATTATCCGGTGAAACCGGACCACTTGATTCTACGGGGCATTACGAAATAACGACTGCATTTAAGAATATTCTTAATGGTGAATTAAATACAGAAGATACTAACATGTCAATCAAGTTAAGTGGATCTGGACAAGAAGTGGATGATTTTTCATATGCAGAATTTGAGGGCAGAGTGGCGCTTGTTCAACAGGATGTCATCACTGCAGAACGAGAGGATGAACGAATATCTCATCTGGAAAACCAGACACGAGAGGCAACATTTGCGAATGCTCGTTTGTCTGAATTGCAGAATCCGGAGGATACATTCGCAACCTTTGAGGAACGATGTACGCAGGTGATCACGGGCTTTATTTTCGCTGAACGACCTGAGATGCGTGCAGAGTATTTGGAACAGCTTTTTGCATTTTTGCCTGAACGAACAGCGCATCTTATGAAGATCTATCACGAAGCCAAAGTGGAAGGACGGGCTTCTGATGTTGAAGTCGATTCGGTGTTGGCTTATCGGGATCGGATTACTGAGGGATATCTGCCTCTTATGGATACTACCGCGCAGGGACTTGTTTTCGATTATACCGATAATCTGTTGGACCACGGAATGAATCCCGAAGACTGGGAGGGTGGTTTTGGCGTGCCCGAAGAGTATGATCCTCATGACCCGTTTAACGTTTATTTCCCATACTCCAAAGAGATGGATGCACTTGAACTTGTTCAGGCGGATGATTGGGTTCAATTCGGAGGCGGCGATTGGAAACGGGATGAGCTCCTCGGCAAGTTTTACAGTAAAAATGAAACTTCTCAAATCAACGGATGGTACCGGAATAATTTTCTGGGCGATCAGTATAAATTCTCCGTTGATTTCAAGGTAGATGAGAACGAGAAGGGTGACGATGGCGTTGGTATTATTTTTAAAATGCGAGATACCAATAACTATTGGATGTTCATGGTCAATGGTGGTGATTCTACAAATGCTCTAGATATGAGGACACCGATGCAGCTGTATCATGTCGTCGCGGGTAGAAAAGAGTCTGTAGGTTCTCCGATGCAACCTTTTAAATGGGAGAGGGATCGATGGTACACAATCTCAGTATCCATCATGAAAGGTAAACTGCAAATCTATACCGATTCCAAACTACAATACGATTTAACGGGCACTGATTAACTCAGTGTTCTTTTTTTCGTATAGAGCGAGTACGAGGTGATTTTTATGGGTCATACATTTGGATTATTTACAATGTCTCAAAAAGGCGTGTTGTTCGCCAATATGAGAGCTAAGATAGCTGATAAAGACGATTATGCCAATCCTAACCATCCAGAGCATCTCCCGGAGAGTCCCAATGCACCGAGAAGTGAAACGGACCGGCATGGCGAAGAAAATAATCCTATTCTAGGTGATCCTGGTTACGGTCAGATAGGACGATGGCAGACGGTTCAATTGGATGCCCTGGAAAACAGTATTGATCAAATCATTGAGCAATATCTGAGAGATAAGTCTTGGTATGCGAGTGTACGATGCCGTGAAGCTTTATGGAATATGTATCGCAGGATTGAATGGTGGGTAGAACAACAGCAGCCTCCAGATAAAACACAATATCAGCGAGTACTGCAAATGGTGAAAGACTGTATTCACAAGATTCTTGAAAACGCCCAGAAGCCTGGAGGTAGTCATCATGGTGTGTCATTACCGATCTGTCCGGCACCCTACTACCATCATTTTAGTGGGAATTACTTTAATCATTTTGATGCAACCGTATATGAGATCCCGCTCTTTTCGATGAAAAAGGACGTCCCGTTCTCGAATAAATTCCCTGATTTCTTCAGATATGTATCATCAACGGAGGATCAGGAATGGGTAGCTGTTCACTCCGTAGGCCGAAATGAACAATCTGGCTCCGAGATGATCTTAAAACTGGATTTAGGGCTTCTGGAGATTGGAAACTCATCCAAAATCACGTTTAACTGGCGTGTGAAGCGTTATGGACAGATCAGGTTCAAGTACCTGGCTAGCGCCAAGCGCGGTAATGGCATGCTGTTCTATATTAATGGGCAGCAAGTCGGAGGTGAATGGAGCGAGAACAGTGGATGGCAGGAAGCTGCATTTACGTTGCAGCCAGGACAGATGTACAAGTTCGACTGGTTAATCCGCAAAATGAGACCCGAAGTATGGCAGAACAATGGTATCTATATCAAGGATGTTGAAGTCGTTGAGATTGTGGATACACGCAAGCCGCCTGCGCCGAAAGATTACGATCTGGATGGTGAGGACGTATATGAGTATGGAAACTGGGTTGTAAGATCACCGCAAAGTGTGGCACAGGCGCATTTTAAAGGACAGTTCATTACGGATGATTTGCGTAAGAAAACTATGACAATGGATCTGGATAACGAATGTGATGGAACGGTTTCATTTGCTTACAAGATGGGGGTGGATGAAGAGCCGTATCCCAATCATGATTATCAGTTGTTTTTTGATGATGAATTCTTTCAGCGGACCCAGCGTGGAGATGGAGATCATGGTAGCTATGCTCGCTCAGTGCACGGTGTGGAATGGAAACTGAATGGGGACTATTCAGAAACAGAGACCAACCAGGCTAAAATCGAATATGAAATTGTTGCAGGGCCGGATACGACGGTGGATTTGAGAGGTTCACTCGAAGTAACTTGTCCTCCGCGAGAAATTGATCATTGGGAGCCGTTTCATCTTGGACAAGGTATTGGGAAATATCAATGGTTAATGTCGGGAAATCCGAGATGGATTCGTAAAGAAGATATTTTACGTTTGGACGAACCAACGGAAGGGAATATGATAGCACAGACAGAGGTGATATTAGATCATGAGGGGTGGTTTGTATTCAGTTACGCGCATTCGCTAAGACCGACTGAAGCTTTTGAAGTAAAAGTTAACGGAATGTTAGTACACTATACCTCCATGCAAAGTGCTAGGGAACTAGTGCGTATTCCATTAGAGGCTGGACACAACATCATAGAGTTTCATATTCAAGATAGATTGACAGAGGAGCCATTTAAATATCAGAAGAATCATTTGTTCACCTATGGTAATAACACGGGTAATACATACCGTACAACGTCACCGCTAGGTTCATATGTTGATGTGACACGTGGATGGGATGTAACCGATGCTGGAGCATCTACACAAACAAATGGAGATACAATTACATACAGCGCAGAGCTCAATCCTGGTGCCAAATTAGAAATTAAAGAGCACATGCGAATCTATCCTGCAATGGATTCCAATTATGACCCAGATAAAGGTACTTCAAGAGATAAAGAAATATTTGGAGAGTTATTTAATGAGAAGGATGTTTATAAACCGTCTTTGAAATTTATTGGTGGTTGGAAATGGAAAGATATCAAACCTCCGCAATATAACCCTGACAATCCCCCTGATCCAATCCCGGTTGGAGATGGTGTAATGTGGGCACAGGGACATAACCAAAATTTTATTTGTGAATTTACAGCTTCAATGAATAACTCTGGATATATATGCTGGCAGTATGGTGGCGACTTTGATACGGGGGAGAAGTTAGAACTACAAATAGATGGCATCAGCGTATGGACAGGAAGTCGATCTAACGGTGATAAAGGTACAGATTGTATGTATCCCCTTCCCGCTGGTAATCATATATTTCGCTGGATATATCAAGATGGGAAGGCGTATACTCCTGGTGTCAGAGGTTCAGGAAGTTCAGGAGATTCTGGAAATAGCAGTGGAAATGAGCCAGGAAATGATCAAATAGGAGATAAAGTCACAGATCCTTTTGGACAAAGATGTTTTCTAGCAGGTACCAAAACACACAAAATTGAATATGGGCAATCCCCATATGACGGAAACTCGGCACAATCTAGCCAGTGGGGATGGAAGAACGATGGATCACTTTATAGTGATAATGGTGTGCAGGGTATTAAAGTACTGGATGAAGGTAAGACAGTCACACGGTATTTTAAAGCTCCACCTACTGGAAATATCTTATACAGTGAGCAAATTACCGTTTATCCGGTAAAAAATAATAAAGTTCAGGGTTTAAGAAGAATTATTCCAACTATCATTCCAAGTGCAGGAGTAAAATCCCCTGAATTTTTAGGACAACCTTATTATTCTATAAACGTTAAAGGTACAGAGCCAGGAGATAATAATTCTGATTTTGATAGTAAATACACTAAAAAAATAGAAATTTCTTTTCATTGTGAAGGCAAATTTAGACTTAACTACAAATTTATTAGTTACCTAGTAGACAAGAACCCAAGAGCTAAACTTAGAGTATATTTCTATCCTGAAGGTCAGTCAAAACAAAAAAAGCTAATCCATGAAGAGAATAACAACAGAGGATACAATAGTACCACTGTTGATTATGACAGTTTCACCAATGAATTTTGGGAAAGATCGGCAGCATCCTATCAATCTGATGTAATTAATGTACCCCGACCAGGTAGATACACTGTAAGTATTGGCGTCACGGATATCTATCCAGATAATGATCAAAACAAGCAAAATGTCCGCTATCATGCGACTATTGGTAATTTGCAGATACATACTGAAGACCCTTACAGTAAAAATAAAAATAGTTTGATTGGGTATCCCGATTATGATTATGAAACGAAAGTACAAGCAGTAATATGGGATTTAACACTAAATATGCAAGCGGGAAGTGCCACTTATAATTTATTAAACGGAGAGCCTAGAAAATTTACAGACAGCTTTAAAACTTTAACACCTGGTCATACCTATCGAATTGAGTATAGCCTTCATAAAAAAAGGGGTGAAACTACGGCTTCTGGATTGGATGCTGGTGGATTCACTCTCAGCGGAGGTAGCTTTTTAGAGACATGGGATGCTTTCTGCGGAGACGCTCAGGGATTACTGTATGGAGAAGGAGAGTCTCCGCATCCAAGTGAAGACTCATGGAATCCGCCCGGACCAGTTACGACTGCGCCAGATGGTGGAAGTCATGCTTGGCTCGATGTAATTCGTTTATATAAAAATACAAGTAGAGCTTGTTCGGGAACTAAAATTGTCATCGAAACTCTTGAAGAAGGGCAAGTAATTGATACTCGACCAGTTACAAATGAAGATGATCAAATCATTTCTATTGAGGTAGAAAATACATCAGATCAGAAGAAAAATTACGAGATCCGCATTCGATTTGAGCAGGGCTGCCCGGGAGATGGAGCGATGATCTGGGGCGGATCGATGCAACTTGACGATATTAGCAAATTAGATCCATCCTGGGCAGAAGTGACCCACTTCGAAGTTTGGAATAACAAACCAATCTGGATGGGCGGCTGCGATAACAGTAATATGCGCGTAAAAATTACACGTGAGGACGGAAAAGTGTTATGGGATGAAAAGTATTACGGGGACGGGTATCGTGGCTTCGAACTGAATGATCTGGCTCCCAAGCCTTATAGCAAGTATAAAGTGGAGATTACAACAGATCAGAAGGGGCAGATCAGCGAATGGACAGGAAAACGATATCTGACAACCTTCCGGCTGCATGACTTCAAAGCCTACGAAAGATGGGTGTGGGTACCTGAGCCGTTTGATTGTCAATTGGATTTCTTCATTGACGATGAGCTGATCAAAACATTCACCCAAGAGGGTGGATACTATACTTTTTCACATCCAGTGCCCAAAGGCAAACATGAGTTCAAATGGGTGTTCACCTCCCTTCAGGAAGTGGGTACGCGTAGCTACGAATACGCTAATCTGGACTGGATGGAACTGACCAACTGGATATGTGATGACGTCTATGTCATTCCTTACTGCGAAGGTGGTGGGGGAGACAAGTGTGTGGAAGCACTGATTAAATGCCTGCTGGAAGTTTGGAAAGCAAGACCCAAGATGTGTGTGATCGGTAAGCGGATCTGGCTGTTTACGTAAAGAAAGGAGGATCTGGATGGGAATTGTGAAACGTCAGGAAAAAGGGTTAATCTATTTTGATGATTTCAATAAATCCGAACTTGACTCAGGGTGGGAAGTATTGACTGACGATCCTGGAAGGTACAATGCTGATCATGGGGTACTTGAACTAAGACATGGAGAGTCTCCAATATATATGTTTTTCACGGAGTTAACGGGAATTGAAGAGTTCGTGTTGGATGTCAAGAATGAGTATAATCCAACTGTTGAGGGAGACTCCGGGGGACTTATTGTATATGCAGACGATGAGAATGTGGTGAAACTGGAAGAGTATTTTGATGCGGAAAAAGGGATAGCGAGAAGTTATCCTTGGATCCGTCTGGTACGAAGTTTTAATGTATATTCCGCATACTGGTCAGAGGACGGGAAGATATGGCGGTTTATTGGTAATCAGGAAGTCATCTCCTCTGTACCTAAGATCGGGCTTTTCTTAGAATCAGGAACACAAGGTGAACCACTACTCATTAATCATATTCGAATTCAAAGAAGTGCCAGAGTGAAGGTAGATAATCTGAAACAAGGCTATCAGGTTGAACTCCGGGATCAGGCAGGAAAAACTCTTGAAAAGAAAATATGTAAATATGAGAATACCTCCATCATGTTTGACTTTCAACGATATGGTTATCCGTTTACAGGCAGCTTTGCAGTGACTTTGCCTGACGGCAATAGATTTGAGTCTTCAGACATATTAAGTATATACGGTGGCGATACATATTACTTTGAACCTAGAGTGGATCTTTACTATCGTGAGTATAGCGACAATGGAGAATTTCTTGACATGCGGTTACAAGACAACCAGGAACGTTTCCTCGGTTATATGTCCTCTGGTCAATCCGTAACGGAGAATGTATTGTTTATTGCCAAAAATTCATTGAACCAAGGTGTTTTTCAAAATGTTAACTTCGAGCTTGCCTCTTATCGGGGAGATCAGTACCAAAACGTAGTTCGGTTAGCGCCCGATGTTGAGGGAGAACCAGGAGCCTGGAGTATGCAAGTGAACGCAACCGAGATAACTCCAGAAAGCCCTTATCAATTCTGGGTGAGAGTAGAGAGGCTGGATACCAGCACCAATTATGAAGCCCAGGTCACGTTCGGGATCAACGTTTCTTCAACGTATATATAGCTCTAAACTTTAAGTGCTCGACCACGTATAGATTCAATAAGGGTTGAGTTGGAGGTGAGAATATGTCTGTCCGCTTTAGCGGGACAAGTTCAGGAACGAACAATGGCAAGTTGCTTGACCACAATAGTTTGTTAAACAAAGGGACCCGATCCCACAAAGAAATTGATGAGCATCTTTCAGAGATGGAGGAAGCCAGAAGCGTTTATGTCAGCCTCCCTGAGCGTTTGGAACAGATGGAACTTGTAGGCAAACAGAATGAAACAGGGATAACCGATCATGAATTGCGTATTGCTGATCTGGAACCTCGGGTATTGAATCAGGGAATATTGTTGGAAGACCAGAAGTCCAAGTTGGGTGAAGTTGAGAAAAACGTAACGGATCTCAGCATGGATGTTCATGAACAAAATGAACGGTTGGAGAGTTTGGAAAATGAATTAGGAAATACTCGGGGGAATCGTGAATCACTTGCAGATGTTATATCAGATATAGAGCATTCCATTGATGAACTAAAAACGATTCCACTATCTGATTTAGCAATAAGAGCGGCAGCTATCGATTCTAATGGTCTGCTTAAGCTTCAGATCAATGGTGGTTATGCAAGCATTAGCAGTATACTCGTTCAAAAAGAGGAGTCCCTCTATTCCTTTATTGCTGAGCAAGATACCAGATATTATATATTTCTAAAAAATGATGGAACCTTCGTACATCAGGTGGTTCCCGATGAACCCGATAACGGCATGATTTTGGGATCTGTCACGACAGGTGCGACCTTCGATGCGGTATATCTTAAAGACCAACGCTATTATCTAACCAAAACGGTGTCTACAGGAGATTTTCAAGATCTCCAGGCAAGAATCACAGATGCTCAATCTCAGATCAATGAATTAGACGGAGAAGTGGTCAGGTGGATTGATCATACCGGAGACTTGTCCAAACAAGTTGAAGGTTTTGGTGAGACTAAGGCTGAAGTTTCAGACGCTAGAACAGACAAAGATGGCTTTGAATTTGATAAGCTGCCGGATCGTTTAAATCACATGCAATCCAAGCTGGAGCTTGCTGCATCCAGGGGGACGATGGAAAATCAATCGATTTTTCGAATTGAGTACCCACCTGATATAAGGCTTTCAGAACAAAAGAGCTTTTATTGTCCAAAGTATAGTATTGGTTCTGATAGTGTAGAAGTACTTCTGGATGGCATTAGGGTAACTCCTGGGGAAGATTATATCGAATATACGGATACGGAAATTCGTTTTCTCTATGATATTCCGGTTGATTCACGTGTGACATTGCTTAGCCGAGGGTCGATCATCAATACGTCTTCAACTTCAGAGTATGAGTATGACTCCAAAGGCAGAATGAAGCGTGAGATTATTACTGGAGGTATTAACCGCGTTATTGATTATGAGTACGATCTTGAGGGGAATCTTCTAGAGGAGCTCATTACGGAGAGTGACGGGCAAGTTAAGACGATAACCTATGAACGGGAAGAAGGAAGAATTAGACGCAAGTTGAATAATGGGGCAATGTACTTTTACTTACAAGGTAGTTCAGCCTATGATGACCGCCCTATTAAGCAACGTGTGTCTGTGCTTGAAGATATGGAAGAACAGGACGTTTATTTTGAGTATGACGCTCTAAGCGGCCTAATTATCAAAGAGATTACATATAACAACGATATAAAACCATTAGTGACAAAGATTATTGAATACGGTTATAACTCTGATGGTAGTGTGGATACCGAGATGGTCGACTTTAATGGTTCGAAAATAGTAAAAAAATATAAGTACGATTCGGATGGAAATATCCTTGGCGTTCAAAAAAGAAAGGTAGGTTGATAGAGTGGAATCACATTTCTCAATGACCAAAATTAAAACGGGATTTCGTCCTTTGTTCGACAAAATGGTAGGTACGAACCTTACGCCAATTGCAGAGGAAGAGGTGGAACTCCTGATGTTTATGTTGCGGAGCGATATTATCTTCGATGGGACAGGGCAGCAGTACCTTCCGATGCTGGAAGCATTGGAACAGGCAGTTCCTATTGAGTTAATGGACGAAATTAGTCAGGAGCTAGTGGATCATGATTTACAGCGTCAGGAAGCAGATAGACAAGTGCAAATTCGCACCGTATTTCTGACAGCGCTGAAAGAGTCGATGCTTCAGGAATTGAAAGTTCGATATGGCATTTAAGGAGGTGAGCGCATGACAGCAACAGTGGTACAAGGGTTTAGACGGTACGAGTTTACGAGCACCGTGACCAGTTTTTTGAGTACATTGGCAAAGGAGATGAATACTTATCCATATGAGGATGTCAACTGGAAAGTAACTTATTATCCTAAAGATCCGTATTCTCAGCCTAAAGCTTTTAATGCTCCTAACCAGGGACAAGTGTATGGCAATCCGCTGGGATCCATAACTTTAGAAAATTTGAATAATAAATCACTGTTTTTTTCCCTTTGCTTAAATTATCCAGTAGTGTATAAATGGACCTTGTATGGATATCAATTAAGATGCGGACTAACCAGGCCTTCAACTGAAGAGGAATCATATCCAGATGTTTCTTACAATATAGGAGAAGAAGCAAATATACCTTTCCATACTTCAGCAGGAAATGTGACTTATGATATCGCTTATAAATGGACTGTTTTCCCAATGAAAGAAGCGATTTTTATTTTTGGAGAAGCGCTGAGTAATATTGGATATGCCTATCCATTCAGGCTTTACATGGGTAAGTTAAACGCGTACGAGAAGGAAGATTCTGCAGTTGAGGATTCTTTTGTGGGGATATTCTCTCATGCACCTATTGGCAGTGATGGTAACTGGGCTAATAATAATCTGTATAATATTGGTAGGGGGGTAGTTAGAGCTTCACGTAACAATAAAAAGTATGAACTCTATAATTTCTGTACAAGTGCTCAAGCTACCTCGCCAGGGCTGGGCAATCGATATTTTATTTCCCCATGGTATGTATTCCAGCCCCAAGAAGGAGTACGAGGTGAATTTCAACAAATGAAGTCTGTAGTATTTAAAGACGCTAACCAACATCCAGACGGGTCGATGATTGATCTGGATGGTAAAAGGTACCATGTATTTCACGTTACAGATCAACAACAACCGACAAGTTACAAATATTGGGTCGACATCTCAGGTCAGACTAGAAATATTCAACCCTACTTCTTTGACAGCAACACGCTCTTGGGAGATGGACAACGAGCCATATTATTCGAATTACCAACGGAGGTGTCCAAGTAATGGCAGTACCTAAACGATATTCATGGGTGAGTGCAATATCAGAATTTTCGAACAACGCCGAAATACAGATGGCAGGTGACTCATGGTGGGAAGTGAAAAAATATGCGGCTGCCGCAGTTGGCGGCGGGGGTAACTGGGGAAACACTGTTTTCAAAAATCTGGCAGATAACAGTCTGTGTTTCACAATGGCAAATCACGCAGCGTCATATAATGCCGTAATCAGATGGGGAATGATGAATAATCCAACTCCTAAGGTGGATGTATATATAGATTCTCCAGGAAAGGTGCTCTCAGAAACACCGTTTTCAGCTAGCGGTAATCAATATAATATCACATACAAATGGACTTTGTTCACAACTAAAGACATGGTACTTATTCACGGGGAATATCAAAATTATACAGGTTATGCGTTTCCTATTCGAATTTTTTTAGGTAGATTAACAGCACTTGAATTAGAGGACCCAGCGATTGCTAATGATTTCGTAGGTATATTTACACATATGCCTTCGAACGTAAATAATAATAACAATTTAGCTTCTGGTGATTTTAATGTGGGGAGAGGCGTGGTGAGAAAGTCCCGTAATGGGACTCTTTACGAGTACTATAACTTTACTACAGATGCCCAGCTTACATCTCCGGGTGTAGGTGGACGATACTATGTTAACCCATTTATGGTATTTAATCCATCCGAAGGAGTACGGGGACAATTTGCTGACATGTTCACAGCTTGTTTGAAAGATGCTTCACAACATCCGGACGGATCCATTCTTGATTTAGGTGAGAATAAGTATTATGTATTCCACGTTATTGATCAACAAATGCCTGCAACTTCTATACATGCACAATGGTACACATCATCTAACAATATTAGATATTGTAATCCTTGCTTCTTCGGCAGCAACCACGTCATGGGTGGACAACGGGTCATACTATTTAAAATATAAGGAGGTTTCCTAATACATGTCATTCTTCAATGGTAAAGTCAAAATGAATATGTTGTTTCAATCCTTAATTAATGGTTTCAAAGGAATTGCATCCTCTCCTTGGTCAATTTATTTTGAGACCTCAGATGCCTTTGTTATTAAATCGATAGGTTCATCTGGCAAAGACAAGCTATTTATTAAGTTTGAAAAAGGGAATACGAAGGAAACAAACGGCAACTATATTATCGTGACGGTAGCTGAAGATGTATTGCTGGCTGACGGAAGTATACCGGATGGGAAAATGTTTAGTACACGGAACTTCTACTGTCATACTGCTGTTGTTGACTCTAATTTGCTGACTGTCTATCAAGTTTCGGTTACAGCAGATCGTGTAATTATGTGGTTGGCTGGGGATGTGAACTCGGTAACGGGTATATCCAATTTGGGGTATTTCGGTCTGATGTATCGCTATTCCCAAGAAAATCACTCGGGTGCTCAGGGGATCGGAGTGAGCTACCAGGGATTCAATGGTATACGTACAGTCAAGGATCTGGATAATATTCAGACCAATAACGTGTACAAATCATACTCCGCGATGGTACCGACCAATCCGGGTTGGGGCGCGCTCTACCATCTCTCACCATGTATTATGGCCAATAATGCAGAAGGTCCGCGAGGTGAACTGCATGATATTTACTTTGCACCTGCAGCAGGTGTAAGCCACGGAGATGAGATTACAGTGGCGAACAAGACATACAAGGTATATTCTCTGACCACAGGAGGTTCAAGCTTCCTACCGGGTAACACCGTAGCTGTATTGATGCAGTAGAGGGGGGAGAATATGGCTGTAGCAGGGACAGAGCAATCCATTTACACGCCTTCACAAGTCGTGATAAAGCGTAATTCAGGAGTTCTTTATACATATCTAAGCAGTACTTATTATTCTAATAGAACAAAGGCGAGCTCTAGCTATGACCCTGAGAGGGCAGGCCAGCAACATAATTCAGGAGTACTTTACACATACGCTCAGGGTCCATATCGTTCCAATGCGACGCAATCTTTATCCCTGTATACGAGCAAAAGCTCTGGTAAAACGGGGCAACTGAAACTCAAGGGAGTCCAGTACGAGTACACGGTTGGAAAGCTTCATCATCTCACTTCAGAGAACCCATCGGAGCAAAATATTTATTCCATTTGGGGGTATGATCAGGAGGAGCTCCCTCAGTATTATACAGGCCGTTTTATGTTGACTGACACCCATGGTGTAATAATAAGCCATACCAAAGAGATAAGCATTTACGATAGCGTGGGTTATCTTCCAGTACATAACACGCCAGAAGCTCGATTCACAGGTAATCTTGGTATGGCAGGTTATCTGGGCTCTTTAACAAAGCAAGCAAATGGTCGATGGGTACATGTTACCAAGATTGTTTTGCCTTCAAAGGATTCATTCAAGGGAGTTATTCGATCAATTATTGTAGGTCAGAGAACCCCTGCCTCATCGGAGGGTGTAAAAATACAATATATTGTAAAGCACATTTACAAAGACGAAATGAATGAGTTTCAAGGCTATCTTTCTGGTCAAGGAGGCAATATAGATCCAACTGTACCAACCACGATATTGCCACGGAAGTATCCTGCTACCTATATTCCAGTTCGGAGGAGGGCAGGTCAATGAACAAAACATGGCGAATTATGCAGGAGCTGAAAGACGTGTACAAACAGGTAGAATTGTCTCATATAGTTGAAGCACTAAACGGGGGTGGAGAAACATTAATCGTTTCGCTCCCCATGGAAAGCCCCCGTTTTCTGATTAAGACGGTACGTGTTATCCCCACAGAGGAAACGAATGTGGAACTTCACATACTTGATAGTGCAGACAAATTGAAAGCCCAAATTTTATACTTTAATACAGCAGAATTCAGTACAGGCAACTTCATAGACGGGATATACGACAATGTGGATTTACCTTATGACGATAAGGATGGTACATCTCATTTCCATTTTGAAATCATTAATCCAGGTTCCGTGCCTTCAGGTTTTACCATTGAAGTAACGGGGTTGACGGTCAGATAGGAGACAACGATCATGGATATCATTACTTATGGTAAAGTGGTCAAGCTTTCAAACGAGATCAAGGAAGCCAGGGAAGACAGCGGGACTCTAGATGCTCGATTGGTCAAGATTGCATTAGGTAAGATTACAACAGTAAATGCAAAAACAGACCTTCCCCCACAAGGGATAACGGAAGCTATTTATGCCGTACTCACGGATGAAAGTAATCAAAATTTGCCAACATTATATATGTATGGCGAAGAATATACACCTCTTACGGGATCTAATGTTAGCTATAAATCCAATGGCATCCTAACAGTTAACGGGTTGGAGGTCATGGTATATGAGCATCCAGATTTCCATAGTGCAGACATCTTAGCAGATGGCATTGAGAAGAAAGTGTTTACTACTGAAGAACGAATTAAACTAGAGAATATTGAAGTTAAGGCCAATTATTACACACATCCTGACACACACAGTGCCGATATGATCAGCGATGGAGAAACCCATGTGAGCATGACTTGGGGTGAACGAAAACGCCTGAATGTCATTGATCCGTGGGAATCGATCAGCGATTTGGTAGATTATACGGATGTGGTTACATATTTTGCTTTTGACAATCAGGGAAGAGCTATTCGACAAGTCGTTACAGACAACTACACCGAGCAGCTTGTTAGAGAACCTGTACTTACCATGCCGGCTTCTCCAGAAGGTTATGCACAGAATGATTCCTTCTTGGTCATTTCGATTGGTGAGATATATCGATATGATGGTCTAGACTTCGTGCAGCTTCCTACTTTGGTTGATGTCATCTATCAGTATGATGATGAGGGAAGATTGGTGGCCAAGTCCATCACCAGGTTGGGAACAACACCTGTTCAAACTAACTTCCAATATATATATGACTCATACGGTAATCGTATAGCGGTTAAGAAATACTAATACGGAAGGATAGCATATGCTGTCCTTTTTTTCTTTTAACAACAAAATAATTTGTGTTTCCCACATCTGCATTGAAGAAAGATTAGCATTAACAATCAGCTGATCAAGACGTATAGAGAAAGTAGTATGAGAACGTAATTATTCCGGGAGGTAGTGTACGATGAATATTGAACTTACTGCTCATTTCTATTTCAAGGGAAGTGGGAAGAAAAAAACGGTGAACTGGATGGAAGATAATCCAAGATTACAACAGAAAGAGAAAGATTCGGATAAGGTCGTACGCGAAATCCCGTTAACTGGGGATGAGGTTAAGCAAGAATATCGCCGACTTTTCACCAAACACAAGAACGAGGGGAAATCGATTACGTTGGAAGATACAGACGATGTGGTTCATATCATTGATCTTACCGATGTGCGAAATATTGAATTGACCTCTAAGGAGGGGAATACAGATGATGTACAGGCTGACCTTTGCACTGAATGATGAGGAAATTGTCACTACCGAGATGACCTCGGATAAGGAGGATCTGGTTGGAGCAACGGAAGAAGCGTTCGATTTGATCGAAAGAGACTATGGTGCCAATGTCGTTTTGAACCTGGTTGCGTTTAGTCTGCTCAAAATAGAGCTTACCAATGAAATGATAAATTAAGCGTAAAAGCTAACTAATGTTAGCTTTTCAGCACCAACTTCTAATTTATTTGAATAATTATAAAATATAGTTAATAAAGTGATATACCCCAAGCCTAGTTCTGGGGTCTATTCCTTTTTCATGAAAAGTTGATAGTGACTTGATTTAATGCATCCATTGAAACTTGTCTTGTACAAGCAGTTTTGATTAAACTAGGTTGAATTCATATGTTCAGGGGCAGTAGAAGGGGTCAGGATGATTGGCAAGGAGGGATGGGACATTGAGATAAAAGACTTGGAAAGAGAGCTCGCAAAGTTGGCATCCAGAATAAGAAAAGATTTTACTGAACGCGGGCCGGTAGATACCAGAGTCTCTATCATGAATCATTTTATCATCTTAAAGTTTACAGCAAAATTCACCAAGCCTGAAGCACTCATGCTGGAACATATGCAATCTCACTCAAGTCAAATTTTCGCCGAATACAAGATGAAGCTAGCATATATGATGAGAGAAGATTTCAACCCCGTTTTCTCCTATATCAACATGGGTCTGAAGATCGAAGACATCGAAACAACATTTTTTGGTCATGATTTTGCAGAGCAGATTACAGTCTTCAAGATGAACAAGGATGTTGAAGTGCTGCTGAAAAATGATGAGATTAACATGCCTTAAGACCTATAAACTAACGTTTGAATACTGGACAGGTTCTTAGGAACTAATTTTTGTTGTTGACAATATCCTACATATTTCCTTATACTACCCTTATGGCGATCGAATAGATTAATAATCTTGACGAAGCCTATAACCTTGTTAAAGAACTTGAAGGCCATATCTTCGGTAATTGGGACGAAATAGATGTCAGACCAAGACCGACACATTCCACCATTTTGGTATTTTCCAGTGGTGCGCTCTGTGTTGGTCTTTTTGTTTGTAAAAAATGCTACTTTACCTTTCACCGTGTACTTCGTATATAGTCAGTAAAAGGCATATAAGCGAACGAAATAAATAAATGTTGCGAACATTAGTTCGTATTTGTTATTCTGAATGTAATAGGATGGGAATGGGGAGGCGGATCAAAGGGAGATTTCTTGATCGTTTGTATGTAATTAGGCTTATTAGCTTCAATTGTGTGTAACAAGACTACATATGGTATATGAGATTTCGGGAGCAAAAGCGGGAATGCAGAGTAAGATCATGCTGGATAGCGAATAGATTGTGAAGAAAGAATACGATTACTGATAATTAAATAGTTAATGGGGGAAATGAATAATGTCTGCTACAACTGCTATGGGTTTTGATGATTTATTTGAGATTGGGGATATAGACATGTTCCTGAACAAAGCTCAGGAGAAGTGTCGTCACAAGCTTAGAGGTAAAACGTTTGCCGGGATGGAGAAAGAGGATGTGACCCAGGAGATTATGATCAAATTAGTTAATTCCCTGGACAAGTATGATGCAGAAAAGGCCAAAATGTCGACGTTTGTTGATCATCTTATCGAAAATAAAATCAAGGACATGTACCGCAAGTGTATGTCTGAGAAAAATCTCAGTGTGGTTAACGCTGTACAGATCATGTGCACGTATCAGGGTGGTGGCGATGAATCGGAAAGCTCAGACATCGCATTAGCGCTTGGTCATGCTGGGTTTGCTTATGAGAACTTTGAGTTTGTAACAGATATTATGGAAAATATGAGGCTGAACGAACGTGAGAAACAAATCTTTAAGCTTCGGACTTCGGGGTATGAATTTGTAGAGATTGCAGGAATGCTAGGTGTATCCAAGGCACGGATATCCCAGTTATGGAAAGCGATTCGTGAGAAATACGAAGCATTGTAGTCATAAGTGGCAATTAATAGCCTAAGTTTGATGAAGATAGATTCAGTAACCTACATAGAACAGAGAGAGCACCCTTAACTGGGTGCTTTTTTATGTCGTATAGAGAGATTAGTACAGAAAGAAAGGCGGAACAAGGATGCTTAGTGTGGTGGTTTTAGGATTTTCTGTGGAACGTCTAGAGGGGTATTCGGATATCGCTTGGGCAAGTCATGATTCTTCGACAGCTTCTGATTTAAGCAACAGGGAGTATACCTTGATCATTGAGAAAGTAGTGGTACAGGCTGATGCTGTCTTGGTTAATCTGGATATGGATTATTTGACCTCTACTGATATTGTGATCATGCATCATGCGTATATACATAAAAAACCGATCTTGGCTGTAGGTTTCAGGCCATTGGAGCCTGTCATCGAAGATTTTGTCTCCAAACGAGTGGCTGATCTGGACGTGGCTGTACACCATATGCGGACGAACTATATGGTCCTAAGCAGCGGAACCAATCCTTCATCTGCGGCTCCAATTTAACTGCCGCTCCGATAACACGTATAGAGAATGTAAGGGCAAGAATATTCGCGAGACTTTAACTAATGGAGGAATAATTCAATGACACATATGATCAAAGCAAAAGATGATAAATTAACGGAAGAAATCGTAGCCAGTATGATTGGAAAGTATATCCACGCGCCGACCAATATGCATGAAATCCAGACGCCAACCGGCGCAACAACAAAAGCCAACGTATGGTTTGCTGGTCGTGTAGCTGGTTACGAAAAAGCCGTTATTGGATTCAACTACGAAGAGGGTACCTTTCATGAAGAACTACAAACATTTTATAACGTTCATTTAACGGATGGTATGGGGTACATTCTGACAAGTGCTTACGAATTGGAGATTCATGAACTGACCGAAGAGGAGTTTAATCAACTCATTGAAGAGAAAAAGGAAGAGGAACAAGAGTCATCGGGTGAAGAGCAATGAAAGTGTTAAACTACGCTTCGGATTTAGCTGTAAAAACGTTTGTGTCCGCTAGCGCTGCAGGTGTGGAAGAATTAATCAACGCATGGATGTTATCCAAGCCGCACACGTTCGTTACCGGACTGGAGTTTACCTCCACCGTTGATCCATCCAGTAACACGTTGGAATATGCCGCAATCATTGTATATCAGCCAAGTGAACAAGACCAATCCTAACTTATGTATGAGATTATTCCTTCTATAATATAGAGGCTTTCAGTAAGGAGGTGGGCGAATCTGTTGCTCACTTTAGAAAGAGTAATAGGTATTGTTGTTGCGGTGGTGGTGTTAGTTTCACAATACCAAGCAATGGAAGCAGAGCAGGTAAAGCCAGTAAAACCAATGAAGCAAGAAAAACAAGAGAAGCAAGAAAAGCAAGAAAAGCAAGAAAAGCAGGGAAAACAAGTTAAAGATGCATTGGTTGCTCCTACGCACATACAAATGACGGATATGCTTGAGCAGTATATAGAACTCCACCATGAGAAAACAGTGAGCCGGGCAAAGCTGCTGAAGTATGTAAGGTGGGTAGTTCAATATTCGAAGGATACGGATATCGATTCCGTCTGGATTCTGGCTATGATGTGGCAAGAGAGCCGGATGTTAGAGGTAAGTGTATCATCCCATGGAGCGATTGGTTTACTTCAGATTCTTCCAAGCACAGCGAAATCGTTTGGAGTGAGTAAACAGGAGCTACTTCAGCCTGAAACGAATATCAGAACAAGCATTATATACTTGGAATATCTTATGGATAAGTACGACGGAAATCTTCGTACGGCAATTATTGCGTACAATCAGGGGGAGGGCAATGTAAATAAGGGAAAGGCTCGCCCCTGGTACTACAATCAAGTGAAGGAACATCATAACAAGATGCTTCAAATAATCGAAAAAGGTCAATAAACATTATTTAACAATAGAATTTGAATACTATAAGACCGTTTATCAATTTTACATAGGGAGATCCAAATGGGAAAATTTCCAGAACATATTAGCACGAATTTGCAGGTAGATAAGAAGCACTACACAATGGATGACGTAGAAAATATTGAACGTTGTAAGCTCGATGAGCATTTCCTCGGGGATTGTATTTTGGTCAATGAGAACTTGATTTGGCATTCTGTTCATAAGTATATTGGAAAGCCCGAAATGATTATTAAGAATCATTGTGTGGAGAAGGATGATATTCTTCAACTGGGCCGTCTGGGATTCATCAAAGCGGTTAAAGCATTTGATACGGGGCGTGGCGTAAAATTCAGTTCGTTTAGTGTTACTGCGATTGTCAGAGAAATCAGATGTTTTCTGAGAGATAGTGCAAGCATTATTCGTCCAACTCGCACAGCTACGGAATTAATTAACCGAATCAATCGACTTGAGCACGATATGGGCTACCTCCCACCAGCACATGAAATCGCATTGTTGCTTGATGAGGAAGAAGAGAAGATCAATAAAGCACTTCAAGTGGGTAAAGGTGTGAAATACCTGGATGAGCCTGTAGGTGCTGATGATCAACAAACTCAATCCGTGACGTTGATGGATACCATCTATAGCGGGGAGAATATTGAAGAAGATATTCTGGACAAGTTATACGTTGATGCGGTTATTGATTCGGTCAAGCGCAAGCTTAGTGAGAAAGAAGTGACTGTACTGAAGCATCGTGTTGAAGGGTTTAATCAAACCCAGACCGCAGATATGGAAGACATTAGCCAGATGAGAGTCTCTAGAATTATGCGAAAAGTAGCTAAAATGCTGGATAAAAAGGATCAGGCTTGATTGTCGTCTGAGCCCTTCATATCTTATATAATGTCTCATACATAACGTCCCTCCCGCATCCAAGCGTGAGGGATTTTTGCTGTTTTTGCCCTATGGGACATACTCCAAGTTGTCCGAACATAAGATAGTACAAGATTCCAAGTGACCCGGAGGAATGAATTGATGCGAAAAATAACGAAAGTCATTGCATGCATGCTTATCCCTGTCTTCTTGTTGTCTTCATTAGGGACTACTCAAGCCCAGGCAACGATTCAAGGTCCGTCTACACATGCGCAAAGCGCTGCTCTCATTGATGTCACATCAGGCCGGATCTTATACAGCAAAGATGGGGATAAGGAACTGCGCATCGCCAGCCTGACCAAAATCATGACGGCGATCGTAGCAATCGAACACAGCAAGCTGGATGATAAAGTGAAAGTGTCTCCCTCGGCTTTTGCCAAAGAAGGATCTTCTCTCTATCTCAAGTTAGGTGAAGAGATGACGCTTGAAAACATGTTGTACGGGCTCATGCTCCGTTCAGGCAATGACGCGGCCTCTGCGATCGCAGAACATGTCGGTGGTTCGGAAGAAGGCTTTGTCCTGTTAATGAACAAAAAGGCGGAGCAAATCGGTCTGACGCATTCTCATTTTATGAACCCTCATGGACTGGATGCAGAAGGTCACTATTCAACAGCTAACGACTTGGCACGATTAACGGCATATGCATTGCACAATCCGGTGTTCAAACGCATCGTAGCCACGGAGGACAAATCCGCACCGAACCCCAATGAAAGCTGGGAATACTCTTGGCACAATAAAAATAAAATGTTGCGGATGTATGAAGGTGCGGATGGAGTGAAAACCGGCTACACAAAAAAAGCTTTCAGATGTTTGGTCAGTTCCGCTACACGTAACGGACAGCAGCTCGCCGCAGTAACGCTGAATGACGGAAACGATTGGAACGATCATGCTCGGATGTTAGATTTCGGTTTTGAGTACTTCCCGTTAGTAGAGGTCGCCAAGCAAGAACAGCCTGTGCAAAATACAGATGTCGTTACGGGCCGGGGATTCTGGTACCCACTGGCTAAAAGTGAAGAAGGCTCATTGACCAAGAAGTTGATACTACACGAAAATAGAGGACAGTCGGAAACGGAAGGCAAGGAACAATCGACAGATCCTTCGTTTGGATTGGCAGGTCGCATTGATATGCAACTTGACGGCAAACTTGTGGGCTCAATTCCCGTGTATCGTAAAGGCAGTTATATTCCTCCTGAACCGAAGACAGAAGATGCAACGCTGGGTGGAATCGGTGATGTCTCTTCCTGGGCAACTGCATGGCGTGCCGTGTTAAGCCACCTGTTGTCTCCTTAGCTAAATCGCCATTGAAGGGAGGATATAATCCATGATTAATCTAATTTGGCTGCTCATGATTTTAATCGGATTTGTTTTTGCAGCCGTCAACGGCAATATCGAAGTGGTCACGCAAGCCGCTTTTGATGGGGCGGCAACGGGAGTCACGGTCTGTTTTGGACTGATTAGTGTGCTTGTGTTCTGGATGGGCATGATGAAAATGGCTGAAGATGCGGGTCTCCTGGCTCGGATTGCCAAGCTGCTCGGTCCGGTTGTGGGCTTCCTGTTTCCCGATGTGCCCAAAAATCATCCGGCGATGGGTTATATTCTCTCCAATATGAGTGCCAATTTGCTGGGACTAGGAAATGCGGCTACACCGATGGGAATCAAAGCCATGCAACAGCTACAGGAGCTTAATCCAGACAAACAAACCGCTTCTCCTGCGATGTGCACCTTACTGGCTCTGAATACGGCTAGCATTACCATTATTCCGACAACGCTGATCGCCATCCGCTTAAACTATCATTCCGCCAATGCAACAGAGATTGTGGGAACAACATTGATGGCTACCATTATCGCTACACTTGCTGCTATAATCGCCGATCGCTGGTATCGAAACAGGGCTTTACACAAACCGCCGCGCATACAGAAAAGTGGCAATCCCGGCATGAAAGGATGAGCACCTTTGTTAACCTTCATCAACTGGATTTCCGTCTGGGCCATCCCGGTTATTATCGCGTTTGTTCCATTATATGCGTTTACCAAAAAGGTCCCGGTTTACGAATCCTTTGTTGATGGGGCCAAGGATGGTTTCTCCACTGCAATCAGTATTATTCCACATCTCGTGGGCATGATGGTCGCAATCAGCGTATTTCGTGCCTCGGGTGCACTGGATTTTGTGATTAGTCTGTTTGCTCCGCTGGTGTCCTGGATGGGTGTTCCGGGCGAAGTGTTACCACTCGGAATACTGCGTCCTTTAACGGGTACAGGCTCTCTGGCGTTTACAACCGATCTGATCAAAACCCATGGCCCTGACTCCATGATTGGACGTATGGCATCTACGATTCAGGGGAGTACAGACACCACGTTATATGTGCTGACTGTTTATTTTGGGGCTGTAGGCATACGTAACGGTCGATATGCACTCAAAGTAGGGTTGTTTTCCGATGTCATTGGTTTTATTGCTGCCCTCGCCATTTGTTTGCTCGTTTTTGGTTAAAAGATATCTCCTTTCCTTCCGATATATTAGATATGCTAGAATAATAGCGGAGGAGAGTGAGACATGCAGAAGAGTTGGAAACGAATGCTCCGTGTCGGAATGTCAGGCGTGCTTGCTATTGCAATGCTCGCAGGGTCAACGGGGCTGGCGGCAGCTCAAGCCGTTCAGACGATACATTTTACAGGTTACTTCGACAAACAGCTGCGTGCACAAATGGCAGTCACAGCGGATTCTTTTCCAGTCGTGAATGTACGTTTGGTCAAGCAGGATGAACCCGATATGGTATATTATGATGTTGGTACCTCAATATTGATCTCAAAGGATGAAGTGCTCACGAATTATCATGTCGTTCAGAGTTTTGCTGAACTGTCTGATGGTGATGAAGGTACACTGACTGTTGCAAGTCCGGGTTCCTTGGGTAAGCCTGTAAAGGCAAAAATTATTAAGACAGACCCGGTGACAGATATGGCACTGCTGAAGCTGGACAAGGAAATAGACGCCCAACCGGTCACGTTTGCAAATGCAAGGGATAACCAGGTTGTTTATACGATTGGATTCCCCAAAAATCCTGCTGGTGATCTTGTCATCCTGGATGAAGATTTTCCTTCAACCTTCAATACGATAGCCAAAAGCAGAGTGTTTAGTTCCCAAGCTTTGGACGTTCCAGGTAAAAAGGGAATCGGCAGTATTGTGAAATCCATGGCACAAGGTAATTCAGGTGGCCCTGTTCTGGATCAGAACAACCGGGTCATTGGTATGATGACATTTGTATACGGTGGACGTACCTATTATATTACTTCCAAAACATTGCAGACTTTCATTAAAGAGAGTACCAAACCTGCCAAAAAACAGGTTGCAGTTGCCGGCAAAGTTTCCAATTAAATGATTTGAGGAAAAGGCTTATCTTTACACCATCTGTGTTCAACAGGTCGTGTAAAGGTAGGCTTTTTTTTGCGGCGATCTCCAGGGGAAGGTAGTCTAAAATGCATATTCGTGTCGCCAGTTTACAAAATCCTTGGATTATCCTTGTGATTTCCTTGCGTGATGGGTATCATTAGTGTGAGGTGACATGACAAACATGGAAAGATTACAAAAAATTATCGCACAGGCAGGCATTGCATCCCGCCGCAAGAGCGAGGAACTAATCCTGTCCGGCAAAGTAGAAGTTAACGGGGAGGTCGTAACCGAACTGGGTACAAAAGCGAACCCCGAAGAGGATATGATTACGGTTAATGGAAAACCGATCCGCAGTGAGAAAAAAGTGTACTTGATGTTAAACAAGCCAAAAGGCGTAATCACAAGTGCATCTGACCCGGAAGGTCGGAAAATTGTATCCGACTACCTGAAAGGTGTCAAGGAACGCGTATATCCTGTGGGTCGTCTGGATTATGACACAGAGGGCTTATTGATCCTTACCAATGATGGTGAGTTTGCACATTTGCTAACGCATCCGAAGCATCACGTACCCAAAACGTATCATGCAACGGTTAAAGGTGTGCCACATGGTACAGCTTTGGAGAAATTAAAGACAGGCATTATGCTGGATGACGGCATGACTGCTCCTGCAGAGGTAGAGTACAAAGATGTGGATACAGCGGCTAATGAGTCGGTCATTTCCATTACGATCTATGAAGGACGTAACCGTCAGGTTAGACGTATGTTCGAGGCAATCAACCATCCAGTAACCCGCCTGAAACGGATTTCGTTTGGTGGTATTTTGCTACAAAACCTGAAACGTGGTCTGACACGTCATCTGACCAAAGAGGAAGTCAACAACCTGATTACCCTCGCACAATCAGAGCCAGCCAAAAAAATGAAAAAAAGGTAATGTGAGGACACATAATTTTCATAAAACCGCCGCAGTTTTGTGACGAAATTCGCTATAATTGTTCATAGGATGTTCACAGTTGTCTTATACCAATAAGATGCGAATGCTACAGTCACTTAAAAGGGGAGCAGCACATGGGGAAATCAAGAAGAACGGTGCAAATCGTCATTTTGTTATTGATCCTGGTGTTGGGCGGATATGCGATTACCACATCGGTATCCGGCTCGAATGGCAAGCCAAAGGAAGGGGACAAGTCTCCTTCTTTTGAACTGCTGGGCCTGGATGGTCAAGTTCATACGTCTGATGAGTACAAAGGAAAAGCGATGGTGATCAATTTCTGGGGCACCTGGTGTGAACCTTGTGTTAAAGAAATGCCTGCACTTCAGGCGCAAGCTGACAAATGGAAGGACCAGGGAGTACAATTTGTCGGAATTAATGTTGGAGAAGACCAGATGACCGTGGATAATTTTGTACGGCAGGTTGGGGTTACGTTTCCAATCATGCTTGACAGGGAGAAAAACTCGGTTCGTGATTTCGGGATCTCTCCGATGCCAACAACATTCTTTGTATCCGACACGGGCAAAATCTCTACCATTCATATCGGGCAACTTGATTTGGACACACTTGACGCTCAAATTTCGCAACTGGCGAAGCAGCCCTGACAGGAGGTCTATTCGTGTTCCAAAATACCAAATGTGAGTGCGGACACCAGAATCCGGTAGGCACTGTACTATGTGAAGCATGTGGGAAACCGTTGCTGGAGTCTGAAGCTAAATCGGATGAAGTGCTGGAAATGCGTTATGATGGCATGGCGCGCCGTTCACAGCGTAGTAATCCTAATATCATTGACCGCATATGGAACTTTTTTTCTTCCGTTAAAATTGCCGTCTATATGATTGTTTTTACGCTTGTAGGTTCTATGCTTGGCACGATCTATCCGCAAGAAAGTACATTTCTGAATATCGATCCCTCCGTGTACTACAAAGAAACATACGGTCAGTTGGGTCATATCTATTATCTGTTGGGTTTATCCCATACATACGAATCCTGGTGGTTTATTCTACTGCTGGTGCTGATTGGGGCATCATTGGTGATATGCAGTCTGGATCGCGTCCTACCGCTCTACAAAGCACTCAATAAACAGAGAATACGTAAGCATACGCAATTTTTGACAAGACAGCGTCTGGTGTACCAAGGTACCATCGAAGAGGCACCAGAAGACTGGATTAAGAAAGCGGTTACGCCGTTGAAAAAGAAAGGATACCGCGTGCACACCCTGGGGGATGCATTACTCGCCGAGAAACAACGATTCAGTCGATGGGGCCCATATGTCATCCATATTGGACTCATTATATTTTTGCTGGCGGTGCTCGCACGAGGTCTTCCAGGTCTGAATTTGGACGAGCACGTCGCTTTTCCTGAAGGTGAGATCAAAAAGATCCCGAATACATCGATGTATCTGCAAAATGAACAGTTTAATGTTGAATTCTACAGTGAGGACGAAGTACCCGAGCAATTCCGTAACCTGAATAAGACCGTTCCAAAACTGTTCGAAACAAAAGTTGTTTTGTATGAATGTACAGCAGATTGTTCGGATCTCTCGAAGAAACCTCAGTTAGCTGAGGTGGCCAGACATGATGTACGCGTGAATCATCCATTGAATTATAACGGTCTGAAAGCATATCAGTTTGATTATGATCTAACACCGACCATTCGTTCCGTAACGCCTGATCTGGTCAATACAGAGACGGGTGAAGTATATGGGCCAATTAAGATCGATATGGTAGATACCCAAAGAACATTTGAAGCTGGTCCTTATAAGCTCACGGTAAAAGAAAAGTTTATGGACTTTGGATTGGATGAGAATGGTCAGCCCAAATCAAAATCACCTTCACCTAATGCACCTGCTTTTCTCTTTCTCATCAAGGGACCGGATCTGCCCGAAGAGGGGATACAATATCTGTACTTTGCGAAGCAGATTGATAAACAACGGTTTCAACAGGATGCAATTAACCAACAGCTGATTGGAGCTGAGATTCCTTTACAGCTGGAAGTAGACAGCATGGACAAGGTCGATATTATTCAGTCCGTAAGTTATCTCAATATAAGAGTGGACAAGGCAATGCCTTTTGTGTGGGTAGGAGCCGGTATTGTTATGTTGGGTCTGGTCATGGGTTTTTATTGGCATCATCGCCGCATCTGGATTCGTTTTGATGATAAACAGCTCACATTGGGTGGACATACCAACAAAAACTGGTTTGGCTTCAGGCGTGAAGTTGCGGCCGTCTTGAAACAGATGAATCTGGAAGTGGAAGAGAAGTCGTTGGATAACGGGGGGAATCAGGCATGAGTTTATTGGATTTCAGCAGCGACGCATTTATCGTATCTTTCTTTCTCTATTGTGCTGCATTCTTGTTATATGCTGTCGCGGTCATGGGCAAAAAATGGAGTAATCGTGATCCTCTGGACCATATGAATCGTTGGGGTAAAAGAGCTTTTATCGCTTCGACTGTCGCCTTGGCGGCACATATCGTATTTTTTGTAACCCGATGGGCTGGGGCAGGTCATATCCCGGTTAGTAACATGTATGAGTTCATGTCTTTTCTGTCCATGATGATTATGGTTGCATTTATTGTTGTATATGCCATATACCGCAAGTCATTACTGGGTTTGTTTGCGTTACCACTTACCATTATTATTATGGCGTACGCCGCTGTATTTCCTCAGGAGGTACAACCATTAATCCCTGCACTTCAGTCCATCTGGCTGAAAATTCACGTGACGTTGGCCGCGCTTGGTGAAGCATTCTTCGCCGTGGGTTTTGCCGCAGGGTTCATGTATTTGCTCCGTACTGTTGATTTCAGTGGTAAAGACAAATCTTCAAGACGTCAACGAGGATGGGTTGAATTCACCCTGGTTACGATTGTTGTAGTCATCGGATTTATTGGAACGGTATTTGCCTTTCGTACAGCTGGTTACGAGGCGGTTTTTGTACAGAAAACGGTCAGCATTGACACAGAGGTACAGGAAAATAGTACAATAGAGAAAGTGATTTATCGCATGCCTCCGATTTTTGCACCATATAATAGCGAAGTGGAGAGCATGACACCGTTTCTTGGCATGAAAAAACCTTTACTTGAGACGCCTTCCTGGATGAACGGGGTAAATGCCGGGCGCAAGCTGAATACGGTGGTTTGGTCACTTATTGTAGGTCTGATCCTGTATGGAATTGTACGACTTCTTGTGCGCAGACCACTTGGACAAGCGTTACAGCCAATGATGGATGGAATCGATGCCGATGATCTGGATGAGATAAGTTATCGCGCGATTGCCATTGGTTTTCCGATATTTACGCTGGGAGCATTAATTTTTGCCATGATCTGGGCTCAGATTGCCTGGAGTCGTTTTTKGGGTTGGGACCCCAAAGAGGTGTGGGCATTGATTACATGGCTATATTATAGTGTGTATCTGCATTTGCGTTTATCCAGAGGTTGGCAAGGTCAGAAGTCTGCATGGCTTGCAGTTCTTGGCTTCCTGGTCGTCATGTTTACGCTAGTTGGGGTGAATCTGATCATTGCCGGATTACATTCTTATGCTGGGGCCGACTAGGACAGTCTCGTATTGCAAAGGTTGAGTTTAGAAGCGGGAAACACAAATGTACCTTTTTATTGAAGGGTATTCAAATATTGTTCGCCAGATCGAACATAATAGAAGTGATGAGGAGTTATTGCAAAGGGGCTGGAGAGGCATGGCTGAACATGAGAATCGAATACTGGTCGTGGATGACGAAGAGAGAATCCGCAGGCTTTTGAAAATGTATCTTGAAAAAGAAGGTTATGAAATCGATGAAGCTGAGGATGGGGAAACTGCACTGCGTAAAGCAACAGCAGGGGACTACGGGCTGATTTTGCTTGATGTGATGTTGCCGGGTATGGATGGAGTTGAAGTGTGTACCCGTCTTCGTCAGGTGAAATCAACGCCGGTTTTGATGCTCACTGCAAAAGGTGAAGAGATTAACCGGGTTCAAGGCTTCGAAGTTGGCGCTGATGATTACGTTGTAAAACCATTCAGCCCGCGTGAAGTGATTTATCGCGTCAAAGCGATTTTGCGTCGAGCTTCCGCGACAGCTTATCTCTCCAAGGAGAGCAATTCGAGTAACAACATCGTGTTCCCGCATCTGGTTATTGAGCATGATGCCCACCGGGTAACCGCTGGTGGCGAAGAGATTAGTCTTACACCAAAAGAATATGAATTGCTGCACTACCTGGCAACATCTCCCGACAAAGTTTTCTCCAGAGAAGAATTGCTCAAAGATGTATGGAATTACGAATTCTTTGGCGATCTTCGTACCGTGGATACGCACGTGAAGCGTCTTCGCGAGAAACTTAACAAGGTATCGCCTGAATCGGCGGCCATGATTACGACGGTGTGGGGTGTGGGTTATAAACTGGAAGTACCGAAGTAGTTTTAGTTTCTGGAGATCACTGGTCGGGAAGTTATGGATCACTATTATCTGCCTTGTGGGTTGTGTACTTATAGCGCTGGGTCTTTTTTTGCTGCCCTACATTGATACGAACTTTGCAGAATCCGAATCCAGAGATATTAAGCGGTTGTTCACCTATATCTGTATTATCGGATTCAGTTTAACCACGTTTTTTGCATTGTTTCTATTCACTAAAATAACGCAGCCCATGCAGCAATTGATTCAGGCAGCCAATGCGATTCGCAAAGGGAACTACGGAACACGTCTCTCCCTGGTAACGAGTGATGAGATTGGTGAACTTGCCAACACATTTAATCATATGGCTGCCCAACTGGAAGATAATATTCGAAACCTTAACCATGAGAAGGAACATTTGGCGAGTGTGCTTCGCAGCATGACCGATGCGGTGGTTACATTTGATGGTGAAGGCAAAGTTATTCTGACGAATCCGCCAGGAGAGAAGATCATGCAGGCATGGTATGATCTCGATTGGGCAAAAATGGACGAAGGACAAGAATCCGAGCAGTCTGACAAGACTTCGCGTGATGTACCTGAGCCCCTTCTTCCTTTGTTCAAAATGGTGATGGAGCAAGGCGGGGACCAGAACTCCAATGTTCACGTACAGCAAGGTGTCTGGTCTGTTCAGATGGCACCGTTGTATGCTGACAGTGTTGTCAGAGGGGCTGTGGCTGTCTTGAGAGATGTAACAGAAGAAGTGCGTCTGGAGAAAATGCGGCGTGATTTCGTGGCTAACGTATCTCATGAGATACGTACCCCATTATCCATGATGCAAGGTTACAGCGAAGCGCTTCTGGACGGCATGGCAACCTCACCCGAAGAGAGCGAAGAACTGATCCAGGTCATTCATGATGAGTCCTTGCGGATGGGCAGACTGGTTAAAGACTTGCTTGACCTTGCGCGGATGGAAGCTGGACACACGGATATGGTGATGAAGGAAGTTGACCTCGGAGAGCTACTTGAACGTGTATATCGGAAGTTCTCGGTGCGTTCAAAAGAACAGGGAATCCAACTGCACTTTGAGTTCGAACAGCCAACTATTGAACTTCAACAGGCAGATGAGGATCGACTTGAGCAAGTATTTACGAATTTGCTGGATAATGCGTTCAGACATACGCCTACTGGCAAAAATGTAATGATCTCAGCCGAGCGGGTCACTTATCTTCGTGCTCCATTTGTCAGAGTTTCTGTGAAGGATCAGGGAGTGGGTATCCCTTCATCCGACTTGCCATTTATTTTCGAACGATTCTACAAAGCAGACAAGGCTCGTGTTCGGGGAGAAAGTGTAGGTACGGGGCTTGGTTTAGCGATTGTGAAAAATATTGTTGATGCGCATCAAGGTATGATTACCGTCAATAGTGTGCTTGGCGAAGGAACAGAGTTTATTTTGCAATTTCCTTTAGATTCATCGAAATAGCCTGAATTTCATACAAAAAGTGCGGAAACACCCTCTTATGGAGGGTGTTTTTTTGTTGAAGACTACCGTTTAATCTTGTTCAACGTGGAACAAGAATGGTCTTTTTTTGACTAAAAAGAGTGTCCAAGATAATTTTCCTTCCTATGTGACATAAGCTTGAAAAGCAGGCAAGATAGAGGAGGATTGAGTTAAGCATGTCCGATGATCGAAAAAGGGTCAATATTAAAGCTTTCCTGGAAGGCAGATCTTTTAGAGCAGGCTCTCCGTTTATTCCAATAACCACAAGCGAACTGGAGCAGTTTGAATCCATACTGCGTTCTTTGGCTGTGGCTATTCCTGCTGCAATCAGTCAGCCGACTTCAGCCAATATACTGTCATTACAGAATGGATTACGCCAGTTACTTACTTTTGTAAATCAGTCCGGATTTCGTGCCGGAGTAAAGGCAGAATTACAAGCCGTATTGGAATTAACGATTGCAGGTTCAGAGGTTGTTCCTGTTCCTCTTATTAATCTCGCAGGTAACTTGCAAAACTTACTGGATGACTTGTTAAGTGTGACGCTGCTTCTGGAAGTACCTCCTGCAGAAAAAGATAAACTTGTGGGATTAATTCGATCGATCTCCATATCGCTAAGCCGTGCGACGACAACTCTTGGAACTGGAGGGATTACCGGACCAGCCGGCCCACAGGGAGTGCCAGGAGTCCCTGGAGTCCCTGGGGTGAAAGGGGCTACTGGAACACCGGGAGGAATTGGACCAGTAGGACCGGTTGGCCCAGTTGGTCCACAGGGAGCACAGGGTCCGGCAGGAGCACCAGGTGTGGGTTTGAACAATATTACTGCATTTGATCCTGCATTGGGACCAACTTATGCTCAAGGCCAAGTAGTAAGCTACGAGGGTAGTCTTTATGTTGCCAATGTAAATGGTCCTTTGGGTACACCCGGAAGTTCTCCAGACTACACTCTTTTGCTGTCGGGAGGAACGACTGGAGTAACGGGAGCAACCGGAGCTGGTTTGACAGGAGCCGTGGCATTTAATCCAGCGCTCGCCCCGGGTTATCCAGCAGGTCAAGTAATTACGTATAACGGTAGTACTTACATTACGAGTGTAGCTGGTCCTCTAGGAACACCAGGATCTTCATCGGATTACACATTAATCGCTGCTGCGGGGGCGACTGGTGCAACTGGAGCCACAGGTGCAGGATTAAGTGGCATCGTGCCATTCGATCCCGCATTAGCCCCAACATATCCAGCTGGACAGATCGTCACGTTTGGTGGCAGTACTTACATTACAAATGTCGCTTCGCCAACGGGTACGCCAGGAAGTTCTCCAGACTATACATTGCTTGCAGGTGCAGGACCTACAGGAGCCACAGGTGCATCAGGTGTAACGGGAGCAACCGGGGCGGGATTGACAGGCCTAGTGCCATTTGATCCAGCCGTAGCCCCAACGTATCCAGCAGGTCAGGTTGTAACGTTCAACGGCAGTACGTATATTGCGAATGTGGCATCACCAACCGGAACGCCGGGGACTTCACCAGATTACACGTTGCTTGCTGGCGCAGGAGCAACAGGTGTGACGGGTGCAACTGGTGTTGGAGTAACGGGAAGTACCGGAGTGACAGGAGCGACTGGTCTTACAGGGTTGACTGGGGCGACGGGAATTACAGGAGCCACGGGATTAAGCGTAACGGGATCAACAGGAGTAACTGGAGGAACTGGGGCAACTGGTGAAACAGGAGCGACAGGCGTAGGTTTGAGTGGCATTGTACCATTTGATCCAGCCGTAGCCCCAACGTATCCAGCGGGTCAAGTAGTAACGTTCAACGGCAGTACGTATATAACTAATGTCGCATCGCCAACCGGAACGCCGGGCACATCGCCGGATTACACGTTGCTTGCTGGCGCGGGAGCAACGGGTGTGACAGGTGCAACTGGAGTTGGAGTAACGGGAAGTACCGGAGTTACAGGGGCATCAGGGGTCACGGGAGCGACCGGTGTAGGTTTAAGTGGCATTGTACCATTTGATCCAGCCGTAGCCCCGACGTATCCTACAGGTCAAGTCGTAACGTTTAACGGTAGTACGTATATTGCAAATGTGGCATCGCCAACCGGAACGCCGGGGACTTCACCGGATTACACATTGCTTGCGGGCGCAGGAGCAACGGGTGTGACGGGTGCAACTGGTGTTGGGGTAACAGGAAGTACCGGAGCATCCGGCGAAACAGGAGCGACAGGTGTAGGTTTAAGTGGTATTGTGCCATTCGATCCAGCTGTAGCCCCGACATATCCAGCGGGTCAGGTTGTAACGTTCAATGGCAGTACGTATATTGCAAATGTAGCATCACCAACGGGAACGCCGGGGACTTCACCAGATTACACGTTGATCGCTGGAGCAGGAGCGACAGGTGTGACGGGTGCAACTGGAGTTGGAGTAACGGGAAGTACTGGTGAAACAGGAACGACTGGTCTTACAGGGTTAACCGGGGCGACGGGAATTACAGGAGCGACGGGACTAAGCGTAACGGGATCAACAGGAGTAACTGGAGGAACCGGGGCAACTGGTGAAACAGGAGCGACCGGTGTTGCAGGGTTGACCGGGGCGACGGGAATTACAGGAGCCACGGGATTAAGCGTAACGGGATCAACCGGAGTAACTGGAGGAACCGGGGCAACTGGTGAAACAGGAGCGACAGGTCTTACAGGGTTAACCGGGGCGACGGGAATTACAGGAGCCACGGGATTAAGCGTAACGGGATCAACCGGAGTAACTGGTGAAACAGGAGCGACCGGTGTTGCAGGGTTGACCGGGGCGACGGGAATTACAGGAGCCACGGGACTAAGCGTAACAGGATCAACAGGAGTAACTGGAGGAACCGGGGCAACTGGTGAAACAGGAGCGACTGGTGTTGCAGGGTTGACTGGGGCGACGGGGATCACAGGAGCCACAGGAGTAAGTGTAACAGGTAGTACTGGTGCTACAGGGGAAACAGGAGCAACAGGCGTAACGGGATTGACTGGCGCAACGGGAGTAAGCGTAACAGGTGTGACAGGAGCAACGGGAGTCGGCATAACCGGAAGTACCGGAGCAACTGGTGTCACGGGGGAGACCGGAGTCACAGGTATAACCGGTGCAACGGGAGTGGGCGTAACGGGAAGTACCGGAGCAACTGGTGTCACGGGTGGAACAGGAGTCACAGGTATAACAGGAGCCACAGGAGTTGGCGTAACAGGAATTACCGGGGCAACTGGTGCGACTGGGGGAACAGGAGCGACAGGTGTAACTGGAGCCACGGGAGTGGGCATAACAGGAAGTACTGGAGTAACTGGTGCGACTGGGGGAACAGGAGCGACAGGTATAACCGGAGCCACGGGAGTCGGTGTAACGGGAAGTACCGGAGCAACTGGTGCGACTGGTGAAACCGGAGTCACAGGTGTAACAGGAGCCACGGGAGTCGGCGTAACGGGAAGCACCGGAGCAACTGGTGTCACTGGTGAAACCGGAGCGACAGGTATAACGGGAGCAACAGGAGTCGGCATAACGGGAAGCACTGGGTTTACTGGTGTCACTGGTGAAACCGGAGCGACAGGTATAACCGGGGCAACCGGAGTCGGCATAACGGGAAGTACTGGAGTTACTGGTGCGACTGGTGAAACCGGAGCGACAGGTGTAACGGGAGTGGGCATAACAGGAAGTACTGGAGCAACTGGTATCACTGGAGGAACAGGAGCGACAGGTATAACAGGAGCAACGGGAGTTGGCGTAACAGGAATTACCGGGGCAACTGGTGCCACGGGAGTGGGCATAACAGGAAGTACTGGAGTAACTGGTGCGACTGGAGGAACAGGAGCCACAGGTATAACAGGAGCAACGGGAGTTGGCGTAACGGGAAGTACCGGGGCGACTGGTGCGACTGGGGGAACAGGAGCCACAGGTATAACGGGAGCAACGGGAGTCGGCGTAACCGGAAGTACCGGGGCGACTGGTGCGACTGGGGGAACAGGAGCCACAGGTATAACGGGAGCAACGGGAGTCGGCGTAACCGGAAGTACCGGAAGTACCGGAAGTACAGGAGTTACCGGAGCAACAGGTGCAACCGGAACATCTGTAACATCTAATTCGGCTTTTGCTGAGAACACTAATGGTACGATTGTTGTAATATTGGGTGGTACACTCGTTCCATTACCAAATAACCAAAATATTGGCACAGGTATAACCGTTAATGGGGCTAATGACACCTTCACGTTGACCAACGCAGGTCGTTACTATATCTCATACAAAATAAATCTGACAGCTGCACTTGCTATCCAATCTCGAGTTTTACTTAACGGTGCACCAATTCCAGCGAGTGTAGTATCTCCAGTACTTTCTCTCAGTCAGCTGCAGTCTGACTTTATGGTTACCGTTACCGCTGGTTCAACAATACAGTTACAATTATTCGGGCTTGTTGGCGCAGCTGTTCTGTCTCCTCCGGGGTCTACACTAAACATTATTCAGTTAAGTTAATAGTTCGATTTCGTATTAAGACTATTTCCCAGTGAGCAAAAGAAGCGGAGTTCATATCCAATTCCACTAATATTTTGTTTGAAAGCTTCTTCACCGATATTTCAGCGAGTACATGAAAAAAGACGGGAACCACTAGGGTCCCGTCTTTCCTTTTACATATAGAAATATATTTAATTATTCCAGAACAATTTCAACAGCAGTATTGATTTCAGGCAGCGCAGCAAGCTGCACAAGCACATCTTTTGGAACAGCTTTATCTACGGTCAGAATCATGATCGCTGCACCACCAATAATTTTACGTCCAACCTGCATGGATGCGATGTTGACATCGTTTTGTCCAAGCAGGGTTCCTACACGTCCGATAATACCTGGTTTATCGTTGTGGGAGATCAAAATTTGATGACTTTCCGGAGCGATATCTACCGGGAATTTGTCCAGACGAACAATACGTTCTCCATAACCTGCAAGCAATGTACCTGCTACACGACGTTCCTCAGCATCCTGAGTTGTAACCAATGTTACGGTAATCAGGTTAGTAAATCCTTTAGTTGTTGAGGTTTGGCTTACAACCACATTCAGATCACGGATTTTGGCCAGATGCATGGAGTTAACGATGTTGGCTTCCCCACCCAAATGTCTGGCGAGAATCCCTTTCACAATGTAACGTGTGAGAGGAGAAGTATCTACTTCAGAAAGTTCACCAGCATAGTCGATCCGAATCTCCTGCACTGCATTTTGTGTAATCTGTGCTGCAAAACTACCCAACGTTTCACCCAGTTTGAAATACGGCTGCAATTTGTTCATCACGGTTGGTGCAACAGCAGGCATGTTAACTGCGTTCTTGAACGGTTCATTGCGCAGAATATGAAGAACTTGTTCCGACACATCGATAGCCACGTTCTCTTGCGCTTCTACTGTGGACGCACCAAGGTGAGGCGTAACGATAATGCTTGGGTGATTCAGGAACGGGTGATCAGCGGCTGGCGGCTCGCTTTCGAATACGTCAAATGCTGCACCAGCAACAATACCTTGATCAATGGCTTCGACAAGTGCCATCTCGTCAACTACACCACCACGAGCACAGTTGATGATACGCATGCCTTTTTTCATCACTTCGAATTGTGGACGTGAAATCATATGCCGTGTTTCCGGTGTTAATGGCGTGTGAACGGTCATGAAGTCCGCATTGCGAATGATATCATCTACACTAGCCAGCTTCACTTGCAGCTTCTCGGCACGCTCCTCCGTGAGGAACGGGTCGTAAGCAAGAATGTCCATTCCAAATGCTTTGGCGCGCTTGGCAACTTCACTACCGATCCGTCCCATACCCAGTACACCGAGCGTTTTATTTCTTAATTCCACACCCAGGAAGGTTTTACGATCCCACGTACCCTGAATAGTCTTGGCATATGCCTGAGGAATGTGTCGTGCCAATGCCATCATCATGGCAAACGTGTGCTCACAGGTTGTGATGGTATTGCCATCAGGTGCATTAATAACGATGATACCGCGCTGTGTAGCAGCTTCCAGATCAATGTTATCTACACCAACACCTGCACGTCCGATCACCTTAAGGTTGGTACCAGCCGTCATAATACGATCTGTAACACGAGTCTGGCTGCGAACCAAGAGGGCATCATAATCACCAATAATGGCAACAAGTTCATCTTCACTAAGACCGGTTTTCTTCTCAACAACAACATCATTTGCATCCACCAGTTGCTGGATCCCCAGATCACTGATTGGGTCCGACACTAACACTTTGTACATGGTTTCTTCCTCCTTAGGTATGTGTATCTATATCGTCAAGGTCTGACCTCAGCGAAGAGGTATTCCTTAAAACCAGGTTGATTCTTCCGCCCAACAACGCGGTGTCGCAACAGAGGGGGAAGGTGAAGCAAATAGAGTGATCCCACAGATATCCTTTAAAATAAATCAAAAAACTCTCAATCCACATACTGCTTGCGCAATAAGGGACGAGAGTTGTCGTGGTACCACCCTAATTCACCGCCGTTTCGCAACGACAGTCTTAGCGGTCAATGAAGACCGAAGAGGATAACGGGTCTAAACCGATTGCACCTACTCCAATTTCAATGCAATAACTCAGGAGCGCTCAAGACCATTTGCCTGCCACCGATTCACACCTACCATCGGCTCTCTGTAAGACGAAGCAACGTCTTTTTTCCATCATCGTGTTTAACGTGACTAATTTTTTCATAATGTATCATGGCTGACATGAGCATGTCAATAGGCTTAAATGTTTTAAAATGTTTTGCAGATGTCTTTAGATTCACACATAAACAGAGTCACCATAAGTAATACAATAGTTAATATACCTATCACAAGAAGATGGAAAGTAAGCTGTTTGGTGAACTGAATTTTACTGCTTTAATGAAGTAATGGCACGGACATATAACCAGGACTTGGGGCAGGTCTTGAACCTAATTGGTTTTTTGGCTATCATTTAGTATACTATCCGATTGGACAACGTAATTGTTATCCATCAAATTTAACTCAAGAGGACAGACGCATCCGATGAAAAAATTCAAGTTTCCCAAGTTCAAGATTCAGAAGGCTGAGCCACAGCAGCTTACCGAGCGTTTGCTTTTAATCAATCTATACTTTACACAAGGTCTGACACTGATTATCGGAGTTGTGTGGATCTTATTGCAGAAACGAAACTTGTTAGATGTACTCGCATGGCCTGACAATTACCAATTTATATGGTGGGGTCTGGGTCTTGCAGGAATAATGCTTGTTATGGACTTGGTACTGTCGTATGTTATACCTCAGGAAAGCATGGATGACGGTGGAATTAACGAGATGTTGTTCCGTGGGCGTCCGATCTGGCACATTGTATGTATAGCAGCCATTGTTGCTGTGTGTGAGGAATTATTATTCCGTGGAGCCATCCAACATGCCATCGGTCCTTACTGGACAAGTATTTTATTTGCAGTTATCCATATTCGTTATTTGCGCCACTGGATTCCAACAGGCTGGGTGTTTGTCTCAAGTTATGGATTGGGTTGGATTTACTTGCAGTCCGGCACATTATGGGCGCCTATATTATGTCACTTTATTATTGATTTGGTGTCCGGATTAGCGATACGTTTTCGGAGGGGATCATGAATCAGCCATTAAGTAGAATGAAGACATATGGCAGTCAGCGCCATCGTCAATCGGATAAAAAAGAGAAATCCGAGCGTCAGGTGGCTTCTCAAGTAAGCATCGTTGCTGAAACGGCAGCAGCTGCTGAGGTTGGCGGAATCACACCAATTACTTCCGTTTCTTTACCTAGATCACAGCGCAAGCCCTATACAGAAAAACTGGAAAGTCCAGTACTTCCTCAAAGGGCACCATCACGCTCCAAGAAAACGCCAAATACAACGGAAGAATCGATCCCCGAAGCGGGTTCGCTTCCTACACGGACAGAATTACATCCTTCACGTCGGTTAAAATTGAGCAAGAGGTTTGTGAATTCACTCATTTTTATTTTTGTCATGTTAACGATTAGTCTGGTTTGGTGGGGGGTTGAAGGGGCACCCGCTCTCAATACGTTCCTTCCCTTGCCGTGGTAATGCTTTTACTCGCAGGTTTAATCATTTTGATGGGAGTTTTACTGCTTTTTCATATGTGGCGTGAAGCCCATATTCATCTAATGATTGAAGAAGAGGTTGAAGTGCCTCATCTGCCAACATCCTTTGACGGGGCTAAGATTTTGTATGTATCCGACACGCACAAGCGCAAGCTGAAGCAGAAGAATCTGGCAAACGTTAAAAACAAAGTGGACTGGGTTCTCATCGGTGGGGATGTTGCGGAAAAAGGAATCTCATGGTCTTTAGTTAGACATAACATGAAAATTTTATCGAACATTGCTCCTTCATTTACGGTGTATGGCAACCATGACAAGAGGGCTGGTACCGCTCAACTTGCGCGAATCCTTCGCGAATCGGACGTTAGGCTCCTGCAGGATAATGTAGAATATCTGCAAAGGGGCAACGACAGATTGAGCCTGATCGGTATAGACTATCGTTCCAAACAGGGCGATGTATTACTACAGCAGATCAGTAACCATTTTTGCAAAATTGCTATCGTTCATGATCCTTTGCAGGCCCTTCGCTTGGAAGAAAATGCAGATCTTATTTTAAGCGGTCATACACATGGCGGACAATTGGTTTTACCATTTTTCGGACCTGTGTTCCTGAGCAAAGCGTATCGTCCCGTATCGAATGGGTGGTACTCCCTGAAGCGAAGTCCGGAGGACATTCACCAAGAAGGCAAAATGCTTGTTAGCAGAGGATACGGTACAAATCATCTTCCTCTCCGACTAAGTTGTCCTGCGGAGATGCATATCATCACGTTAAGAGTGCCCGCGGAAAAAGCACTCACAGAGAAACAGCCTTGATCCATTGGATCAAGGCTGTTTTATTTTAATGCGCAAAATTACAATTTAACGAGCTTCCAATTCAATTGCACGCGGATCAACAAAGGAATAACCTTTCTTTTCGAGCTTGGTCAGCAACTCATCCAATGCTTCAACCGTCCATGGCAACTCATGCATCAAAATATTGCTTCCGGGATTTAACTGATCGAGTACATTTTGGATGACTTTTTCCGGGTTGTCTTTGGTGCTTTTATCCCAATCGAGAGAACCATTAGACCAAGTCATATATAACATGCCATTTTTCTTCACAGCAGCCTTCAGTGCATCATTTCCCGAACCAAAAGGTGGACGGAAGAATTGCGGTTCCTCACCAATGGTATCCTTCACTATTTTTTGGACATCTGTAACCTGTTTTGCCGCCTCAGCGTTGGACATTTTTTTGAGATCCTCATGATCCCAGGCATGATTGCCTACAATCTGACCCCGATCATGTATGAGTTTGAGCAATTCCGGATGGCTTTTCACCCGATATCCATTGACGAAAAATATCGCTTTAGCGTTATGTTTATCTAAAGTGTCGATCAGTGAAGTAATCATTTTTTCTTCTTTGGGTCCATCATCAAAAGTTAACAAGACTACTTTGCTTGGGCTCGCTTCATCGTTTGGTTTAATATAATAATTTTCATTCATATGATACGTCTTTTCCACTTTCTCTTCTGTAGAAACCTTCTCCGAAGATTCAGGTTCTTCTTCTGTCGCAGTTGAATCTTCCGTTGAAGACTCGGGCACACCAGTTCCGGGTTCTCCTGTTTCAGTTGGGTTAGAGTTACCTTGCTCTTCTTGAACCGTGGTAGTTGATTCGCCCGCTGGTGTGGAATTATCAGATGTTTTTTCTTCCGCTGTCCCACAAGCTGACAACAGCAAACTTGCAGCAATGATCAATGCGGCGGTATGTCTAAACATGATTTCAACTCGCTTTCCTGTAATTATACGGAATGAGATCGCTCACTACCGCAAACACTAAATATGATTTTAACACTTGAAGGAGGTTGGTGTAATGAAGGCTTCATCCTTTTTTTGGGGCATTGTCATTGGTGTTGCAGCCAGTTCATGGCTGTCCAAAGGCAAATTGCCCATGATGTCATCGGGTTCATCAAGAAATATGATGGATCAGGCAAAACATAAGATGATGGAAATGACTTTCCCGGGTATGGACGGGTTCACAAGCAAGCAAAATCAACATGGTGAATCCCACAAAAATCCGGCAGCAAAGACCGCAAGAGCAATCACACCGCAGGAAAAAGAAGCGAATATGAGCATGCTCAAAGATTTTATTCGCACCAATCCCGATGTGAAGCATGAAGTTGAGCAAATTTTAAGCCAAACAAACACAACAGTACCGGGTTTATAAACCAAAACCTCCAATTAGAATCATCCACAGTCTTGATTTGCTGTGGAATGATTCTTTTTTTGTCGATTTTACTTCGTGCATTTAGAGGTATAAAATGATAACATAACTACATAGATTTATTTTCAGCACATATTGTTTTGTGCTTCATAATCTGTTATAAGACTTGCTTATAAAGGGGAGATCCTGTATGAAAATAGAACGACTAAGTCACGATAAGATACGGATTTTCCTGACCTTTGACGATCTGAGCGAGCGCGGAATACAAAAAGAAGATATGTGGCAGGAAATACCTAAGGTTCATGAACTGTTCACTGAAATGATGGATCAGGCCTATTCCGAACTTGGATTTGATGCCACAGGTCCACTCGCTGTCGAAGTATTCGCACTTCCCGCTCAAGGGATGGTTGTCATTGTCACACGTGGAAAATATGATCCGCAACAATATGGTTTAGGTCATGAAGATGATCTTCCTGAAGAAGTATATGAAATGGAAGTTACACTCGAGCAAAGCGATTCCATTGTTTATGCATTCAAGGACTTTGAAGTGCTCATTGAAGCTGCACATATGTTGCGTCAGCATGTTACGGATGCTGGGAGACTTTATTCCTATAAAGACAAGTGGTTCTTGCATTTGGAGCCAGATGAGGTAGATTCCACCAAACATGCGGCATTGATTGCCTTGCTTGCTGAATTTGGCGAAGGCTCCTCAGTTACTCCAGCAGTCATGGAAGAGTATGGTAAGGTTGTTATTCCTGCACAAGCGATTGATGTTATCTGCACCCACTTCAAACGCCAGGATTAATCTCTAGTTGTAATCGCGTCTTTAGTCAGAGGAGGGAATTTCGGTGCTTTTGTTTTCGGTCTTAGCGGCAGCAGTTGCTCCGGGTCTCGCCTTGTTAACATACTTTTACCTGAAAGACCGTTATGATTATGAGCCACTTCATATGGTATTGCGGGTTTTCCTCATGGGTATTCTGATGGTACTGCCTGTGATGATTATTCAGCGTGGCATGATGATGTGGCTCGGGGATAATCCTTATCTTGAGGCCATTATGATCTCAGGTGGTGTGGAGGAATTCGTTAAATGGTTCGTACTTTATCATATCATCTATAATCACACCGAATTTGATGAGCCGTATGACGGGATCTTATATGCAGTCGCTGTTTCACTTGGATTTGCCACTGTTGAGAATGTGTTGTATGCCTTTGCGGGGAATGCATCCGTCTCAGCCATGTTCCTTCGGGCACTGCTCCCTGTTTCAGGGCACGCTATGTTTGCGGTAATCATGGGTTATTATATGGGTAAAGCCAAGTTTATCGGTGGTAAGAAAAAGCGGTGGTATCTGGTTCTTTCTCTGGTGTTACCTTTTTTCTGGCATGCATTGTACGATGTCATCATGAACACCATGGTGAATCATTGGTTGTGGTTTATAGCGCCGCTAATGGCGGGCCTGTGGTATGGGGCAATGGGTAAAATCACACGAGCTAATAACCGTTCTCCTTTTCGTTTTGTGAAGCGGGAGGAAGAGGTTAAATTATAAAAATACGGACACACTGGTGGACATAAAGCGCATATTGCGCCTATGACTCCGGTGTGTTTTTATTTTTACAGATAAACTCCCGGGGAATGACCGACAGAAACGGAGATCGTTGTGATGAGAATTAAAATTAAAATCAGATGCAAACAATGCGGTGAACGATTTACATTACGAGGCAAGAAAGATCGGGGCCGGATTGAGACGGGATTCAAGCAGTGCCTATGTGATAACAGAGACCAGTTCGAAATTGAAGAAGAGGGCATGGCAACTGGGATTCAGCTGAATTAAAAGGAGGACCCAAACGCTACTTTAGCAGCCTGCTTGTGTAAGGACTGGAAATCGCATGCATAAGAGATCTTTCTTCGATCCACAATAGAGGTAGTGGTTTAGAAGAAAGGAGACTCTACCGATGTATAAACGATTAAGTTCAGTTATGTTTCCGATATTTGCGGTTCTGCTGGTCGGTGCGCTCGTGTGGGGCTATCAGGAGAATCAGGAGAAGAATGCAATTCTGATCAAGGCAGAGAATCAATATCAGCGTGCATTTCACGATTTATCTTTTCATATGGACAAATTGCATTCGGAGATTGGCAACACCTTGGCGGTTCACTCTACATCACAGGGGATGCATCGCAAAGGTCTGATGAATGTATGGCGACTCACCAGTGAAGCGCAGAATGAGATCAACCAACTGCCACTCACCATGCTGCCATTTAACGAGACAGAGGAGTTTCTCTCGCGTATTTCCAACTTTGCCTATCGGGCGTCGATGCGTGACTTGACGAACGAACCGCTAAGTGAGAAGGAAATGGGCAACCTGAAAAAGCTGTATCAGAATTCATCCGAGATTACCAAGAATCTGCAGGATGTGCAGCAGAAAGTCCTGACGGACCGATTGCGCTGGATGGATGCAGAGACTGCCATGGCAACACAAGAGCAAACCATGGACAACACGATCGTTGATGGTTTTCGTACTGTAAACAAAAAGGTACAGGAATACCCGGAGCTTGATTGGGGTCCTTCCGTATCCAACATCTATGCAAAACGATCAGTCAAGAAACTGGACGGCTTGCCGGTGACCAAAGAACAGATTCAGAGCAAGGCTGCAAAATTCTCTGATGCGGATCGTAGCAAAATCCAAGTGCAGGAGAACGGCAAAGGAACAGACTGGGAGTCCTACACTGCCACGATTGATCATGCCAACAATGGCAAACTGATGATGGATTTCACCCGTAATGGCGGAATGCTGATCTCTTACAGTGATACGCGTCCAATCGGAACCAAAAAAGTGTCTCGTCAGAATGCCATGGCTAAAGCAGATCAATTTCTAATGAACAAAGGCTATAAGGATATGAAGGCTGTAAACTACGATGAATATGGTAATCTGGGTAACCTTACTTATGTGCGTAAGCAAGGGGACACCTTGATTTATCCCGAGAAAATGTCAGTTCGTGTTGGTTTGGATACAGGCGAAGTAACCGGCTTCCAGGCGAGTGACTTTGTTTACGAACATAATGACATGCGCAAAATTCCGAAAGCAACTCTTACGGAGCAACAGGCGCGGAAAAAGCTTAATTCGGAGTTCGAAGAAAATTATGTTCGCAAATCCCTGATTGAGAATGATTACAGCAAAGAAGTATTGTGTTATGAATTCGGAGGGAAAATTAACGGTTCTCGTTACCGGATATACATTAATGCGAATACAGGAATAGAAGAAGCGGTTGAAGAGATCAAACCGGTCAATGCAACCTCATAAAAAGATGGATAATTTGAATTTGAAGTTGAGCGAATAACTGCGGCAGACCACGATGTGGTCTGTTTTTTTCTTGTTCAATGTGAGAAAGGTCATGGTATAATAGTCCTTGTACATACGAAGATAAATACATAAAGTGGCGGTGAACAGCTTGTTTCCGAAAATAAATGAAATTTTATACATCCACATTGCTTCTGCAGATGAAAAAGAGGAACACAAAGAGTACAAATCACGCATTGCAGATATGGATGACAGCAGTTTTCTGATTGAGGTCCCGATGCAACAAGGAAGCAGCCGTCTGAAAAGGCTCTTTTTCGGAGATGAATTGTCCATTTCATATATTACGGAGGATGGGGTCCGGCATTATTTTAATACCTACGTCACGGGATTTGAGGAAGATGTGGTCCGTCTTGTCCGTATCCGCAAACCGCTTCCGAGCGATATATCCAAAATACAACGGCGCAGCTTTCTTCGTGTTCATGCAAACCTCGAATTGGCCATCCAGAGTGAAGATCTGACCCGTGCTGTCGGATTGACTGAAGATATTGGCGGTGGTGGATTGTCCATCTACGGCGAAACAGGTTTCTCAATAGCTGAAGGTCAAAAATTGAAATGCTGGTTGCTGGTTCCCTACCGGAATTCAACCATTGAACATGTGAATTTTGAAGCTGAAGTTGTGCGGATCAAAACCCTGGAAACTGGCAGACAGCTATGCATGCTGAAATTTGTGCAGATTTCAGATTCGGAGCGCCAGAAAATTATCAAGTTTTGTTTTGAGCGGCAACTTGACTATCGCACGAAATAGGAATGTTGTGGCATAAAGATAGGGAACTGTGGGTACCGTAATGAAAAAAACGGAGGTATTGCCTTGAATCGTCGTCATGCAACCCGCAGATATGAACGACTTTATTATGTTTTCTCCAGGCGAATGGAACGAAAGGTTACGATTCTGATTACAGTCCTTCTAATCCTGCTTGTGGTATATCAATTGCTGCTGTTGGTACCAGGCTTCAAAAAGAATTTGACCACCATTGACCGCCTGGAAGGAACGCCAATTGAAGTGCAAACGATGAATGATTACAAACGTCGTTGATTTGTCTGTTTTTGCATCCATGTGTAGAGTGTGGTATAATTTTCACGATGCAGGCAATGCCTGTTTTTTTATTGAGGTTTATCGTTTGAGGAGGAATGCCCCGTTGGCAAGCCAGAACACATCAGAGAACGGGAAAATGAACGTTGCAATTGACGGACCTGCCGGTGCCGGGAAAAGCACGGTGGCCCGATTGGTTGCAGAGGCGCTCGCGTATGTATACGTCGACACAGGCGCAATGTACCGTGCGGTAACCTTGCATATGCTTCGGAAAGGTATTACACCGGAAGATGTGACACAGGTACTTCAGGAAGCCCAAAAGCTGGTCATTGATTTACAACCGGATCCCGACGGACAGAAAGTGTTCTGTAATGGGGAAGAAGTAACCTCGGAAATCCGCTCCCGTGAAGTGACGGGAATCGTGTCCCGATATGCGCAAATCGAGGGGCTGCGTACGCAATTAGTGGATACTCAGCGGCAAATGGCTTTGCGCAAGGGCGTCGTCATGGATGGACGCGATATCGGAACGACAGTACTGCCCGATGCGGAAGTGAAAATCTTCATGACTGCCAGTGTGGAAGAGCGTGCGCTTCGCCGCTTCAAAGAACTGGACCCCTCTGAAGGACTGACGTTGCAACAGCTGGAGCGAGACATTGCCACCCGTGACAGATTGGATGAGAATCGGGAAATTTCCCCATTGCGTTGTGCTGAGGATGCTATCGTCCTTGATACAACGGAGATGAACATTCATGAAGTGGTTGACAAAATCGTATCTTATTGCACAATGGTCAGAGGAGAGATCGGTCTATGATTTACACATTTTGCAGCACATTACTGCGGATCATTTATACCATTCTTTTCCGCTTGGAGGCCGTTGGACGGGAGAATATTCCGAAAGAAGGCGGCGTACTTTTATGTTCCAATCATATTAGTAACTTCGATCCTCCAACCGTTGGTATCAAACTTCGCCGTCAGGTACGTTTCATGGCCAAAAGCGAATTGTTTGAAATTCCGGTACTCGGCCGAATTATTAAAGCCGTGGGCGCTTTCCCCGTTAAACGTGGAGGTGTCAGCAAGGAATCCATCAAAACCTCACTCAATATTTTGCGTGATGGTCAAGTGCTTGGAATCTTCCCCTCGGGAAGCCGTCACAATGATGGAGGTATCGGCAAAAAAGGGGCAGCGAGTTTTGCTCTCCGCAGTGGCGCTACAGTTATTCCTACTGCTATTATCGGTAACTACAAAGTTTTTCGTAAGATGAAAGTTGTATATGGAGCACCAGTAAGTTTGGACGAGTTCAAGGAAGACCCATCTGGAGAAGCTCTGGAGAAGGCGACTGAAAAGATTATGTCCAAGATTAACGAAATGGTGCAAACGGGCGTGCCAAGCAAGTAATGGCTTCGTCGGTAGCTGAGTGCATGTTTCCATATTTTTGAGGGAGACTAAAGCTTGAGCACTCAGTGATGAAAGTGTTTTGAACTCTGCTACAGGCAGGTTTGAATATAATGGGGTTTTTGAATTGAGGAGGGTATTTGACATGTCGGAAGAAATGAAAAATCAAGAAGCAACCCAAGATGAGTTGGATCAATTCGTTTCCTTGAAAAAAGGAGATACCGTAAAAGGAACCATCGTCAAATTGGAAGATAACCAAGCCTATGTGAGCATTGGATATAAATATGACGGTGTCATTCCAATTCGTGAACTGTCTTCATTACATGTTGACAGCGCGTCTGACGCAGTAGAAGTTGGACAAGAAGTTGAAGCTAAAGTCCTTAGCATCGACGACGAGAAAGAAAAACTCGTTCTGTCCAAACGTGCAATCGACAGCGAAAACGCATGGGATCAATTGCAAAAGCATTTTGAAGACCAAGACGTATTCGAAGTTGTTGTAGGTGATGTTGTTAAAGGCGGTCTGGTAGCAGACGTGGGCGTACGTGGATTTATCCCGGCTTCCATGGTTGAACGCCATTTCGTTGAAGACTTCAGCGACTACAAAGGACGCACACTGCGTGTTAAAGTGAAAGAGATCGACCGTGAGAACAACAAAGTGATCCTTTCCCAAAAAGACGTACTGGAGCAAGAATTCGAAGCAAACAAAGCTACAGTAATGGCTGGTTTGCAAGAAGGTCAAGTGATCGAAGGTACAGTACAACGTTTGACTCAATTCGGTGCATTTGTTGATGTGGGCGGAGTTGACGGTTTGGTTCACGTATCCGAGCTGGCTTGGACACACGTTGAAAAACCATCCGACGTACTGTCTGAAGGTGATAAAGTTAGTGTGAAAGTGCTGAAAGTTGATCCTGAAAAAGGCAAAATCAGCCTGAGCATGAAAGCTGTTCAACCAGGTCCTTGGGAAACAGCAAGCGAAAAATTCAATTCCAGCGATATCGTAACAGGTGTTGTAAAACGTCTGGTAGACTTCGGTGCATTTGTTGAAATCGCTCCTGGTGTTGAGGGACTTGTGCATATCTCGCAAATCTCCCACAAACACATCGGCACTCCTCATGAAGTGCTGAAAGAAGGACAAGAAGTTCAAGTTAAAATCTTGGACATGAACCCTTCTGAGCAACGTGTAAGCTTGAGCATCAAAGAAACAGAAGAAGCTCCAGCTCAACCACAAAAATCAGAAAGACCTTCAAGAAACAACGCTCCGCGTGAAGAAATCAACAATCCAAACGTTTCCTTGAACAATCAAGGTATGAGCACTACGCTTGGAGAACTGTTTGGAGACAAACTCAGCAAATTCAAATAAGTTAACAATGCATGGTTCTAAGTTATATACTGCATATTTTGCTGAATAACAAAAGCAAGATCGGCGAGCCCAAGGCGGGTTCGCCGATTGTTTTTATTGCGAGTAATTTGGCATGAAACGTTAGCCAAGATATATCTTTTTTGCTATGATGAGTATCGTAAGTATGGACAGGAGGAGTGGAATGTATGGCAAGACCCGTTGTGGCAATTGTCGGACGACCGAACGTGGGTAAATCCACCATTTTCAATCGGATCATCGGCGACAGACTGGCCATTGTGGAAGACAAGCCGGGCATTACCCGTGACCGTATATATGGAATCGGTGAATGGAACGGTAAACCATTTAGTATCATTGATACAGGTGGTATCGAAATTGATGGTGAAGATGTAATCTTAAAATCGATTCGGATGCAAGCAGAGCTCGCTATTGAAGAAGCGGATGTTATTGTATTCATGTGTGATGCAAAAGCAGGTATTACGCAATCGGATGAAGAGGTAGCAGAGATGCTCTACCGCTCAGGCAAGCCTATTGTTGTAGCCGTTAACAAAGTGGATAATATCGGACGAAGTGAGCTCATTTATGAGTTTTATGGATTTGGTTTCGGTGATCCCATCGGCGTATCCGGAAGTCACGGTACAGGTGTAGGTGACTTGCTTGATGCAATTGTGGAGAAGTTGCCAGAACTTGAGGAAGAGACTTACGATGAAGATGTCATTCGTGTAGCTCTGATCGGACGTCCTAATGTGGGTAAATCTTCACTGGTGAACGCTATTCTGGGTGAAGAGCGTGTCATTGTAAGTGACGTGGCTGGAACGACCCGGGATGCGATTGATACACCTTTTGAAAAAGACGGCCAACGTTACGTGCTGATTGATACAGCAGGTATGCGTAAGCGTGGTAAAGTATATGAAACAACTGAGAAATACAGTGTAATGCGTGCGATGCGTGCGATTGAGCGTGCAGATGTTGTTCTGATTGTCATTAATGGTGAAGAAGGCATTATTGAACAGGACAAGCATATTGCAGGATATGCATTCGAAGCTGGTAAAGCGTCATTGTTTGTTGTGAACAAATGGGACGTGGTAGAGAAGCATGACAAAACGATGAAAGAGTTTGAGAGAAAAATTCGGGATCACTTCCTGTTTATGACTTATGCTCCAGTCGTATTCTTGTCAGCCCTCACAAAACAACGCTTACAAAAATTGTTACCGGTTGTGAAAAGGGTAGCAGATCAACACTCGTTACGTGTACAAACACATCTACTTAACGATGTGGTGTCTGATGCGGTTGCAATTAACCCTCCGCCAACGGATAAAGGACGGAGAATGAGAATTAACTATGTGACTCAGGTTGCCGTTAAGCCACCGACCATGGTTGTTTTTGTGAACGATCCGGAATTGATGCACTTCTCATATGAGCGCTACCTGGAGAATAAAATCCGTGCAGCGTTTGACTTCGAAGGAACACCAATTCGCATATTTACTCGGAAGAAGTCCGACGAAAGTTAGGGGAGAAGTGTGTGATTTTACAAATCGCAGCGATTGTACTGAGTTATCTGCTCGGTTCGATCAGCTTTAGTGTCCTCCTTGCCAAAGCGATACGGGGGATCGATATTCGTCAGCACGGAAGCGGAAACGCGGGAGCTACCAATACATTGCGTATTTTGGGTAAAGGACCAGCAGTTGCTGTTCTGTTACTTGATGTACTTAAGGGTGTTGCAGCTGTATGGATTGGAATCTGGCTGAGCGGCGGTTCTGCCTGGATTCCTGCACTCAGTGGTATAGCAGCCATTGCAGGACATAACTGGCCGCTTTACTTCCATTTTCGTGGAGGAAAAGGCATTGCCACAGCCATTGGTGTTCTGGTAAGTCTTGCTTTCCTGCCTGCGTTATGTGCTGGGGTGATCGCCATTCTGTCTATTGTATTGACACGCTATGTTTCATTGGGGTCTCTGATTTTTGTAGCATTTACACCCATCTTTATCATGGTATTACCCGGATATTCAATGAATATCTTCTGGGGGAGTCTGATTATTTGTCTGTTTGCGTTCTGGAGACATCGTACCAATATTGCGAAGCTCGCCAAAGGACAGGAAAATAAATTGGGATCGAAAAACCCTGGAGGGGGTAAACGAGTTGTCTAAAAAAGTTGCTGTTCTAGTCGCTGGGAGCTGGGGAACAGCTCTCGCCAGTGTACTCGCCGCCAATCAGTTGGATGTGATGATGTGGACACGTGGTGAAGACCAAGCTAACGAAATCAATAACAAGCACACTAATACTCGCTATCTTCCGGATGCGGAGCTTTCAACACGGATTCAAGCAACAACTGATATGGAAGTTGCGGTGGAAGGCGCTATAGCTGTGTTAATTGTTGCGCCTTCATCAGCCATGCGTGCAGTTACGAACCAGCTTAAGGCTTATTACAAGCCTGAGATGTTAGTCATTCATGCAACCAAAGGTTTTGAGACAGAAAGCCTCAAACGGATGTCCACAGTCATTTCAAAAGAGCTTGAATGTGAAGAAGGACGTGTGGTTGTTCTTTCTGGTCCAAGCCATGCGGAAGAAGTGGTGAAGCGTTGTCCAACGACGGTGGTTGTAGCTTCACTGGATAAGGCATCTGCCGAGTCTGCCCAAGCTTTGTTTATGAATGCTTATTTCCGGGTTTACACGAATCGGGATATGATCGGTGTTGAGTTGGCGGGTGCATTCAAAAATATCATTGCTCTTGGTGCAGGTATGTCGGATGGTCTTCAATTTGGTGATAATGCCAAAGCCGCTTTGCTAACACGTGGTTTGGCAGAGATCACACGTATTGGTGTTGAGATGGGAGCAAATCCGCTAACGTTTTCGGGACTTGCTGGAATCGGGGATCTGGTTGTAACGGCTACAAGTCAGCATAGTCGGAACTGGAGAGCAGGTTCCATGTTGGGCCAGGGACAGAAGCTGGATGATGTTCTGAAGTCCATGGGCATGGTGGTAGAAGGCATTCGAACTACGCAAGCTGCCTATTTCATCTCACAAAAATACGGTGTACAAATGCCAATTGCGGATCAGTTATATCACGTTTTATTCCAGGAGAGACAGCCACGTGATGCGGTTGAAGCCTTGATGGGACGTGACCCGAAGACTGAAATGGAAGTCATGAAGCTTGAAACCTGGGAGCAATGGCATTCCTGATTGTAATCAGCCTAAACGTACCTTGTGAAATAAGAAGCTTATTCACCTTTTCTGTAGCAGACTCATACTATACACATGAGTATTGCCGGAGGAGGGGAGACGAATGGGTAACAACATTTCCAAAGATGCACTGAATGCAATCAACAAGAAAACGGGTAAAACGATAACGGAAGGTGCCGTTAAGAAATTGGCAAGCACGGTGAAACCAACGACGATTCAAAATGAAGCTCAGTTGCGCCAATTGATCAAACAAGTATCCGCCATGGCGAAAGTTCCGGTATCTGAGGATACGGTTAAGGATATTGTGAGTGCGGTCAAGAAAAGCGGATTGAATCCGAGCAGTATGGAATCGTTAATGAAAATGATGATGAAAAAATAATAGATCACACCTGCATGTGCAGGTGATCCAGTAAGACAAAAAGACGAGTCGGCTTCTGCCGGCTTGCTTTTTTGTCTTTTTTTTGGAAAGTTGAGCTGAATTTCGTGTTATAATGGTTGCAATTGTCACAGTGTCAGTGATGAATATCGGACTGAAGGGGAGACTGCTGGATTATGAGTGCAATGGACAAGATGTGGCTGTCATTGGTGGCCATCCTCATTATGGGACTATCTGTATTCCTGATTACGTTTGCTCGTGCCAAAACAAAAGGTATTGTACGGGGGATTCTTTCTCTGATTGCATTTTTGATTATGCTGATTGGCTTGTTCGGTGGAATCGCTTCTCTGACCTGATTTCCCATGCCTGAAGGATAACATCCGCATAAGCACATCATAAGAACTGACACAATGAACACGGATGAGGGGAGTGTGAGCCTATGGGGCCGCATGATACGGAGGGTCGGACAGAGCGTTATCCGGAATTACACGCGGCTTTGCTGGAAACGACCAAAGCCTGGAACACACAGCCACAGACATGGTTACTTGGAGGAAGTTGTGGGTTGCTGCTTCAAGGAGTGGAGTTGCAACAGGCTCCGAGAGATATTGATATCTATGCGGATGTTGCTGCTGCTAAAGAACTTCACCGTAGCGCTCCAGGGGAAATGCTTGACGAGCCTACAGTGGATAAGACAGGACCGTATGCTTCTCTGCTGAGCCACTATCAGGTGGGTGAATGTGCGCTGGAACTGGTTGGTGGTTTCGAAATATGGGCTCGCAAAAGTTGGTACCGTATTGAGATTGAACATGTACTTGCTCCGCATGCACCAGTAGCACAAGTGGGTTCATATAGCCTGCGACTGATGCCGCTTGCGCATGAGCTTTTGTTTAATCTGCTACGAGGTCGTGAAGATCGTTATGTCCCCATTGCGAAACAGATGCGCGAGCAGCCAGATGCACATCAACCTATAATGATGCTGTTAAGTCAACAGAATGTCTGGACAAGCCGCTTCAGAGCCGAAGTGGAAGAGCTTGTTGGCTTTACATGGCCCCAGTAGGTTGAGGGAGGAAAATGATGGACTATAAAGTTACTTTTTTACCTATGAACAAATCGATAGCGCTCAAACCAGGGGCAACACTTCTGCATGCAGCACGACGTGCTGGAGTCAAGATTACGACCCGATGTGATGGCAAAGCGGCTTGCCTGATGTGCAAAGTGAACGTGGATGAAGAACATCGGACGGAACTGTATCCACCAACAGATGCAGAAAAGCGCAAGCTGGGTTCACTGTTGGAAGCAGGTACACGACTGTCCTGTCAGGCCAAGGTGTGTGGATCTCTATCGGTTCATGTTCCAGAGGACCCGCTGAAGGCAGCCATTCGGAAACAACTGGAACGTCAACAACAGGAAGACGACTGGTTCTGAGCGTTATGACATTGATTCTCTAATGAGTTATTCAAGGAGGACACGAATGATTAGGAACAAGCCAAAATGTGTGGAAGGAAGCGGACGGCAGCGTCTGAAACATCAGACGGGCGGTCTGCTGTTATTCCTGTTGTTTGCTTTTACAGCAAGTGGTTGTATGTATCCATCCCAGAGCAATTCAGACCCTAAGATAGCCTATCGGGAAAGCGTGAGCCGCATCCAGAGTGCGGTCGAGGCATTTCAGCAAGATGAGGGGATTTTGCCAATCATCAATGCAGATATGGAAACGCCAAAATATGAAAAGTTCAGAGTGGACCTGCCCAAGTTGAAACAACTGGGGTATCTGGATGAAATACCGGGGACTGCTTTTGAAAGTGGTGGGAGCGCTTACTTCCTTATTCAGGACGAAGAAGTGAATCCGACCATTAAAGTGATGGATCTTCTGACCGTACAGAAAGTAAACGATGTGCAACGAATGGTTAATCAATATAAGTCCGTACATAACAATAAGCTGCCAAGCGGGGAAGAACTGTATCCGGGGTTATATGTTGTGAATATGGAGCAGGCTGCTCAGGCAGGTACTCCTTCCATTACGCTGAATAGTGTATATTCAGGTCAGGCGTTACCGTTTATGATGGATGACGAAGGCAAGGTCTATGTAGATTATGCTTTTGATATTATGCAGGCAGTGGAAAAGTCTGACGTGTCTCCAGCAGAGACTGAAGATGTTCGGGATTTGCTGGTGGAACACTCCTACTTCGTACCTGTAAAATCGGTTTTCTACGCTTGGAAAAATAATGCGCCGGTTGCCCAGCCCATAAAATAAGCATGGTTGCAATTCAAATGATTTAGCTGTATGACCACCATGGCTCTAATGGTAAAAAGAGATATTCCAAATAAGGGATATCTCTTTTTTCTTTTGTCAGTATGAGCAATAACCGTCATAAAAGCTTCGCGGATCACATAAAGTAGATTGAAATAAAGACGCGCAGTCCGAGATCGGGGGATTCTCCTAATGTCATCACCTTAAGATAAAAAAACAAAAATACGCGTCATATTGCCGCATACGGATACATAAGATGATACTAGTCCAATTGCATGTACGAGTTAACGCCGCTCTCGCCGGTTTCATCAGAATGCAACGTTCGGCGGCGGACGACTTCCGGGCACTCACAAAGGCGGCTCTACCGTTGCAGGGATTTCAGTCTTCTGATTGAAAAAACGAAGCGGATGCTCTTTAGCATTTTTCCTTCGGAGTAATTTAGGGAGGGGATTTCATTGGAGAAAGTGGACATTTTTAAGGACATAGCTGAGCGGACCGGAGGGGATATTTATCTCGGGGTTGTCGGCGCAGTCCGGACGGGAAAATCAACATTTATTAAACGATTCATGGAAACGATCGTATTGCCTAACATCGCAAGCGAGGCTGATCGTGCCCGTGCAGTGGATGAACTTCCACAAAGTGCAGCAGGCAAAACCATCATGACAACCGAGCCAAAATTTGTACCGAATAACGCAGTCCAGATCAAGGTGGCAGAAGGACTTGATGTCAATGTGCGCCTTGTGGATTGTGTAGGTTACGCGGTGGAAGGAGCCAAGGGATACGAGGATGAGAATGGTCCACGCATGATCTCCACGCCTTGGTTCGAGGAACCAATTCCATTCCAGGAAGCCGCCGAAATTGGTACTCGCAAAGTCATTCAGGAGCATTCTACACTGGGTGTTGTGGTAACAACAGACGGCACAATCGCCGAAATCGCCCGCAGCTCCTATGTGGAATCTGAAGAACGGGTCATTGCGGAATTAAAAGAAGTGGGTAAACCGTTTGTCCTGGTCATCAACTCCACTCGGCCTCGTAGTGAAGAAGCCCTGCAATTGCGTAGTGAGCTTGCTGCCAAATACGACATTCCGGTGATGACACTCAGTGCAGCGACCATGACGGAAGATGATGTGACGGGTGTACTTCGTGAAGTGCTCTATGAGTTCCCTGTGCATGAAGTGAATGTAAACTTGCCGAGCTGGGTTATGGTACTCAATGAGACTCACTGGCTGCGTAGCAACTACGAAAATTCCGTACGGGATACCGTTAAGGACATTCGCAGACTTCGTGACGTGGATCGGGTTGTCGCACAGTTCATGGAATATGAATTCATTGATCGCGCAGGCCTGAGTGGCATGAATATGGGGCAAGGTGTAGCCGAAATTGACCTGTACGCGCCGGATGAACTGTATGATCAGATTCTCGTGGAAGTGGTTGGCATCGAGATTCGCGGTAAGGATCATCTGCTGCAATTGATGCAGGAATTCTCGCATGCGAAGAGAGAATACGACCGCTTCGCAGAAGCGCTGGAGATGGTCAAAACGACCGGATATGGCATTGCTGCTCCATCTCTCGCCGAGATGGCTCTGGATGAACCTGAGCTCATTCGTCAGGGCACCAAATTTGGCGTACGTCTGAAAGCAACGGCACCGTCCATTCACATGATCCGGGTTGATGTAGAATCTGAATTCGCACCAATTATCGGTACGGAGAAACAAAGTGAGGAACTGGTGAGATACCTGATGCAGGACTTCGAGAACGATCCGATCAAGGTATGGGATTCAGACATGTTTGGTCGTTCACTGCACTCCATTGTGCGAGAAGGTATCCAGGGCAAGATTGCCATGATGCCGGATAATGCAAGATACAAATTGCAAGAGACGCTGGGAAGAATCATTAACGAAGGTTCGGGCGGCTTGATCGCTATCATTCTGTAAGACATCAAAAGACCGTAAGGGGGCATCCCCTCGCGGTCTTTTTTACGTGATTTCTTTATTTTGGATGAAATGGATAGGAAGAATAGTACTTTCGAAAAAACTTAGCGAGTTTTAGCTTTAAATTGCTAAAACCCATTTACATACTAGGGATTAGCCGTTATATTAATATTCAACTATTGTGATCGAGATCACAGAGAGTGGACAGGGGGATACAGAGATGAAAAGAAAAGAGACTAAATGGGTATGGTTGAGTGTGTTATTAGTATTTACATTGGCGCTGTCCGCTTGCGGAATCAAAAAAGAACCGGCAGCCACTCCAGCTTCGGGTGCATCAGATGATACACCAAAAACGGAAGCAGTTACAGGCCCTCTAAGCGGCAAACGGATTGCACTTATTATGGAGTTTAATACAGGTACTTTCTCGCAGCAATATGTACAAGGTGTAAAAGAAGAAATCGAAAAATTCGGTGGAGAACTGACAACGTTTGTTGCCGATAATGACAAAGCAAAGATGGTATCCTTGCTTGATAGCGCTATTAACCAGAAGTTCGATGCCATTCTCACGGATCACGGTGATTCCCTATTAGAGCCAGGCGTGAAGAAGGCAGTAGAACAAAATATTCCAGTGGTCGTGTTTGACGCAGCTATCAGTGTTCCAGGAGCTACAGTCCTGTCGCAGGATGACCAGAAGATGGCTGAACTGACACTGGAGCAAATGAAAAAAGATATCAATGGACAAGGCAATATTGTCAAAGTATGGGTAGCTGGTTTCGCACCGATGGAACGCCGTCAGATTGCATACGGTGAATTCATGAAAGCAAATCCGGACATCAAGGAAATAGCTACATTCGGTTCTGCACAGAATCCGGCGCTGGATACACAAGCCAAAATGGAAGCTATTCTCAAGCAGTATCCAAAAGGTGAGATTACAGCTGTATGGACTGCATGGGATGAGTTCGCCAAAGGTGCAGCACGTGCCATTCAACAAGCTGGACGTGATGAGATCAAAGTGTATGGTATCGATATGAGTGACGAGGATCTGCAAATGATTCAGGACCCGAAAAATCCTTGGGTTGCTTCTGCGGCTGTGGATCCAACAGATATTGGTCGCGTCCAGGTACGTTATGCTTATCAGAAATTGAACGGGGACGAGACGGAAGATGCAGTTGTTCTTAACCCGGTCTATGTTCAACGCGAAGCTCTGCCGGATAAACAAATCTCCACTTCGGAGCTGTCTGAGTTCGTTGAAGGTTGGGGTGGCAGCACACAAGGAATCAAGGACTGGATGAGTGAATACGGAATTACTGCTAAATAAGCAGCGTAAGGGAAGCGCGCCGCAAGGCGCGCTTTTTCCACCATAATGAAGATGTGCAAGTCTGGATGAGAAATGGGATACTCCCGTATGGGAACGATTGGAGGTTAACATCATGAGCACTGCACCGATTCTGCTTCAAATGGAACATATCCACAAGCAGTTTTCAGGTATTCCTGCACTGAAGGATGTGGATTTCTCTGTAAAAGGTGGGGAGATTCATGCGCTGCTGGGTGCCAATGGTGCCGGTAAAAGCACGTTAATGAAAATTTTGTCCGGTGCCTATCCATTGGATCAGGGAACGATTCAGTTAAGTGGACAAGCGCTTCATTTGAGTTCTCCGGGAGACGCGAAGGCAAGTGGGATTCACTGTGTCTATCAGGAAGTGGATGCGGCACTGGTGCCACAGCTGACGGCTGCGGAGAACATTATGTTGGATCAGTTGGCTTCATCTGCTGGAGGTTGGTGGAAAAGTCCACGGAAGCTGCAACAGCGCGCGGTTGAGGCATTGAAGCAATTAGGGGCGGACATATCCGTTCACCAAAAAGTGGCCGATCTGACACTTGCAGAAAAACAGATGATTTTGCTGGCACGGATTTTGATTCAGGATGCCAAGGTCATCATTTTTGACGAGCCTACTGCACCGCTGAGTCAGGAAGAAACGGATGCATTTTTCCGTATTGTACATCTGCTGAAGGAGCGGGGCGTAGCCTGCATTTTCATTACCCATCGTCTTGCGGAAGTGACGGGTCACTGTGATCGCGTTACGGTTATGAGAGATGGACAACATGTATTTACTGGTGAAGCAAAGGGACTGACGATCAATGATTTGGTTACTCAGATGTTAGGCAAACCATTTGAAGAAGAATTTCCAAAGACGGAAGCGCCCGTGGGGGAACTGCTTTTGGAGGCGCGTGGGCTTCGTCGTGGAGTGAAGGTTAAAGGTGTTAACCTCTCTGTAAGCCGAGGTGAAGTCCTCGCTGTGGTGGGTCTGGTAGGCGCGGGTAAAACGGAAAGCTCTCGTTTGCTGATTGGTGCAGATCGGCTGGAGGGAGGCGAGATCCGGCTTAAAAACCGTAATCTCCGCCTATCTCAGCCTGCGGATGCGGCGGCTCTGGGGATTGTTTCTGTACCGGAGGAGCGGCGTAAACAAGGAATCCTGATTCAGGAGAACGTGGAACGAAATTTAAGTCTACCTTTGCTAAGTCGTCTTAGTACATTAGGTTTCGTAAGCCGTAAGAGGGAACGTCTAAACGCAGAGTCATTGGTGAAACAGCTTGGAATTAAAACATCGTCCGTGAAACAGGAAGTGAAATATCTAAGCGGTGGTAACCAGCAAAAGGTAGCCATTGGTAAATGGCTTAATGCGGATGCGGATGTATTTATATTTGATGAGCCAACCAAAGGCGTAGATATTGGGGCAAAAAGTGACATTTTCCGCATCATTAATGAACTGGCTTTGGCGGGCAAGGGTGTAATCTATTTCACCTGTGAACTGGATGAAGGCATGGGAATTGGTGACCGAATCGCTGTCATGTGCGAAGGTGTTATCGTAAAAGAGTTCAAACGAGGCGAGACTAACCAAGAACAGCTGCTATACTATGCAAGCGGTGGACAAGAGGTGCAATCATGAAGGATAAATCACTGGATTTTGCGTTCCGTTACGGGGCGATTATAGTCATAATAGGTGTTATCGCATTTTTCGGCATTAAATTGCCTTATTTCTTTACGTACAGTAACTTGACCGATATTTTGGGCTCGATCTCTATCGTTACTTTTGTAGCGATCGGTGTTACGTTATCTCTCATTGTTGATGGATTCGATCTCTCGGTTGGGGCGACTGTCTCATTAACTACCGTCGTTACTGCTTCGTTAATGATTTGGTATCAACAACCACTGGCAATTGTAATTATTGTGCCACTAATCATTGGCGCTGTTATTGGTTTACTTAACGCTTTGCTCATTGTAAAATTGCGTATTCCGGATTTGCTCGCCACCCTTGCCACGATGTACATTATCGGAGGTATTCACAAAACGTATGCACAGGGATATACCATTTACAATCACATGCAGTTCCCTGATGGGAGCAAAGCTGCGGGAGAGATGGACCCGACATTCCTGCTAATAGGGCAGGGTAAATGGCTTGGTATGCCGATATCGGTTATCATGCTACTTATTGCGGTAATAGGTGTGCATATCTTTTTGACGTATACGAAATATGGGCGCCAGATGTACATTACAGGTGGTAATGAGGAAGCTGCACGGTTGTCTGGAATCAAGGTGAAAAAGGTGCGTACACTCGCCTATGTAGCCGCTGGAGTGTTTGCAGCAATCGGGGGTATCATCTATGCCTCCAAAGTAGGATCTGGGCAAATTGATGCGGGATCACCGTTGTTAATGGAATCCGTAGCTGCAGTATTTGTCGGTTTCTCTGTGTTTGGTGCGGGTAAACCAAATGTCATCGGAACCTTCATTGGTTCGGTTCTGATTGGTGTACTTGTGAACGGTTTAACAATGATGAACGTACAGTATTTCACACATGATATTGTAAAAGGTGGGGTTCTCGTGCTTGCCCTGGCGGTTACATTTTACGTCTTAAACCGCAACCGGACTTGAAATTGTGGGCTGTCTGTATTAGTATGAAATTTGTTCGGCGTCTGAAATGCCCGTGGTTTCAGACGACATTCTGCCGAAAATGACTGTTGACCGCAGGCGGAGATTTGTGTTCAGCGCTCAAGATGTACGTAGATTTTTTGCGTATGAACGTATATTTCGCTATAAAACGGAAACACAGTATAACATTCAGGACATTGATACAGGAGGTGAAAAACAAATGAACAAATCAGACTTGATTACACACGTATCTGAAGCGACTGAATTGTCCAAGAAAGATGTAACGAAAGCGGTTGATGCCGTATTCGAAGCAATCTCTGAGGCTCTTCAAAGCGGAGATAAAGTACAATTGGTTGGTTTTGGGAACTTCGAAGTTCGCGAGCGCTCTGCACGTAAAGGACGCAACCCGCAAACAGGTGAAGAAATCGAAATTCCTGCGAGCAAAATTCCTGCATTCAAACCAGGTAAAGCGCTCAAAGACGGAATTAAATAAGATTTCTACATATTCCATATGTCGACAAAAAGACCGTGACTTGTTCACGGCCTTTTCTTTTGCCCTTTAACGATGATTCTTGCGGTTCATTCGTATAAGGCGCAGGTTGACAAATGAAACAATCTTAATCATCATTAACGCTATCGAACTAAAGAAGGGGACATGCGTGATGGATCATCCAACCGGCAATGATTATATTGTAATTAAGGCAGAGGAAAATGGTGTCCAGGTGATCGGATTAACCCGAGGTCAGGATACACGTTTTCACCACACCGAGAAATTGGACAAGGGTGAAGTGATGTTTGCCCAATTTACCACCCATACTTCAGCTATTAAAATCCGGGGCAAAGCCACGCTGATTACCAAGCATGGACAGATTGAATCGGAGTAATGGACAGATTGAATACATTCAAATGAAGATTGCAGGCATAGCCTGCTTTTTTTCATTGTACAATGAGGTATGAGCCTTTACCGGACAGACTACACTAACAGGTAAAGGCAGGGAGGCGTATATGAAACCGCGGATGATTGTTACTGCTTCAATGCTGGCAACGGTTGCGGCGGTCTTTCTGCTTGTTGCGATACAAACCTTACATATGCGTACATGGGGCGGGGACAACGTACAGCCTGCCTCTGCATCACATCATCCAGTTCAGCTAACGAATGACAATCTGGTTGATGTGCTAAGCTCCATGCAACTATCAACTCCCATTGCAAGAGTGGAATGGAAGCAGTCCATTTTGAGACTGGACCTCAAAGTTAAAGGAACGGGTACAAGTTACACTGAAATCTATGAGAACATGGCAGCTGTGGCGGATCTTGGCTTTCGGAGTCTGGATAACGTGGATCAGGTGCTGCTGCGTGTGATGGCAGAAGATGAATGGATGCATAAACGACATCTGTTACTTGCTGCTGATATTCGGCGTGGAGAGTGGCCTCTGTATGCGATTGAAACATTACGGAACTGGAAAAGTGCGGCCTTTTCAGATGAATTGAAGGACTGGTTTCATTTGATGGAGACCGAACTCTGGAAGAAGCAATTCGAAATGACAAGTCAGGGGTAATAGAATAGCAGGATTCAGTGCGTGCCCGTTCAACATATGCTATAATATATAAGATTGTAGTGCAGAAAAGGTTTAACAATGTTAAGGCTCGGAGGCTGAGAATGAATTCATATCGCGTACCCCAACTAGCAAAGAAATATACGGATTACGACATGATTCGACAACATACGGAAATCCCATCATTTCCGGATAGCCGAGCACGTCTGTTGCAGGTATTTGTGGGCCGCACAGACGAAAAGGTGCATCAAGAGTTATATGCTCTTGCAACTTCGCTCGTTCAGTTGGCCATGGATACGCATGATCGAATCGATACCATTTCCGGTGAGCGGAAAGAGCAAGAGATGCGTTCACGTCAGTTGAATGTACTCGCCGGGGATTATTTAAGTAGCCGTTTTTATCAATTGCTTGCCCAAGCGGGCAGAATTGAAATGATTGGCAAACTCAGTGGTGCTGTATCCGGAGTGAACGCACGCAAGATGACGCTGTATGAACGGATGAAGAAGCTTCTCGTTTCGGCTGACGAATACTTGCGTGAAACGGTACAGCTGAGAATGCAGCTGTTTCTTTCATTTACAGGCATGATTCAACATAACGAAGAGTCTTTATGGAACAGCCTGTTGACCGAATTCAGCTCCTGCGAAACGATCGTGGAAGAACTGAAGCGGATGAATGACGCAAAACGATATCTTCACAGCTATGCATATTGGCACATATACGAGCATGGTAATGACGATGAGCGCAAAGTGTTGCGTCAGTCTGAATTGGATGCACGTGCATGGAACGCTATGGTGCTGAAGCATAGGGTTGGCGAGGTTTTGCTGGACAAGCTTCGCGAGTGTACACACCGCATTCAACTGTTGTTGCAAGATGAGGAAGGGCGGATGGGCTTGCAGGAGATACATGCAATTCTAGAGCCTTACTTGGCATATTTGCAGCCTTCACATGCGGCAGTAAGGGAAGATTGAGGGGGAGACAGACGAATGGGGAGCGGAGAGACCAAACCGAAAGAAGAATATGTCCATTCGGTTTTTCAGAGTATAGCCGGAAAATATGATGTCATGAATGATATCCTAAGTTTCCGGAGGCATAAGGCTTGGCGTAAATTCACCATGAAAAAGATGAATATGTCCAAAGGCGATACCGGTCTTGATTTGTGCTGCGGCACATGTGACTGGACGCTTGCTATGGCAGAGGCAAGTGAAACGGGGCACATGCACGGACTTGATTTCAGTAGCAACATGCTGGAGGTCGGCCAGACAAAGATCAATGCGGTGCAACGTCAAAAACAGATTACCCTGACACAGGGAAATGCCATGTCACTTCCTTTTGAAGACAATTCGTTTGATTATGTGACGATCGGGTTTGGGTTGCGTAATGTACCTGATCTCAGACAAGTGTTGTCTGAAATGAAACGTGTGGTCAAACCGGGTGGTATGGTTGTGTGCCTGGAATTGTCCAAGCCAACATGGCAGCCGTTCAAAGGCATTTATTATTTTTATTTTGAGAAGGTTTTACCGAATCTTGCCAAAGTGTTTGCTAAAAGTTTTGAGCAGTACAAATGGCTACCGGACTCACTGGCCATTTTCCCGGGAAGGCAGGAACTGGCAGACATTTTTGCAGAAACTGGATTACAACAAGTGCAGGCCTACCCTCTGACCGGAGGTATCGCGGCACTGCATATTGGAACCAAGGAGAATCAGCATGTTTAGGAAAATTCGCATCTTTTTAGAAATGATCAAGATTGAACACACGCTTTTTGCTTTACCTTTTGCATTTATGGGGGCGATCCTCGGCTCCATGGTAGTGAATGATACCTTCCCAAGCTGGATGCAGATTATGTGGGTATTGCTTGCGATGGTCGGCGCACGTAGTGCGGCTTTTGGTTTGAACCGAATTATCGACCAAGCGATTGATAGCAAAAACCCGCGTACCGCGATGAGAGCCATCCCGGCAGGACTGTTGAAAAATGGGGAAGTTGTTATATTTGTCATTATCTCATTTATATTGTTATTCTGGGCCTCATCCAATCTTAATGTATTATCGATGCAGCTGTTACCTATTGCTGTGTTTATGTTGGTACTGTATTCGTACACCAAACGATTCACATGGTTATGCCACATTGTTCTCGGAATGACTATTGGTTTGGCACCACTTGGTGGCTGGGTAGCTGTAACAGGAACGATGGATTGGACAGCGATTGTGCTGTACGTTACGATTGTGTTCTGGACAGCGGGCTTTGATATTATCTATGCATGTCAGGATCTGGAATTCGATCAGGGAGAGGGTCTTCACTCCATACCTTCCCGTTTTGGCCTGGTTAAATCCTTGCAGATCGCTAAGTTCTTCCATGTGATTACTGCAATTGGTTTTCTTGCGTTATTGTTGATGACAGATCTGAGCTGGTGGTATGGCGCAGGCATGTTGGTGACGTATGGAATTCTATTCTATCAACACTATATTGTATCGCCTAATGATATGAGCCGTGTTCAAACGGCGTTTTTTACCATGAACAGTTTGCTTAGTTTAATTGTATTTACGTTCACTCTGATTGATCTGGCGGTGAAATAAATGGTGCAGCAGCCGGACAATAAACGACTGGTTGTCGGAATTACCGGAGCGAGTGGCAGCATATATGGCATTCGATTAATTGAAACGCTGCTTGATTTGGAATATAACGTTCATCTGGTCATATCCAATGCAGGGTGGCGTGTACTGAAAGAAGAATTGGACTGGGATGTGACGAATCGGGACGCGGTGCTGGAAGAAAAATTCGGCAACCGTGCCGGTTCTCTGATCTATCATCCTGTGAGTGATATAGGGGCCTCCATTGCTAGTGGTTCTTATCTGGCCGACGGCATGATTATCATGCCATGTTCGATGGGAACTCTTTCGTCCATCGCGCAGGGATCGTCGGATAATCTGATGTCTCGCGCAGCCGATGTTATGATGAAAGAGGGAAGAACATTGATCCTAGTACCGCGTGAGACGCCTCTTCATGCAATCCATCTGGAGAACATGCTGAAGCTTTCTCGTCTTGGTGTACGAATGATACCGGCTATGCCTGCTTTTTATTACAAACCTCAGACTATGGATGAGTTGATTCTGTTTTTGGTGGGGAAAGTGCTGGATAGCTTGCGCATCCCACATCAACTGTTTACAAGATGGGGAGAACCGGATGAACGGGGATAACGACTGAGTTCGATACAAGGCTGTTTTTTGCCAAAGTGTTGCTCGGTTTATTTGTCCCCCGAATCCCGGGGTATTGGTGAGCACTGATGGTGAGTCTTCATGAACCACAGTCTTGACCCATGCTCCGGCAACTTCTGTATTTTGTTTCAGAACAAGTCGCAGAGTTTAATTTTCGGGTGTCGGCTATGACATTCGGAGAAGAAAAACACGTTAGATTACCTTATAGAACAACACAAGCAAGAACGGTAAGCCGGGTTTTTCGTAATGCCTGCAGGCCCGACTTGCTGGAGGGGAAGGTAAGCATGAATTTATGGACTGACAATACGCTGATACGGGTGAACGAATGAAACTATTGGATATTTTCGGGTTGTTAAAAAAGGACATGGATTACATTGAGAAAGAATTGTATCGCAGTGTTCGAGGAGAACAGAAGCTGCTGAGTGAAACGTCACTTCATTTGCTCAAAGCAGGAGGAAAACGGTTGCGGCCCGTTTTTGTGTTACTTGGTGGGAAATTTGGTACATACGACATTGAACGTCTGAAGCTGGTTGCGGTTCCGCTGGAACTCATCCATTCGGCATCCCTCGTTCATGATGATGTCATTGATAATGCGGAGACACGCCGAGGCAAACCCACGGTGAAGTCAAAATGGGATAACCGGATTGCCATGTACACTGGAGACTATATCTACGGTAAGGCACTTGAAATGACTGCCGGATTATCCGATCCAGCGATTCATCGTATCCTTGCCAAAGCTATGGTACAGATGTCCATTGGTGAGATGGAGCAAATTCGCGACTTTTTCAATACGGGACAAAGTGTTCGTAACTATCTGCTACGTATTCGCCGCAAAACAGCACTTCTGATTGCAGTTAGTTGTCAGTTAGGGGCATTGGCTACACGTGCGCCTGAGCATGTATCTTCCCTGCTGTATACGTACGGATACAATGTGGGGATGGCTTTCCAGATTCAAGATGATGTACTTGATCTGGTAGGTACCGAGAAACAACTTGGCAAGCCACCTGGCAGTGACATGAAGCAAGGAAATATCACTCTTCCTGTACTTTATGCCTTAGAAGAATCCGATCTGCGGGAACCTTTGCTTAAGGAGATTTCCCGTGTCCAGCATGAAGAAGGACGGGCAAGTGCATCGGATGCAATTGGAATGATTCGACAAAGTCAAGGAATTGCTAAAGCTGAAGCCCTTGCTGACCGATATATGAAGAAAGCGCTCGATGCTCTCGATCAGCTACCTAACATCAAGACGACCAAAAACCTGCGTGATATCGCTCATTTTGTGGTTAAACGTACACATTAAACAATGTATGACCTTCGACTCTCAGATTACTCATACCCAAAGATGAACAGAACTGTGAGATTCCTCATTGGGAGGATTTGGACATGTATGTTACAATCATAGGGATTGCGTTTACATAGTGATTAACTTTGAACCGTGAGTGAGGAGTGAGCTGATGGATCGTACATTTTTGATGGTGAAGCCGGATGGTGTGCAGCGTGGATTGATCGGTCGAATTATTAGCCGTCTGGAAGACAAAGGATTTAAGTTGGTGGCAGGCAAATTGGTGCAGATGTCTGAGGATCAGGCAAAACGCCATTATGCTGAACATGAGGGTAAACCATTTTTCGATGATCTGGTTCGTTTTATCACATCGGGGCCTGTATTTGCCATGGTGTGGGAAGGCGACGATATTGTGGCGCTTGCGCGCATCGTCATCGGAAAAACCAATGTGAAGGAAGCAGCTCCGGGTACCATTCGCGGAGACTTCGCCAGCCACACACCACATAATCTGATTCATGGGGCAGATTCACCGGAAAGTGCTTCCCGTGAAGCAGCAAATTTCTTTGCTTCAGATGAACTGGTGGTATACGACAAGAGCATCGCAGCCTGGTTGTAATTATTAGCCAAAAGGGTGATACACGATGCTGGAGCAAGAACAACTACTAGACCCGGATTACACCGGATTCATTCGTAAAATCAAAGAGAGCACAGGCATTGATCTTGCTCAATACAAGGAAGGCCAGATGAAAAGAAGGCTGACCACACTTCGCAACAAAAACGGGTTTCATACATTTTCTAACTTTTTTGAAGCTATGCAGAAAGATAAATCATTGTTTTACGAATTCCTTGATCGTATGACGATTAACGTGTCGGAATTCTGGCGTAATCCCAATCGTTGGGAAGTGCTGCGGGACGAGATCCTGCCTGAGCTGCTGGGGTCCAAGCGTCGTGCTAAAGTTTGGAGTGCGGCCTGTTCAACAGGTGAAGAACCTTATACACTTGCCATGATTCTGGACACGATGGGCATTTTGAAGGACAGCTCCATTACGGCAAGTGATCTGGATGAAGGTGCTTTGGCCAAAGCCAAGGAAGGGCGTTATATGGAACGCTCACTTAAGGATGTGCCAAAGGAAACGGCGAACCGTTACTTCAAGCAGGATGGCTTGGTATACCGTATTGATGAGCAACTCAAAAATTCGATCAAGTTCATGAAACAAAATTTGCTGGTGGACCGTTTTGACGATGGGTACGATCTGATTGTGTGCCGGAATGTCATGATCTACTTTACCGAGGAAGCCAAAAACCTGTTGTATCACAAATTTGCAGCAAGTTTGCGTCCAGGCGGTATTTTGTTTGTGGGCAGTACGGAGCAGATCTTCTCCCCGGGACAATATGGTCTGGAGACAGCAGAGACATTTTTCTATCGGAAAAAATAATTATAATGGTTGTTCAGCCGTCTGAAGCACATGTACATGTGTTCAGGCGGTTATTTGTATACCAAGTACAAGAAAGAGCCGACTTTCTTGTCAAAGCCGGTCAGCTATACTATAATAAGCAAAGAAATTATGGGATTTTAGCAATGTGAAGTTTAACAGTTTAAAGGGGGAACGTATTATGAGTTTACGCTATTTAACCGCAGGGGAGACGCACGGACCCCAATTGACCGCTATTATTGAAGGATTGCCAAGTAATTTGACAATTGATTTTGAAGAACTGAATTTCCAGCTTCACCGCCGCCAAAAGGGATATGGCCGTGGACGCCGGATGCAGATCGAGAAGGATCAGGCGAATTTCGTTGGTGGTATCCGTCACGGATATACAACAGGTGCTCCGGTAGCGCTGGTTGTTCAAAATAACGACTGGAAACATTGGCAGAATATTATGAATATTGAGCCGATTGAAGGCAGTGACGAAGAGAAACGTCGCGTTCATCGTCCTCGTCCCGGACACGCTGATCTGAATGGTGGACTCAAGTATAATCTTAAAGACTTGCGTAACGTACTGGAGCGCTCCAGTGCACGTGAGACAACGGTACGTGTGGCATGTGGTGCCATTGCACGTCAATTCCTGGCTGAATTCGGAATCAAGGTAGCTGGACGTGTACTTCGTATTGGAGAGATCGAAGCTCCGTATCAGGACCTTCCGATTGATGAACTGATCGCAGTAACAGAAGCTTCCTCTGTACGTGTTACGGATGCTGAGACAGAGAAGAAGATGGAAGCCTACATCGACCAGATTAAACAAGAAGGCGATTCCATCGGAGGAATAGTGGAATGTATCGTTGAAGGTGTACCTATTGGTCTTGGTAGTTATGTTCAATACGATCGCAAACTGGATGCACGAATCGCTCAAGGCGTAATGTCCATTAATGCATTCAAAGGTGTAGAGATTGGTATCGGATTCGAAGCCGGAGTTATTCGGGGATCACAGGTGCATGATGAAATCATGCATACGGATGAACGCGGCTACCACCGGGCAACCAACCGTCTGGGTGGATTCGAAGGTGGTATGACAAACGGTATGCCAGTCGTTGTACGTGGTGTGATGAAGCCGATCCCAACGTTGTATAAGCCACTGCAAAGTGTCGATATCGATACAAAAGAAGCATTTACGGCTCAGGTTGAGCGCTCGGACGCTTGTGCTGTACCAGCAGCGAGTGTGGTTATGGAGCATGTTGTAGCGTGGGAAATTGCCAAAGCATTCCTGGAGAAATTCGGCGGGGATTCCATGGAAGAGATCCGTGCCAATGTTGCTAGTTATAACGCTCAACTGGAGAATTACTAATATGCGTCAGCTGACGGTACAGTTGGAGGAACGCTCATATCCGATTCTGATTGGCAGCGGTCTATTGGCACAAGCCCCTCAATATTTTGAGCAATATGGGTTGACCAAAAAAAGTCCGTTACTCATCATTACAGATGAAAATGTGGCTCCCAAATACTTGTCAGGTTTGGAGCAAACGCTGCGTACGGCTGGTTATACAGTCGTATCGGCGGTTGTACCCTCTGGTGAAACATCGAAATCCCTTTCGGTGTACCAGGATATGATGACCGTTGCTATTGAAGGCAAACTGGATCGGAGTTCTGCGATTCTGGCCTTAGGTGGTGGTGTAGTAGGTGATCTGGCTGGTTTTGTTGCCGCTACATATATGCGTGGAATCAAGTTTGTTCAAGTACCTACAACGATTTTGGCGCATGACAGCAGTGTAGGCGGCAAGGTGGCTGTCAATCATCCGCTGGCCAAAAATATGATTGGTGCATTCCACCAACCCGAGCTAGTGCTCTATGATGTGGACACACTTCAATCCTTGCCGCCACGAGATGTATCGGCAGGGTTGTCAGAGATGCTGAAGCACGGGCTGATCCGTGATGAGGCTTTTGCACATTGGTGTGAGGAACATGCGGAAGAACTGCTTGCGCTTAATCCGGAAGCACTTGGATACGGCTTGGAACGTGGATGTGGCATTAAGGCGGAGATTGTATCCAGAGACGAACGTGAAAATGGAGAACGTGCGTTGTTGAACCTGGGACATACGATTGGTCATGCCATTGAAGCGATTGCCGGTTATGGAGAATTTCTGCACGGAGAAGCGATCTCGATCGGTATGGCTGGATCAGCATTGCTTGGTGAGAAGCTTGGTGCGCCAGCAGGGCTCTATGAAGATACGGTCCGCATGTTGCGTTCACTTCGCCTTCCAACAACGATGCCTGCGCATCTCGACACGGATGCATTAATGGAAGCGATGATGCATGACAAAAAGTTCCGTGAAGGTCATATGGTGTTTATCATTCCTGATCGGATTGGGGCTGCAAGAATTGTGAAGGACGTACCTGTGTCGGCAGTTCGGGACGTCATTGAAATGCTCAGGAAGGGAGAATAACAGCGATGGTCACACGGGGAATTCGCGGGGCTACAACAGTCACGCAGAACAACGAAGAACAGATTTTGAAGGAAACGGCAGTATTGTTGCAGGAGATCGTGGATCGCAATGAGATCCAACCGGAAGATATCTGCAGTGTGTGGATTACGTTAACTGGGGATCTGGATGCTGCTTTCCCGGCAAAAGCTATTCGCCAACTGGATGGCTGGGAACTCGTACCACTAATGTGTGCACTGGAGGTTCCTGTTAAAGGTGCCTTGGCGCAGTGCATTCGTTTCATGGTGCATGTCAATACAAACAAAGATCAGAATGAAATCAACCATGTGTATCTGAACGGTGCACAGGCATTACGTCCGGATTTGGCAACACCTTCTGGTTCTTAAGTAGTGGGTTGTCAAACCGATCATAATGATGTATAGTGAGAACCAGTTGAGTAGAGTAGAGATTGAGCTGAGAGCAGCTGAGCTAGTGGAGTATATAGCAGAGTCCAGTGGGTGGTAACCGGGGCAACAGAAACCGGTCAACTGATTCACGGTACGTCGTGCTACGGAATAGGTAACAGGAACAGGGAAAACAAACGTGTCATAGGACATCTTTTGTTTTGATATATTTTGGTACAAACACAATCAATGCACTCTCCTATATTTTACGTAATATTGGAATGAGTAGTTGAAGTGTTATAACTAATTTATTTTCCCGATTTGGATGATGTGAGATGCATCAATTCAGCGACCTGTGAATAATCCGACAGCGAAGTATAGGGACTTGTTATTTATGAAGCATCACCCTGTTAAATACAGCTTATAACCAAACCTCTACCTGATGGTAGAGGTTTTTTTGTACATATAACCTTTTCTTCTACCTAAATCTGAAAGGACGTGATCTGATGATAACGCCAAACGTTAATCAAGTACTGAAAATGTCGAATGAGTATAATCTGATTCCGGTAGTCAAACGGATTCTGGCAGATATGGAGACTCCGATTCGAATATTCCGCCGTTATGCTGACAACGACCGGGCATTCCTGTTGGAAAGTGTAGAGGGCGGTATCCAATGGGCGAGATACTCGTTCATCGGTACAGATCCGTTCCTGATGATTTCGGCCAAGAAGGGCCGGATTGTTGTAGAAGAAGCAGGGAAGACTCGTGAATTGCCAGGTAAACCGATCGAAGAACTGAAAGCACTGCTGCGTAAGTATCGCAGTCCAAAAGATGATGAACTGCCACCATTCACAGGTGGGGCAATTGGTTTCTTCGGATATGATCTGCTGTCCTATTATGAGAAACTTCCAGCTCACGCGCTGGATGACCTGAATATGGATGACATTCGCTTTATGTTCTGTGACCAGATTATCGTGTTTGACCATGTGAAGCAGCAGATGCTGCTCGTTGGTAATGTACACGTAAAGGACAGTGCAACGGATGATGAGATACGCCAAGCGTATGCAGTGACTTCGGAGAAGCTGGAGCAGGCGGCAGAACGTTTGCAGCAGCAAGGACCAGGGGAGAACCTGAATCCGCGTTCCATTCCGGGAGACGTGGAACTGGGGGATATTCGCTCCAACCTCACGAAGGAGCAATTTATCGGTAATGTAGAGCAAGCCAAAGATTACATTCGCGCAGGTGATATTTTTCAAGTGGTATTATCCCAGCGTTTCCACATTGATACGGAAGTTTCTCCGCTTCACGTGTATCGTGTGCTTCGGACCCTGAATCCATCACCTTATATGTACTACCTCAAAATGGATGATGAGATTATCGTGGGTACTTCGCCAGAAGCGCTGGTCAAGGTGGACGGGAATCGTGTGGAGACACGACCGATTGCAGGTACACGTCCAAGGGGGGCAACAGAAGCGGAAGATCGTGCACTCGCTGCTGATCTGCTCCAGGATGAGAAGGAACGCGCGGAGCATCTGATGCTAGTTGATCTGGGGCGTAACGATCTGGGCCGGGTATCCAGTTTCGGCAGTGTGAAGTGTGACATGTTCATGGAGATTGAACGGTATTCTCACGTTATGCACATGGTATCCAACGTTACGGGCGAGCTTAGAGAAGATAAGGATTTCTTCGATGCATTCCTCTCTTGCTTGCCAGCGGGTACTGTATCCGGAGCACCGAAACTGCGTGCAATGGAGATTATCGCGGAACTGGAGAAAGAGGCACGTGGAGCTTATGCAGGAGCAATCGGATACCTTGGTTTCTCGGGTAACATGGACTCCTGTATTACGATTCGTACGATTATTTTTAAAAAAGGAAAAGCGTATGTACAGGCCGGAGCGGGAATCGTATGGGATTCTGTGCCTGAGAATGAATATGAGGAAACGGTTAACAAAGCTAAAGCATTGCTCAAGGCGATTCGAACAGCAGAAGCAATGTTTCCTGCCAAAGAAAAGGACAGCACGTTGAGACTGGCGAATGCAGACTACTTTGTCACACCAGCGGCCGCTAAGAACTGAGAGAGGAGGGACCGGAGATGAACATAAACCCAATAATGAATGAGAACCCTGTAACCCCTATTGCTGAGATTACTCGTGAGGAAGGCATGAAAAATGGCCTGGCGAAGATTCTAGAGGGCAGCCATCTGGAGCAAGCCGAAGCAAGAGATTTGATGTACTCGATCATGAGAGGTGAGGCAACGCCGGCTCAAATCGGAGGTTTGCTGATGGCGCTACGGATGAAGGGTGAAACGGTAGATGAGATCACCGGTTTTGCTGAAGCCATGCGTGGTCAGGGCGGACGAATTCTAACGGATGGCAGCGGCTTGCTGGATACTTGTGGAACAGGTGGATCGGGTATTCACAAATTCAACATTTCCACAGCATCCGCGATCATTGCCTCGGCCGTCTCGGTTCGGGTCGCCAAACATGGCAACCGTTCAGCTTCAGGCAAAGCGGGTAGTGCAGATGTATTAGAGGCACTCGGTGTAAATATCCATCTGAACGGGGAGCAGGCCAGACAATGTCTGGATGATATCGGAATCTGCTTCTGTTTTGCCCAGGTATATCACCCTTCCATGCGACATGCAGCAGGACCAAGAAAAGAGCTGGGGGTTCGTACCATTTTCAATATGCTCGGACCATTAACCAATCCTGCGGGAGCAGATCGCCAATTGCTTGGCCTGTATGATCGTTCCCGGACGCCGATGATTGCTGAAGTACTGAATCGTCTTGGTCTCAAAAGAGCGTTGGTCGTGGCCAGCCATGATGGTCTGGATGAAATCAGTATCTCGGCACCGACTCAGGTATCTGAACTTCGCAATGGTGAAGTGCACACCTATGATATTGATCCACGTGATATGGGTTTGTCTCTGCATCCGCTTGAAGCGGTACTTGGAGGAGATGCGACACAGAATGCCGAAATTATTAAGAGGATCTTCCAGGGTGAGCAGAGTGCCTATCGTGATGTCGTTCTGTTGAACGCCGGAGCGTGCATCTATGTATCCGGTCTTGCAGATAGCATTGCTGAAGGGGTGACACTTGCCGCAGAAGCGGTAGATTCGGGCAAAGCTGCCGGGAAGCTTGAACAGTTAATTCATACAACGGAGGCGTATAGTCATGTATCTTGATCGAATCGTTGCAACCAAACATAAAGAAGTTGAAGTTCTTGCACAAACATTTAACATGGATGAAGCTATCCAAAAAATCGAACAACTACCCGCAACCCGGGGGTTTGAACAAGCACTATCAAGCGGACGCAATCGCAAACTCGGCCTTATTGCTGAAGTGAAGAAGGCATCGCCGTCCAAAGGGTTGATCCGTCCGGATTTTCATCCGGTAGAGATTGCTGCCGCTTATGAACGAGCAGGTGCAGACTGCATCTCCGTATTAACAGATGTGTCGTATTTTCAAGGGAGCAATGAGTACTTGCAGGCGATTCATCAAGCGGTGAACATTCCGCTATTGCGCAAGGATTTTATTATAGATGAACGACAGATTGCCGAGGCAAGATTGCTGGGTGCGGACGCGGTATTGCTGATTGCCAGTATTCTGACACCTGAACAGATTCGTCAATATCTGGAATTTGCCAAAAGTTTGGGGCTGGATGCCTTGATTGAAGTCCATGATCGAACAGAACTGGAGCAGGTATTGGAGATTCCGCAGGCAACACTTGTGGGCATCAACAATCGTAATTTGAAAACATTCGAAACCAGCCTGAACACGACACTGGATTTGATGGAATTGATTCCAAGTGGCGTTACCTTGATTAGCGAAAGTGGTATTGACGGACCAGAATCAACAGTACCTCTGATCCAGGCCGGTGTTCATGGTATTCTCGTAGGTGAGCATCTCATGCGCAAGGATGATGTCGAGGCGGCTGTATATGATCTGATGGGACCCAAATGATGAATACTTCCTTACACGATGGCACAGGCGACAGTATGTCAGAACTGAGAAACCCGCTGCCAGCGGCCGTAAAAATATGTGGACTTCAGGACGTTGAAGTGCTAAAATCGATGATAAACTTGCCTGTGGATTACATTGGTGTTGTTTTTGCCAAATCACGCCGCCGAATCGAACCCGAGCAGGCTGCTGCATTAAGAACGGTGTTGTTCGAATGGTCTACCTATGATCGGCCGAAGCTTGCGGGTGTATTTGTGAATCCTACGCTCGAAGAACTGGAACACATTATGGACATTGCTCAGCTGGATGTTATTCAACTGCATGGACAGGAGACTGCGGAATTTTGCCAGCAGGTGAAGCAGCGGTGGAATGCCGCAGTGTTCAAAGTTTTTTCTTTTCCCAAAGATGAAACGGGACCGGAAGCTGATGATGCAGCCATAAGGGCTCTTGATACTTATGATAAATACGTGGATGCGATATTGCTTGATACCCATGATCCTCTATATGGAGGGGGCTCCGGGAAAACGTTTGCCTGGGAGCGAATCCCTGCCTATGCTGAATGGGCGAAAAGTCGCGGAATTGCTCTGTTCGTTGCAGGAGGGTTGCAGCCGGACAATGTACAACAACTAATACAGACATATGCACCTTTCGGCGTCGATGTATCCAGCGGCGTGGAGACTGAAGGTGTGAAGGATATTGCCAAAATTACAGCATTCGTAGAAAGGGTGAAGCAGGCATGACACATCAATTGCCGGATCAACACGGGCGTTTCGGTCACTTCGGAGGCCGCTTTGTACCTGAGACACTAATGAACGCACTTATTGAGTTGGAGGAGGCATACAGCCACTTCTCTGAAGATGAGGAATTTAACAAGGAACTGAACTATCTGCTAAGCGAGTATTCTGGACGTGAAACGCCATTGTATCATGCAGAGCAATTGTCACGCCGATTGGGCGGACCGAAAATTTATCTGAAACGTGAAGATCTCAATCATACAGGCGCGCACAAAATTAATAACGCCATTGGACAAGGTTTGCTTGCCAAACGGATGGGCAAAAAGAAAGTTATTGCCGAAACGGGTGCAGGTCAACATGGCGTTGCGACCGCAACCGTAGCCGCATTGCTTGGACTGGAATGCAAAGTATTTATGGGCGAAGAAGATACAGAGCGTCAGCAGTTAAACGTATTTCGGATGAAGCTGCTCGGAGCAGAAGTAATTCCGGTGACGTCCGGAACACGGACACTGAAGGATGCTGGTAATGAAGCACTTCGCTACTGGGTCAGCAATGTAGAGGATACGTTCTATGTGCTCGGATCAGTGGTTGGTCCTCATCCATATCCGATGATGGTGCGGAATTTCCAACGTGTGATTGGTGATGAGACCCGTCGTCAGATTCAGGAGATCGAAGGGCGTTTGCCGGATGTAATTGTAGCCGCTGTTGGTGGAGGAAGTAATGCGATCGGTATGTTCTATCCATTTATCGGTGATCAGGATGTGAAGCTTGTTGGTGTTGAAGCCGCAGGCAAAGGGGTCGAAACCGAGTATCACGCTGCAACGATGACCAAAGGCACGCATGGTGTATTCCAGGGATCTATGAGTTACCTGTTGCAGGATGAGTATGGACAGGTTCAGCCAGCGCATTCCATCTCGGCCGGACTTGATTATCCGGGTGTTGGTCCGGAGCATTCCTATCTCAAGGATATTGAACGGGCAAAATATGTACCGATCACGGATCAGGAAGCACTGGATGCCCTGCAACTCCTATGTCGGACGGAGGGAATCATTCCTGCTCTGGAGTCTGCACATGCGGTTGCCCAAGTTGTCAAACTGGCGCCTGAACTTACAGCAGATGATATTGTAGTCATTTGTCTGTCGGGACGTGGAGACAAGGATGTTGAATCCATCATGAAATACACGGGAGGTGACTTGGGATGAATCTGATGGACCAGACCTTCCAGCAATTGAAGGAACAGAATCGTACGGCACTTATTCCATTTTTAACCGTGGGAGACCCGGATGTGGACACAACGATTGATATCATCAAGGAGCTTGAACAGGCTGGAGCGGATATTTTGGAACTGGGTGTTCCCTATTCCGATCCGCTTGCAGATGGCCCAGTCATTCAGCGCGCTTCCGAACGTGCGCTGAAAAGCCAGATTACCATTCGTACTGTGATGGAAACCGCTGCAAAAGCTCGTAAGGCAGGTGTGAAACTGCCGTTTGTACTGTTCACTTATTATAATCCGGTATTGCAGACAGGCCTGGATGTATTCTTTGATGAATTGGTCAAACACGATATTAGTGGCATGATCATTCCGGACCTGCCAATTGAGGAAGCGGAAGAGATGCGAGAACGCGCAAATCGTGCTGGTGTGCATCTGGTGCCGCTTGTTGCACCTACATCTAATGCCCGGATTGAGCGGATTGTAACGGGCGCGAGGGGCTTTATCTATTGTGTATCATCCCTTGGGGTAACCGGAGAGAGAGCTTCTTTCTTTGATGGCGTAGAGAGCTTTATTGAGACGGTGAAAAGTCTAACAGACCTCCCTGTAGCGGTAGGTTTTGGTATCTCCAGTCATGAGCAGGTGGCACATTTCTCCCGCATCTGCGATGGCGTTGTTGTAGGTAGTGCTATTGTTCGTCAGGTGGAAGATGCGATTCCTCTGCTTGAAAATCCGGATACGCGTGCAGCGGGACTGTTGCAAATTCGCAACTTTGTGGCACAATTAAAGGGATAGAGATGTCCTGAAAGGACATCTTTTGGACACGTAAGGTGCACGCTGATTCGTGTCTAACATTATTTCAATAACAGGAGGCGGTCGGGTTGAAACCGAAATCCCAGATTGTCAATCTGCCTGTGTACCAGCCGGGCAAACCGATTGAAGAAGTGAAACGTGAACTGGGGCTTGAACAAGTCATCAAGCTGGCCTCCAACGAAAACCCGTACGGCAGTTCTCCTGCCGCCCTGGAAGCCATTACGAGAGAAATGACTAATATAAGCATATACCCAGACGGTAGCTCGGTTGAGCTGACGGGAGTTCTTGCCAAGCATCTTGGCGTTGAACGGAACAACTTAATATTTGGTTGTGGTTCCGATGAGATTATTGCTTTGATCACGAGAGCTTTCTTCTTGCCGGGTGACGAGACCATCATGGCAGATCAAACATTTTCTGTATATAAAAGCAATGCAGATATTGAGGGTGCCGTGTCCATCGAAGTGCCTCTGAAAGGTGGCACGCATGATCTGAGCGCGATGCTCGCGCAAATTAACGACAAAACCAAAGCAGTATGGGTGTGTAATCCAAATAATCCGACAGGTACGATTATCTCCGAGCAGGAACTTACAGCCTTTATGGACCGTGTGCCTGCTCATGTGATGGTCATACTGGACGAAGCTTATTATGAATTCGTAACCGATGAAGCATACCCGCAAAGTATACCATTGATCGAACGGTATCCGAACTTGGTCATCCTGCGGACATTCTCCAAAATTTACGGTTTGGCTTCGCTCCGGATCGGGTATGGTATTGCACGTCCCGAAATTATTGATTTGATTAACCGTGTACGTGAACCGTTTAACACCTCCCGTTTTGGACAGGTTGCGGCAAAAGCTGCACTACTGGATCAGGATTTTGTTCAAGAGTGCTCGAAGCGGAATGCAACGGATCGGGATTACCTGCAAAATGAATTTGCACGCCTCGGATTGTCGTATTTCCCTTCACAGGGTAATTTCATTATGGTTGACCTGAATATGCCTTCGGCAAATGCGTTCCAATCCTTGCTCAAACAAGGCATTATCGTTCGCTCAGGATTCCACGTATACCCAACTTACATTCGTGTGTCCGTCGGAACATCAGAACAGAACCGTGCATTTGTCACGGCACTGGAGAACACGCTGGCTGAGAAGGCGGTAGCGCGCCCTTAATACTGGCGATGAAAGAGTGAGGACCCATGAAACTAAAAATTGCAATGATTGGTGTAGGACTCATCGGCGGTTCACTGGCGCTTTGCTTCAAAGGCAAGCCAGATGTAACCGTGATGGGCTACGCCCACTTGGATGAACTGAAGGACAAGTACATAGCGAGCGGTGTAGTGGATGATGCTACGCTCTCTCTGGAAGAAGCGGTAGAGGATGCCGACTTTATTTTTTTGTGCGTTCCCGTAGGTTTGCTAGAATCCTATTTCGAAAAGCTCTCCAAGCTGCCATTGAAAAAAGGATGTATCATCACGGACGTAGGAAGCACTAAAGCTTCCATTGCCGCTTGTGCCGAGCATGTGCGGTTGACTGACGCTTACTTCATTGGTGGTCATCCTATGGCAGGGTCGGAGCGTGCAGGCGTAGATGCGGCCTCAGCTGTGTTGTTTGAGAATGCATACTATGTCTTAACCCCTTCAGAACATGTACCTGAGGAAGCCTACAGCAGGCTGTCTGAGCTGCTTGCGTATACGCGGGCACAGATCGTGCGTGTGGAGCCTCTGCTGCACGATGACATCGTGGGGGCGATTAGTCATCTGCCACATGTTATTGCTGTTGCGCTTGTGAATCAGGTGCGTGAATATAATGAGTCGAATCCACTGTATAAAATGCTGGCTGCAGGTGGTTTTCGGGATATTACCCGGATTGCGTCCAGTGATGCGATTGTGTGGAGAGATATCTTGCTTAGCAACCGTGATGTACTGCTGGGCTTGCTAAAGGACTGGAATAGCCAGATGACGGCCTTTACGGATATGCTGGAGCATAAGAACGGTGAAGGCATAGAGGAGGCATTCCGTCAGGCCCGCGAGTTCCGCAGTATATTACCAGAACGACGCAAAGGCATGATTTCGCCGTTATTTGATCTGTATACTGATGTCCAGGATGCACCGGGTATGATCGGTAAGATCGCAACTGAGCTTGGGGCGAATGATATCAACTTGAGCAACTTGGAGATTATCGAAAACCGGGTGGATGTGCCGGGTATTATGCGTCTGTCTTTCCGTCAGGAAGAAGATATGGAACGGGCCAAGACGTTATTGGATTCCTTAGGCTATCAAGTGTGGATATAAGACGAGAAAGAGGGCGAAAGCCCTCTTTTTTGTGAGGTTATATTGGAGTGGTTATTTGATTTTCAGTCACAGAAAAAAAAGGATGTATTATCCTGATTTACCGAAAGATATAATTAATTCAAACAATTTTACTGAAAGTGTTGACAAAATGAAAACGTATACATATAATAGGGGTACAGTATGGTTTCTCTCCACTCCTATCCAATAACTGTATTGCTCCACGTGAGCAATGGCCGCTTATGTAAGCGGTCTTTTTTTTGTCTTAAAAAGTTTTGGGAAAGGCATTGATATGTTAATAGTTACACTTGGACTTACATCCTCTATTTACATCTCCCTCCTTAATCTGTTAGGATATCTTAGATCCAATAAATATCACATTTTTGTAACCTTTTCGGTATATCGTCCGTCTATATAAGCAAGGGTTACCAAAAAGGCTCAAAATGAAGTCATGAACGTGAAAATGACCGCATATGAATGACAGGTCGGGTTTTGTGGATGCCAATGGATTTGCCAGGATGATGCAGACCGTTGTACAATAAATACTGTTAATGTAGAAACGTTGGGGAAATTGCCATTACATAGGGGAATTTGGCGGGAAGGCCAGTTATGGCGCTGAACGCTTTTTATATGCGGTGAGAACCGCAACTTTTTTGTGCCTGTTCGGTAATACATGGATAGAGTCGAACGGGGAGAAGCACATGGATGGGCGAGGAGGGGTCGCACTCAAATGACGGATTCCCAGTTGATTCGAGAGATCAAGGAAGGTAACCTGGAGTTATATTCCGAGCTGATGAGTCGTTATCAGCGTAAAATACTGGCTTTCGTATATCATATGTTGAAAAGTTCCAATATGGAGCTGCTTGCGGAAGATCTCTGTTCTGAGACTTTCTATAAGGCGTTCCGCAGTCTGCACTCTTTCCGTGAGGTGGATGCCTCATTCTCAACATGGTTATATACCATTGCGAGAAATACGGTACTGAGTGAGCTTCGCAAACAGCGTAGCGGAAATGTCCCACTTGAAGAGAGCGGGATTGTTCCCGTTGCTCCTTCGGAGAATACACCGGAGTATGCTGTACTACGCAGCGAGCGGGTGATGCTGGTTAGGGATGCGATTAACAATTTGCCGGAGAAGCAGCGTTCTGCGATTATACTCCGTGAGTATGATCAACTAGACTACCAAGAGATTGCGAATATTCTTGGGCAGAGCGTCAGTTCTGTGAAATCGCTATTATTCAGAGCAAGATCAAGCGTAAAAACTCAATTGGAACCTTATTTCTTCGAACCGGTGTACGAGCCATATGAAGGGATGAAGAACCGATGAATTGCAATGAAGCCCAGGAACTGTTTGCACTGGTCTGGGACTTGCCGGAAACTCATCCTCAGCGGATTGCATTTCATGCTCATCTTGCTGGTTGTGAAGAGTGCTCCGAGCAGTTTGAGGTCTGGGAAGAAGCTCAGATCTTGCTGCACAGCATTCCGGTTCCAGTGACAGAACAACAAGCAGAGAGAGTGAACCGTAACGTTATGGACCGGATCTACGCGGAGTCTCCATGGTTACTGCCGGAAGAGGTAAAGGTTAATCGTTTCTCTGCTGTGATCCGCAAGCATATGTCTCTGTGGATTGCCGCGTTCCTGGCTATTTTTTTATGTAGCTTTCTGTATATGGCAATGTTTAAGCCAGATGTATCAGAAGCTGAGCAAACCAAAGTTGTTACTACGGGTATCCTGGAGACAGGGGTTGCCGGAAGCGGACCATCGTCCTCTGGAATGTATCAGTACAACATGACTGGAGCGGACAGAGGAAGTATCATAGAACCTTTTGTTGTGAGCATGGGACCTGCATATCCGCAGTATTGGATGGCCCTCTCTTTACTTGCAATAGGAATGGCGTTATTTTCTCTTGGACGTATGCATCGAACAACGAATAAACGCAAACAAGGTGCGAGTGCATAGGTAATAACCTTTCGTTCGCCGTGTGGAGAAATGAGGGATGTAAGTGCGAATCGGGCTTATTCGTCACGGTCTTACAGACTGGAATGCGGCGGGCCGTATACAGGGTCAGACGGATATTCCTCTGAATGGAGAAGGTCGTGAACAGGCAGAGCGCTTGGGAAGACGTCTGCTGACGGAAGAATACCAATGGGACTATATCATCACAAGTGGATTATCGCGGGCACAGGAAACAGGGGAGATTATCTCCAAGCTGTTGAATGTACCTTTGCTCAAGCCAGACGCACGGTTGAAAGAAAGGGCTTTTGGTCAGATTGAAGGTCTGACTTCAGAAGAACGGGTTGCCCGTTGGGGCCAAGCCTGGGAGACATTAGACTTGGGACAGGAGCAGATAGCGGATATCCAGATTCGTGCACTGGCGTTTCTGGAAGATCTATGGTCGGCCTATTCTGACCAAAACGTACTCATTGTCACTCACGGAGCTTTCTTAGCAAACCTTTTAACAGCTTTGTTTAAAGATCGGTATACAGAACGGATTGGAAACCTGTCACTGACGATCCTGGAAAAGGAACGTGATGACTGGAGTCCACTGTTATATAATTGCACACGACATCTATCTTTGGACACAGCGAAACAACCTGAGTAATCCAACTTGGGTTGTTTTTTTGCGTTTTATGGGGGAATAAAGACTGTATATGATTTCAAACCTCTCATTTTTCTTCTGATTGACCAACTCGGGGCATAGTATGGTTTAAAACATAAAAGATTTCCAAAAAGAGGTTTAGATTATGGGAATTCCGTCAACGATGTTTACAAAACCAAACTATTTCAGGCTCCGAATCAGCAGTCGAAGTAGTTAACGGGCGAGGCGATGGACCCATGAATCTAGCGGATATGCTTACTTTTGCCGATATTGGCCAGCTTAATCGAATAGCAGACTATTACCAATGTGAATGCAAGCCCAATTCCAAACATGAACTCATCCAGAGTATTCTCACTACATTGGGCAGCAGACCCTTTTTTGAGCAGCAGGTACGTCAACTGAATCAAGCAGATCAGCGCTTTTTGAACAACTTGTTGTTTGATCCTCGCCAGTATTATGGTATGGAAGAACTCATTGCCATAGCCCGTCAATCGATGGACAAAAAGGAGAGTGAGGCTGGCGCGAGTCCACGTGATCTCATCGTTCGCTTCAATAAGAGTGGATGGTTGTTCAATGGGACAACGCAGCAGACCAGGTATTTGTATCAGGTACCCCAGGATCTGAAATTAAGATTCAGGGATGTGTTATCCACACATCTGCGAGCAGGGATTACCAAAACAACGGAACCACCCATGTATCGGGATGAGTATCATCTCTTAGCGGATGATCTCAAGTTGTTCCTGCAGTTTGTCCAGCAGCACGAAATTGCCCTTAACGCTGAAGGCATGATGTACCGTCGCTCTCAACAGCAGATTATGGAGCATCTGCACATTAGTGAGGAATTGGTGGGCAAAGGTGGATGGAGATTCGGATATGGCCGTTCCTTCAAGGATTACCCGGATCGTTTCGCACTTCTCTACGACTATGCATTTCACCATCGGCTGGTTCGTGAGGAGCAAGGCACGCTGAAGTTATCACCAGCTGGAGAAGACAAGCTGGGAGCTGAGAAAACAGCCGAAATGATACAGCTATTTAGGTTTTGGTTAAGATTGTATAAAGGTGCTATTCCCAATCTGTCCTCTATTGTGTATTGGACAGGCGAATGTGCCCAAGAATGGTCAACCGCCGAGTCGCTGTTTCGTCAGATCGGTCCGTTCATTCAGCCGTTTTACTATGATACGGCCGAGGCCATTTATGATAACAGAATTGTTAAAATGATGTTGCATCTCGGCATGGTCCGTATTGGGGAACATGAGGAAGGCAGGACTATACAAATGACAGCCTGGGGCACACGTCTTGCTGCATCCTGTCGCTCTATCTCAGGAGACATTACGCCTCTTATGTTTGACAAGTGAAGGACAAGTTGCTAAAATCACTCCCAAATTAAGGAGTGATAATAATGATAATTCCATACAAAGGGCTACAACCTCAGTTACACCCTTCGGTATATATGGCTGAAGGTGCAAAACTGATCGGTGATTTGAGAATGGGAGAAGAGTCTTCCGTCTGGTTCAATGCAGTCCTGCGGGCTGATTTGGCTCCCATTATCATTGGAAAGCGCTGTAATATACAAGATAACGTTGTCGGGCATGTCAATACTGATCAACCTTTGATCGTGGGAGATGATGTCTCAGTAGGACATACAGCGATCATTCATGGTTGTTGTATTGGAACAGGATCATTAATCGGCATGGGAGCCATTCTGCTGAATGGAGCCGATATTGGCGAATATACGCTGATTGGAGCCGGTTCTGTTGTTACTGAGAATAGTAAAATTCCGCCCTATACTCTTGCTTTGGGGACACCTGCCAAAGTGATACGTGAGCTGACTGATGCCGATCTGGAGCGGATGTCCAGAACTTCACTGGGTTATGTTACCAAAGGAAAAGAATATAGGAGCTCTTAAATCCGTTTTGGAGGTGCATCCTATTGGATAAAATGAAAGTTACGTATGAAGTCATGTTGGGGCTGGCAGCTGAGATGGTTTGGGACGAAGCGCTTCGCAAACAGCGCAGCGAGAAGCTCTATTTGGAAATCGATAAAGCGTTAGCTACCGGAGACGAAGTAGCTTTCCGGAGTCTGACGGATGAACTGAGGACCATAAACTGATTAGCAAAATAGTTCCTTTCTGAGATAAAAGGGAATGCGCAGATGCGTGTTTCCTTTTTTTGATATGTGTAATTCCGAAATGAATGTCTGGATTTATAAGATATAGTCATATATAATATGGGAATAAAATGGATAGAGAGGGGATATAGGGAATTGAAATTCAGTGAGATGACTCAAGACAGCTGGGCTGAACTGCAACTCTATCTGGATACATGCCTTATTCCATACACAGCTCTTAGCGGTGAGCAGTCGCCAGTTGAAGCTACCGAGGCGTTGGAGCGGCTGAGAGATTTTCTGGATCTGGTCGAAATTCCTTTCAAAGGGAGAATCATGACTTATCCAGCCTTTCATTATGCTAATTCGGAATTGTCAATGACATTAAATTCCTTGTCCGAACAGCTTAAATCCTCAGGATTCAAATATGTGGTTATTATGTCATCGGATGGTCATTTGGATGGCATGGAAATTCCAGCTGCTGATCTGGTTTTGAGTCGGTCCGTCTTAACTCATGAGGTCGGAGAAGAAGGGATTGCGAGATTTGTAGGGGAAAAGATACGAGAGTTGTGGAAAAAATAGTTTTTAGCGACAAATGTGACAATTTTACAACAATTTTTTAATAACGCTTACAATTGAACCTTAAAAATGTGTGACAAATTCTTGACGGTGTTCTAGGGCTACTATATGATTATGTATGTTCTAGTAAGTCGTGGAATTTATGAAAATGAAAACGTTTGAGAGAGTTGGCTGAAAAAGGGGGTTGGAGACAGTATGAGCAGTGAGCATGACCACGAAGCTTCATTGAAATTGCCAAGCCGCATGGAGATGTCACGCAGGCAGTTTTTGACGTACACGCTTGGTGGAGCTACAGCCTACATGGCCGCCGGTGCAATCCTTCCTATGGTCCGTTTTGCGGTGGACCCGATTTTGCAACATAAGGGAGAAGGCACCTCTGTCAAAGTAGCTGAAATCAGCAAAATTACGAATGAGCCTCAAGAATTCACCTTTGAACTTAAACAACAGGATGGTTGGTATCTGAGTAATGCATCGTTAGTGGCGTGGATTCGCAAAGACGAGCAGGGTAAAATTTATGCACTCTCACCTATCTGTAAGCATCTGGGATGTACAGTAGGCTGGAATAGTGACAAGCAGTACCCTGACGAGTATCATTGCCCCTGCCATGGCGCGCACTATGACAAGGAAGGGAAGAATCTTGCCGTAGCCCCCAAACCGCTGGATGAGTACGTAGTCAAGGAAGAGCAGGGTTGGGTATATCTGGGCGACATTGTTCCGAACACCCGAGTGAATTAGGAGGCGTGAACGCAGATGTTTAAAAATGTCTATGACTGGATTGACGAGCGTCTTGACATCACGCCAATCTGGCGGGACGTTGCGGATCATGAAGTTCCAGAGCATGTAAATCCGGCTCATCACTTTTCCGCATTCGTGTACTGCTTTGGTGGATTGACGTTCTTTATTACTGTTATTCAGATTCTGTCAGGCATGTTCCTGACCATGTATTATGTACCTGATATTATCAATGCCTACGCAAGTGTGGAGTACCTGCAGACCAAAGTAGCCTTCGGCCAAATTGTTCGCGGCATGCACCACTGGGGAGCCAGTCTGGTTATCGTAATGATGTTCTTACATACGATGCGTGTGTTCTTTACAGGCTCTTACAAGGCACCGCGTGAAATGAACTGGGTTGTCGGCATGCTGATCTTTTTCGTCATGTTGGGCCTGGGGCTGACAGGGTACTTGTTGCCATGGGATAACAAAGCCTATTTTGCAACAAAAGTAACACTGGAGATTGCCAATACGGTTCCTTGGCTGGGACCGATTATTAAAGAATTCCTGCAAGGCGGTACGATTGTTGGTGCACAGACACTAACCCGATTCTTTGCCCTGCACGTATTCTTCCTCCCCGCTGTGCTTCTGGTGCTTCTGGTCGGACACTTTATCATGATCCGCAGACAGGGCATTTCGGGACCACTATAAACTGAGAAGGGAGGAATCGCAATGGCTCACGGACATAAGAAGGATGATGAGGAAAAGGTTATCTTTGTCGGTGATTCACGGGTCCGTAAAGGGGCGGGATTCATTACCCCGCCTGATTACACGGCGTATCCCGGCAAATCAGAAGCCTTTATCCCCAACTTCCTGCTGAAAGAATGGATGGTTGGTGTCGTTGTATTGGTGGGGATTCTGGTTCTCACGATCTCAGAACCTGCACCTTTAGGCTATCCGGCCAATCCGAGCGCATCCGTAATTCCTATGCCGGACTGGTACTTCCTTTTTCTGTATCAGTACTTGAAGTATCCGTACGCATCGGGCGATTACGTTCTGCTCGGGGTACTGGGGGTCAGCGGAGTTGCTTTTGGAGCTTTGCTACTGGCACCATTCCTGGATACAGGCAAGGAGCGGCGTTTCTATAAACGCCCAATTGCTTCATCACTGATGATTTTGTCGGTCATTTCTGTATTCTACCTGACAAATGTAGCGTGGACGCACTACGAGCATGAGTTGGAAGCAAGTGGACAGAAGCCTGAACATATTCAACGTGAAGAAGAAGCGCTGGAGAGGCGTGAACAGGGGCTCCCACCCGTTTCCAATGCACCTGGACAGCAAGAAGAAGTTGCGATCGTGGAACAGGATGATCCTGCAATGGAAACGTACAAGAAGGCTGGATGTATTGGTTGCCATGCGGCTGATATGAAGGGCGCAAGTGGACCTTCACTTCGGGGTGTCGGTGACAAGCATAGCCAAGAAGAGATTCTGACCATTATTAAAGATGGTTATAACGAGATGCCTGCGATGTACAATCAAGCTATTGCTCAAGGTGTTACGGATGAAGAGATTACTCATCTGACCGAATGGCTTGCGAAACAGAAAGCAGAACAGTAAAATCGAAATAACCAATGAAACCTGATCGTTTATGCGGTCAGGTTTTTTTGAAGTGTTTTTTTTGGACAGCACTGTATCGTGCACAATATTGATGAAGGAAGGGGCAGGGAATGTGGCTTTATCGTATTTCTGGAGTAGGGAATTTCTAACCAATCGTTATTTCCTGTGGCTATTATTTTGGTGTAATGCGGTAGGAACGGTATACGGATACATCTGGTACGGAGAGCAAATGAAATTGACACTGGCTGAGCAGCCGGTGTGGCAGATCGTATTTGTGCCGGATAGCCCAACAGCGAGTTTGTTTTTTACTTTAGCGTTGTTATGGGTGTTGTACCCACCGCGGTCCATCATTATCAAACGGATCGGACATGTGATTCAGGCGCTTGCCGTGGTCACATCTGTGAAATATGGCGTGTGGGCGGTGTCCATTATTTTCGCTGGCTGGATGCAAGGTGGTACACAGCACTGGCAAGACTGGATGTTGATTGCTTCGCATAGTGCGATGGCCATAGAAGCTCTAATTTTTGTACGCTTTTTCGGCTTCCGCTGGACTTCCCTTGTCGTTGCAGGTCTCTGGACGCTGTTGAACGATACGATGGATTATACATATGATATTTACCCTTGGTTACCCGCATCCCTCTATGATCATGTAGATGGTGTGCGTAATTTCACATTCGGACTGACACTGGTAAGCATTCTGTGCGCGGGGCTGGCCTTAAGACAGGCGAAACGAACCTGATATCCGATCTTGAGCTTGTTCTAATGAACTGTCCCCCGCCATACATTGGTGGTGGGAGGGATGTCCATGAAGAGAACGTTTGGGATCAAAACTGGCTTACTGGTGGTATCGTTCATGGCTCTAATGCTGTGTACGAACTTAGCATATCGTGTATCCGCGCAAAGTGAAGCATTGAATTCGAATTCAGATCAGCAAGTGTCCACAAGCAATTCAATTGCACAACTGAACGAGGAAGCAGCCATATTGTATCGGCAGGCGCTCGAGAATAATATTGAAGAAGTGCGAGGAAGCATTCTGCGTATCAGTAAAAGTCTGGAGCATATCTCCTTTGAGGGACAAACAACAGTCGAGGGCATTCACGCCTTGTCCGAAACCATAGTTGAAGTGAAACAAGCCGTTGTGAAGGTGAAAAATGACGATGCTTCTCTTCAGCAGTCCTCAGCCAAACTCAGACTTGCAGCAGATAGTCTCGCGAATCCAACCAAGCCTTTATGGCTTCAGTATTATAAAATCGTGAAAAACGATCTGGACGCTTTATCCGCTGCTACAAATCAAGGGCAAACTGCGGCCGTACTGGCAAACCGCTACACCGTTCTGGAGGAGCATTATGAGACGATTCGTCCTGCCGCACTGATTCGCCGTGAACCGTATGAAATTGCTCAGATGGACGCTTGGTTATCTCATACCAAAGGGCTTACCAATGCAAAGCAGCCAGATCTGGCTCAGTTAAAGAGCATGGTTGGCCATGGGGAGGAACTGGTTAACCAGTTGTTTGGTCGCGAGAAGGACGAGAGTGCCTTTGTACCGTTTGTACAGGGTCCCGATCGCAGGGCAGCCGGGCTACTCATTAGTTCGGTCATTGTGGCGACGTTAAGTTACGCCGGATATCGTAAATATCGTGCGCAGCAGCAGGGGATTTTTCCTTTTCGGCGTTAATAGAACATGAACTTGATCCTGGTCTATAAGTGGTATATAAAAAAAGACCTCTTTCCGCATGAATAGCCACGCTAACGGCTCTTCATGTAAAAAGAGGTTTTCTTGTAGTTTCTGTGTTATATCAGCTTTCTTTGAAACCTTCGCCATGTACATCGTGAACATCGCTGATGATGACAAAAGCTCTCGGGTCAATGGAACGTACAATGGTCTGCAGTCGCCTGAACTCTTGCCTGGAGATCACGCAGTAGGCCATGTGTTTGGCCTGTTTAGAGTACGCGCCAATGGCTGGAATGAGGGTGACACCACGATCCATATCCCGTGTGATCTGGTCCGCAATCTCGGGTGCATGGTCACTAATGATCATAAATGCTCGGGCAGAATATGCACCTTCCTGAATAAAGTCGATGACTTTGGAGGCGATGAATACAGCTACAAGCGTGTACAGAATTTTTTCTTTGGGGATGTAGATGAGAGAGAGCCCGATAATGACAAAGTCGATGCCCAGTAATACTCGGCCCATGCTCCATCCATACTTGCGGTTGAGAATACGGGCAATGATGTCTGAACCGCCCGTCGTTCCGCCCCAACGGAATACAATGCCAAGGCCGGCTCCAAGGGTGACACCTGCATATAGGGCTGCGAGCAGGAGGTCATTCTCGGTATGTAATGGTTCAATCCAGCCCATATGAATCAACTTCTCAAACAACCATAGAAAAACGGTCAGTGCCCCGATTCCGATACCCGTATAGATCATCTGTCTGCCGCCCAAAATTTTGAGCCCAATCAGAAAGAGGGGAACATTCAGAATCAAGGTTGTAAGTGAAGGTGAGATGCCAAAAGCGTAATTGATCAGCACTGTAACCCCGGTGAGGCCACCTTCCATAAGCTGGTTGGGGATAATGAAATAGAGGAGCCCAAAGGCATATAAGGCTGTACCCAGTACGATGGGAAGAACCAGTTTAACTTGTATCCAGGTTTTGGCAGTGCTCATAAGATCCCTCGCTGTAGATAAATTAGAATGAAGAAGCAATCATTCCCATCTAGTATACCTGTTTATTGATTCTTTAAAAATGATTTGTCGCTGATGATGGTGGAAGTGAATCTAAATAACTGATATTATTAGGAACAAATAAGACATCATTTCAAAGGAGAATCCGTTCTCATGGAGAAAAGCATCGCAGAAATGCAACGTGAGGTTGATCAGTATATCTCCCAGTTCAAGGAGGGGTATTTCAGTCCTCTGGCCATGTTGGCCCGGATGTCTGAAGAGGTTGGGGAGCTCGCCAGGGAAGTGAATCATGAATTCGGCGAGAAGCCGAAGAAATCTTCCGAAGCAGCCAATTCCATTGAACTTGAGCTTGGAGATATTTTATTTATCACGATTTGTTTTGCGAACTCACTGGGAATTGATCTGGCTGAGGCGCACGATAAAGTCATGCATAAATTTAACACCCGCGATGCCAATCGGTGGACTCCCAAAAACACCGATTAGGCGTAGATTACATATGCTGTACCATCACCCGATCGGGGAGGGTCAGCTTAATGATGAAACCGGAAGAATATATGCAGCAGGCTTACCGCTGTATATTGCAAAATGATTTTGAGCAGGCGATTCGTTGGTTCGAGTCAGCCATTCACGCTCATCCAAAACATGCGGAGTTATATTATCGCTGTTCCATTACACACGCCCGCAGCAAACATCTGGTTCCAGCGCTTGAATATGCGCGCAAGTCGGTTGAACTGTCGCCAGGAACAGAAGAGTATATTTTGCATCTGCAGACGTTGGAAGCAAAACAATTGACCTCCAGAGCGAAGTTGCTGTTGGAGCAGGCGGGTATTGCAACACAGGAGCGCTATGTGGAAGCGTCTACGCTTCTGCAAGAAGCGGTCAAACTTGATCCGCTCTCAGTGGAAGCTCATGTTATGCTTGCGCTGGCTTACAGTGATTTGAATGAATTTGACTATGCAATTCAGGCGCTACGTGAGGCAATTTTGCTGGATCCGCAGAATGGGCAACTGCATCAGATGTTACAGGAAATCAAGCAACGTATGAAATCCATTCAATAAGAATTCATTTTGCAAAGATTTCTTTCGAGTTGAAATGGATTCTACGATATGATCCAACATAGTGAGGAGATGCAGTCAATATGAGTGAAGTAATCAGAGTTGCCGTGATCGGAGCGGCTGGCCGTATGGGCCGTGAAGTTGTGAAATTGGTACTTCAGGACCCGGAATTGGAGCTTGCAGCGGCTGTCAACCGCTCCGGAGCAGGCACGGATGCAGGAACCCTTGTTGGTTTGCCAGAGTGTGGGGTGCTGGTGACTGATGATATCGAAATGGCTTTTGCCGAAACAAAACCTCAGGTTATGGTTGATTTTACAGTACCACAATTTGCGTTTGCACATACTGAGATCGCGATCCGTCATGGAGTCAGACCTGTCATGGGTGTTACTGGCTTCACGCCGGAGCAGATCGAACAGTTGGACAAGCAGTGCCAGGACAAAGGAATTGGAGGGCTTATTGCCCCTAACTTCTCGATTGGTGCCATTTTGATGATGCGATTCGCAGCACAGGCTGCCAAACATATGCCAAATGTGGAGATCATCGAATATCACGGAGATCAGAAGCTGGATGCTCCTTCCGGAACTGCGATCAAAACAGCGGAACTGATTGCTGCCAATCGGGAAGAACTTCGTCAAGGTAATCCGAATGAAGAAGAAACGATTGAAGGATCACGCGGCGGGTATTACAATGGTTTCCGAATTCACAGTGTACGATTGCCTGGTGTATTCGCGCAGCAGGAAGTTGTTTTCGGAGACTATGGACAGTCACTAAAAATTCGGCATGACTCCTACGAGCGCGCAGGTTATATGCCTGGTGTTAAGATTGGTGTGCAAAAGGTTATGGAGTATACAGGTATGATCTACGGATTTGACCACTTTATCGACTAAAGGAGATTGTCATGTTGAAAATAGCATTTATCGCCCATGATCGTAAAAAAGAAGAGATGGTTAACTTCGTGACGGCATATGAGCCTGTTTTTACGGACCATCAATTATATTCTACAGGAACAACAGGCCTTCGTATTATGGAAGGAACGTCTCTGAAGATTCACCGATTCGAATCAGGCCCATTGGGCGGAGATCAGCAGATTGGAGCTTTGGTTGCGCAAAATGAGATGGATCTGATTATTTTCTTGCGAGATCCATTGATGGCACAACCTCACGAGCCGGATATTAATGCGTTGCTGCGTCTTTGTGATGTGCAGGGAATTCCACTTGCCACCAATATCGCAACTGCTGAGATTCTGGTTAAGGCTCTGGATCGTGGCGATTTTGCCTGGAGAGAGCTGGTACATAAGTACAAGCCGGAGGCTGGATTGAATTCGGGTGATTCCGAATGAGTCTGGATATTCTCATCTTTGGAGCACATGCAGACGATGCGGAGATTGGTATGGGTGGAACGATTGCCAAACATACCGCTGCTGGCTTGAAAGTAGGCGTGTGTGATCTGACTCGTGCTGAGATGTCTTCCAACGGAACAGTAGAGCGCAGAACCGAGGAAGCGGAGCAAGCCTCCCGCGTCCTCGGTCTTTCGTGTCGAACGAATCTGGGGCTTCCTGATCGTGGCTTGTATCTTACGCCTGAACATGTACAGGCGGTGACGGCTGAGATACGACGTCATGCCCCTCGGATGGTGTTTGCTCCGTATTGGGAAGATCGTCATCCGGATCATGTCAATTGCAGTAAGCTTGTGCAGGAGGCTGTATTTAACGCTAAGCTTCGCAACTATATGCCTGACATGCCTGCCTTGCAGGTGAAGGAACTTTATTTTTACTTTATTAATGACATCGGACCTACGGATTTGATTGTCGATATTACGGAACACTATGAGCAAAAAGAAGCATCACTACTCTCTTATCGTTCCCAATTCGAACTGGGAGACGGAGCGGTCTCAACGCCATTGAATCAAGGGTATATTGATCGTGTAAGAGCCCGCGATTCCTTGCTCGGACAACGCAGTCTCATCCCGTTTGCAGAAGGTTTTGCTACAATTACACCTTACGTGGTTCATCAATTTGGCTCGGGTGCCCAATAAGCGATTTCACATTTTACGTTTAATGAAACGAAGGGTTTCATTATTCCATTGCATTATATCAACCTGCATGAAGCGGGAGATCAAAGGAGCGTCCACAGGATGGATAAAAAGCTAAAAATCGGCATCACCTGTTATCCGTCCCTCGGCGGGTCTGGCGTTGTCGCAACGGAACTGGGCAAATTACTTGCCGAACAGGGGCATCAGGTTCATTTTATTGCCAACAGTATCCCGTTCAGACTGGGTACGTTCCAGAAAAATATTTTTTATCACGAAGTTGAAGTAAATGATTATTATGTTTTCCGTTACCCTCCGTATGACCTGTCACTGGCAACAAAGATGGCTCAGGTGGCTAAGTCACAGCAGCTAGATCTGCTGCATGTTCATTATGCCGTGCCACACGCAGTATGTGCCTTTCTGGCGAAACAAATGGTAGGGGACGGCCTTAAAGTGGTTACCACGTTACATGGAACGGATATTACGGTTCTGGCTCAGGATGAATCTCTGAAGGATCTGATCCGTCTAGCCATTAATGAAAGTGACGCGGTTACTGCCGTATCACAAGATTTGATTCGGGAAACGGTCGAACTGCTGGATATTCAGCGCCCAATCGATCTAACCTATAATTTTATTGATAAACGAATATATTATCCGAGGGATGCTGCCAGTCTGCGAAGAGACTTTGCTACGCCCGACGAAAAAATATTAATGCACATCTCCAATTTCCGACCGGTGAAAAGAACTCAGGATGTGGTAGAGGTCTTCCGTCAGGTACAGGAGCAGGTTCCTGCCAAACTGTTATTTGTTGGTGAAGGACCTGATTTGCCGAAGATGCAATGGAAAATTAATGATCTCGGGTTGAATGATAAAGTTCATTTCCTTGGCAAACAGGATGACATTGCTCAGGTCATTTCCATGGCAGACGTGTTGATGCTTCCATCGGAGAAGGAAAGTTTCGGCCTTGTGGCGCTCGAAGCAATGGCTTGTGGCGTACCCACGATCGGTTCACAGGCCGGAGGAATTCCGGAACTGGTCTTACATGGTAAAACGGGGTATTTATCCGCGATTGGGGATACACAATCCATGGCCGAGAACACCATCCGTTTATTGACGGACGATCGTTTGGCTGCTGAGTTCAGGGAAGCATGTCTTCAGCGCGCGCATCACGACTTTTGCAATGATGCTATTCGGCATGAATATGAACAGATATATTACCGGGTATTGGGAAGGGAAGTTCCGAATCTGAAGCCGGTTTGCGGTTAATCATTTCTTAGACGAAATCATACTGTGCATACCACAACAGGCAAGAGAAGAGGTGATATGTGGTGGTTCAATGGACACAGGTAGATCGTGAAATGGCAATGCAAAGTGAGAATGTACTCACAACATTAAACAAACATGGCTACAAGGCATATTGGGTAGGTGGTTGCGTTCGTGACGAATTGCTGGAACGTGTTGTGGACGATATGGATATCACGACATCTGCTTCTCCTGAGCAAGTCATGGAACTGTTTGACGATTGTATTCCTACAGGTTTACAACACGGTACGGTTACCGTTCGTTCAGGCGGTTATTACTTTGAAGTGACCACGTTTCGAACAGAATCCGAATATCAGGATAACCGCAGACCTGCTGCGGTTCAATTTGTTCAGGATATCAAGGAAGACTTACAGCGGCGTGACTTCACGATGAACGCTCTGGCTATGGACGTCACTGGGACAATCGTTGACCCATTCGGTGGACAGGCAGATATCAAGGAAGAGCGAGTCAGATGTGTGGGTTCTGCGATGGAACGATTTGGTGAAGATGCACTGCGGATGCTCCGCTGTGTCCGGTTTGCTTCGGTATTTGATTTCAAAATTGCCCATAACACGTGGAAGGGTCTTGTAAGGCAGAAAGACCTGCTTCAACATATAGCGATGGAACGGGTTCGCACCGAGATGGTAAAAATGATGTCGGGACCGCATCCTTTAAGAGGGTTGGAGCTGTTATACAGAAGTGATTCCCTTGCGCATATCAAAGCGCCGGTAAACTCGACCCGATTCAACAAGATGTTGTTATCCAATCTGGAACAATTGTCAGGTCAGCATGTGTTGCTCCGCTGGTCACTCATCCTGATTGCTGGCGGTTATAGCAAGGATGAAGCAGATGTATTATTACGTCAGTGGACATTTTCCAATGAACATCGTTCTCGTATAACAGGGGTCCTTCAGGTGGAACAGTTGATTCATAATTCCGTTCAGGAGCCTAAGGATACGGTCAGTCTCCGTTCCGATTGGATCGTTACTGTTTTGGCTTGTGGCGTTCAGGCAGCGGATGATTGGCTTCGAATACAGTCTACACTGCCAGCAGGATGGCGGAATCAGTCCGAACAGGCAGAAATGCAGGTTGTATTAGTACAAGAGCTTGCAGCCGAATGGAGTCAATCGATCCCTGTGCATGACTTGAAAGAGTTGGATATTACAGGGGAACAAGTGTTACAAATGGTGCAGCGCAAAGGCGGGCCTTGGCTGGGTCAACTGATGAAACATTTGTTACGAGAAACAGCCATTGGAACGATAGAGAATCAGCATGAAGCACTAAGTGCAGAAGTGAAGCGGGTGGTTCAAGATGACCAAACATGAAGATCTGTTACATATGTTATTAAATGCAGAAGGACGATTCGTATCGGGTGAAGAGATCAGCCGTAATCTGTCCATCAGTCGGACCGCTGTGTGGAAACATGTGAACAAGTTGCGAGACATGGGTTATGAGTTTGAAGCGGTATCCCGCAAAGGATACCGTCTGTTAACGAAGCCGGATAGCATTGACGCTACTGGCCTCCAATTGGCCCTGGATACAACCGTATTTGGCCGTAAGGCTGTTTTGTTGGCTTCGACCCGGTCTACGCAAGGGGATGTTCTCAAGCTAGCTGAGCAAGGGCAGGCAGAAGGCGCTGTGGTCATTGCGGAAGAACAAACAGGAGGAAGAGGACGTTTCGGTCGACAGTGGTTCTCTCCTCCGGGTAAAGGAATCTGGATGAGTGTCCTGTTACGCCCTGATCTACCACTTCAGCATACGCCGCAGCTAACTTTATTAACAGGAGTGGCTGTATGTCGTGCCGTTCGAGCTTGTTCAGGAGCTGATGCGGGCATCAAATGGCCAAATGATGTGTTGATTGACGGACGCAAGGTATGTGGCATATTGCTTGAATCTACGGTAGAAGATCATGAAGTCAGATACTGTATCGCAGGTATAGGCGTTGACGTGAACTTTGATCCCGAGGATTATCCGGAAGATCTGACCACAATCGCTACTTCGCTCAAGATGGAGACGGGTCAATCCGTTGATCGCACCAAACTAACGGCTGCCATTTTGACGGAGCTTGAACAGTTGTATTTTTTGTATCAAAAAGAAGGATTTGGCGTGATCTCAGCTCTATGGGAGGCCCTGTCCGTATCGATGAATCGAGAGATTACAGTGACGAATCCTCATGGTGTCATTGAAGGGAAGGCAATTGGTCTTGACCCTTCTGGTGCACTTATCGTGGAGAAGCACGATGGAGAACATATACTAATCATCTCTGGTGAGATTTCCTGGAAATCATAAACAATTTGTCGAATTTTCACTGGTAAAATGAACATAAGACGTGAAGTTTGAGCAGAACTTTGGTATACTGTGTTCGTGAGGCGATATCGGCTAATGCAGACCGAATTGCACTCCCGTAACAGTAACCTTTGTTCTGCTTTGATGTGTTTTATATAAGCAGACCGCAGTGCAAGAATGAAATACGTTTAAGTGAGTTGTTGGATTCTGCTCTGAGCCGAAGAGGACCGAGACAGAAGGGACGATCGCAAGTGACTCTTTTTTGACTTTTCGGGACGTTTTAGTGGAAAACTAAAAGGTTTTTTTGTTGCGTTTATTTGAAAAGAAGAAAGGAGCCATGAAAAAAAATGGCGAACAAACAAGCGTTGAATATTGTGAAAATGAAAAAATATAAGCAGGATGGCGTGCCGCTTACCATGATCACGGCTTACGATTATCCAACAGCGCTCCTAGCAGAGGAAGCAGGTATTGATCTGATCCTGGTTGGTGATTCACTCGGCAATGTAGTACTGGGTTATAATTCGACGCTTCCGGTGACCATCGACGACATGGTATACCACACACGTTCCGTAGTGCGCGGTGCTGAGAAGACATTTATTGTGGCTGATATGCCTTTTATGACCTATCATGGCAGCGTGGATGAGACGCTTAAGGGTGTCCGTCGACTGATGCAAGAGGGGCATGCCCATGCGGTTAAAATGGAAGGCGGAGTCGAGATAGCGGACACCGTCAGAGCAGTCGTGCAAGCAGGCGTGCCTGTTCTTGGACATATCGGACTGACACCTCAATCGGTTAATCAGATTGGTGGTTACCGCATTCAGGGCAAGGATGCAGTGGATGCGAAACGTCTGATGGACGAAGCCAAAGCCTTGGAAGCTGCAGGTGCGTTTGGCATTGTGCTTGAACTGGTTACGGAAGAAGTTGCACGGGCGATCTCGGAGGAACTGTCCATCCCTACCATCGGAATTGGAGCAGGACGAGGCTGTGATGGTCAGGTACTGGTATTCCACGATGTGGTTCAATACGCCTCTCCGTATACGCCCAAACGATTTGTCAAAACCTATGGAGATGTGGGTACATTAATCAGAACCAGCATCGAAGCTTACGTGAAAGAAGTGAAAGATCGTTCGTTCCCGGCCGAAGAGCATGTATTCAATGCGGCGGATGGTGTTCTGGATCAACTGTACGGCGGACAACGCAAGGAAAAGGTGGGGAGTAACTCATGAAAGTATTACGGACAATCGCAGAGTTAAGACAGGAACTAAGCTTGAAGCGTCAAGCGATTCGGTCCAGTGCGTCTGTTGTAGGTCTGGTACCAACAATGGGTTATCTTCATCAAGGTCATGCAAGCTTGATGCAGGCAGCCAGACAACAGAGCGATATCGTGGTATTAAGCATATTTGTTAATCCAATTCAATTTGGCCCTAATGAAGATTTTGACAGCTATCCGCGGGATGAAGCCAGAGATGTGGAAACAGCACGCTCACAAGGAGTGGATATCGTATTTATTCCCTCTGTTGAAGAGATGTATCCACAGGCAACGCAAACGACCGTATCTGTCTCAAAACTGACGGAGCGCTTATGTGGCGCTTCACGTCCAGGACATTTTGACGGGGTAACAACTGTAGTCTCCAAGCTCTTCAACATCGTACAGCCACAGCGTGCATTTTTTGGAATGAAAGACGCTCAGCAGGTTGCGGTCATTCAACAGATGGTGAATGATTTGAATATGCCCGTAGAAATTGTACCCTGTCCGATTGTTCGCGAAGAGGATGGCCTTGCCCTCAGTTCACGTAACGTCTACCTTAACCCAGAACAGCGCACACAGGCCTTGGTTCTATCGAAGGCACTACGTGCAACTCAGGAAGCCGCAGATACAGGTGTAGCTACTACAGCCGCAGATATCCGTCGTATTCTGCGCGAGCACATTGCAAACTCACCGCTTGCCGTTATCGACTACGCCGAGATTCAGGCTTTTCCAAGTCTGGAGCCGCTCACAGATCAGGAAGAAGTTCAAGGCCGTGACGATCTGCTCATTGCACTTGCGGTGAAATTCGGAAAAACAAGATTGATTGACAATATAAGGTTGCAAAAATCGGAGGTACTGTCCCATGTTTAGAACACTGATGAAATCCAAAATTCACCGGGCTACGGTAACGGAAGCCAACTTGAACTATGTGGGTAGTATTACCATAGATGAAGACTTGATGGAAACATCCGACTTGATGGAAAACGAGAAAGTGCAAATTGTGAACAACAACAATGGTGCACGTCTGGAAACATATGTGATTCCAGGACCACGCGGAAGCGGGGTCATATGTCTTAACGGCGCAGCTGCACGTCTGGTACAGCCTGGAGATAACGTCATTATCATTTCTTACGCCATGATGTCGCAAGAAGAGGCAAATACTCACAAACCAACCGTTGTATTTGTAGATGGACAGAATAAACCTGTACAAACGATGAAACAGGAAGTCCACGCAACAATTATGTAATTGACTGGTAAGGAGAATGAAATCGGCCCTTGAAGCAAAAAATGAGTACAGGTCACTGCACTAATCCATTTTTTCAAGGGTGGGGATGCATCGATGTTCCAGCATGTTTTCGCAGAAATGAACGACATGTTAGATGAAATTATCAAGAGCTATCCTTCCGCTGAAGGCCTGAACAAACAAGAATTGCTGCAAAAGTGGAACTTGCTTAAGCGGATGAGTGACGGAATGCTGGATGAATGGCTGATGTTTGAAGAAAAGATGAGCCAGGTGAGGGAGCGAGAGATGGATAAGCCTGCTTCCCTTGAACCGGAACAGGAAGCTGTTACCGCTCTGCCTGAACTCCATCTGGAATGTTTCAGTCGAGGTCAGGGTTATTTCAAATTACAGATGTATCCGCAGGCGATCATGCAATTCTCCCGGGTTGTGACCGACCATCCGGAGAGTGCATTAACTCGTTTTTACCTGGCGCTGGCGTATCTGAATCTGGAACAAATGGCGGAAGCCGGAACACATTTACAGCAGATCATGTACCTTAAAGGTTCACCTCGCTTGAAAGGGCTTGTGTGTAACGCCCTGGGCTGTATTCAAGTCAAGCTTGCGAATCCCGAAGCTGCATGTTCACTCTTTGCACAGGCCCTTCAGTATGACCCGACATTGACCGAACCACTGTACAACATGGAAGCTTGCAGGTTGAACAGGGGGAAATTGCAATATGCTAATCAGCTGACAACCCTTCATTAAGCGGGAATTCGGCGACAAAAAAACGGTGTTCCCTCCTTTGGCATAGCGGCGGGGACACCGCTTTTTTGTCAGTTAATTTTCAAATCCCCTTTTTTTTGCTATGCTGTAACATAGACTGGAATGGAAGGGACCGTACATTGCAATGAAATTTGCCGTATTGGATTTCGAAACAACCGGCACGCAGTCCGACGGTGAGATTATACAGGCCGGACTTGCCATCATAGATCATGACTACAGCATAACTCAAATATATAGTTCTTATGTGAACCCTGGTGTACCGATTCCCCCGTTTATTTCGGGGTTAACGGGTATTACCGATGAAGATGTGGCGGACGCTCCTTCACTCGAAGAGATGATGATGGAGATGGTTCCGCTACTTAATGATGTGGTGCTTGTCGGACACAACGTCGCTTTTGATTTTCACTTTTTGCAGAATGCTCTTGACCGTTGCGGTTATTTGCCGTTCACTGGCCGCATTCTGGACACGATTGATTTTCTGAAGATCACATTCCCATCTCTGGGTTCTTATCAACTCGGTTATGTGTCTTCCGAATTTGGATTTCAACATGATCGCCCTCACCAAGCAGACAGTGATGCACTGGCAACAGCCTATGTGCTGCTCAAGTGTCTGGATGAGTTAAAGGAATTACCGCTCATAACGATTCAGCGCCTCAGTGACCTGTTTGCACCAGAAGACAGTGACTTGGGCTGGTTCTTGGACGGGATGCGCAGTGAGAAGGAAGCAGAGCCGATTCAGGATCTGGACGGACATACCTATTATCGTCAGCTTGCTCTTAATGTAAGTGATTGGACCGATATTGGTGCACCACGCGATGAGCGGGAGGCTAACCCCCTCGATGGTGTAAGCTTCGAACAGTTTATGGACCAGGTTCGTGAGAACCTGAAGGATACGCTGGATCATTACGAAGAGCGTGAAGCGCAGACTCAGATGTTCAGCAGTGTAAGGCAAGCCCTGGATGAAGAGAAACATCTCTTGATCGAAGCTGGAACGGGTACCGGTAAATCTCTAGGGTATCTGTTGCCTGCTATTTACGAAAGTGTGAAGCAAGAACAGAAAGTTATGGTTAGCACGCATACGATCAATCTGCAGGAGCAATTGAGAGAGCGGGACATTCCGATGCTGACTCAAGTGGTTCCGTTCCCGTTTAAGGCTGCTGTATTCAAAGGACGTGGACATTACCTGTGCCTGCGCAAATTTGAACACAAAATCAATAAACGTGAATTCGCCACACCGAAAGAGGATTATTTCACAGCTGCTCAGATGATCGTCTGGCTTACGCAGACCGAAACCGGAGATGATGAGGAACTTAACCTTAGCGGACGCGGAGGGGACTTCTGGGAGACCGTACAGAGTGAATCCGAATCATGTCTGGGAAGATCCTGTCCATGGTTCCGTAAATGCTTCTACCATCGTGCCAAACATGAAGCAGGGTTGTCTGATATCGTAATCACCAATCACTCCAAATTATTTACGGATGTGAAAGCCGCGCATCAGCTGCTGCCAGCCTATGAGAGTCTTGTGATCGATGAGGCACATCATCTGGAGGATGTCGCTGGTAAACATCTTGGAATGCATATGAAATATTTCACCTTGGTTCATACACTGACCCGCCTATTTAAAGACAGTCGTAATGGTCAGCTACCTATGCTTCGTTCGCAGTTATCCGGGCATGAAAATTCGGTGCAATGGGGCTCCATGGTGGATCAGATGTTCCCGCTCGCTCTTGAAGTTAAGGAGCTGTGGGATCGTATGAGCGATGCCTTGTTTGGTCTCTTGCCTGAACGAAGTGATGCTTCACCGGGAGAGACGGGGCAATTTTCACTGCGTCTGAAAGCATCTCAGAAACCTGCAAAATGGCAGGAGTTGCAGGATCTGGAGAACCAGATCTATGTGACTCTGGGCGATTTGGTTCGCAAAGGGGACAAATTGCTGCTTGAAGTGAAAGAGGATCAGGATGATTATCAATCGGATAGTCTGATCACGGACATTACAGGACTGCTGAAAGATCTGACCACATTGAAGGAGAATCTACGTTTCTTCATGCGTATGGATGACGCCAAAACGGTGTACTGGATGGAAGCCAGCGGCCAATTCCGCAGCAAATCTCTCCAGCTGTATGCCGTACCTGTAGATGTGAGTGCACAACTTAAGGATTTATTTTTTGATAAAAAGAAAAGTGTTGTGCTTACATCGGCTACGCTTTCGGTAGATAAGTCATTCCAGTTCATGATTGAACAGCTTGGCTTGCAGGAAGCCGCCGAGAACAATCGGCTATTAACGTCGATGTTGCCATCACCTTTCAACTATCGCGATCAGGCACTTCTGGTGATTCCGCGTGATTTCCCAAGTGTGAAGGGAAGTGTGGGTGATGCGCACTTTGTTAATATGCTGGTGCAATCACTCGCAGAGACGGCAATTGCTACGCGTGGACGCATGATGGTTCTGTTTACTTCATACAAGATGTTGCGACAGGTCTATGATCCGCTGAAGGAGGCACTGTCTGGCAACGACATCTCGTTGCTTGGGCAAGGCGTTGACAGTGGAAGTCGTTCCAAATTGACTCGCAGGTTTCAAGATGCCAAAGCAACGGTACTTCTGGGCACAAGTAGCTTCTGGGAGGGTGTAGATATCCCGGGAGAGGCGTTAACTTGTCTCGCTATTGTGCGACTGCCTTTCCAGCCACCGAATCATCCGTTGGTGGAAGCCAAGAGTGAGTTGCTCCAGGAACAGAAGAAAAATCCGTTCATGAAACTGTCCGTGCCACAAGCGGTCATTCGTTTCAAGCAGGGATTTGGCCGATTGGTACGTACAGCAAAGGACAGAGGAATTGTCATTGTTTATGATACACGGGTGATTGAAGCGTATTATGGTAAATTCTTTTTGTATTCATTACCTGGTCCCAAAATGGAGCATATGCTCACGGAGCAAATGGTTCCACGAATTACTGAGTGGTTGGAAAAACCTGCTAATGAACAAAAATAATGGTTGTTTTGTTCGTTATATCATTGCATGACACTATCGTTTGGCGTTAAACTTTATTAGATATTTCCGTATCCGATTAAAGCAGTTGCACGTAAGAACTTATAACCTAAATTACAAGGAGCATTCTGTATAAAATGTCACGTTTATCTTTGAGTTTTATACAGAATGCTCATCTTTTCATCTATTATTTTATCGCGGCCTTGGTAAGGGGGAGCAAGAATGAAATCGGATAAAATTTCAGAAGCGGTGGTACGACGTCTGCCTGTTTACTTGCGTTATTTGAACGAGTTGCATCAGCGTGAGGTGGCTACTGTTTCTTCTCAAGAGCTTGGACAGAGGCTGGATCTGAATCCGGCCCAAATTCGTAAAGACCTGGCTTACTTCGGTGATTTTGGTCGTAAAGGGATCGGGTATGATGTATCCTATTTGATCGAGAAAATTCGTCACATTCTCAAAATCGATCAGCAAATTAATGTAGCTCTGGTAGGAGCGGGTAACCTCGGTCAAGCCTTGTCCAACTACAACGCATATCTGAAAGACAACATGAAGATTGTTGCTGTATTTGATGCATATGGACCGAAGATAGGTAGTCAAATCAACAGTTTGACGGTAAAACCAATGGATGAATTGACGGAAGCGGTTAAAATGGAAAACATTCGCATCGGAATTATCACGGTTCCGGATACGGAAGCCCAAAATGTAGCCGATCAGCTTATTGAATCAGGAATTGAAGCGATCCTTAATTTTGCACCAACCATTCTAAAAACACCGCCGCATATCCGCATTCACCATGCTGACTTTACAACGGATCTGCTTAGTTTGGCCTATTACTTGGAGACTGGAAAGGACGACGAGGAAGATGACAACAAATAGATGGGTAATTCACAACGGCAAATTTGCCGTTAATGAAGGCGGCACAACATGGAACGTGGTCCACGGATACATGGTTGTTGAGAATGACAAGATTGTGCATATTGGTGAGACATTGCCGGATGAAGACAAAAATTGTACCAAAGTGGATGGAAAAGGACTGTTCTTCCTGCCGGGTCTGATCAATACGCATGGTCATGCAGCGATGTCGTTGCTCAGAGGGCACGGAGACGATCTTGCATTGCAAGTATGGTTGCAGGAAAAAATGTGGCCGATGGAAGCGAAAATGACTTCAGAAGACGTATATTGGGGAACTTCGCTATCGGTGCTTGAAATGTTGAAAGGCGGAACTACAGCTTTCCTGGACATGTACGATCACATGGATCAAGTTGCCAAAGTTGTGGAGCAATCCGGCGTTAGAGCAGCACTGGCACGTGGTGTAATCGGGCTGTGCTCGGAAGAAGAACAATTGCGGAAGCTGGAGGAGTCGGCTGCGTTTGCGCGTGAGTGGAATGGACAGGCAGATGGTCGCATTACAACCGTAATCTCGCCACATGCACCATATACATGCCCTCCTGACTACATAGAGAAGCTTGTGCAGGTCGCGAACGACCTAAACCTTCCCCTTCATACACATATGTCGGAAACGCTTCGTGAAGTCGAGCAGAACGTGGCTGATTATGGACTGCGTCCTGTGGCACATCTGGAGAAACTGGGCTTTTTCTCTCGTCCATCCCTGGTTGCACATGCGGTGCATCTGAATGACGAAGAGATTGAGATTCTGGCCCGTCATGATGTGGCTGTATCCCATAACCCGGGAAGTAACCTGAAACTCGCTTCAGGTGTTGCGCGGGTACCTGCGTTGCTGAAAGCAGGAGTTACCGTGTCACTCGGAACAGACGGACCGGCAAGCAACAACAACCTGGATATGTTCGAGGAAATGAGACTGGCTGCATTGATTCACAAAGGTGTATCTGGTGACCCGACGGCAGTGCCAGCAGGCGAAGCGTTATTACTCGGAACGTCATACGGTGCCAAATCCATCTTCTTGAACAATACCGGAGCACTCCAGGTCGGCATGAAGGCTGACTTTATCGCCTTGGACATTGAACAGGCACATTTCTATCCACATACAGACCTGATCTCACATACAATCTATTCGGCTTCTGCCAAGGATGTTGAGCACGTATGGGTGGATGGGAAACAAGTGGTGAAACATGGCGAATGTCTGACACTGGATGAAGAACGCATTTTGCGTGAGTCTCAATTGGCATTTGATGGTCTGCTTGCTCGTTAATTGCAGGACAGCATCATAGGGAAAGGAAGTTCGGCTTTTGAAGAAAAAAAAGAAGTGGATATGGATTTCGCTGCTTGCACTGGTTCTGATTCTGTTTGGACTTCAGCGTTATTACGTCCATGTCACGCAGGACCAACGCAAGGAAGAAGCGCTCGCCATACAAGCAGCACAGGAGCAACTGGGCATTACATCCTATGATGAATTGCGCAAGTACATCTGGGGAGACAAAGAAGGCTCTGACAACATCTACTGGACCCTGATCGGCAAAAACAAGGATAACCAGGATGTTATGGTCTGGGTTAAATTCGATGCAAACAATCAACCGGTTAAGGGTGCAAACGCTGTACACAGTGAGTTGTTGCAGAATGGCATGTCCGAAGCGCAGATACGCAATCGCTTCAGTTCTGAAGTTCCTGCCGGTGAGATTAAACGAATCATGCCCGGAGTTGTGAATGGAATATATGTGTGGCAAGTGTATTATAAAGACGGTACGCATAACCACTATCGCTTTTATCGTTTTAGCAACGGAGAACAGGTGGACCTGGTCTACACACTCCCGAACAGCTAGAACAAGATAGAGTGAGATAACTAGAGAATTAAAGAAATGAAAGAACCGGCAGACGGATATCCGACTGAACCGGTTCTTTGTGTTGTCTGTAAACATATTTGATTTAAATAGTTAAAATTAATAATTTATTCATATTTTCGCCTTCGAAATTGTATATACGATGTGATATACTCAGATATGTACTCAAAGTTACATTCAAAACAAATAAACCTGTCAAAATTATCGCAGGAGTCAATGTGCACATATTCGTATATACCAATAAGCCAGTAGGTTGGGCCAAATTCCGGGAGGGGTAATTCACTTGAAGCTAAAAGTATTGCCTATTGCTTTAACTGCCGTCATTTCAGCCGTTGTGTTGTTTGGAGGTTGGTTTGTATATCGTCAGGTGGCTGTGCAGAATCCGATTGAAAAAATGGTAACCCAGTACGATGGAGTCAATGACGTTCAATTAACTATTAACCGCAATGACGTACAATTGAAACTGGATCTGCAACCTGATGTTGATTTGGGCAGACTGGTACAATATATTCACAAAGAAGGACAGACCCTGATTGGAACACGCTCACTAAAGTTGGATGTTGTGGATCATTCCAGTGAAGCACTGGAAAGTTGGTGGGGTGATGCGATGTTCACCGTAGCTCAGGCGATGGAGAACAAGCAATACACCGAGATTACACCAACGTTGTCAAAGATGGCGACGAATGGAATTAAGGTAAATACAGCGATGGATGACAACAATGTATATGTCAGTCTCAGAGACGGAGATGCCAGCAAGTTTATTATTCTGCCGCGTGTGCCCGGTCAGATAGGAGTGTGGCCTAATGCCTAAGTGGACAAAAGAAGTTGCCATCGGATTTTTTCCCGTATTGATTATTTTCCTTGCTTTTACTGGTGTTAATATTGTTCCGATCCTGATTGCAGCAGTGCTTGTCGGAGCTTTGCTGTTCATGATGCAAATGCGTGGCGGGATTACAGTAGGCGCTGCACAGGAACGTAAACGGAAGAAAAAAGGACCTTCCAAGCTTACTTTTGAAGAAATTGGCGGACAAGACAGTGCTAAGCAGGAATTGCGTGAAGCGCTTGACTTTCTGATCAAACATGAAGAAATCCGGAAGTTCGGGATTCGCCCGTTAAAAGGGATCTTGCTGACGGGCCCTCCAGGGACAGGAAAAACGTTGATGGCCAAGGCTGCTGCCCATTACACCGATTCTATTTTTGTAGCAGCATCGGGTAGTGAGTTCGTGGAAATGTATGTTGGTGTGGGTGCCAGCAGAATTCGGGATTTGTTCAAGGACGCGAGAACCCGTGCCACCAAGGAAAATAAGGAAAACGCTATTATCTTTATCGATGAAATCGATGTCATCGGAGGGAAACGTGAGGGTGGTCAACAGCGTGAATATGATCAGACCCTCAATCAGCTCCTGACGGAAATGGATGGAATCTATTCTTCCGATACGCCAAGAATTCTGGTTATCGCTGCAACGAACCGTAAAGAGATGCTGGATAGCGCCCTGACGCGACCGGGACGTTTTGACCGCCACATTCAAGTGGACTTGCCTGACAAAAAGGGCAGAAAGCATATTCTGGAACTGCATGCGGTGAACAAACCTCTGTTGAAGGAAGTTAATCTGGAGAAAACAGCGGAAGAATCATATGGTTTCTCCGGTGCACAGCTCGAAAGTGTGATGAACGAAGCAGCAATATACGCCATGAGAGACGGGCTGTTAAACATTGAACAGCGGCATTTGTCCCTGGCTATTGATAAAGTCATGATGGGTGAGAAGACAGACCGTGAGTCCAGCGTGGAAGAGAAGAAAAGGGTCGCCATTCATGAGTTGGGACATGCCATTATGGCTGAACTCGTTCGTCCAGGCAGTGTTAGTCAGGTGGCACTTAGTCCGCGTGGTCAGGCGCTGGGATATGTACGTCATAACCCGCAACAGGAACAGTTCCTCTATACGAAGCGCTTTCTGGAAGAGCAGATCATGATTGCACTCGGAGGAGCAGCTGCGGAGGAAATGTACTACGGTGGTCGTTCCACGGGTTCACGCAATGACTTTGATCAGGCAACCAATGTTGTACAGACGATGATGGCTTCGGGGTTGACTTCACTTGGGATTGTGAACATGGATATGGTCACAACCGAGGAACTGATGCGAGAGAATAAATTAATTCTGCAAGAACTGATGGAGCAGACAAAGCGGTTACTTGAAGAACAACGGACAATTTTCGACAATTCACTCGACATTTTGATTCGTGAGGAAGTTTTGTCTGGCGAGCAATTTCGTTGTCAATTTCGTGACAGTGCCCTTCTACCAGCATAATTTATTTATGCTGGTTATTTTTTTTTACATTTCACTCGTGCTAAGATATTATTATATGTTGGGTCGAAATTTGTAATTTTCGGCGAACAGGGTACAATAGAGAAATAGAGAACCGAAAGGATGGAGCAGAACCATGTTTTTCAAAAAAATAGGAGTTGTCGGCGGCGGTACGATGGGGCAAGGTATTTCCCAGATGCTCGCAGCCAAAGGACTTGATGTGCTTCTCGTGGAGCATACAACACAAAAGCTGGATCATGCATATGACATGATCGAAACCAATCTGGATAAACAATTGGAGAAATGGGCGATTACAAAAGCGGAGAAGAAATTGATTCTTTCCCGCATTACCAAGGTAGCTCATTTAGCTGAACTTGGAACTTGCGACATGGTCATTGAGACAATTTCAGAGGATCTGGATGCGAAAAAAGCAGTATTCAGCCAACTGGACCAAGTTTGTCCAAGCAATGTCATTCTGGCAAGTAATACATCCACGCTGAGTTTGACCGAGCTTGCAAGCTCGACCAAATATCCAGAGCGTGTTATTGGTATGCACTTTATTCACCCGGTATCCCGGGTTGATCTTGTAGAGATTATTCGTGGACTGAAAACTTCGGATACAACATTCGAAGAGACCAGACGTTTTGTTGAAGAAGTAGCGGACAAAAAAGGAGTCATGATTTATGAATCCCCTGGATTCGTAACTTCCCGTCTGATCTGCCTGCTGATTAACGAAGCGTTGCATGTATTGCAAGAAGGTGTTGCATCTGCTGAAGATATCGATGATGCAATGCGTATCGGATACAACTTCCAACATGGACCACTCGAAATGGCTGACCGTTTCGGATTGGATTCTGTTGAAGCTGCACTCGAAAGAATGTTCCGTGAATTCGGAGAATTGAAATATCGTCCTTCTACAGTCCTGAAGAAAATGGTGCGTGCAGGACACCTGGGTGCCAAAACAGGCGAAGGATTCTTCAAGTACGACAAGGATGGTGACCGACTGTGAAAGTACTCGTAATTAATGCGGGGAGTTCCTCGCTCAAATATCAACTGTATAATATGACTGACGAATCTGTACTGGCTAAAGGTTTGGTAGAACGGATCGGAATGGATTCCTCCATCCTGACACACAAACCGACAGGCCGTGAGGATGTTACAGAAGTTAGTGAGATTCTGGAGCATACAACAGCGATCCGTAAAGTCATTGATATTTTGACTCACAAAGAAAATGGTGTACTGGATTCTGTAAGTGAAATTCAAGCTGTTGGACACCGTGTTGTTCACGGTGGTGAAGCATTTAAAGAATCTGCATTGGTAGATGATGCTGCCAAAGCTGAAATTCGTCGTTTGTTCGACTTGGCTCCACTTCATAACCCTGCAGCAATGATGGGTATTCGTGCGGCTGAATTAAATATGCCTGGTGTGCCACAAGTTATGGTCTTTGATACAGCATTCCATCAGACGATGCCTGAAAAAGCTTACCTGTATGCTATTCCGCGTGTACTTTACAAAAAATATAAAGTACGTCGCTACGGCGCACATGGTACTTCCCATGATTTCGTAAGCAAGGCAGCTGCTGAATATCTGGATCGTCCAGTGGAAGATCTGAAAATTATCACTTGTCACGTCGGTAACGGCGGTAGTGTAACAGCAGTTAAAGGTGGCGTATCCGTTGATACTTCGATGGGTATGACTCCGCTTGAAGGATTGATGATGGGAACGCGTTCTGGTGACCTTGACCCAGCCATCGTACCTTATGTAATGAATAAGGAAGAACTGAGCGTAAGCGAAGTGAACTCTATGTTGAACAAACACAGTGGATTGCTTGCGATCTCCGGAATCAGCAGTGACATGCGTGAGATTACGGAAGGTATGGAGAATGGCGATGCCAACTCCACGCTTGCTTTTGAAATGTACGAATACCGTCTGCGTAAATACATCGGCTCATATGCAGCTGCAATGAACGGTGTAGACGTGATTGTCTTTACGGCTGGTGTAGGTGAGAACTCCGTTGTACTTCGCCAAAAAGTATGTGAGCAACTCACTTATCTGGGTGTTGAACTGGATGAAGCGTTGAATGCCATTCGTTCTGGCGAACCACGCCGGATTACAACAGCGAACTCCAAAGTGGAAGTTCTCGTTGTGCCAACAAACGAAGAATTGGTAATTGCACGTGATACACACCGAATCGTATTGAATTCTCAGTAATCTAACTGTAAAGTAAATACAGAATGACAAGGAAGTGCAGGGGACAGGCATAAGCCTGCCCGCTGCATTTTCAAATTCAGGAACCAAGGGGAGATATGGGCATGAATACGAATTGTGTAATTCGTAATGTGAACGAGCATGTGGGCGAAACCGTAACAATCGGTGCCTGGATTAACAACAAACGTTCCAGCGGTAAAATTCAGTTTTTGCAGCTACGTGATGGAACCGGATATATCCAAGGGGTTGTTGTGAAAAGTGAAGTTAGTGAAGAGATCTGGAACAATGCTAAGAGCCTGACTCAAGAAAGCTCTTTGTATGTTACAGGTATTATTCGTGAAGAACCTCGCAGTGCGTCCGGTTACGAGATGACTGTTATAGGGGTTGAGATCATTCACCTGACTGAAAACTATCCAATTACGCCTAAAGAGCATGGTGTCGATTTCTTGATGGATCATCGTCATCTGTGGCTTCGTTCTACGAAGCAACGTGCTGTTATGGTGATTCGTGCAGAGATTATTCGCGCTGTTCAGCAGTTCTTTGATGGTAACGGATTCACACAAGTTGATCCTCCGATTTTGACACCATCGTCTGCGGAAGGAACAACGAACCTGTTCCACATCAAATACTTTGATGAAGATGCTTATCTGACACAAAGTGGTCAATTGTATATGGAAGCCGCAGCCATGGCTCTGGGCAAAGTATATTCCTTTGGTCCAACATTCCGCGCAGAGAAGTCCAAAACACGTCGTCACTTGATTGAGTTCTGGATGATTGAGCCGGAAATGGCATTTGTAGATCACGAGGAAAGTCTGCGCGTACAAGAGAAATTTATCGCTCATGTTGTTCAATCCGTGGTGAAAAACTGCCGTGCAGAACTGGAATCTATCGGTCGTGACGTATCCAAACTCGAAGGCATCGTAGCTCCATTCCCGCGTATTACGTATGATGAAGCGATTGAATTCCTGCATGGACAAGGCTTTGATATTCCTTGGGGAGAAGACTTTGGTGCACCACACGAAACAGCTATTGCTGAGAAGTACAATACACCTGTCTTTATTACGCATTACCCTGCTGGAATCAAGGCTTTCTATATGAAACCAGATCCGAATCGCCCAGAAGTTGTTCTCTGTGCTGATATGATTGCACCAGAAGGCTACGGAGAGATTATTGGCGGTTCGCAGCGTATCGATGATCCGGAATTGATGCAACAACGTTTTGAGGAGCACAATCTCTCGGATGAAGCTTACCAATGGTATTTGGATTTACGTAAATACGGATCGGTTCCTCACTCCGGTTTCGGTCTGGGATTGGAGCGGACGGTAGCATGGATCTGTGGATTGGATCATGTACGTGAAACAATCGCATTCCCACGTATGCTCTATCGTCTGTACCCTTAATGCTTAACCGAGGAGCGTCTATGGAAGACACCACATCCAAAGCTTGGTTGGATGGAGCAGCTTATGGCATGACTTCGGGTACAGCCCATCTGCCGTATGCCTTGTTACGTTTTTATCACCAGCTTGGCCTATCAGATGCAGAAGTGCTTCTTCTGATTCAACTGCTAGGGTTCCGTCAGGCAGAGTTCAATGAGTTTCCCACGCTTGAAGAGCTTGCGGCGCGCATGGGACTTGCACCTGAAGGCATTGCCAGAATGTTGCAACGTCTGATGAGGGATGGGTATATTGCTATTGACGAGCACCGTGACGAAGAACGGGACATCCAGTACGAGCGATATGATTTACATGGATTATATGCCAAGCTTGCAAAGTGCACTGCTGAAGAAGTAGCCGCATTCCGTGCGGAGCAGCAGAGTAGCAATTCAGCACGTCAAGATTCGAACAGTGTTCAAAAAGAAGAGGAAGAACGGAACATGTTCTCCATCTTTGAAAAAGAATTTGGACGTCCGCTCTCTCCAATGGAGTGCGAGACGATATCCGGCTGGTTGGATCAGGACCGTTATCAAGAGGAATTGATTCTAATGGCTCTGAAGGAAGCGGTTTTTGCAGGCAAAGTACATTTCCGGTATATCGATCGAATACTGCTTGAGTGGAGTCGCAATCGTGTTAAGACCGTTCAAGACGCGAAGGCGTACACACAGCGGTTTCGTAATGGTGGACGTTAATTCCAGCGTAGGCAGGGACAAGAAACAGGCCAGAAGTCATTCTGTGCCTGTTTTTTTTTGATTAAAGATTGGATGAGTGATCAGCAACATCAACCTTTCAGGCAATGATTTCATTTTGTTTTACAAAAATTTGATAGATCACGCAGGGGTTAACACACAAGCTGTCGTCTATTGTATTGGAGAGGAGGGGAGAGTTATTGATGAAGCGCGCGTAATCGAACAAATCCGTCAAGGAGATACATCCCAGATGCGTACTCTGATTGATAAGTATAGCCAGCATGTATACCATGTGGCCTATTCCGTACTCAGGAACGATCAGGAAGCACAGGATGCAGCTCAGGAGGCGTTCATACAGATGTATAAGTCTCTCCCCGACTACCGTTCTGAAGGTTTCAAAACGTGGTTAACCCGAATTGCCTTTCACAAAGCGATTGATGCCAAACGCAAGCTGGGCAGACGAACTGCTGAGGATCCGGGTGGAGAAGAAAAAATAATCAATATGCCCGGACGGGATGAAGACGTTCTTACCCGTCTCGTTCGTGAAGAGCGCCAGGATAAACTTCGCGAACGAATTAATCAGTTGCCTGCTCAGCATCGTGACATTATCACTGCGTATTATCTAAGCGAAAAAAATTATGAGCAGATTGCCAGTGATGCACAGGTGGCTGTGAAGACTGTGGAATCCCGCTTGTATCGTGCCCGGCAGTGGATTCGAAAACATTGGAAGGAGGATGAATGGCGTGAGTAAACAGGAGAAATATACCACTGCGCAATGGACCGATTATATTGAAGGCCATATGAGTGAAACTCAAGCAAACCAAATGGAACAGCTTCTGATGGAAGATCCGGATGCGATGGACATCTATCTGGAAGCGCTTGGTATCCACGGAGAACTGCCTCCGTTACATGACCCAACAGGGTTTGCGGATTCAGTCATGCATCGGATTGAGGGCATTCAATCACCCAAGGTACAACGCAAATCCCGTGCTGGACGAAACCGGCGCTGGCTTGATCATAAAGTGTTCCATTACGCGGTAGCGGCCTGTTTGACATTGATCTTCCTCTCGTCTGGACTTTTTGACAAGGTAGCACCATATCACAAGTTCCAGGATGGCGACCACAGAGGGTCTTTTACCGAGAAATGGACGGAGGCAGCCACTTCATGGCTGGATAACCTCAAGCCTAAACCATAAATGGTTTCGCATTGCCTGAAAAGAAAGGATGACGACTGTGCACTCAGATCGTAACAAATTACTCGCATTTCTATTAAACCTGATACCCGGTCTTGGTTTTATGTATTGGGGTCGAGCCGCAAGAGCCGTGATCTATCCATTGCTTTTCTTCGGAACAGCTGTTGGCTCATTCATGCTGGCATGGGCGTTTGGTCAACAGGACTTGATGATTTTTGGTGCACTATGTGCCATGTTCTTCTGGGGAGTCAGTATGCTGGATATCAGCATACTTCTGCTCCGATCGCCATCTCCACGTGATGCTCGCTACCAAGGTTATGGGGCACATTACGGAGCTCAAAATCAAGGAGAAGCCTATCAACAAGGACCATTCGCTGGTCAGGGAGATCCTTTGGAGCGGATGAATGAAGATGAGATGCATCATCAGCATCCAGGTGATGAATATGGCGTGCCTGCGGGTCCTTATGGTCAACCCATGTATCGAAAAGGCAGTGAGGGTGAACGGTTCTTCACCATTTTGCTCTCATTTGTTCCGGGATTGGGCCACCTTCATCTGGGATTGTTGCATCGCGGTTTGTCGTTCTTGATGGCGTTCTTTGGTTCATTTGCCATGATGGTTTTCGTGGCATCGATCACCAATGAATCCGTATTTTTAATGTTTCTACTCATACTGCCTGTAATATGGGTATACTGCATGTTTGATGCGGTGCAGCATGTCCACCGTAAGCAGGCTGGTGAGGTACTGCAAGATCGGACTTTATTCGAAGAATTGGAGATGGGCAGAGTAGCCGGACGACGTAGCAAAGTGCTTGCAACGCTGCTATCCGCTTTTCCAGGTGCGGGTCATCTCTATCTGGGATTACAAAAAAGAGGCATGCAATTAATGTTCCTGTTCCTTGCAAGCATCTATGTTCTGGACCTGCTTCATTTGTCGGTGTTCCTGTTCATGATTCCGTTGATCTGGTTCTACAGCTTCTTTGACGGGCTCCAGTGCTCCAGTCGTTATGGACGCGAGCCTTTGGTTGATCAACCGATCTTCAAGGACTGGGCCCGCCATCAGCGTCTGATTGGATTCGGGATTGCCGCGCTGGGTCTATATTACCTGACGATCCGTCTTGTCATTCCACAGCTGAATGAGCTCTTCCCTAATGCATTTATGACGTATGAGATACGTTCCTATTTAAACACCGTCATCGTATCCTTGCTGCTCATTTTTGGCGGTTTGAAACTGCTGTTTGGCAAGCAACGGGGGACGGGTATCCAAAGTGCTGCTCAAGGAAATGATGAGGGAGCAGACAGCCTCTTTTTATTCAAGGATCGGGATGATCGACTGTAGAGTGACCTAAAGATTATTTACACTGACACTACGATGACAGAGCAACCTTCTAATCGCTGTTATCCAACAACATAAAAACACGCCAAGGGCTATGTATATCAGCCTCTGGCGTGTTTTTGGTTGTGCAGCTTTGATTTCGAATAAATGATTGCTATTTCGTAGCACCCTTCAGCAGAAGTTGACGGTACATCACTTCGAACAAGAACTCAAACGCTTCCAGATGACGTTTCGCTTCAAAAGCATCCTTGCCCCACGCATATATGCCGTGGTTACGCAGCAAAATTCCTGGTACGTTGGCATCAAGTACACCTGGCACCAATTCAGCGATAGATGGAATATCTGCAAAGTTAGGCAGGACGGGTACACGAATCTCCGCATTTTCTTCCCAAATGTTGAAAGCCTTGATCAATTCGATTCCTTGAATCGGTACGTGTCCATCTGCTCCAAAGAATTCACTGATCAGGTTGTTAAACACAGTATGCACGTGGAATACAGCACCACAACCCGTCAAACGATAGATTTCGCAATGAATCAACGTTTCGGCACTTGGTTTCAACGTTGTTGTTTCAATTGCTTTGCCGTGTTTGTCCACAAAAAGAAAGTCTTCCGGAGTGCGAAGTGATTTGTCTTTGCCTGAGGCGGTAACCGCAAAATAAAATTGCTCCGGGTCAAAGTCTCCTACACGCATCGACAGATTGCCACTTGTTCCGGGGAACCAGTTACGACCGGCAAACAACGCTTTAATATCAGCCAGTTCTTCAAGGACCTGACGTTTGTGTTCCAATGTAATCTTTTCAAAGCCCATCGTTTACAGCACTCCTTGTGTTTGCTTCTGTTTCATATCTTCGATGATATCGTAAAAGGTAGCGAATGGCACATGGTCTACACCCAGCTCAATACATTTGTCCGTTAAAATAGAGCGGGAGTAGACGAGGTCGGCAATCTTGGCACCTTCAAAATCCGTCAGACTGTCTCCAATGAGGATTCGATTGTATTGTTCTTCCGGGAAGGTACGAATGACTGTTGTTTTGCACATGCCGCAGCCATTCTCACAAGGAGGCTGGCAGGGATTTGGCCATTCAATCTTAATGGTTTCACCCGAGAAGTCAGCTCCGTTGCAATAGACATGATCCTGCGGGATATGAAATGGTGCGAGTAACGGTTTAATGAAAAAGTCCATACCACCGCTGGTCACATTGAATTCGATACCTTCGCTGCGAACGTAGTCAAGAAACTCGCTGAATCCTTCACGGATCCCCGCTTGTCCAAGCACAAATTCCACAATTTCATCTTTCTGCGATGCAGGCAACAGAGCAAACATGGCTCCAACACCTTCACGCAGCGAGATTTTTTGCTCAATTGTATCTTTCATAATCGCTTCAATGCCCTCAGGCTTGAAATGTTTCATGATTGCGACAATATTGTCCGAGAGCGTAATCGTACCGTCAAAGTCACAGAAAATGACTGTTTTTTTATCACTTCTCATCGTTCGCCACCCCACAGATCCAATGCACTTTTCAGCTCCGGATGCTCGGTTGCATACTGCGCGAGTGGAATGGAACGTTGAGCTGCCTCAATGGCTTGCAGGAATGCACGTCCGCCTGCCTCAGTGCCCATAGGATGTCCATGAATACCGCCACCAGCATTAACGATGACATCCGTGCCAAAGTCGCGCAAAATGAGCGGTACAAGGCCTGGATGGATACCGGCTGAAGGCACTGGCATACTGGTTCGTACTGGCAGATCGGCTGTCAGTAATTGCTCCGTGATCGCCATATTTTCTTCCTTCGGCATCGTAACCGAACCATAAGGAGAAGGGAAGAGCACCAGATCGGCACCCGCAAGACGCATCAACTGGCCTAGTACAACCGAAGCGGACATGCCGTAATGTGGTGAAGGATACAGTGCACCTGCAAGAGCAGGGTGAGCCATAATTGGCACATTGATGTCAGGATCACTGCTGAGTTCATGCAGCACATCATATCCGTAAGACAATACGTTGAATAACAGGGCATTGGCTCCTGCACCAATAGCGCGTTCAGCTTGTTGCTTCAGACGAGATGTAGGTCCTGTAAGATTGGTTGCATACAGAAGTTTCTTGCCGGTCTCCTGGCGTGCCTGTTCGGCAGCTTTCATGCAGACCTCGACTCTTTTTTCGATAGGTGTCAATTTATTCTCAAACAGAATCTCATCGTCCTTGATCAAATCAACGCCACCAAGAGCCTGACGAATAAATTGTTCACGCAGTTCATCTGCATCCAGTCCGATAACTGACTTAAAGATACTCATTAACAGTGGACGATCATGTACACCAAGCAGATCACGAACACCATTCAGTCCAAACTTGGGTCCCGGGAATGCACTCAGGAAGCCATCCGAGAAACCAAGCTTTGTAAGTTTAATTCGGCCATCCATTGAGATTTTGCCAAAGACCGTCACGAGCAGGGCAGGGATATCACGGCTGAAGTTAACATCAGGATATCCGATGGTAATATCGGCGTAACGCTCACCCGCAGCTATTCCTTCAGCTTCATTTACTTCTACGCTGATTACTTCACCCAGATGTTTCTGCATCGCTTCACGCTGGGCTTGCGGCAACTCCGTCCAGCTACCCACGGTCATGCCAATCGCGATAGACTGAGCCTTCTTGCGAAAGTCTGCATGATCATCATGCAGACGATATGTGGCTGTGCACATGTTATTCATTTTAAATCCCCTTCCAAAGCAGCTCCCATCTCCCGTGAGCGCTCTGCACAGCGGTTGACGGCTGCAATAACATTTTCAAAGAAATCTCCTTCGTCCAGTGTCTTCAGTGCTGCCTGGGTTGCCCCTCCCGGGGAAGTCACATCACTACGAAGTTTCATCGGTTCCAAACCGGTTTGTTGTACCATTCGTGATGCGCCAAGCACCGTCTGAACAGTGAGATCACGAGATTGCTGGCTGGATAAGCCACCACGAATACCTGCCGCAATCATGGCCTCCATTAAATAGTATACATAAGCAGGGCCGCTTCCGGAAATCCCAGTGAGCACTTCGAGTTTATCTTCAGGTACGATGGTTACGATACCAACCGCTTCAAACATGGTCATCACCGTACTACGCTGTTCATCCGTAATCTCCGCAGAGAAGGCAAGCCCGGTTGCACCGAGTCCAATGGTACTGGATGTGTTCGGCATGGTTCTCGCGATCGGTTGTTTACGACCAAGCAAGGACTGCATCGTGCGGATTGATAATCCGGCAATGACAGATACGATCAGTTGATCAGGTGATAACAGCGGACCAAGCTCGCGCAGCGCTACGGCAGCATCTTTGGGTTTCATACAGAGTACAATGACCGGAGTGGAGGCAAGGTGATCCAAGGATTGCGAGGCAGTTCCGGTATGTACAGCATAACGGGTGCTGAGCTCCTCCTGACGTTTCTGGTTGCTGCGGTTCAGCATCGTAATATCCTGAGGACGAACGACTAGGCGGGAGATCAGTCCGCGCACGATGGCTTCAGCCATCGCGCCTGCTCCGTGGAAAGTAATCTTCTGTTGTAGTAACGTCTGTTGCTCTTGACTCATATTTATCGTTCCTCCTATATAACTGTTGCTGGGATATTATTGACGAATCTGTCCATTGCCTGTAATCCGATATTTGGTTGATGTCAGTGCTGGTAGTCCCATCGGTCCACGAGCATGCAGTTTCTGAGTGCTGATTCCGATTTCGGCTCCATAGCCAAATTCAAATCCGTCGGTGAAACGTGTGGACGCATTGTGATAGACGGCTGCTGCATCCACATCATGCATGAAGCGCTCTGCATGGGCTGTATCCCGTGTTACGATACACTCGGAATGTTTGGTTCCGTAATGTGCGATGTGCTGCATCGCTTCATCCAGGTTCTCGACCACCCGGATATTTAAAATGTAGTCGTTGTACTCGGTCGCATAGTCTTCCTCGGTTGCCTCAAGGGCAGAAGGAACAAGACGGCGCACCGTGTCGCAACCTTTCAAGACCACATTGGCCTCACGGAATTGCTCGGCAAGAGCAGGCAGATGCTCTTCTGCGTATGCGGCATGCAGCAGCAACGTTTCCATGGAGTTACATACGGATGGACGTTGTGCCTTGGCATTGATGGCAATTTCGGCTGCCATAACTGGATCGGCTGATTCATCCACATAGGTATGGCAGATGCCCGCCCCAGTTTCGATGACAGGTACCGTTGCGTTGGCAACCACATTACGAATGAGGGAAGCTCCTCCGCGTGGAATGATGACGTCCAGCAGTCCGTTCAACTTGAGCATTTCATCCACGGAAGCACGATCTGCATCTTCAACCAATTGCAATGCATCAGCAGGCATGTCTGTCGTTGTGAGTGCCTGATGCAGTACCTCCACAATTTTACGATTGGAGGACAGGGCAGAGGAGCCGCCGCGCAGAAGCACTGCATTACCTGTTTTGAGACATAATCCGGCTGCGTCTACAGTTACATTAGGACGAGCTTCATAGATGATGCCAATCAGGCCAATCGGCACTCTTAGTTTTTCAACATGTAATCCGTTTGGACGGGTAAATGTCTCTAACACTTCGCCGACTGGATCAGGCAAATCTGCAATCTGACGTAACCCTTCAGCAATGCCTGCGATCCGCTCCTTATTAAGGGCGAGTCGATCCAGCATGGATTCCGGCGTGCCTTGTTCTCTGCCGCGTGCCAGATCTTCGGCGTTTGCCGTAATGATGGAATCCGTTCCCTTAATCAAAGCATCTGCCATGACACGCAGGGCCGTATTTTTCTGTTCTGTATTCAATCGGTTCAGCTGTGGAACCGCTGCTTGGGCTTTGCTGGCTTTTTCTCTGACTTCACTCATCGTAATTCCTCCTCATATATATAAAGTTGAGTATTCCAACCACTATATAGCTTCATGTTTATTTTAACGTAATCCATTCGTCTCTATGAATAACTTCAAGTCTGTGGATGCTAGCGAGTTGTTTCATCACTTCACCACTGGGAAGTCCGGCAATGAGTCGAAGCTGGTCATCATCATAATTGACAATACCGCGACCGAGCAAGGTTTCATCCATACCAATGACCTCTACGACGTCTCCTGCATGGAAAGTTCCCAGTACCCGCTTGACCCCTACAGGTAGAAGACTGTGCCCCCCATGGACAAGGGCTTCTTCAGCACCATCATCCACAACGACTGTTCCCAGCGGAGTAGACATGAAGCCAAGCCACTGCTTTTTACGGGATAGCGAAGCGAGTCGTGTCTCAAAGTAAGTTCCTTTGCCCGTGCCATCAACTGCCTTCTGCATATCTCCGGGTTCTTTAACACTTCCCACAAATACGGGTACGCCTCCACGTGTAGCTACCTTAGCTGCATCTACTTTGGATCGCATTCCACCTGTACCAACCGATGATCCTGAACCACCGGCAAAAGCATAGATCTCAGCCGTGATTTCGGGGATACGGTCGTAACGCACGGCAGAAGGATCTTTACGCGGATCTGCGGTGTACAGGCCGTTGGTATCGGTAAGAATGATCAGATGCTGTGCCTTCACCAGGTTTGCAACCAATGCGGACAACAGATCGTTATCACCAAACTTCAATTCGTCCACCGACACCGTATCATTCTCATTAAAAATCGGAATCACTCGCTGTTTGAGCAGTTCCTCTACAGTCATGCCTGCATTACCCATGCGTTTACGACTGTGAAAGTCTGTACGAGTTAACAGAATTTGCGCCGTAGTAACGCGGTGCGCTGCAAAAGCCTGTTGATATGCCTGCATCAGTAATGCCTGCCCAACGGCCGCTGCGGCTTGTTTCTCATGTAGCAGTTTGGGGCGCTGAGGGTAGCCGATCTCCCGGAATCCAGCCGCTACCGCTCCTGAGGTGACCAGAAGTACTTCATGGCCCTGATCAGCCAATGCTGCAATTTCTCCGGCAAAAAAAGTAATCGAACTGCGATCCAGACCGCCTTCTTCCGTTGTAAGCGAGCTGCTTCCAATTTTAACTACAATACGTGAAGTCATGGTTTCACTTCCTTAAACATGATTAATAAGTGCTTCTGGAGCAGGCTTTAGCGGGTACAAAAAAAACTCCCGCCCTTTAGTTAAAAAGGACGAAAGTTCGTTACTTCCGCGGTACCACCTTTATTGATGATTAGATCATCCGGCTTCATGCCCTGTAACAGAAGGCACTGTCCTGCACGTAACAGGCCGCTCAGGGGTAGGTTTCAGAGAAGAGCCGCGGTAAATTCTTTCAGCAGGGTGGAATTTACTCTCTGGGCGCGACTGATATTCTCTTACTGGTCCCGTCATCACGTTTCGTTCAATATTTCTTATAACATACCATGGAAACTTGGCATATGCAAAGGGGTTATGGTCCTGTAAATTACTTGAATAAATTCAGCTTGCCAATCCGCTGGGCAGCTTCGCGTAATCGGTTTTCATCACTTAACAGTCCCGCGCGCACATAGCCTTCACCATGCGAACCAAAACCAATACCTGGGGCTACGGCTACCTTGGCTTCTCGCAGTAACAAGTCTGCAAATGAAGCGGAGGTATAACCGGCAGGTACAGGTAACCAGCTGAAGAATGAACCCGCTGGTTTCGAAGCTTGCCAGCCAATTGAGGAAAGAGCGTCATAAAATGCATTGCGACGCGATTCGTAGCGTGAAACCAGTGAGGCAACACATTCCTGTGAGCCAGTAAGTGCTTCCGTTGCCGCAGCCTGAATTCCACCGAAGAGACTGACATAGATATGATCCTGAAGCAGATTGATCTTAGAGACAATCTCTGCATTGCCGAGTGCGAATCCAACACGCCATCCAGCCATATTGTACGTTTTGGATAACGTATAGAACTCAATGCCCACTTCTTTGGCACCAGGGGCTTGTAGGAAACTTACGGGACGATGTCCGTCAAATCCAATCGCACCGTAAGCAAAATCACTGGCTACTACGATTTGATTTTGAATGGCAAATTCAACCGTATCTTCGTAGAACGAAAGGGGTGCCGTTGCTGACGTTGGGTTGTTGGGATAGTTCAGGAACATCAGCTTGGCCTTCTCCCGATCTTCGGCTGTAACAGCTTCGTAATCCGGCAGGAATGCGTTGGACTCCAGCAAAGGCATAAATGACATGTTTGCTTTGGCGAGTGCAACACCAGACCAGTAATCCGGGTAGCCGGGATCTGGAACGAGAACGGTGTCCCCGGGGTTAAGCAGGACCTGAGGTAACTGAACCAATCCGGTTTTTCCTCCGAACAGAATGGCTACTTCAGTCTCGGGGTTCAGATCAACGTTGTAATCTTCCTTATAACGTTTGGCGACGGCTTCCTTCAGGAAAGAGTACCCTCTAAAAGGGGAGTATTTGTGGTAGAGGGGATTCTCAGCCGACTCTTGCAGTGTTTTCACAATATGAGGTGGTGTAGGTGTATCCGGGTTCCCCTGACCCAGATTGATCACGTCATGTCCACTTGCGATTTCACGATTTACATTTTGAACAAGGGTAGCAAAAAATTGCGTTGGAAGCTGTGTCATCACATCAGAAGTCGGTATCTTAAAAGCTGAACGAGCAGTTATATGGTCTGATTGGGTCATTATATTCATCACTCCGGTTTATTAAAAATGGCAAATAGTTCTCATTAATTTATCACGCCAATCCCGAGCTGTATAGAGGGAAATGCACTTGAATATACAGTACATAGGAGCAAAGAGCGGAGTATTGTACAAAACTGAAAGTGCCCATTTAGTTTTGTCCATTGAGCTGAGAGAAGCCATGTTTTATGATAATATCCGATAATGATAATCAATATCATTAATTTCTAGCACAACGCACATGATATAGGGGGAGAAATAGAAATGAAAAAGGGCATACGAAATACGGGAGTATTATTAACGATCACATGGTTATCCATCCTGCTACTGGCTTGTGGAAATCAGGCTGCAACACCTGCTACTGGCGCAGATGATTCCAAAGCAGCCACAGAAACCACAGAGACCCAAACTGCAACGGAAGAGACGAATGAGGGCGAGACCCGGATATTCAAAGACTGGACTGGCCACGAAGTTGAGATTCCTGTAAATCCGAAGCGAGTTATCTATCATGGAGAAGTTACAGGGGATCTGCTCGCGCTTGGTGTTGTTCCTGTCGGCATACTTCGTCAAGAGGGAACCGTATTTGATGATCAGGTTGCTCAGGCAGAAGATGTAGGATTTCCGATCAGTGTGGAAAAGGCGTTAGACCTGAATCCCGATCTGATTATTTTTTCCAACAGTGACGAGGCTCAATATGATCAGATCGCAAAGGTCGCACCCACGGTTACATTTGATTCATTTGGTTTAATAGAAGATCGCATGCGTATCCTTGGCGATTTGTTGAATAAGAAGCAAGAAGCGGAGGACTGGATTACGGCTCATCAAAAAGCGACGGAAGAGATGTGGACGCAACTTCATGAGAACGGAGTAAAAGAAGGGGAGACCGCTTCGGTATTCACCATGTATCCCGGGAATCGTCTGTTTGTCATGGCGGGTGCAGGATTGCCACAGTTGTTATACGGAAAAGACGGGCTGAAGCCAACCGCGGAAATCCAGAAAGTATTGGATGAAGACATGGGATTTGTAGAGATTTCGACTGAAAAATTATCTGAATTTGCCGGTGATCGGATATTTATTTTGGATCCCGTGACCGACGATGCGAAACAATCCACCAAGGAATTGCTGGATAGTACAATCTGGAAGAACCTGCCTGCGGTGAAAGAAGGGAAAGTATATCGTTTTAATATCGTAAAAGCTTCTAGTGATGCTCTTTCCAGGGAGTGGCTGTTACAAGAGCTGCCAAAACAGATGGTTCAATAATGGTGACGAGCTAGTGAGGCAGCAGTAACACCTTTGAGTAATGCAGTTATAAAAAAGTGAAAGGGGCCTTCAACATTTCGTTGAACGCTCTTTTTTTGCTGACTAAACTCATATCTGGATTATTAACAATCTCTCGCTTATAATCAGACCATACAGAATGATTGATAATTATTCTCATTTTAGAAAAACGAGGTGAACCGACATGCAGGCTTTGGATGCCGATGGGGGAGCGTTGTTCTTTTCAGCATTCATGTTTCGGCTGGATCATCTGGTACGTCGAATTGAACCACCTGAACAGGTGATGCTGGAAGTTGCTTGCGAGAAACATGCCTTCCTGATCTGCGAAGAAGGGGATGGGCGTTTATATATAGGGCATGAACAGTTTCCGTTTACTACGGGATGTGTTTATCCGCTTTCTCCGGGAGAGGGGTACCAGATTGAACATCGTAATAACTCGGAATTGAAATATATCATAATGGCTTTTGATGTTATTCATGTGTTGACGGGTGATCCCGAGCTCTTTACCCGCCCTGTATTTGAGCACAGAAACCAATTGAATGGTTATCCCTATGCTCCGTTAAGTGGGTTGCTGGAGCAGATGTATGTCATTCGGAATTATAAAACAGATGCTGAATACAGCCATCTGAATGCACAGTTCCAAAAATGGATGGAGATGATCATTACCCGGTACACTTCTCCAAAGACGGAACAGAGTATGGAAGCAAGACTACACAGCACGATTCAGTATGTGGACGACCATTATGCTGAAGAAATCACTGTACAGAAACTGGCACGACTTGCGGAGATCAGACCTGTACAATATACGACCCTTTTCAGACAACTCACGGGTCACAAGCCGCTCGATTATGTGAATCATGTACGCATCAAACATGCCAAGGACTGGCTTCGCAAATCAGATGAACCACTTCGGGATATAGCGAGTCGTGTGGGGTTTAAGGATGAGTATTATTTCAGCAGGCGTTTTCGCCAAATGACGGGATTATCTCCTCGTCAATATGACAGATCGATTCAGCAGCAGAAATTGGTACAGGATTGGTTGGGTCATGATGTGAATATTCCAGTAAATCCGGACCGAATTATGTATTACGGAGATTCCGCTGGGGATCTGCTGATGCTGGGTATTCAGTTGCTGGAAGATCGGACATATGACGCGGTCGCTCCGGTTAATGTGGAAGCCGCTGTTATCATGAAGCCGGATTTGATTATTTTTGATAGCAGTAATGAACAACAGTATGAACAACTTTACCGGATTGCACCGACGCTTGCTTACAATTCACATGCCACGTTGGAAGAACGAATGCGCAGATTGGGCAGCTGGTTTGGCAGACAACCGCAGGTTGAACAATGGCTAACCTCCTATGCGGAGCGTACCGAGCAGATGTGGGCGAAGATCCATACTGTGATTGAAGAGGGGGAAACGGCATCCGTATTTACATACCATCGGGGTGCACGATTATTTGTTATGGGCAATATCGGTCTGGCGCCTATGTTATATCATCCAATGGGATTCAGGCCAGTTACCAAAGTGAAGGAAGCACTTGTGGCAGGCAGAGCCTATAAGGAAATCTCGGCTGAAGCGGTACGTCAGTACGCGGGAGATCATGTGTTTGTTATGCTGCCTGAGGAAGTTGTGGCAAGACAGGCTACAGAGATGCTGCTGAAAAGTCCCAGTTGGCAGGCCCTTCCGGCTGTGCAAAATGGACGGGTATATCCTGTGGAGGAGTCAACATGGAATGTGGGTGATGCGCTCACGAGTGATCGATTGTTGACCCTGCTCCCTGAGTTGTTGTGTGCAAGTTCATAACAAAAACAGGCTTGCAGTCCTCAGGAGGATCAAGCTATGATAGCAGGTATTACGGTTCAGAGGAGTGCTTGTCATGACAGAAAAACAACAGGGAGAAATGCGTGTAGCCCTGATTCAGGGCGATATTCAGCTCGGAGACCCTGAGGCCAATCATAAACATATGCAGATGTTGCTTAAGCGTGCGGTAGAACAATATCCGGATCTGGGGCTGGCTGTGTTACCTGAGATGTGGAATACCGGATACGCTTTGACTCAAATTCATGAACTCGCTGACCCGGAAGGCCAGAAATCTCGGGAATGGCTGTCTGCTTTTGCTCAAAAACATCAAATTTCCATCGTTGGCGGTTCAATTGCCGAGAAACGGGATGGTCAAATATACAATACAATGTACGCTTATGATCGTGAAGGAAAACAGGTAACACGATACGATAAATTACATTTGTTCCGTCTGATGGACGAGGAGAAATATTTACAGCCTGGTGCGGAACCTGAAATTTTTGAATTGCAGAACGGTCTTACAGCGGGTGCTTCGATCTGTTATGACATCCGGTTCCCGGAGCTTGCCCGCACCCTTGCTTTAAATGGTGCCAAGGCATTGATTGTTCCGGCTGAATGGCCGAAACCTCGTCTGCACCACTGGCGTACGTTGCTTACCGCACGAGCGATTGAGAATCAGATGTATGTGATCGCATGTAACCGTGTAGGTAAAGGGGGAGAGACCGAATTTTTCGGACATTCCCTCATCATTGATCCTTGGGGTGAGATTGTGGCTGAAGGTGGCGAAGGGGAAGAGATCGTGACCGGAATTATTCGTCCATCTCTGGTAGATGAGGTTCGCGGACGTATTCCCGTATTTGAAGACCGTCGACCTGGCGTTTATTTTGGCAAAAAATAAAAACTGAAATAAAATTCTTCAGAAAAAGTGTTTATTCTTCCAGGACGCGGGTAATGATAACTATCCCGTCACCAAGGAGGATGATCAATCAATGGACAACCATGTGAAAGATACGCTCAGGAGACTGGAACAGGATAACACAAGGGAAGATCACTTAAGGGCATTCTTAGAGAATGGAGCAGGAGGGCTATCACCCCCTGATTCAACTGTTCAGGACGAAGGCCGTGTATTGAATCAGCAAAACAGGCTGACAAGCGATCGTAATTTGCGTAAATAAACCGCCAGACATGAAGTTTTCTTATGTACGTTTTCTACGTTAACATTATAAATTAGCATTGTAGCTAAACAACTTAACAAGCAACATTGTACTGTAACCAGTTACTGTGATTGCAATGTAAGAACTCTATCCTGCGGATGCGGGAAACGAGTATATGACAAAGGCTTGGCCCATAAGGGTCAAGCCTTTGTTTTGTTTCAGTATGAAATGTACCCATACCCATAGGAGAAATTTTTTAGTCTCCCTTTGACAGTTCGGTCACGGTTTGTTGAAACGTATGGATGAATGCTTCGGCTGCCTTCGACAGCACTCTGCCTTGACGATAAGCCACAACAAGTGTTCTGCTAGGAGTAGGCTCAGCAAGTGGCACATACACAGGCACGAACTCACTGCGCGGCGCACGGGCGATAAAGCGTGGAACCAGTGTAATGCCCATACCAGTGGCGACCAGCGACTGAACGGTTTCAATATTTGTGCTCTCAAACACAACTTGGGGATCAAAACCAGCCTGCTCACAGAGATCAAATGTAAGTTTGCGGAAGCCCTGCCCTTTTTTCAACACAACAAACGGTTCATCCCGAAGCTCTTCAATTCGCACAGGAAGCGGATGTTCCGGATCTGCCCTGCGTGCCAAAGGGTGATTTGGGGGAACTGCCAGATCAATCTTTTCCTCTCCAATGGCAACGTAAGCGAGACTTGGCTCTTGTAAAGGAAGAGATAACAGACTAAGATCTGCTTTGCCGCTTGCTGTCAATTTCTCAAGCGTAAGCCCGGAGTCTTCCAATAAGGTAACCTCAATCTCGGGATAAGCTTGTTGGAACGCAGGAAGCACATGTGGGAGCAAGTGTGAGCCCGTGATCGGCATGCTGCCTACAACGACTTTACCTTTGCGAAGCTGGGAGATATCGGACATTTCCTGACGCAATAGCTCCACAGCATCTACGATCTTCTGGGCTTGCTCGACAAACGTAACACCCGCATGGGTTAACTCCACGGTACTTGTATTACGCTGAAACAGCAGCACACCCAATTCTTTTTCCAATTTGGATAATTGCTGGCTTAATGAAGGTTGAGCAATATGCAGCTTCTCTGCTGCCCGGGAGAAATTGCGTTCGGCCGCAATTTGCAGCGTATATTGAAGTTGTCTGAATTCCATCGTCATCGGTCATTCCTTTCGTTATGCCACCATTATATCATTACAGATGAAGAAATCATTAATTTCGCTTAACCGCTTGCACTCCATCAGAAGAGTTGCTATACTAAATTTGAAAACGCTTAATAAGAACCACTTACCCGGGTAAAACAAAATCAACGTTTTCATGTGTACCAGTTTCAAGTGTTAGCACAGAACCATTTCAAATGTTCATATTCTTTTTCGTTCATATAATTGAATAACATTCATCCAACGATGGCGTGTTACTGTTCGGCAGGCAAGACCTAGATTGGGTGGGAAGAGTTTCTCTTTTCCTACCCTTTTTAGGTCTTTTTTTGTTCCCATCAAGAAACGGAGGTGCACCATGAATTACAAACAATTAGCCCAATCGATTATGGAGCTGGTCGGTGGCAATGATAATATCAACACGTTAATTCATTGCTCTACCAGGCTCAGACTTACCCTGAAGAATCCGGATATGGCGAAGACCCAAGAAATTAAGAGCCTTGATGGTGTTATTGGCGCAGTGAATAGCGGCGGACAATATCAGGTTATTATCGGTAATGACGTCGCGTACGTCTACAATGAACTTGCCAAGATGATGGATACTCGGCAATCAAACGAAATTCAGGAGAAACAAAAAGCGGATTATAGCCCCAAAGGACTGTTTAATACTTTTGCCAGTGTCATTGCAGGCATTTTCCAACCTATTATCCCAGCCATTGCTGCCTCGGGCATGCTTAAGGCACTTTTGCTACTGGCGACCGTGACCGGCCTGATGTCTAAAGAGAGCCAGACATATACCGTTTTGAGTGTCATGTCTGATGCTGCCTTTTACTTTCTTCCGATTCTACTGGCCTATTCCAGTGCAAATAGATTTAAAACGAACCCCTTTGTTGCCGTTCTGTTTGGTGGAATCATGTTACACCCGAATATGATTGGTCTACTTGGCGGTGAAGATCCGGTGTCCTTTATTGGCATACCTGTTGCATCCGTTCAATATGCGACATCCGTGGTACCGATTATTTTAACGGTCTGGTTCATGTCTTACATTGAAAAGTTCGCGGACAAGATCTCACCAGGACCAGTCAAAATTTTCCTTAAACCTTTGATTGTTATTCTCATTGTTGCTCCAGTTGCCCTGATTGTACTTGGACCTCTGGGGATGTATCTCGGAACGGGAATGTCCAACCTGATCTATTGGATTCAGGATAAGATTGGATGGTTGACCGTTGTCATTATGGCTATACTGATGCCTCTGATTGTCATGTTCGGTATGCATAAAGTATTTTATCCCATTATTTTCGCAGCCTTGGCTTCACCTGGATATGAAACACTGGTGCTGGTCGCGATGCTGGCATCCAATATGGCGCAGGGAGCAGGCGCACTGGCGGTGTCATTCAAAACCAAAGACATCAAGCTGAAACAAGTCGCTTTGTCTGCAGGAATTTCAGGTGTATTCGGTATCACGGAACCTGCTCTCTACGGTGTACATTTAAGGCTCAAGAAAACGCTGTTTGCCTGCATGATCGGCGCCGGAGTCGCTGGGTTGTTCGCAGGTATTGTGAATCTCAAGGCATATGCTGCCGTGGGTCCGGGGATTGCATCTATGCCTATGTTTATCAGTGAAGATCATATGAATATTATCTATGCGATCATTACCATGCTGATCTCTGCCATTGTCGCGTTTGTCGCTGTATATGTCATTGGATTTCAGGATGTTGTTCCAACAGCAGTGTCGATAGCAGGCAGTCCTACAAACAAAGCGAGAGGCGAATCTGAAATCCAGCCATCCAAAGGGATCAAATCGAAAAAGATCGTTTTTGCTCCATTGGAAGGTAAAGTTCTGCCATTAAGAGAGGTGAAGGACGAGGCCTTCTCGCAAGAAGCCATGGGACAAGGTATGGCCATTCAGCCAAGTGTTGGCAAGGTGTTTGCCCCGTTTGATGGTACCGTTGAGACGGTGTTCCGCACTAAACATTCCATCGGTCTGAGATCGGTAGAAGGTGTAGAAATTCTGATTCATGTCGGATTGGATACGGTGAAACTGAAAGGCCAGCATTTTGATGTAAAAGTGAATGAAGGAGAACAGATCTCTCATGGTCAACTCCTGATTGAATTTGATCTTGAAGCTATACAAGCCGCAGGTTATGACACGACGACCCCTGTAATTGTGACCAATTCATCAGATTATCTGGAGATACTGGGCAATGAAACTGCGGCGACAACAGGACCGGGGAAACCATTAATTACGGTGTTATAACTCGCTGAAATATGAATGAAAGGCAGGCAGCCTGATATGGAAGTCATAAAAATACTGAATTCGAGCATTGTTCTTGCCAGACGTGTTGAGGATGACAAGGAAATTATTGTGATGGGAAAGGGCATCGGCTACAGGAGCAAACCGGGAGATGTCGTGGGCGAGGATGAGATCGAGAAGATCTATGTCCTTGAAAATGAAACGATCTCTTCGGATCTCACCGCCCTGATGAAGGAAACGCCAAAAGAATATCTGATTCTGGCTGACGAAATCATCTCTCACGCCAAACATACATTGTCCCGCCATCTGAGTGATCATCTCTATGTCGCCTTAACAGATCACCTGTATATGGCCATGAAGCGATTCAAGGACAATATGACGATCCAGAACCGAATGTTGTGGGAAGTGAAAAAGTTCTATCCGCAGGAGTTCAGTATCGGGTTGCATGGTCTGTCTCTCATTCAAAAACAGCTTGGACTCTCCCTGCCTGAAGAGGAAGCGGCGAATATTGCCTTTCATCTCGTTAATGCGCAGCAGAATGATGACAATATGAATCAGGTCATGATGATGACCAATACCGTCAAGGATGTACTCAATATTATCAAAATTCACTATCACGTGGAGCTGGATACACACAGCATCAACTATTCACGCTTTTTGACCCATTTGCAGTTTTTCATTCAACGGCTTTTTGAACATAAAACGTTAAACACGCAGGATCATGAGCTCTTTGAGCAGATCGCGAATAAATATCCGCAGGAGGAAGCCTGCGTACTGCTAATCAAGGATTATATTGAAGCTCGGTTTGAACATACGATCTCCAATGAAGAGATGATGTATTTGATTATTCATATCAATCGGGTCATGAGTCGCAATTGAGCAAGAATCAAAGAGTTACAGAGATAATCCAAGGAGGAATACACAATGACCAATACAACAAGAACGTTTCCAGAAGATTTTCTATGGGGAGGAGCGATTGCTGCCAATCAGGCAGAAGGAGCGTGGAATGTGGATGGCAAAGGTCTGTCTACAGCCGACATTGCTATCTATCGAAAAGGTGTAGCCAAGAGTGAGTATAAAAAGCATAATGCGATCAATGAAGAACAGATCAAAACTGCGATGGAGTCTACCTCGGACAGAGAATATCCGAAACGCAGAGGCATTGATTTTTACCACCGCTATGAGGAGGATCTGGCCCTGTTTGGGGAGATGGGTCTCAAAACGTTGCGCTTATCTATTGCTTGGACCCGAATTTTCCCGAATGGCAACGAAACAGAGCCGAATGAAGCCGGTTTGCAGTTCTATGACCGCGTAATTGATGGCATGCTGAAACAAGGGATTGAACCATTAATTACGTTGTCGCATTATGAGATGCCGTTGTATCTGGTGAATCACCATGGTGGATGGACGGATCGGAAAGTTGTCGAGTATTTTGTTCACTTTTGTAAAACCGTGTTCACCCGTTATAAGGACAAAGTGAAGTATTGGATTACATTTAATGAAATTGACAGCATTGTTCGTCATCCGTTTACGAGTGGTGGTATTGTGCCGGAGCGTTTCGAAAATGTGGAGCAGGCTGTATATCAGGGGTTACACCATCAATTTGTAGCGAGTGCGCTCGCAGTGAAATACTGTCATGAGATCATTCCCGGTTCCCAGATTGGATGTATGCTTACCAAACTGACAACGTACGCTTATACATGTAATCCCGAAGACGTACTTGTTGCTTCCCGGGATAATCAATTCAATCTTATGTTTACGGATGTACAGGTGCGTGGAGCGTATCCGTACTTTACGAAGAGGTTTTTTGCCGAAAAAGGGATTAACCTGGATATGCTTGAGGGGGATGAAGAGATTCTGAAAGTACACACTGTGGACTTTATCTCATTCAGTTATTATATGTCCCTGGTTTCAAGTGTGGATGGCGACCGATTGGAGCAGGTGAGTGGCAATACAACTGGAGGGGTGAAGAACCCGTATCTGCAAACGAATGATTGGGGCTGGCAGATTGACCCGGTAGGTCTGCGCATCTCACTGAATGAACTGTATAGTCGTTACGAGGTGCCTTTGTTTATCGTTGAAAATGGAATTGGGGCGGTAGACACGATTGAAGCGGATGGTAGCATTCAGGATGATTATCGTATTGATTATTTCCGCTCTCACATTGAACAAATGCATGAGGCGATTCTGGACGGTGTTGAACTGCTCGGCTATACCAGTTGGGGAGTAATTGATCTGATTAGTTATTCTTCTTCAGAGATGGAGAAACGATATGGCTTTATTTATGTAGATCAGGATAATGACGGCAATGGAACGCTGGAGAGAAAACGCAAGAAGAGTTTCTATTGGTACAAAGATGTGATTGCGAATAACGGTTTGTAATACAGTAGTCGAACAAGTACTCTCATAGAAGGCGTCTTTTCATTTCATAACAGAAACTAGCAAAGCAGCTCTGGATTCAGGGCTGCTTTTTTATGTTCTAGATAAAAAGCATTGACAGCACAGAGGCGGGAACGTAGTATAAGACTTATCTGATAATGATAATTGTTATCAATTGAAACCTCTGCGATGAGCAGTGGTTTATTTGTCTTTCTCTCGTTATAGGTTAAACCTATTACATCTATAGATATTATATCTTGGAACAATGAAGGACAGGGTGATATATTTATGTCATTCAAGAGCTTCACTTTTTAAAGAAAACAGAGGCTCTTCCAAGGACCGAACTTATAATGAGGTGAAAATGATGAGTAAAAAAACGATGTTTGAGAAAATTTGGGAAAATCACGTAATTCATCAAGAAGAAGGCAAACCAAGCATTCTGTATATCGATCTGCATCTGGTGCACGAAGTAACTTCTCCACAGGCATTTGAAGGTCTTCGTCTCAGTGGACGTAAAGTTCGTCGCCCTGAACTGACATTTGCAACAATGGACCACAACGTTCCAACGAAAGACCGTTTCAACATTACAGATCCTATCTCCAAACAACAAATTGATACACTTTCGCAAAACTGCCGTGATTTCGGCGTGAAATTGTATGATCTGGACACGATTGATCAAGGCGTTGTACACGTTATGGGACCTGAACTGGGTCTGACTCACCCGGGTAAAACGATTGTATGTGGTGACAGTCATACATCCACACACGGTGCGTTTGGCGCACTGGCATTCGGAATCGGAACAAGTGAAGTTGAGCACGTTATGGCAACTCAATGTTTGCAACAAGCAAAAGCCAAAACGATGGAAGTTCGTTTTGTCGGCAAACGTAACCCGGGTGTAACCGCAAAAGACATGATCCTCGCAGTCATCGCCAAATACGGTACAGACTTTGCAACAGGTTATGTTATTGAGTACACAGGCGAATCCATCCGTGAGTTGAGCATGGAAGAGCGTATGACGGTCTGCAACATGTCCATCGAAGGTGGAGCAAGAGCAGGATTGATCGCTCCGGATGAAACAACATTTGAATATCTGCGTGGACGTGAATACGTACCAGCGGATGCCAAATTCGACGAAGCTGTAGCAGGTTGGAAACAGCTTGTAACCGATGAAGGTGCCGAGTTCGACCATATGGTTGAAATCGATGTAGAGACATTGATTCCGCAAGTGACATGGGGAACAAGCCCAGGTATGGGAACCGACATTTCTTCGAAAGTTCCTGTTCCGGCTGAATTGCCTACAGAAAACGAACGCAAAGCGGCTGAAAAAGCGCTTGAATATATGGGACTTGAACCGGGAACACCAATCGCCGAGATTCCAATTGATTATGTATTTATCGGTTCTTGCACCAACGGACGGATCGAAGATCTGCGTGCAGCAGCACAAGTGGCTAAAGGTCACACGGTATCCAGTCAGGTTACAGCAATTGTTGTACCAGGCTCAGGACGTGTTAAAATTCAGGCTGAACAAGAAGGTTTGGATAAAATCTTTACGGAAGCCGGATTTGAATGGCGTGATGCGGGATGCAGTATGTGTCTGGCGATGAACCCGGATGTATTGAAGCCAGGACAACGTTGTGCTTCGACTTCCAACCGTAACTTTGAAGGACGCCAAGGACGCGGAGGACGTACGCATCTGGTATCTCCGGCAATGGCAGCAGCAGCAGCGGTTAAGGGTCACTTTGTGGACGTACGGGACTGGAATTTCAAAACAGAAGCAGCGATCTAATCTATAACAGACAGAAGGGAGAACGTTTAATATGGAAGAATTCAAAACATTACAAGGCATCGTTGCACCGGTAGACCGGGTCAATGTAGATACAGACGCAATCATTCCGAAACAGTTCCTGAAACGGATTGAACGTACCGGATTTGGACAATTTTTGTTCTATGAATGGCGTTTTGATGAAGAGGGCAACAATAATGCTTCCTTCGAAATGAACAAACCTCGTTATGAAGGGGCATCCATCCTGATCTCACGTGCCAATTTTGGCTGTGGATCTTCCCGTGAGCATGCGCCATGGGCGATTTTGGACTATGGATTCCGTTGTGTCATCGCTCCATCTTATGCAGACATCTTCTATAATAACTGCTTTAAGAACGGAATCTTGCCAATCAAGTTGTCAGAAGAGCAAGTAGAAGACTTGTTCCAACGTACAGCGACACATGAAGGCTATGAGATGAATGTAAATCTGGAAAACAAAACGATTACTGATGCATACGGACTGCATATCGATTTTGATCTGGATGAGCACCGTCGTCAATTCCTGTTGCAAGGATTGGATGATATCGGTCTGACACTTCAACATGATGATGAAATCGCTGCTTACGAACAACGCCACGCGGCAAAACTGTTCGGTTAATCGTTAAAGTATTGCATAACAGAAAGCTTCTGCTCGCCAAAGGCACCTTGTTCCCATCGGTGAGACAGAAGCTTTTTGTAATTTCAGAAGTAAATTAGCTTAATAAGTCAGCTATACATAGAACTCCTGATTTTTCTTGGTGGAATATTTCAACAGATACTATAACAGCCGACTAAATAGAGGAACCTAAAAATCGATTACTGAGGTAGCTCCAATGGGGCGTTTTTTGTATTCTGAAAATAGACGTAGATATAACAAGCCAAATGCACGAAATTCACAAGTGACCATACCATAAGCCATATGATTGGAGTTGATAGGGTAGTCCAGATGCCAAACCAAGGTAGCACACGTCCTCCGCCGATAAACGTAACCAAGGGGGACAGAGATAAGAGAATTAGAACCGGGATCAGTCTACCAACCGTGATCATAATCAATTTGCTGATCGTTAGGCGGTTGTTTTTCCGAAGTATGCGAAAATAGACGTAGATGCCCCATGCAAGCGTAGCGATGATCAGTGCAATCATAATCATTTCCATATTCCGACCGTTTACAAAAGAGGTTTGGGGTTCCTGCCCCCTCATAATGTCCGCTATTCCATCAATAAATGAAGAGTAATTCACATAAGCGTTTATACCAGAATTAAACATTACGGCAATGCCCATTTGCTCGTTCAAATAAACCTGTTCTTCGGACTTGTAGGTCCAGAAAATGCCGCTGTGGGAGATCGTTTGGCCGTTAGACGCATCTTGGTTTGCAAGCCAGCCCATGCCGTACGGACCGATCGCTCCTGAGGCATGATATTGTTTCATCAGCACAGGGGAAACGAGGCGGCCATTATATTGGGAAAGCATCCATAGGGACATGTCCTCTGCGGTTGAAACGATGCCGGCGGGACCCTCAATGAACCAAAGCGGTTCGGATTGACTTATAGCGCGTCCCAAGCTCAGGTAATGTCCTAGCGGGATAGTATTATTCTCATAGAATTGCTGCGTTGTATTGACACTGAAGGTATGATTCATTCCTAACGGTTCAAAAATATGTTTTTTCAGATAATCCGAAAAGCGCTCTCCGCTAACACTGTCCACGAGGTTCGCCAGAAGCACGTAATTGGGATTATGATAGCTGTAGGCTGTTCCGGGGAAATGGGCAAGTTGAACCGTGTTTAATAATTGGTTCGCTTCAGCCAGTGATTGGAATTGCGGAGTCTTTGTCATATCGGGATTAATCTTGTCATTGAGACCACTTGTCTGATTCAGTAAATGACGGACCGTGATATCAAGAACGTGGGGGTCCTGTGGAGAAAGCTCTGGAAAATAGGAAGCGTAAGTCGCATCCAAGTCGATCTGACCCTTGTCCACCAGCTGCAGAACGGCTAATGCAGTAAAGGACTTGCTTAGTGAAGCAATGGGAAAAGGGGTGTTGCCCGTAACCTTCTGGCCGTCCGCCAATGTCCCGTAGCCTTTTGCGTAAAAGACCTCATCGTTATTGGCAATCGCCAGTGAAGCAGCCTTAATGTAATTGGCCTTCATGCTCCGATTCATATATTCGTCGATCTCCTGCAGCACTTCTGTCCTGTCTCTGGCTTCATTGGCGGATAAGGGGGACGCCCACCCGGTACATAACAACAAACAGCTAATTGTGATATACATTCTTTTTTTTAGTTTTAGCATGATAACACTCCTTGAATTCAAGATAAGGAGATGTTATCAGATCATTTTCAACTATTTATCAACTTGGGTCCCAATACTTGCCGTGACGCTTCCACCTCCGTTAGGACCGTTTGCAATCTGAAGACTACCTTCATGTTTTTCGCAAAACACCTTGCAAACGTAAAGGCCCAGCCCGCGATGTTCGCTCGCATCCCATACTTCGCCTCGGTAAAAAGGGAGTATAGCCTTACTCAGGGCTTCGTCAGAGAAACCAGTACCGTCCTCTGAGACGGTAATCTTCATAATGCCTCCCTGAACGTCATAATGGACGTTCACTTGACTGGTTGCGTATCTCGCCCCATTAGCCACTATATTCTCGAAAATCTGCATGACGAGATAGGGATCTACATGTACTGAGGCATTATCATATTCCACGGATGAGACGAAACGTATACCGAACTGTTTCGCGATTTGTTCAGCGCTGCCATCCAGCAAAGCCGTCAATGAAATCGTATCCATCGATTGGATGTTCAACGGCACATCCTCCAGCCTCTGAATGGAGTTCATGGCCTCTGCATAACTCTCCAGACGCAAGATGTGAAGGTTCATAGTATGGATCAAGTCCAGCACCTATTCTTCCGACAACTTCTTCTCAGGAAGATAGGTGGAGAGAAGCTCGGCGTTTCCTTTTAACACGGACAGGGGTGTTCTCAGATCATGGGCAAAAATAGCATTGATCTGCTTGCGCTCTTCAACCGAACGCCAAAGTGTCTTAAGGTTTTTTTCCAATTGTGAGCGCATGTTTTCAAATAGCGCGATCAGCTCGCCCATCTCATCCTGGCTGTCATAGGAAATGCGGAAGTCTAGATCGTTGGCCGAAATGTTCTTGGATGCTCGTTTTAATAGCTCCAGCGGACGTTTTAGCTTCCATCTGTAAAATAGAACGGCCATGGTGACAATACCAGTCGCTACGGTGAGCAGAACCGCCGTGACGAGGGAGGGCATCACCCAATCCGTTTCTCCGAAACGCAGCCGCAGGTTCTCCGCCCAAGCAAACTCCATAGTTATAACGGCAAGCACGGCAATGAGTGTGACCACACACAACAGCATAAAAGATTGTAGCAAGGACAATCGCTTTAAAAACAGGAGTCTAGTCATGAACTTGGCCATTTGTACCCTACTCCCCAAACGGTCTCGATTTGATTATCACAGCCGTATTCCTTTAATTTGTAGCGAATCCGCCGTATATGCTCTGCGATGACGTTACTGTCACCTTGCTCGTCCATGCCCCAAATCTTTTCGTATATGCGTTCCTTTCCAAACACCATATCAGGATGCGTGGACAGCAATTCGACAATATCAAACTCTTTTTTGGGCAGTGAAATTCGCTTATCCAGGTAGTAGAGCTCCCTGGCCGTATAATCAATGACCAATTCATTGTTAAACCTTACCGAAGATTTAGTTTGGATTCGTTGTTCCCTGCGTATATGTGCTTCGACCCTGGCGCCCAACTCGCGAATGCTGAAAGGTTTCAGGATATAGTCATCGCCTCCGGCACGAAATCCCGCTATTTTATCAGCATCTTCGATTCGAGCCGTTAAGAATAAGATAGGGCAAGAGACAAAGTCGCGAATTTTTTCACATAATTGAAGGCCGTTCTGTTCAGGCATGTTGATATCTAACAAAACGAGATCGGGTTGTTTTTCCACTTTCCGCAGCGCTTCCCTGCTGTCCTTGGCCGTCATCACGGAATATCCGTTAATTTCAAAATAATCAGTCAGTAGCTTTCGAAGATCTGCTTCATCGTCCACGATCAGTATTTTAGGCATCAAGTCTCAATCTCCTGTATTCAAGTATTTGAACTCAGCATAGCAAAAATGGATGAGGAATGTAATTTCCATATGATTTCGGGTACTGGACGAATGGAGAAAGTAACCTTTTTGCCACTCAGTTTCCGACTAAATATGACAACGTTGTAACCGGATGATCAGACAATATCTGATAAACTGATTAGTAGATTATGGAAGGTTACATATTGTCATTGATGTTACGCTGCAGAGAATCAGGTCGGATGTTCAAAAGACAAAAAGAATGGTGGATGAGTTATGAAAAAATGGTCGGCAGCAGTCGTTTTTCTTCTGTTCCTATGTTTATTCCCAGTCATGGCCCATGCAGACACCACTCCCTCGATTGTACTCGACGGTGTAACCATTAACCAGCAGACGGGTGCACCTGCAGAGAATATTGGGAAAACGGTCATGGTTCCAATTCGAATTGTATCCGAGAACCTGGGTTATAAGGTGAAGTGGGAGAAGGAAACTCAGTCAGTCCAGGTTCAAAAAGGAAACAGCATGATTCAAATGACGGCTGGCAAAGATGCAGCTACAGTGAATGGAAACGTGGTGAACTTGGATTCGCCCCCACTGATCAAACAGGGAACTACGCTTGTTCCGTTACGCTTTGTTGGGGAAGGCATGGGTCTGCGTGTTGGCTGGGACAATGGAACCAAGACAGTAAGCCTATTTAGTATTCCTCCCGTAGTTGAAACGGAAGGTGACAGTGACCCCGTCGAGGCACCTGTCCCGGATGGTTTGACAGAGCTTCAAGGCATCAGCTTCAGCGGAGATCGCTTGATTGTAGCAACAAACGGTAATATTAGCCCCAAAGTATCCAGTATTGGTGGGCCAGACCGAATTATTGTTGATCTGCCTTCAGCGACATTTTCTGAGGAATTCATTCAGGGACAAGCCTCTAACCCGGATGGGAGTGGACAGATTCTCGTTACGGATTCATCCATAGTTTCCAAAGTTCGGTATGCCATGTTCAGTAAATCGCCTTCTACCGTGCGTGTCGTTCTGGATCTGAATCAGACGGCTACAGCCAAATGGTCTGTTGGAGATAACAATGTCTTGCTCGTTGACCTGACAGCCACGAGTGGAGAACCGACAAGCCAACCGGCAGTACCTACCAATGATGGCAAAACGATTGTGGTCATTGATCCGGGACATGGTGGTCGTCAATCGGGTGCAGTGAGTTTGTCAGGAGCTTATGAGAAGGATTTCAATCTGGCTGTAGGACTGAAGGTACAGGCAACCCTTCAAAAATACCCAAATATTCAAACGGTCATTACACGCCAGGATGATACAGAACTTTCGCTCAAACAGCGTGTGGATATTGCTGAATGGAATCAGGCAGATGTTTTTGTATCCATTCATGGAAACAAATTCACTACACCGGTACCAAACGGTATTGAAACGCTCTACAGTCGTAAAGAAAGCAAAACTTTGGCTGACACTCTTCACAAATATGTGTTACCGGTAACAGGACTCAAGGATCGTGGGGTTAAAACGGCTAGTCTGCATGTGACGCGTGAAACAACCATGCCTGCTGTGTTACTTGAACTTGGTTTTTTAAGTAACCCTACAGATGAAGCAGTCATGCTCATGGAAGAATACCAGGACAAATGTGCACAGGCGATTGTGGACGGAATTGTTGAATTTTTGGGACTGTAAATTGAATTGTGCGCAAATATGAAGGTTAGGGTATTACGTTGTTTAGAGATGTATATTTGATAAATAAGGAAAAAAGAAGACATTAAAATGTAAAAAAAGCTTGATCTGACAACGTTTTTTTTCTGTTATGTTGGAATATATTCGCAACTTTTGAGAGCGAGGGGCGTCTAATAGGTGTCTGGTAATGCCCAAGCGGTCAGTCGGAGTTGGAAAATGACAACATGCGGCAAAAAAATATGAGAATGGTAGGGGTGAAGGATGAAGAAGTTCGGTTTTTTGGTACTGTTATTTGTCTTTGGGCTCGTATTCCCGGGCTATAGTCACGCAGCAACAGACACGAAAATTATCCTAGACGGAAAAGAAATCGTACAGCCATCGGATACAAAAGCGGAAATTATCAACAGCAAGGTGATGGTTCCGATCCGGGTTGTGTCCGAAAATCTTGGATATAGCGTGGAGTGGAAGCAGCAAACTCAAACAGTGACTATTAGCAAAGACAACACTGCCATGCAGATGATTGTTGGACAGAAGACGGCAACGGTGAACGGCAGTAACGTAAACTTGGATGCCCCGCCACTCGTGAAAAATGGTACTACGCTCGTACCTCTCCGATTTATTGGTGAGGAAATGGGTCTTAAGGTGGGTTGGAACAATACCACGAAGACGGTAACATTAGTTACCCAGAATTCAGGTTCCGGAAACGGGACAACCACACCTCCGAACTCTGGCAATGAAGGCGGAGGATCGGATCAAGAAGGTCTTGTACTGGTGAACGGCATCAGCTTCAGCGACAACCGCTTCATGATTGCAACAAGCGGAAGTACGAAGCCGAACGTCTTCACGATGACAGGACCAGATCGAATCGTTATAGACTTGCCGAATACCGCATTTGCTGATTCGTTCAGTGAAGGACAGGCTCTAGACAGCAACCAGAATGGACAACTCGTCGTTAGCGGCTATCCGGATGTGTCGAAGATTCGTTACTCGTTATACAGCAACAGTCCATCTACAATTCGTTTTGTAATCGATCTGTCCAGTTCAAAAGGGTACAGTGTGCAAAATGATTCCGGACTGGTTATGATTAACCTCGACAATCAAAGTGGTACACCTGCCCCTCCAGTTGGTAATAATGGCAAAAAAGTTGTCGTTATCGATGCAGGTCACGGAGATCAGGATCCTGGCGCAATCGGTGTAACTGGTAAACGTGAAAAAGACTTCAATCTGGCAATGGCTCTGAAAGTGGAAGCCTTGTTGAAAAAAGAATCCAAAATTGACGTTGTGTTAACGCGCAGCGATGATACATTTTTGGCATTGAAAGAACGTGTGAAGATTGCACAAGACATAAAAGCGGATATTTTCATCTCCATTCATGCTAACAGTGGCCCTACTGCTGCGAACGGTGTAGAGACATTCTATACACGCTCCAACAGCAAAGCACTTGCTACAGTGATGCACAAGTATCTTTTACAGTCTTCCGGACTGAAAGATCGTGGAGTGAAAACGGCAAGTCTCCATGTGACCCGTGAAACGACAATGCCAGCAGTTCTGCTGGAAGGTGGATTCCTTAGCAATAAGAGCGACGAAGCAGCCCTGTTCACTGAGAGTTTCCAGAACAGTGTTGCCAAAGGGATTGTTGCAGGAATCAAGGAGTATCTGGGAATTAAATAAGGGACAAGCCCTTATGTTGAGGAGGCGGAGTTAGAATGAACAAGAAAATATGGATTGCAGCCTTGCTGGTAACGGTTATGGCAGTTGCTGCTGGATGTGGAAGCAAGCCAACAGCTGCTCCGAATCAGACGCAAGGCGCAGGAACTGAAAACAATGTAACCGAGGTTGAAGGCGAAACAATTACTGAACCGGTAACTGCTGAGCCTGAAGAGAATACAACGCCTACAGAATCGACGGAAGGCAGTTCGGAGGAAGAGACTACAACTACTCCGCCAAGCGAAACGTCTACGGAGAAGCCGGCAACTTCCGAAAGTAATGAAAAGAAAACGATCACTGTATTCTATACGGATGAAGAAGAACTGGAGTTGCACAAAGCTTCGGCAGAGATTTCATACGCATCGGATGATGCCAAATATAAAGCTGCCTTTGAATCACTGCAACAGAGCAAAGACGCTAAACTGGTTCCGCTGTGGTCTAAAGAAATTGAATTGAAGTCTGTTCAGTTCAAGGATGGAGCTCTTACGCTGGATATTCATATGCCAGATACGGCACGTCTTGGAGCAGGTGGAGAGTCTTATGCACTGGATGCTCTAAAACAAACGTTCTTCCAGTTTGATGAAGTAAAATCACTTGATTTACTGGTGGATGGTCAGCAGACGGAGAGTCTGATGGGCCATGTGGATCTTGAACATCCAATGACAAGATCCGAATAGGCTGTACAGCATGCTGTTGTACCGGGAATCCACGGAATATGGGTCGTTTTACATGAGAGAGGGGAATCATAGGTGACTTTTAAATATAACCATACATCACACTCTAAAAAAGTAGTATCAGCCGTGCTTGCAGGCATGATGGCCCTTAGCGCCGGCGGAGCTGCCATGGCAGCAGAATCAACAGAAACGGGGCAGGGTCAGACTGCTGCAATAACAAATACGGCTGCACCAACTGGTTTGTTCAGTGACATCAAGGTCGGATACTGGGCTGAGAAACATGTGTACAAACTGGCATATCAAGGTATTCTTCTCGGTAACAACGGCCTGTTCCGTCCAGGAGACGCGGTAACACAGCAAGAAGCTGTAACAATGGCAATCCGTTTTATGAATCAAGAGGGCCAGTTGAATACCGACACGGCTGCGGCATTACCGACAAACATGGAAGTGGGAAATTATTTCAAGCCATATGTCGCGCTGGCACTTCAACTGGGACTGATTGACAAAACGGAAGAATCAACGGTGGATGTATCCAAGACCTCCTGGGGTCAAAAGCCGGCTTCACGGGAATGGATTACAAAATTGTTAATCCGTTCATTGGATAAGGATGCTGAAGCGAAGGCACAAAACAATCAATCTACCGGATTTGCTGATAATGCAAGTATTTCCGAAAGTGGTAAAGGTTATGTCAATCTGGCTGTTAGCCTGGATCTGGCCAAAGGTGTTGAAGGCAACAAATTCAATCCAACTGGTTCCGTAACCCGTGCTCAACTGGCTACCTTCTTCAGTCGTGGTGAATCGTTAACGGATACAACGTACCCGAACACATCCACGGGTTATGTGACAGGATTGAAAGATGGGCAGATCACGCTGGTTGTGGACGGCAAAGCCGTTAACTTCGCAGTGAACAGCAGTACGCCTTACTTTACGAAAGACAGTGAAACTCGTGCTTCCGCCACAGATGTGAAGCTGTATACAAAAGTTATGGTTGTAGGTTCTGCAGGTGGGGCTTCCTATGTGGAAGTTGTTGATGCTACACCGCAGGTGGAAAGTGTTGAAGGTACATTTGCACGTTCATTGTCTGGTAATAAAATTGGTATCTTTGTGGGCGAGAATTACGAAACGTACAGTTATGATGAGGCAACTGCATTCATCGATCAGAATGGTAATGCAATCAAACTGTCCGATATTACGGCAGATAGCATCATCGAAGTACAGCGTGAGACGTTCTCGACTGACAAAAAAACAGTTGCTATTCGTGTGAAATCCGGCATTGTTAACAAGAGTGACAATGGCGTAGTTGCTGAAGTATCCACTTCTGGCAAAACGATCAAACTTGTCAATGCAGCGGGTGCAACAGAGCAGTTTGCATACAATGACAATCTGCTTATCACATATCAAAACCGTATCATGTCAGTGGCTGATCTCAAAGCCGGCAGTGCCGTGAAATACACCGTAAAGGACAGTGTTTTGCAAACTATCACATTGTCTCAAGGTGTGGAGCAATCTGTGCGCGGAACATTGGTTGAGATCGGTGGCAACCAGTCCACGTTAACGTTCAAACGTGAAGGGGGTTCCCTTGAGGCGAAACTGCTGACTGAAAAGCCGGAAGTTATTATTAATGGTATTCAGGATGCGACGCTAAATGATCTCATCACGGATGCAACGAACGGGGATCAGGTGGAGTTGTCATTGAACTCTGACGATCAGGTAACACGTATTCAGGTGATTGGACGTCAAATGGAACCTATGAACGGAGTAACGGTTGTATCTTACAACAGCAAAACAAAGGTACTTACCGTACTGGACAACAACAAAAAACCGTTTGTATTTACATTGGACGAAAAAACCAAACTGGACTACAATACGACCAAACCTACACTCGCTGGTCTGGAGTCGATTTTAAATGATGGTCGCAAATTGGATCTGACCTATGTGGGAACACGTGCGTTGTCCGTTAAAGTGATTTACAAGTATGAAGGTACGATCAGCAACATTGACACAACGGGCAGAAAAATCAGTGTGTTGTCTGGTAATCAGACGATTACAGTGCCTTATACTACCTTACCTACGGTTGAGATCTATAACAAATCGGGCGCAAGTCTGGGAGATTTGAAGATTGGTGACAAAGTGACCGTAACGCTTGGAGCAAATCAGGATGTAGTGCAGAAGGTTTCACTGAACACTGTGGCTCAATTCGAAGTGGTTGCCTTGGAAGCAAATAGTCGTATTCGAGTAAAATCCGATCTGTTGACAAGTCAGTTCTACGTGGATCAAGCCGTACTGACAGGAGAGAGTGGTCAGACGATCACGCCTTCACAACTGACAGCAGGCAACCTGATTAATGTAACGTTTGAAGGAGCTACGCCAAAAGCGGTTCAAGTCGTGAAGCGTACGCTGGCTGAGGTTACAGCGGTGGATGCTTCATCTGTAACGCTCAAACAGTTTAACGGCCAGACTGAAACCGTGCCTGTTAGCGGTTCGGTTAAAGTCGTAAAATCTGGCTCCACATTAACTTCACTGACTAGTCTTACGGTCGGAGATCGTGTGGAAATGACAAAAGATACGGATAATTCCACACGCTTCAGAGTACTAACTGTCATGAGCAAACAATTCTGGTCTTATGATGGCGTTGGTAACCAGATTTTGGTTAAACGGGAAACGACAGCAGACACAAACTATCGTTTTGCACTCGGATCAAGTGTATTTGTTCACCAGGGTGACAATACTTTAAGCGTGCAATCTCTCAGAGATAATGATAATATTGTATTGTATCTCCTGAACAATGTTATTCTGGAGATTCAAAAACAGTAATCGTTTCTTTTCGAGGATCAAAAGAATGACCGTCTTGATACGGGATCTTTCCCGCATCAAGACGTTTTTTTTGCAAGCTTTTTGAGGTCCCCGCAAAGTACTCGGATGAAGCTTCGAAGTAAGGCTCCGCAGAGTGGAGTCATTTTGTGGGAGGTAGCTCTTCATGAATGCAGCGACGGTTAGACATATACTCGAAACTATGGAAGCAATGTTTCCTGATGCACATTGCGAATTAAATCACAGCAATGCATTTGAATTGACGGTAGCTGTCCTTTTGTCTGCCCAGTGCACCGATGAAACGGTGAACAAGGTAACCGCAGATCTGTTCCAGAAGTACAGAAGCCCAGCAGATTATCTGGCAGTTCCTCTCGAAGAGTTGGAACAGGATATTCGGCGAATCGGTTTGTACCGGAACAAGGCCAAGCATATTCAGAACATGTGCCGAATTTTAATAGAGCAGTATGGCGGTGATGTACCGCAGGAACATGATCAGCTTGTGACGCTACCAGGTGTCGGGCGGAAAACCGCGAATGTAGTTGTTTCCAATGCGTTTGGAGTACCGGCAATTGCGGTAGATACTCATGTTGAACGTGTATCCAAGCGGCTGGCGCTTGCAGGTTGGGATGACTCCGTACTTGAAGTCGAAAAGAAACTAATGAAGCGCGTACCCCGGGACGAGTGGACTTTAACTCACCACCGGTTTATATTTTTTGGACGCTACCATTGCAAGGCACAGAACCCTGCGTGTCATATCTGTCCATTGCTGGACATATGCAGGGAAGGGAAAAAACGTATGAAAACGTCCCAAATCAGGAAAGATAAGGAACGTGTCACCACCCGAAAACGAAAAATAAATTAATGAGCAGAAAAGGATGAATAATCATGAAATGCATTTCCGTGTACACTGACAATTTTGAGGCCTTCTCCGATATCTTTGAACAAATCGTTGAACAGGAAATGGCTGAAAATGAAGAAAAAGAAGTAGAAGGTATCACAGTAAGCCACTCTGGCGACGTGCCTGAACATTATCTGGAGCGTATGTCCGTTAAACCCGAAGTTGTTGTTATGAGAGACAAAGGCAGAGACATTACAATTCTGCAACATGGACAAGTATTTGAAATCTTGCTACCTTCCATGGAGAACGCAGTTTCATAAGAAGTGATTACACTATTGTTTCTGTTGTATTAATGTCATGAGGATCGTTGTGGTTAAGGTGATCACATCGCATTCATGCAACAGACACTTGGCGTAAGCATTTGCTAAATACCAAGTATAAAACGTATTACAGATAAAACCGACTTGTTCGGTTTTATTTTTTTTAGATTATAGGACTTATACGTTCATTTATGTATATTCAATTCCAACCGTTCAAATTCAAACTTGATAATGTTAAAATAAATGTTGTAAAAGAGATAGACGTCGAAACGGATGTCAAATTAGAGGAGCCAGGGGGAAGGCCAGTCATGTCCAGAACAGATTACCCAAAAGAAATGGCCAAACCTCTGCTTCCGCTGCGTGAAGCGATGGAGCAGACAGGGGACCATACGGCTGTACAGGCTATAACGGATTTAATCAGCAAGGCGGAAATGAAACATCTGACGATTGCGTTCTGTGGTCATTTCTCTGCAGGCAAATCGAGTCTCATCAACAGTTTATGCGGTAAGCGGGTGCTGCCTTCAAGTCCCGTGCCAACAAGTGCAAATGTGGTATCCATACGTAATGGTAAGCCAAGAGCGCTTATTTATACTACTCCAAACGTAAGCGCTGACAATGGAGCAGGAACACTTGAAGTTTCTCCAGAGGAATTGGAGGCGTATTGCAAAAATGGTGGAGCTTATAGCTCAATTGAGGTATGGGATGATATTCCTCTGCTGAAAGATGATGCTGTCCTGCTGGATACACCAGGTGTGGATTCAACAGATCGCGGACATAGTCTCGCAACCCATTCAGCGCTCCATCTGGCGGATGTGGTGTTCTATGTCATGGACTATAACCATGTCCAGTCCGAGACCAACCTTTCATTTGCCAAGAGTCTGTCGGATTGGGGCAAACCGTTGTTTTTGATCGTGAACCAGATCGACAAGCATCGGGAGCGTGAGCTCTCTTTTGACCAATATACCGAAGGTGTCGAAGCTATATTTGCGGCCTGGGAAGTTAGATATGACGGACTGTTGTTTACTTCCCTCCGCGACAAGCAGCATCGCTACAACCAGTGGGATGTGCTTCCGGAACTCATTGGACACATGATGCAAGAGAAGGAAGCGTTAATTACGCACAGTTTGGCAAGTTCGGCCAGTCATGTAACGGAGCAACACTTGACGAGAGAAGCCGAGAAACGTGAAGACGAAGAGAATTCCCTGCTGGATGAGATTGGTGGCAAGGAAGGAATTGAACGCTTGGAACGAGAGCTGGAGCTTCTTGATCAACAAGCAGCAGACATTCGTACCGGGCCTTCGCGAGTGCGTGAGAAATTCCGGGCAGAGCTGGAACCTCTTCTGGCAAATGCAAATCTTACTCCTGCGGATATTCGTGCGTCGGCTGCCGCCTATTTGGAGAGCCGCAAACCAGGTTTCAGGGTAGGCTTATTGTTCTCAGGTGGCAAAACCGAGCAGGAGAAACAACGTCGTGCTTCTGAACTGGTGCGGTTATTGCAGGATCAGGCTTCCGGACAAGTTGAGGTACATATTCGTACAATGCTTAGACAGCTGGGTGAATCCCATCAGCTATGGGGAGCGGAGTGGGAGCAGTCGCTCAATACGGAACTGCCTGCTGTAGATGAGGCACTACTGGAGATGAAACGCAGTGCGAGTGCAGAGGTATCTCCAGAGTATGTGATTCAGTTTAGTAAAGATGTGCGGGGCGAGATTGAGGCCCGCTATCGCAGGTCGGCCATGATGCTGGCCGACCGCATGTTGGAGGCGCTGGGCGCGCGAGGCGAAGCCACGCTTCAGGCGCTGGACGCCAGCCGCGCAGCGCTGCTGGCGCAATCCGCGGCGGCGGCGCGCTACACGGCGCTCCAGCGCAGCGCCGCCGCAGAGGCAGCAGGGCTGCGCAGCCTGCTGCCCCATGCGGGCCCCCTCCCCTCCGGGCTATTGCCGGAGGTGAAGGGCCCGCACGTGCCCGCGGTGCCTGAACCGGGCGAAGCTCCCGGTTCGCATGCGGGCACGTCAACGTCTGTGGCTGCGCAGCCACAGACGCCAGAGGCACCGCCAGCGCAGCGCGCAGTCGCGGCGGCGGTGCCTGGGCCATCGTCGTCGGCTGGCGCTGAACGACGCCGACGCCTGGACGCAGCAGCGGCACGACTCGAAGCCGCTGCTGCGCTGGTAGAGCCGTACCCCGCCATGGGGTCGGCGGTACGGGATCTGCGTGCACGCGCGGCTTCGCTTGCGGGCGGCACGTTCACATTGGCGCTGTTCGGAGCATTCAGCGCCGGCAAATCCTCCTTCGCCAACGCGTTGCTGGGCGAAGCTGTACTACCGGTCTCGCCGCATCCAACAACAGCGGCGATTAACCGGATCATGGCTCCTGCCGGGGGCGCGGAGCATGGAACAGCCCGGGTCCGGATGAAGACCCGGGACGCCTTCCAGGAAGACCTCGCCTATTCCTTCCGTCTGCTCGGACTGGGCGAGCCTGGAGCGGAGTGGCAGAAGCGAGTACGTTCCCTCTCGCCACAGGATGTGCATCCGGCGGGGCGCCCGCACTACAGCTTTTTGCAGGCAGCGGCAGCCGGCTGGGAAGAAACAGTGGACCAGTTAGGTCAGGATGTGCTGGTGGATCTGGACGGTTATCGTAACTTTGTCGCAAACGAGAAGAAGTCCTGTTTTGTAGACAGTATCGATCTCTATTACAGTTGTGATGTGACTGAACAAGGCATTGTATTGGTAGACACACCAGGAGCGGACTCCGTGAATGCTCGTCATACGGGTGTAACCTTCAATTATATGAAGAATGCGGATGCACTCATTTTTGTCACGTATTACAACCATGCTTTCTCACAAGGAGATCGCCAGTTCCTGAATCAGTTGGGACGTGTTAAGGATAGTTCTGCCATGGATCAGATGTTCTTTGTTGTGAATGCCAGTGACTTGTCTTCCTCTGAGGAAGAACTGGAGCAGGTTCTCGATCATGTGAGTACCCAACTGCGCAGTAATGGAATTCGGGCACCACGACTCTTCCCGGTATCCAGCATACTGGCGATGGAAGGCAAGATGGCAGGTGATTCGAAGCTGCTTGAGCAATCCGGTTTTATCCGTTTTGAGGAAGAGTTCAACCAATTTGCAGGCAGAGAATTAGCCGATCTTGCCGTAGGTGGAGCTTCCGAAGAGATGGCACGTGTCATTCAGCGGTTGAAGAATCGTGCAGAGGATGCGGCTCAGGGTGAGGAAGCATTGCAGCAGCGGCGGGATGAACTGGAGACGATCCAGGGACAGTCACGCCAGCGCATACAGCGACTTGCAGAGAGATCCATGAAGGAAGAACTGTCACAGGAAACAGCAGAGTTGCTGTTCCATGTGCGGCAGCGACTTGCCTATCGCCTTGGTCTATTCATGGCAGAAGCATTCCATCCTTCCGTACTTCGGGAGGATCGGGGCAATCTGAAGACGGCTTTTGCAGCCTGTGGACGTGAACTGTTACGCATGATTGCCATTGAACTGGAGCAGGAACTGCTTGCTACCACCCTCAGACTTGAACAGGCAGGTCAGACCTGGCTGACGAAGCAAGTTACGGATTGTATAGATGATGTGAGACAGTTATCAGGGGGCGTGGATGTGTCACTGCCACTGAACGAACGCTGGAGTACACCTGTGCTTGAAGAAGTTCGTCTGGAAGAACCGTCTGGATGGAAAAGCTATTTGAATTATTTCCGCAATCCGAAACAGTTCTTCGAAGGAGATGGACGTCAGCGATTACAGGAGGCACTTGATCCTGTCCTCAAACAGATGATCATTGAAGTTCTTCCTGCTGCGCAAGACAAACTGATTCAGTTTTATGACAACCAGATTTGTCAATCCTTGCAACACCAATCCCGTCAGTTGGAAGAACGTCTGGACGAGGCGGTAAGTGGAATTCAAGATACACTGGAGAGCGGAATTCCGGCGGAGCAATGGACCAGCTTGTCTAACCAACTGGAACAGATTGAACGCAGTTAAAATCACGGCATAACGCGTATTCTCTGGAAGTCTTTGTAAAACAAAATGAATGATACAGCAACACATTGAAAATGTTGCGAAAATCAACCCAAAAGGGCCCCTGCCGAAAAGGCATATAGGGAGCCTTTTTTTGGTACGAACAACCTGAAATAAAGAGAATATTCAAACATTTGATTGAAAGGTGGGTATTTACCTTCGTTAATGCGTCAATAAGCTGAAAGCAGGCAGAATATGGTCTGTTATTCGCTTTGCCGCGAATGGGGTACGGTGATAAACTTCATAAATGTTCATAGTATTTTTGAACGACATAAGAGGAGGAGAAACATGGATGTTCTTAGGCAACTGCAAACCTTTTTTTGGGAAAAGCGAACGTATTTATTTGTATCAATCTTGTTCCTCGCCTTAGCGACCGCACTTGGGTTGGTGTATCCGTACATGCTGAGGATACTGATTGATGACATCATTGTTCCGCGAACTTTTGAAGACGTTCCCATAATTGCCTTGACTGTGTTAGGTGTAGTTATTTTAAAAGCGGGAATGCAGTTTTTACATGGCTTTTTTGGAGGACGCTTGGGTAACTTCCTGGCGTACAGACTTCGTAATGCATGTTACGAAAAGCTTCAATTTTTATCCTTCCGTTATTATGATACGGCCAAGACAGGTGATCTGATGTCCCGCCTCACGGGAGATTTGGAAGCCATCCGTAACTTTATCGGATTTGGTTTCGCCCAGATTCTTAATATGGTTTTCATGGTCGTATTTGGCGCAATCATGATGATGACCATGAGTTGGCAGCTTACGCTGTTCACGCTCATATGCATCCCATTACTTGCCTTCGTTGCGCTGAGATTCGAATCCAAAATTCACCCTGCGTTTCAGGAGATGCGGCTGGCGCTCAGTTCACTGACAACAGCGGTACAGGAGAATATTACTGGCGTACGTACGGTAAAATCCTTTGCACGTGAGCCTTATGAAGTGGAGAAATTCTCCATACGTAATGAGCGTTACAAAACAAATCAGATTCATGCCGCAACATTGTGGAGTCGCTATTTTCCGATCATGGAGATCCTTGCTTCGGTGAGTATCGTGCTGTTGCTGGTGATCGGTGGAAGAATGGTTATACAGAAGACGCTGACACTCGGTGAACTCGTTGCCTTTTTCAGTTTGATCTGGTACATAATCGGTCCAATGTGGAACCTTGGGTTCCATATCAACAACTATACGCAATCCAAAGCTTCAGGTGAACGGGTGCTCGAGCTGCTGAATACGCCAGTGGATGTGGAAGAAACGCAAGATCCAGTCATTGTTGAGGCAGACCAGGTGAACGGCCATGTGACATTTGAATCCGTTACCTTTGCCTATGGCAACAAAATGCCAGCAGTAACCGATATTAATTTTGACGCTGCACCCGGTTCTGTAATCGGTTTCCTCGGGGGAACAGGGTCAGGTAAATCGACCATCATTCAGCTTCTGATGCGTGCCTATAACGTGAACTCAGGAACGATCAAGCTGGATGGCAAAAACATTAAAGACATAGGCATCCGCAGTTTGCGGAGTCAGATCGCTTCTGTTTTCCAGGAAACATTCCTGTTCTCATCCAGCATTCGCAATAATATTTCCTACGGGCTTAAGAACGTCACCATGGATGAGATCATCCGTGCAGCCAAGCTGGCCAAGGCTCATGACTTCATTATGGAGTTCCCGGACGGATATGACACGGTGGTTGGTGAGCGCGGTATGGGTTTATCGGGTGGACAGAAACAGCGGATTGCGATTGCAAGGGCTTTGCTGAAAAACCCAAAAATTCTGGTACTTGATGATGCAACAAGCGCCGTGGACATGGAGACAGAACACGAGATTCAGTCCGGTTTCCAGGAAGTTATGCGCGGCAGAACGACATTTATTATTGCACACCGGATATCTTCACTACGACATGCAGATGAGATTCTGGTGCTCGATGAAGGTCGTGTGGTACAACGTGGTAAACATACCGAACTCATTGAAGTGCCTGGACCATATCAGGATGTTTATAAAATTCAATATGCAGATTATATTGCCCGCGGTAAGCGGGAGGCTGGGAAGCAGGTGAATTCATGAGTGCCGAAACGATAGCAGACAGGCGCGAGGCAAAAGTGGCCTCTGAGAAGAAACTGAATGAACGATTTGTGTATCAGGATGATGAAATTATTGAAAAACCGTTTAACTGGAAAGAGTTCGGACGTTTATTTGCATACATGAAACCTTATGCGAAACAACTGTTACCACTTGTTATTCTAATGATGATCTTGGGTACCATTACAAAATTGTCCGTACCTTTTCTGATCAGTCTGGCGATTGACCGTGCCATCGCACCGGCAACGGGGTTGCCAAGCATGACTATGCTTTATCTTATTGCAGGCTCCATATTTGTGTTGTATCTCATCCAGTGGGCTGCCAATACGTACCGGATCAAATTGACAAACATTATCGGACAGCGTGTTATTTATGACCTTCGCTCGGATCTGTTCAAGCATATCCAGAAGCTGTCCTTTAACTTCTTTGACAAAAGACCGGCAGGTTCCGTACTGGTACGTGTTACGAATGATATTAACTCCCTTCAGGATCTATTCACTAACGGTGCAGTTAACGTCATGATCGACTGCGTACAGTTGCTCGGGATCATTGTGATCTTGCTGTTGATTAACTGGAAACTGGGTCTTGCCGTGATCATTACGGTGCCAATCATGTTTATCATCTCGACCAAACTGCGGGTGCTGATCCGTCGGGCTTGGCAGGATGTGCGCATGAAGAACTCTCGGATCAACTCCCACTTGAATGAATCCATTCAGGGGATTCGAGTGACTCAGGCTTACACACAGGAAAAAGAGAACATGAAATATTTTGACAACATGAACCTGTCCAGCAAAAAGTCATGGGATAGAGCATCAGCGATGAACCAGGGCTTTGGACCGCTGATTGAGATTACCGGCGGATTCGGTACGTTAATCCTTTTCTGGTTTGGTGCTTACCTGATTCAGGAAGGTCAGTTGACCGTGGGATTACTTGTCGCTTTTGCCAACTATGTCGGCAACTTCTGGGACCCAATCAACCGTCTGGGACAGATGTACAATCAGTTGCTGGTTGCAATGGCATCATCGGAGCGTATCTTCGAATTCATGGATGAAAAACCAAGTATTGCGGATAAACCAGGTGCCAAGCCACTTCCTTCTATTAAAGGAGATATCGCATTCGAAAATGTGGTGTTCGAATACGAGAAGGGCAGACAGGCGCTGAAAGGGATCAGCTTCTCAGCGGCTGCGGGACAATCGATTGCACTTGTTGGTCATACGGGCTCAGGTAAAAGTACGATCATCAATCTGATCAGTCGTTTCTATGATATATCCGGCGGACGTCTCACCATTGACGGACAGGATGTGCGGGATGTAACGGTAGAGAGTTTACGCAGCCAGATCAGCATTGTATTACAGGATACCTTCATCTTCTCGGGTACGATTCGTGACAATATTCGATTTGGACGACTGGATGCAACGAATGAAGAGGTGGAGGACGCAGCCAAAGCAGTCAATGCACATGAGTTCATCATGAAGCTGCCTGGCGGATACGATACCGAAGTAGAGGAACGCGGGAACGTATTATCCATGGGACAGCGACAACTGTTATCCTTTGCCCGTGCGTTGCTTGCTGATCCACGCATACTGATTCTGGATGAAGCTACAGCCAGTATTGATACGGAGACAGAGCTTAAAATCCAGGAAGCGTTGAAGGTGCTGTTGCAGGGAAGAACGTCCTTTATGGTCGCTCACCGTCTCTCAACCATCCGGAATGCAGATAACATTATCGTCCTGGATCATGGTGAAATTAAAGAAGAGGGTAACCATGAGCAGCTGATCCAAAAACAAGGCGTCTATAATGGATTAATAGAAGCTCAATACAGATTTTTGTGATGAAACCTTCGGACGCCTGTTAAGCGTCTGAACACATATGAACTTATAACACTCTGGTGTTTTTTAGCCTGATCATTCAATAATAAGTGCATCTTATTCATTGAAGACAGGTTAGAGGATAGCCGGAGTGTTTTTTTTATTCGTTAGTGTGGTATGTTATATTTTTGAAGAATGAAATCAATACAATCGTTCATGGCTGGAGGGAGATCAATGCAGATGGACAACAACGAAATAAATTCAAAGCATTTGGATCACCTGGATCATATGAATTTTAGGCTCCTTCACGTGAATTATACGAGTGATCCTGCGACGGAGTGGCTTCTGAGGAAACACTTCATTGAAACATACATGTTATTATTTGTAGCCAGTGGGCAAGGGTGGTTAAAGATAGATGGCAGTTTCATCGAATTGAAGGCGGGCGGACTGTATGTAGGCTTCCCGGGGCAACTGGTTGAGGCAAATGTGCATTCGTTGGATGAAAGAGGCGTGTATCACATGAGTTTTGATGTCATGTACGCACTGGAGCAGGAGGGTGGAACAGCCCTTGAAATGATGAAGCAACTTTTACGTAATGAAATAAATGGCGAGGTCAGCTCATCTTCACCCGTTGCTGTTGGTGTGATCTGTCAGATGATTTACCACCACACGTTGAAGAAGGATGGTTTGCAAAGGTACTATGGTCAGATTCGTTTTCAGGAACTGTTGTATACCATGTTTTACGACGTGGCCCTTACCGAAAAGACGGACCTGGCTTCACCAATTGAACATGTCAAAGGTTACATGGAGCAGAATTATTCGAAGAGATTAACCATTGAGGAATTAGCAAATGTGGCACGAATGAGCCCTCGACATTTCATGCGTTTATTCAAGAAAAGGTATGGTTATAGTCCAGTGGACTATCTAACGCTATACCGAATTAAACAAGCCCAGATCTTAATGAGAAATGATCACAGTTATCGACTCAAGGATGTGGCATCGTACGTGGGTTATCAGGATGAGACGTATTTCCGGCGTAAATTCAAGCAAATCTCTGGCATTCCACCAGCAGCGTTTATACGTAATAGCAAACAAAAAATTGCTGCAGTTCATTCTGTGAGCATTGGTATACTGCTTGCATTGCAGATCATTCCCTGTGCCGCGCCGGCAAGTCATCCGTGGACATACTATTACCGACGTAAATATGAAACGGACAAAGTTATGCCACTCGCAGAGAGTGAGACCACTCGGCTGGAACAGCTTCGATTAGTTAAACCTGATTATATTATTACTGTTGGGACGGAGTCTGAGGATTTGCAAAGACAGCTTCATTCCACTGCTCCTGTGTGTGACCTCCCGTGGGAAAAAGGAGATTGGAGAGAGCATTTGAGATATGTTGCAAGCTTTTTGGACAGGTCTGATATTGCAGAGGTATGGCTTCAAAGATATGAAGAGAAGGCAACGACCATAAAGGACCAGCTTGAGGATTTCATACGAAAAGACAGATTAGTTGTACTCAAAGTTTATGGTGAAGCGTTGCAGATGTTAGGCCCAAGGAGCATTGCTTCCGTTTTTTACGTTGATATGCAAATGGAGGGTCCCGAAGGAGTTGAGACTTATTGGGAACGGGGCACAGTAACCATTAAGGAGTTATCTGTTCTCAACGTGGAAAGAATATTATTAATTGTTGGTGATGATGAGACATCCAGGCAGACATGGTCTGCTGTACGTAAGTCTGAAGAATGGCTTGAGTTGTTAGCGGTACAGAATGGCAGAATGGATATCCTTTTGTCGAGCGTCCTGCTGGACTACACTGCGTTTACTCATGAGCTTATGTTGGATGAAATATTAAAGTTATGGCAAGATCGTCCATAGCAAAAAGTCTGAATAGTCAATATCATACCTGAACATATTTTAATATACTTACTCCTATATCAAATGATAATGATAATTATTATTAATTAGACGTTGTCATAACTAAATGCCATATAGGGGGTACATAAAGAATGAGATTCAGATGGTTAACGGTACTATGCACCATGATGTTGGTGCTCATTATTGCGGCTTGCGGTACAGCGGGGAAAGATGAGGCCACGAGCGAAGGTCAGAAGACTGGTTCTGCCAATACATCCACAACAGAAACAAGTCAGGTAAAAAAAGTGACGACAAAGATGGGAGAAATTGAAATCCCGGTTGAACCACAAAGAGTAGTGGGTCTGTCCCTTGTATATCCGGAGTTTTTGTATGCACTTGGCATCGTACCTGTTGCTGTGCAGAACTATCACGAGGATCATCCTTCTTATTTGGAAGAGCCATTCGCGAATACCATGAAAATGGGCATCGCACGAACGCCGAATTTTGAAGCGGTTATGGAGACAATGCCTGATTTGATTATAGCTCCTGACTGGTGGTCCGAAAAGGATTATGATCAGCTTTCTCTGATTGCACCGACTGTACTTCTTCCACAACGTGATGATTGGCGGGACGAATTGCGTGATATTGCCAAAATTCTGGACAAAGAAGAACAGGCAGAAAAGGTTATTGAAGATTTGGTAGCGAAGGAAAAAGTTGCAGCCGACAAATTAAACGAGATGATCGGAGAAGAAACAGTTCTCTATATTCGAGTCATGGAAAAAGAAATCGTCCTTCACGGGGAGAACCTTGACCGTGGAAACTTCGTGCACAAGCGTCTGGGTATGAATCCGCTCCCGAATTTCCCGAAAGATCAAGTTGCCATGTCCGTATCCATGGAAGTGTTGCCTGAATACGATGCAGATCACTTGATCGTTCAACTGGATGACGATAAGAATCCTGAAATTAAGAAGAAATTTGAAGAGATGTTGGCAACTTCACTATGGAAAAATCTGAAAGCAGTCAAAAATGATCATGTGTACATGGTTGGTGGTAAAGAATGGCTCAATCTGGGGATGTCTCCACTGGCTGATCAGTATGTTATTGATGACATTGTAGCTGTTTTTGAAGAGAAAAATAAATAAAGCAAACGGTTCATGTTACACATATCTCTAAATTCACTACTAAATAACAGGATGTGTCCAAAATGAATGAAGAAGATATCTATGATGTAACCATCATTGGAGGCGGACCGGCAGGATTATATGCGGCCTTTTATGCCGGGATGCGTGATATGAGAGTTAAGATCATTGACGGCAAAGACCAACTTGGTGGTTTTCTGCATACCTATTCCGAAAAAACTATTTGGGATGTGGGTGGCCTGCCACCAATGAAGTGTTCAAAGTTGATTGAGTATCTGGTTCAGCAGGCGAATACCTTTAATCCAACGGTTGAATTGAATTGCATAGTAGATCGGTTCGCTCGACTGGACAACGATATTTTGGCTCTGTATACTGCTGAAGGCGACATACACTATACGCGTACAATCATTGTCGCAGTAGGCCGCGGTATCGCAGAAATTCAGAAATTGGAGCTTCAGGAGCCGATTCAATATGAGCATGAGAATCTTCATTACACCGTGCAAAATCCAGAACATTTTTCCGGGAAGCGTGTGCTCATTTCAGGAGGAGGCAACAGTGCAGTAGATTGGGCAATTGAACTTGCTCAACTTGCACGGAGCGTAGTGGTCGTCCACCGAAAAAATGAGTTTCGTGCAATGGAACGCAATGTTAGCGAGATGAACAATGTAACGGATGTCAGAACACCATATAGCATCACACGGCTTCATAATCATGGTGAACGTATCCATCAGGTTGTAATTACGCATATGGAGAGTCAGGAAAATGTATTGTTAGATGTGGATGAAGTCGTAGTTAGTCATGGATATAAAAGCAATTTAAGTGATCTTGCCAGTTGTGGCTTAGAAATGGACGATGGAATGGTTCTAATGAGCCAACATGCGAATACGAACCTCCCGGGTATTTTTGCTGCAGGGGATTGTGCAACTCACGATAGCAAAGTCAGACTTATTGCCGGAGCCTTCAACGATGCGATTTTAGCTGTAAATAGTGCGAAAAAATACTTGACTCCAGATGCTCCCATGATGGCGTACGTCTCCTCCCATAATGAAATTTTCAGAGAAAAAAACAAACAAATCCCAAGGTTCTAAACTTGGGGTTTGTTTGCTTATTCATGTTCACTGGAGTATTAAAATCTGCTGTTTCAACATATCCTTATTTCTGGGAAGAATGGAAAGGTTGACGAATCTGTAAGCGATAATTGTAAAATTTGATCGAAAAAACACAAAAAATCTTGTAAAATTCACAAGAAAAATAGGGAGCACTCTTGCAATCTTTAACCAAAACCCCGAAAATAGAGAGACAGATATAGAAGATTTCTCTTTGGGAGGATTGGAAAGAACATGTGGGGTGCTCCTTTTACGGCTCAAGCCAAAAAAATGCTGCTACTAGGCAGTGGAGAATTGGGAAAAGAGGTCGTTATTGAGGCCCAACGACTGGGAGTAGAGACGATCGCTGTTGATCGTTATGAGAACGCACCTGCAATGCAGGTCGCGCACCGGTCTTACTGCATCGACATGCTGGATGCCGAAGCTTTGAAACAATTGATCCGTAAAGAAAAACCTCATTACATCGTACCTGAGATTGAAGCTATTGCAACAGAAGCTTTACTGGAGCTTGAGGAAGAGGGATTTTGTGTAGTACCTACTGCCCGAGCTGCACGTCTAACGATGGATCGCGAAGGCATCCGTCGGCTTGCAGCCGAACAATTGAAACTTCCGACAGCTGATTACCTTTTTGCGGACAACCTGGAACAACTTCAGGAAGCCGTACGTGAGCTTGGCACACCTTGTGTCATTAAACCATTAATGAGTTCTTCCGGCAAAGGGCAGAGTGTATGCCGAACACCGGGCGACGTAGAGGATTGCTGGAACATTGCTCTTTCGGGGGCTCGTGGCAAATCCGTTCGTGTTATTGTGGAGAGCTTTGTGCAATTTGACAGTGAGATTACATTACTTACCGTTAGGTCTGTATCAGGCACCGTATTTTGTCCTCCGATTGGTCATGTTCAGAAGGATGGGGATTATGTCGAATCCTGGCAGCCTCATGCAATGACTCCTGAGCAATGGCAGCAAGCTTGTCATATTGCCAAATCCGTCACGGATGAACTTGGCGGGTATGGACTGTTTGGAGTGGAATTGTTCCTCACATCGGATGGTGTTGTGTTCAGCGAGGTATCTCCTCGTCCACATGACACAGGTATGGTTACAATGGTGACGCAAGACAGTTCCGAGTTTGCGCTGCATGTACGTGCAATTCTTGGTTTTCCGGTCACAGGTGTACATCTGTTGACACCGGGAGCTTCAGCAACGCTGAAGGCTAATGATGAAACATCTGACTTTACTGTAGGCGGGATTGAAGAAGCACTGGCTCTTCCTCGTACTCAGATTCGTGTATTTGGCAAACCTGAGACCAAAGTAGGACGCCGAATGGCTGTAGCTTTAAGTGCTGGTCAAGATGTGGAAGAAGCTCGTAAAACAGCGGTGCAAGCCGCTAATATGCTGAAAGTGGAGGTAAATCATGTCCAATAATGTTGAGGCCCCTGTACTGATGATCCGAGAGTGTGAACTACGAGATGCTGAAGCGGTAACGGGACTGATGCGAGAGGTCAGCTATCCGACAACAACCAATGTCATGAAAGAACGTATTGAATGTTTGGAAACCAATCCAAACGCATGCATGCTTGTTGCCGAAGTGGATGAACAAATTATTGGTGTGATTGGCTTGCAATGTGTGCAAAGTCATGCCTATCCAGAACCTGCCGCACAAATTACTTCCCTGATTGTAGGTCAAGAACATCGTGGTGGTGGGATTGGCCGTCGTCTGATGGCTCGTGCCGAAGATTGGGGCAGACAGCAAGGTGGTAAACAACTGTTTGTCACAGGTGCAAACCGTGAAGTGACTTCAACAACGTACTCTTTTTATGAGCACATTGGTTTTCAGAAGAGAGGTTATCGGTTCAGTAAAGTTCTTCTATAGTACAAATAAAGTTTCTTCTATTGCATGGAAATTCTCATGATATCCTGATCTGCACATTCTTGTGTGGTGAATGATAAATAGATGGTGAAGCGACATTCGACTAGCATTTTTAGTCCGAATGTCTTTTTTTTATGGCTAAAAAATGACAAAAAAGTTACTTTTCCATATTTTATAGGTTCACAATCTCCTGTCGAATTGATATACTGCTAGAGTATTAATTACAAAGTTGTAATAACTAATCTTAAGGAGATGAATGAATTTGAAAAAGAAATGGATGAAAACTGTCGTAACGAGTAGTCTGACAGCCGTACTGGCCGTAGGGGTAATGCTTCCTGCTTCCGCGTCTGCTGCAGATTCAACATATAAGACTATCACAACGTACAAAATTACAAGCACAGACAGCTTGAAAGCTTACATTGAGAAATGGCTCAAACAAAATGGATACACCGTATCCGAGGGGCAAATTGTAGAGAAACCTGCTACGCAGCCTGATCTAACGACGAAACCTGCTGAGCCGACAACAAAACCAACTCAACCAACAACAAAACCTGCTGAGCCTACAACTAAGCCTGAGCAACCGACTAAACCAACACAACCAGTTCAAGAAAAACCGGAAACTACACCGGCTAAAGATCCTTCAAACACAGGTAATACAGGTAACAATACAAGTAATAATGGTAGCGAAAGCACACAATCCGACTTTGCTACTCAAGTTGTAAAACTTGTGAACGCTGAGCGTGCTAAAGCAGGTCTGAACGCTCTGACTTCAGATGCACTTCTGGACAAAGTAGCTGTTGCTAAAGTAAAAGATATGAGTAACAATAACTATTTTGATCACCAGTCACCTACGTATGGTTCTCCGTTTGATATGATGAAACAATTCGGAGTAACTTACAGCTATGCAGGTGAGAACATTGCCCAAGGACAAAAAACACCACAGGAAGTGGTTACAGCTTGGATGAATAGTGAAGGTCACCGTGCCAATATTCTGAGCAAAAACTTTACGCATATCGGTGTAGGTTTCTACAACGGATACTGGGCACAAGAGTTTATCGGTAAGTAATCGATTTATAATGAAGAAAGTATGAATTTCTTTACCACAAGGTTATGCCAGTACACAGTTCATATCTGTGTATGGCATAACCTTTTTTCCGTAAAATGACATATAAAAAATGAATTCTGCGAATGAAGCGCCAAAGTTTGCAAATTAACGACAGAACATTTATGTTATTTAGGAATAGCATCATCAGGGCGTGTCTGAAAACTCCGAAGTAATCGGATTTTCAGACACGCCTTAATGTAAAGTCATTATAAATTATAAAATTATAAAGCACCCGAACTGGTGTACATGAGTGGAGATGTGATGATGAAAAAGAAAAAAAGCCTGGATTCAGCACCCTGGATCTGGAGAACTGTCAGTACAGTATCCATCTTGGCAACTTTGTTGTTGTTATTTGGATTTGGTTACGCCATAAAAGACGTGATTTTCCCCGAGGGAGATTCCGCATTAACGACAGGCCAGGAGGCAACTGCTCCATCTAAGGATATCGAGGGGGAACCGGCTGTCGTGGAAGATGGCAAGATTCGGATGGCCGTCATCGGTGATTCTCTGGCAAGAGGCACGGGCGATGATGAAGGACTCGGTTTTGTGAGACGTGCAGGGAATCTGCTTAAAGATAAAGGATATGACGTTCAGGTTCTTAATAATCTGGGTGTAAACGGTTTGAGAACAGATGCTTTATTGGAAAAACTTGATGAGCAAGGCGTACGTTACGTCTTACAACAATCCAATTTTATCTTGCTCTCGATCGGCGCAAATGATTTGTTCCAGGGAGGACAAGTTCTACAGGGGGAAGATCCGCCAACAGCAGAGCAGCTGGCAGCGGCTTTGCCGGAAACGTCGAAGCGCCTTCAAGAGATATTGAAGAAAGTCAAAGAAATTAATCCCGATGCACAGATTGCGTACATAGGGTTGTACAATCCATTTGGCGATGTGAAGGAACTGGAGAAGCCGGGTAATGCAGTGGTGGCTGCATGGAACGATGCTGCACTGGCTATTTTGAACAATGAGGACAAGATGACACTGGTCCCTACATTCGATTTGTTTGAAAATCATCTGGGGGAGTATCTCTCGTCAGATCATTTCCATCCCAACGGACAAGGTTATGAGCAAATTGCAGTTCGGATTGCACAGGAATTCCAGGCAGATACACCGGCAGAAGGGAGCGGAAATTAAATGGCAGAGCAGCAGTATGATTCCGTCCTATCCGTACAGAATCTGAAAAAGCGGATCGGACGCAAATGGATCATTAAGGACGTTACATTTGACGTAAAACCTGGTGAAATCTTCGGATTTCTCGGTCCCAACGGTGCCGGCAAAACAACTACGATACGGATGCTGGTCGATCTGATCAAACCAACAGAAGGAAAAATTAAAGTCTGTGGTTATGATGTGAATCGGGACCCTGAGCGTGCTTTGAAGTATGTAGGCTCCATTGTTGAAAATCCGGAGGTATATACATATCTGACAGGGTGGGAGAACCTGGAGCATTTCGCTCGCATGCAACCAGGTGTGGACAATGAACGAATTCAGGAAGTTGTAGATATTGTGCGTCTGGATCAGCGGATTCACGATAAAGTCAGAACGTACTCATTGGGTATGCGTCAACGGCTCGGTATTGCACAAGCGCTGCTTGGGCGACCGCGTCTGCTTATTCTGGATGAACCGACAAATGGTCTTGATCCAAAAGGGATTAAGGAACTTCGTGTCTTTATTAAGCAACTTGCCAGCGAAGGTATGGCTGTATTTGTCAGCAGTCACTTGTTAAGTGAGATCCAGCTTCTCTGTGACAGAGTAGCCATTATCAGTGCTGGGCGTGTGCTTGCTGTTGGAGGTGTAAGCGAACTGATTGAAGATCATTCGAAGTTGGCTATATGGCATGTTTCACCACTGGAGCAAGGCAAAAAAATGTTGCAGGATGCAGGCATTGCTCTGGTAGGTCGACCTGCGGATGTGATGGATGATACCATTGTTGCGGGCCTTGGTCCCAACGCTGTGGTTGCCGAGATGCACGAAGATCGAATTCCTGATATGGTGCAACAGATGGTTCAAGCTGGTATACAGGTTGAAGGGGTACAGCGGATTCAGCCTACGCTTGAACAACTATTCTTAAAAATGACAGAAGGTGAATCCATTGAGTAATATCATGCCGCTGATCCGCAATGAAACGATTAAGATGGTGAAGAAAAAACGGCTTTATATTATATTTATTGTACTTGCGGTCCTCGTACCGATGTTTACGTATGCCCAGATGAAATCTGCGGAGAATAATCGCGACAAGTTTGGCGGCGATTGGCGTCTTGAACTGCAACAGGCCATCACAGACAATCAAAATTCGCTCGGTAGTGATCGGGTACCTGAAGAGTACAAAAAATATAGAACAGTATATATCCAGCAGATGCAGTATTATCTTGAGAATGACATCAATCCCAAAGAACCGGGTGGTGTCACCTTTACGCGGGAGTTCATGAACAACGCGGTTGGATTGTTTATTCCACTGTTAATCATGGCTATTGCTTCAGATCTTGTTTCTGGTGAACGTACGACAGGTACGATTAAAATGCTTTTAACGCGTCCGGTTAGACGCTGGAAAGTGCTTTTGAGTAAATTAATTACGCTGATTATGTTTGTTTCGATCATAGTGGTATCAGCCTACATTATATGTTATGTCATATCGGGTGCGGTCTTTGGTTATAAAGGCTTCAACATGCCAATCTTCACAGGATTCAAAGTTGTGGGAACAGATGTCGATATGTCGGCAGTGCATGCTGTAGACCAGTGGCTGTATATGCTCATGCAGGCAGGACTGATCTGGTTTGTGAGTGTAATTGTGGCTATGCTTGCATTTATGGTATCTGTGCTTGTGCGCAGTACTGCTGCAAGTATCGTTATCATGATGGCCGCTTTGATTGCAGGAACAATCTTGACCAGTATGGCAGCGTCCTGGCAGACCGCGAAGTATTTGTTCATGGTTAACCTCGAACTTCCGAATTATTTGTCTGGCGGGTTACCTCCAATCGAGGGTATGAATTTAGGTTTTTCCCTTATTGTGCTTAGTGTTTGGGGCATTGCTTCACTCATTGTGTCATTCCTTGTCTTTACGAAACGGGATATCTTGAATTAAAATGGACAAGGATAAGAAAACATCTGTTTGCATTTTAGGCATTTTTTTAGTTGCAAGTTAAGAAGGGGGAGCATGAATGGTCGAGCAAATCGATATGTCGGCAGGTTCGACAGGCGGAGGACAGGGGTCTTCAGGCTACGACGCGGACGACATTCAAGTACTTGAAGGGTTGGTAGCGGTACGGAAACGGCCGGGGATGTACATCGGCAGCACCAGCACTTCAGGTTTACATCATTTGGTATGGGAAATTGTCGACAACGCTGTCGACGAACATCTCGCCAAATTCTGCTCCAAAATCGATATCACGCTGCATAAGGACGGTTCTATTACGGTTCAGGATAACGGAAGGGGAATTCCGACAGGTATACATAAAACAGGGATTCCTACTCCCCAGGTCGTGTTTACGATTTTGCACGCAGGCGGAAAGTTCGGTGGATCAGGATACAAAAAATCAGGCGGTTTGCACGGTGTAGGTGCGTCAGTTACTAACGCATTGTCCGAGTGGCTTGAAGTCGAGATTTTCCGTGATGGCAAGATTCATCGTCAGCGATTCGAGTATTGGAAGGACAAAAAAGGGATTGAACATGTCGGTGAACCGGTCTCCGGTCTCGAAGTGTTGGGAAATACCAATCGGACAGGTACAAAAGTTACATTTAAACCGGATATTCGGGTGTTCCAGAGCGGTATTCAATTTAATTATGATACATTGGCAGAACGTCTTCAGGAGATTGCTTTTCTGAATTCGGGTCTGAGAATTGTGCTCAAGGATGAACGTTCGGGCAATCAGGATGAATACATGTATGAAGGTGGAGCAAGCCAGTTTGTTGCTTTTCTTAACGAAAATAAAGATGTGCTGCATGATGTTATTCACTTCTATGCGGAGAAGGATGACATTGAAGTCGAAGTGGCAATCCAGTATAACGCGGGTTATACCGAAACGCTGGCTTCGTTCGTGAACTCGATCTCTACTCGGGGTGGCGGTACACATGAGACCGGATTCAGGGCTGCGTATACTCGTGTAATGAATGACTACGCGCGGCGTACCAGCATGATTAAGGAAAAAGATAAAAACCTCGAAGGCAATGATTTGCGTGAAGGTATGATGGCCGTCATCAGTGTCAAGATGTCAGAGGTTGAGTTCGTAGGTCAGACCAAGGATCAGCTCGGCAGCGCTTCCGCTCGAAGTGCAGTGGATTCGGTCGTGTCCGAGAATATTCAACGGTTCCTGGAAGAAAACCCGCAGGTAGCGCAAACGTTAATTCGCAAAGCGGTCCAAGCCTCCAGAGCCAGAGAAGCAGCCCGCAAAGCACGTGATGATATGCGCACAGGCAAGAAACGTAGCGAAAGTTCCAACCTGAACGGCAAACTAACGCCGGCGCAATCAAAGGATTTTACCCGAAATGAGTTATTTATTGTCGAAGGGGATTCCGCAGGTGGTTCTGCCAAACAGGGACGTGACTCGAAGATTCAGGCTATTCTGCCGCTCAAGGGAAAACCGCTCAATCCAGAAAAATCAAAGCTGGCCGACATTCTCAAAAATGAAGAATACCGCGCCATTACAGCGGCGATCGGTGCGGGCATAGGAACCGAATTTGCAGTTGAAGACAGCAATTATTCCAAAATTATCATTATGACCGATGCGGATACGGACGGCGCACATATTCAGGTGCTGCTGTTGACCTTCTTTTATCGTTATATGAAGCCTTTAATTGATGCAGGCAAAGTATATATTGCTCAGCCGCCATTGTACAAACTTACTCGTAAGTCTGGTAAGCTTGCGACTGTTCGATATGCATGGACGGATGAAGAACTGGCGAATTATATGAAGGAATTCGGTAATAATGTTGAGCTTCAACGTTATAAAGGTCTTGGTGAGATGAATCCGGATCAACTGTGGGAGACAACAATGAATCCGGAAACTCGTGCGATGCTGAAGGTACAGATTGTTGATGCAGCAAAAGCAGAACGTCGTGTATCTACGCTCATGGGTGATAAGGTTGATCCGCGGAAACGCTGGATTGTAGAGAACGTCGACTTTACAGAGTACGAAGAATAGAAGGTGCTTGGAATGAGTCCATCAGAACAATTTATGCCGGCCTTTCTCGAAGAGGTCGTTGGGGACCGTTTCGGTCGCTACTCCAAATATATTATTCAGGATCGAGCCATTCCGGATGTCCGGGATGGGTTGAAGCCAGTACAACGGCGTATTCTATACGCCATGTACGATTCAGGTAATACGCCTGACAAGACTTACCGCAAGTCTGCCAAAACCGTTGGGGACGTAATGGGTAATTATCATCCACATGGTGACTCATCCATCTATGAGGGCATGGTGCGGATGGCTCAGCCATGGAAAATGGGCCATATGCTCGTGGACGGTCATGGTAACTGGGGATCACAGGATGATGACCCGGCAGCGGCGATGCGGTATACGGAGGCCCGTTTGTCGCCCATCGCGATGGAGATGCTTCGCGATATCGAGAAACGGACGGTTCTGTTTAAGGATAATTTTGATAATACGGCCAAAGAACCGGTTGTATTGCCATCCCGTTATCCGAACTTGCTGGTTAATGGTGTCAGCGGTATTTCCTCCGGATTTGCAACGGAGATTCCTCCACACAATTTACGTGAAGTCATTGATGCTTCGATCGCTGTGATGGAGAAACCGTCGATTGAGCTGGACGAAATCATGATGTTTATGAAGGGTCCTGACTTTCCAACAGGCGGATTGATTATGGGCGGTGACGGCATTCTGGATGCCTATCGCACAGGTAAGGGACGGATCTATATCCGGTCCAAAACCGAGATTGAAAACATGCGCGGTGGCAAACAGCAGATCGTCATTACCGAAATTCCTTATCAGGTCGTGAAATCTCGTCTGGTTACAGCGATGGAGAACATCCGACTGGAGAAGAAGGTTGAAGGTATTGCCGAAGTGCGTGATGAGAGCGGACGTGAAGGTCTGCGAATCGTGGTTGAGTTGAAAAAAGAAGCGGACGCACAAGGTATTTTGGCTTATTTACTGAAGAAAACCGACCTGCAGGTCACCTATAATTTCAATATGGTTGCGATTGTGAATAAAGCACCTCATCAATTAGGATTGAAATCGATTCTCGAGGCTTACATTGCCCATCAGCGGGAGGTTGTAACATTCCGTACCCGGTTTGAGCTGGAGAAGGCGCAAGACCGTGCGCATGTGCTCGAGGGCTTGGTAAAAGCACTTAACATCCTTGATGAGGTCATTGCGGCCATCAAAGCGTCGAAGAACCGTCAAGATGCCCAAAACAACCTGATGTGGATGTTTGGATTCACGGAACGCCAAGCGGATTCCATCCTTACGTTGCAATTGTACCGTTTGACGAATCTGGAGATCAATTCTCTGGAGAAGGAACTCGGTGAACTGATGAAAAAGATTGCACAATTACAATCCATTCTGGATAGTGACCGCAAGCTCATCGGAGTCATCCGCAAGGAATTGATGGAGATTCGTGAGAAATACGGCATAGACCGTCGTTCTGCGATCCAGGGTGAAGTGGAAGAACTTAAGGTTAATCTCGAAGTACTTGTGAATGCGGAAGATGTATTTGTTACGTTATCCAAAGAGGGATATGTGAAACGTACAGGCATGCAGTCCTTTACACGTTCTGGTGGTGAACGGAGCGGAAGTGGTGTAAAAGACGGCGATTATATCGCTCAGGTTCTGGAAGTAAATACGCTTGAGAACTTGCTTGTCTTTACGAGGAAAGGTCAGTATTTCCTGTTACCTGTTCACCAGGTACCTGAATTCAAGTGGAAAGATCCAGGCACAGCCATTGTGAATGTCATTCCCCTTGCGAAAGATGATCGTATTGCAAGTGTGCTTGCTGTGAAATCCTTTGAAGAGCCAAATCACAGTCTGGTCTTCGTTACGCGAAGAGGACAGGTGAAACGAACGGAGCTGAGGGATTACGTTACCAAGCGTTCCGGTGCAGTTGCGGCTTGTAAAGTGGGCAAGGACGATGAAGTGTTATCTGTACATTTAAGTACAGGTGGTCAAGATATTATGTTGATTACAAAAGAAGCCATGGCGATTCGTTTCCGAGAGGATGAGGTCAATCCAATGGGACGTGTATCCGGTGGTGTTCGTGGTATTCAGTTAAGAGATACAGATGAAGTTGTATCCGCTCTATGGGTAGAAGGAGATGAAGGTGAAGTTGCCGTGTTGTCCGATCTGGGATATGGTAAACGATCATTACTTCTGGATTACGCTATACAGAGCCGTGGAGGCAAGGGGCTTGCCACATTCGAGTTCAAAGAAGGCAAACGTGTGAAACCGAATGGTAGCCGTATTGTTGGGGCGTTTTATTGCAAAGAGCAACGTAAGATCACTGTAATGACCAAAGAAGGCCAAGTGTTCCCGATCTCTTCGGAAGGTGTTCCGATTACAGAGCGCAAACATATTGGCAAGCTGATCGTTCATGTGGACAAACAGGACGAGATCGTTGAACTTCTAAGGGACTTCAATGAGAATCAACCAGCATCATCTTCATAAAAACAAACAAACGAGACTTTTCGCAGAACAGCTAATCCTGTCATGCGAGGAGTCTTTTTTTGTTGTTCAAAGGCGGATTAGAAGAGGGCATTCATGCGAAGTTTAACAACCTTCGTCGATTACGGTCGATCGCTAGGAAATTGAAAAAAGGCAGCAGGAATGCGGCTTTGGAGCGCGAAAACTTAAGCAGGTGAAGTGATAACCGGTTGCAGAGAGGAGCGATGGAAGATGTATAATTCCGATTTTGCCAAGTGCTGGTCCAGGTTGACCAAAGATTATAAATTGCATATGGATCAAGAGCTGGCACCCTCATTAACGGAGGCTCAGCTGGCTGTTCTGGAGGTACTTGAAGACCATCAGAAGATGAAACCTTCGGATCTGATTCCTTATCTGTCAACTACGCCAGCTGCTGTAACCATGCTGCTCGATCGAATGGAGAAGAATGATCTGATTCGCAGGAATCGGGATAATCAGGATCGACGCATTGTGTGGGTATCTCTATCAGAGAAAGGAAGAATGGAGACAGCGCGGGGAATCACCATCCGTAATGAATTCATGAACTCTGTTCTCAGTAACATTTCGATGCACAATCAACAATTGCTGGTATATCTGTTAGGCAAAATGACAACACCCAAGACCAAAGAGCCTGCCTTATCTACTTCGGTATGATACCATGCTGATTCTTATGAATAACCATAGGAGTGCCTGCTCGTTTCATGCAGGAGCCCTATGGTTATTTTATTTACAAATTACATATGCTACACACTGTGTCCAGGTTAGTTGAGTAAAGGCATGGATGTAACACAGTTAGTATGTCCTAATATTATTTTTGTAAATTCATATGTAAAGAGTTGACTATGTAAATATTTTTGTTATAATAAATAATTGTTCCCCTGATATTTCGTGTACGAAATATTATATTCCAAAAGTAAAAGGGTGAAACAATGACTGATACGTATGAAGTATTCTATATTATTAATTCGTTCCGCCAAGTGAATCAAATGCTTTTTCGAGCATTTTGGAATGAAAACAAGGAGATCGAGCTGACTTCGATCCAGTTTATGGTGTTATCCATCCTGAGGGAGCGTCCTTCCATTGGCATCAACGAAGTGGCTGAGCTATGCCATATGGGCAGCAGTTCCATGAGCGCTGTTGTGGAGCGGCTCGTCAAAGGCGAGTATATCGTTCGGACACGTTCGGATGCTGACCGCCGATCCGTTAAGCTTCAGATTACGGATAAAGGGGAACAGGCCCAACAGGAAACGCACCATTTGTGGATGGAAAGAGTGTCACCCATTCTGGATATATCGAAGGAAGACCTTGAGCACCTACTTAGAATTCATAGTCAAATGATTGAAAAGTTAGAAGGAAGAGAGATGAACAACATATGAGTACGACTACTGCTGCAGCTCCATCCTCAGCGATGGACAACATCAAGAAAGGCCCTATTGTAGCGGCATTGTTAATTGGTGCCTTTGTGGCATTCCTGAACCAAACCCTGATGAACGTTGCGCTTCCTAAAATCATGGATGACCTCGGCATCGGGCCAAACAAAGCCCAATGGTTAACTACGGGTTATATGCTTGTGAACGGTGTGCTGATTCCAATTACGGCATATCTGATTGCCAAATTTTCAACGCGTCAAATTTTCATTACAGCCATGACTCTATTTACCATAGGTACATTAGTCTGTGGTCTTAGTCCAACCTTCACCATTCTGATGGTAGGTCGTGTTATTCAAGCGGCAGGTGCAGGTATCCTGATGCCTCTGATGACCGTTGTATTCCTGACCATCTTCCCAATTGAGAAACGCGGTCAGGCCATGGGAACCATGGGGATTGCGATGATTCTGGCTCCTGCGATTGGGCCTACACTTTCAGGTTATGTGGTTGAGCATTATTCCTGGAGATTGTTGTTCTACATCATCTTGCCATTCTCTATTATTGCAACGGCAATTGGTATTGCTTTTGTCAAAAACGTAACACGTCAGTCCAGACCTAAACTGGATTATCCAGGCGTTATTTTATCTACACTTGGTTTTGGTAGTTTGCTCTACGGATTCAGTGATGCGGGTACCGATGGATGGGGCAGTACAATTGTCATTGGATGTCTCGTCGTAGGTGCGATATCCCTGATTCTGTTCGTTATTCGTCAACTGACAACAGATCATCCGCTCCTTGAGTTCCGTATTTTCAAGTACAACATGTATACATTAACAACGATTATCAACATGCTCGTGACAATGGCGATGTTTGCAGGTATGATCCTGCTCCCTATTTTCCTGCAAAACATTCGTGGATTCTCACCAATTGAATCAGGACTTCTGATGATGCCCGGTGCGATATTGATGGGGATTATGTCTCCAATTACAGGTCGCATATTTGATAAAGTGGGCGCACGCTGGCTTTCGGTTGCAGGTCTTGCGATTACGGCAATTACAACTTTTGGACTGAGTCGTCTGGCAATCGATACTACCTACGGCTACATGATGTTTATCTACACGGCTCGTATGTTCGGTATGTCGATGCTGATGATGCCTATCCAGACAGCAGGTCTGAATCAATTGCCTCAACGTCTGAACGCGCATGGTACAGCGATGTCCAATACATTGCGTACAGTTGCCGGTGCGATCGGTACAGCCATTCTGGTTACTATCATGAGTAGTAAGCTCAAAACACATCTGGCGGATGCAGTGGCTGCTGGCCAAGTTGACCCTAATAATAAGACAGCGATGTTAGCAGCTACAGCAGATGCAACGATTTACGGTGTTAACTATGCATTCATCGTGGCTACTGGAATGACCGTGGTTGCTTTGATCATGGCGTTCTTTATTCGGAAAACAAAACCAGCTGTTGAGCCTGTTACTGTAGAACAGGAAAAAGCAACGGCTACAGCATAACGAATATCAGATAAAACCAAAAAGAGAACTCTAGCAGTCGATGGGGTAACCCTAACTGCCTGAGTTCTCTTTTTTTGGTGTGCGCGATAGGAGGAGAGTACTTTTATTATTCGGGCTGGATCGTTGGATCGATAAGAAATACAGGATCGGGCTCATGACCGAACTGTTTGAGATTAATGGTTCCGTTTAGTTGAAACTCCACACCTTCGCTAATCAGTTCTGTTTCCTGCATCATGCGCGAGTGTTCGTCCGGTATGGAGATTTCTCCTTTTGCATTGACGACACGGTGCCAGGGCAGACGTTCCTTGCGGCTCATCGAGTGCAGAATACGTACGACTTGTCTCGCGGCTCTTGGACTTCCGGCATGTGCTGCAATCTGACCGTAAGTCATCACTTTACCTTCGGGAATCGCCGCGATGATCGCAACGACTTGTTTGGTAAACGGGGTCATCATGATGTCTCCTCTCTGTATTTTAGGTATATAGCTGAAAATATGAAAAAACGTGTCGTTCAGATACAGAATCTGAACGACACGTTGTATGGACAGATGTAACCTGATCCTGTGCACTTATAGAGGTTGTTCGATAATACCGCTTCTGATCCCATCGTATCGGTACTGAAAACCAGTCTTTTGAACACGTACTTATTGAGGTTGTCCAAAAGCTTTTTGGTACACGGCAGCGGGCCATTCTGCCCAGGGGAATTCTCTTGCAGGCAAAGATTGCAGAATAACTTCTTCCTTAGTAACTGGATGAGGAAAAGCAGCAATCGCCGACCATAGAGCAATCTGTTGCCCGGGTTTATTTACGCTTGCGCCGTACTTCTGATCCCCGTACAGAGGACAGCCGATTTCTTTCATTTGCACCCGAATCTGATGAGATCTGCCGGTGTGCAGTTCGATATGGACGAGGCTGTAACGGTCTGTCTCGCCGATAACACGGTAATCCAGAACGGCATCCTTACCGCCAGCCGTACCTTTAGGTACAACAGTAACGGTATTTGTACGTGCATCTTTCAGGAGCGTGTGTTTTAACGTTCCCTGCTGTGCAGGTAACTTGCCATGTACAACAGCCGCATATATTTTACGGAAATGACGTCCCCGCACAGTCTCGGACAATCTCGAAGCTGCTTTAGAAGTCTTGGCAAAAATCATTGCCCCTCCAACAGGACGATCAAGTCGGTGTACTAACCCGAGATAAACATTGCCAGGTTTGTTGTATCGTTCTTTCAGATCCTGCTTCAGCAATGTAAGCAAATCCGGATCACCTGATGAATCTTCCTGGGTAGGTACATTGACCGGCTTCGTAATGCCTAACAGATGGTTGTCTTCGAACAGAATCGGAATCGCATCGTGGTCATGCCGATGTTCTGACATGATTAAGACTCCCAACGGCCCAGAATACCACAAGGCAGATCAAGACCACTACGTGTGATCGGCAGACCAATTTCACCTGCAGTAATGTCACCACCGTACTGAGCAGACATCGTCATGGTCAACATGTTGCGCAGAACCGTAGAGGAAATGCCCGTAGTGTAGGAGTTAACCAGCATGAATAATGGATTATCCGACAAGATCGTCATACACGACTTCAGGAAAGGATATAGGTTCTCTTCCAGTTTCCATGTCTCTCCATTAGGGCCACGGCCATATGAAGGAGGGTCCATAATAATGGCGTCGTAACGATTTCCGCGACGTTGTTCCCGTTGTACAAATTTGAATACATCATCTGTAATAAAACGAACAGGGCGATCAGCCAGTCCGGATAATTGAACATTTTCCTTGGCCCATTGAACCATGCCTTTAGCTGCATCCACATGCACAACAGATGCGCCTGCATAAGCAGCAGCTACCGTTGCTCCGCCTGTATAGGCAAACAGGTTCAAGACAGAAATAGGGCGTCCTGCATTGGAGATTTTATCCATCATCCAGCTCCAGTTGGCGGCTTGTTCAGGGAACAGACCAGTGTGCTTAAAGCTGGTAGGTTTAATGTGGAATTTCAGGTTTTCGTATCCGATCGTCCAACGCTCGGGAATGGGCTTTTTCATATCCCAGTTACCGCCACCGGAAGAGCTGCGATGATAGTGACCATGCACCTGACGCCATTCATTGGTTTCTTGCTCAAGGGGCCAGATAATCTGTGGATCGGGTCTGCGTAAAATCACATCTCCCCAACGCTCCAGTTTCTCGCCGCCTCCTGTATCGATTACTTCATAGTCCTTCCAATTCTTAGCTACGTACATAATGATTTATCCATCCTTCAAAAGTCATTTGGATACTATTGTACAACAAAAAAGGGCTTGGACGCCAGTTGGGGGACGGGAGTGCACCATATACTGAAAAACAAAGATAACCAAAAATTTAATTTGACAATGATAATCATTATCACATATGATTTTGTTAATCAAAAATTCATTCTTTCTTCATAGAGAGAATATAACATGATCAAATAAAGTGAGGGAAAAATAGATGGCTAAATTGTTAGTGGCTTATGCGAGCATGACAGGAAATACAGAAGAAATTGCAGAACTGATTGTGGAAGGAATTACACAGGGAGGCCACGAGGCAGACCTGAAATCCGTAACGGATTGTAATGCATCTGATGTATTGGACTATGACGGATTCATGATCGGTGTGTACACCTGGGGAGACGGGGAGTTGCCAGATGAATTCCTTGATTTCTATGAGGAGCTGGATGAGCTTGACCTGAGTGGTAAGAGAGCTGCGGTGTTTGGTAGTGGTGACACCTCGTATGAGCAGTTCTGCGGTGCAGTTGATCTTGCGGCTGCCAAGCTGCAAGAGCGTGGGGCGGAGGTATCTCCAGAGATGTTGAAAATTGAATACAGTCCGCTTGAGCAGGAGAAAGAAACATGCCGTGACTTTGGCAAACGCTTCGCTGCTGCCGGATTACAGGTATCCTAAAGATCATGTTAAGACATAATGTTCAGGCAGCGATGCCAGTCGGAAGGAATGACCTTCCTGGACGTCTGCTTGAAGATTACAGATTGGAAGAAATGCTGCGCAGCCCACACCGATTCATCCGCCCTGAACCAGTGTCTGAGCAGCGTCTTCCACTGCAATGGAGGCACCGTGTACAATATGCGGTGAGCCATGCGGTCAATGCTTTTTACAGTCTCGACCCCGATGTTCGCAAAGAGGTACCCGTACAGTATTTACTTGAGAAGTGGTGGCCCAGAAAGACGGATGGTTTCGAATCTGTTCTCCATTACTGGGATGTGAAGAACAAGATTACGGATGAATTGTCACTCGCCATTGCAATGAACGATGATTTAAAGCATCCAGCCATTCTTTTTGAACAGTGGAGAACGGAGTTACCTTCATTATCCATGCATTTATCGATGATATTTCAGGCGGCCTGGCAACCCGAAGGCTGGGATTCGCTGCTTATTCAGAAATATATGGTTGTCCATGATCCAAACGTAGTTGAGGCGTTTCAGCATATGGTCAGTGCATTCTGCTGGGAAGCCTTCGGAAAATTACCGGGTATGATCGAGATATACTGTTTGTTGGAAGGACGCAAAATAAGGTACATCCCTGGACGCCAGTCTCTGATACGTTCCATGGACTACATTCGCTTGATACGTGACAGCATGCCGCAAGCAGAAGTGGTGGAGTCAGAACAGTTTACGACGCGTGATAAAGCGCGCATACACGAAGAGGTAGATCGCTGGAGAACGGAAGCTATTGAACCGAAGAAAACATGGTTGATGTGAAGACAGTTGAAGGATAACAATATATCATGCAGATAGAGGAGGGAAAGTTGCCATGTCTACCGGTCTAGGTCAAGATATAAGCAGCGGCAAGAGACGTGCAGGAACTTGCGAATTCAGTCCGTTGCCAGTACCCCAATCGGTTATACGAAAGTTGCTTGATGAAGCAGATCCTTCATTATATGTAATGAGTTCAGAACCCTGGAGGTTTATGTTGTTTGCAGGCGAAGGACGACAGCTTTATCTGGAAGCGGTCAGACAGAGCTATCCACCCCATCTGGCTGATCGCTACGGCGATTGGGCTACATATCAATACACGGAAGCAATCCCTACCCATCTGGTTGTCGTGGCGCCTAAAAATGCCCGTGAGGATGATCTTCTGCCTGCCAAAGCCTGGAGCAAACGCTTTAGTATTCTGGCTGCGGAACAGGGATTGAATGCGGTCTGGAAGATCAATGATTATCAACAACATCCTGTGTTTATGAATTTGATGGGTTTGACAAGTGAAGAGAAGGTGCTGGGGGTATTCCATATCGGTTACGGAGACCAGCCTGCATTGCGGGATATGGATGCAAGCAGACCAGCCTCTGAACTGATGACGGTATATGACCATTTGGTCTAAAAAAATGATTCATTAGTTCTCTTATTTGCTGGTGTTGAATAGAAAATCACGAACGAGCTGACGATTCGTCTGATCTTTGTTGTAGACGGAGAACAACCGATTGGATACGGTAAGGACATTGCCAAAAAAGAATCGTTCGAATTGGGTCTGTCTGCCCCCGAATGAACCAGATCCAAGCTCCCAGATCAGGCGGAACAGAGCGTTGCGTTCGTGAGAAGCCATATCGTTCCCTTTCAGATATATATTCAGTGAAGGAGCGATATCGGATTGAAACTCTTCTTCCTGAGGGATCATAATCACCCCGCTCGAACCCAAGAGTTGCAGAATTTCAATCATCTCAGGATAAAGTTTCGGAAAGAGGAGATTGGCTGCCATCAAAGGTTTGGGTGCAGGTAATACAAATCCTCTTCCGTCTGGTATTGCACCTGCCTCCGCGGCCAAGGCCAATGCTTTTAACGATTCAAGACCTGCGAACACACGTGCAGATTTCTCTATAACATGTGCTTCCGTATTCAGATCCAGCGTATCCGTGAGAAGCTGGATTGTACCGAGAACAAATTCCGTCTTGGCAATATAACGACACAATACCTGATGACCTGCGTGAATATGAAAGTTACTACCACTGAAGAGACGCGAGGACATTTCCTCACTTCCTGCAAAAAATATTCGTTCATGCGGAACGAGCACCCGGTCAAAGATGACGATATTGTCCATTTCTTCATATCTGGAGCTCAGGGGATAGTTGGTGTGAGATTCGGCTGCGTAGGTGTCCCTGCATACCAGACTGATTCCTGGAAGATCATTGGGGACAGCAAAAGAGAATGCAAATGGATTTTCGTCATCAAATGGGGCGGGTGAAGGTGACGGATAGACAAATATCTCATCCGAAGTGGCAGCTTGTGTAGCCATCATGAATGCACCGCTAATAATGAGACCTTCCTCGGTGCGATCCACGACCTTTGCGGCAATAGCATCTTCAGTAGCATCCAATTGCCCTGAGATTTTGCTGGCATATGGCTGAATGAAGGCATGGGATAACGTGATATCATGATCACGGCAGTACGCATAATAATTTTTGAGATTTTCTGCATATTGGGGAGATAGTTCGTTCAGGAGATCGGCACCTGTGTAAAAGGACATTATGGCTGTATTCATGTAATCGGGTGAGCGACCAAGAAAGCCATGATGCACATTTGCCCAGATATTCATCCCTTCGCGTCGTTTGCGGAGGTCGTCGGCACTGGTTGGAGGCAGGAAGGATATGCCCACAGGTTTGCCGTCTGCCGGGGAGGCATACGTCATCGTTTCTGCAAATTTAGGATCAGATTGCAGATCATACATGTACATCTGAGTCTCCATTAAACCAGCAAATGCTACATGTTCAGAGCGTTTTCCAGTAATAAGGTTACCTTTGTACCAGCAAGGGACGGACTGTGCATCAATTCGTTCGCGATACTGTGTGCCACTTTTAACAGGCATTGTTATTCACCTCTTGGTTCTAATCGTTCATGGGCATACTGACTTCTTACGTAGTGTACGTAGGTCATCTGTCCAATGTGCATTGAAGAGGTGAGAAGGATTTTTACAGAATAGGGCTTGATAATAATTATCATTCTTGTTACAATAGACAAAGAAAAAAGGAACCGGTAAGGGCTCCTTTAAGTGGATCAATTGAAATTACTTATTTTACTTCAAAAGTCTTGCAGTCTGTTTCAGCAGACTGACTTGCTTCTTTGGAACTGTGACTCACAATGTAGATCGAAGAAGCGTTACATTTGTTCTCTTGAGCCCAGTGACGACAGGAATTAACTTCACACAATACGTCTTTTGCCATGATTGTTAACCTCACTTTAATTGGATTACAGTCGTTGGTATAAAGAATCCGGATATAACAAGTTGCCGCTTGTTAATTTGGAAAATTTTTGCTCTCGTGAAATTCGGAGGGCTTTTTTGCGTTATACACAACGATGCACACTTAGAATAGCAAATTTTATTGAAGCTTGCAACCAAATGCCCCCATCTGTGGCAAAATAGTGGACGTGCTGTGGTTATATTTGCAAAAAGGCAGTAGTATGTTATTATTTAATAGTAATAATTACGATTAAAAGTCTAATTGATTCTATATAAATTGAACTAAACATTTACACGAAACCATAAATGAAGGAGCATGTGTATACATGAGCAAAATAAACCATATGAACCGGATTCCCCGCGCGAAAGGGATCGATATGGCTGCTTTTTACACGCCGAAAGAGTGTAGACGCAAAGCCCAGCATATTGTATTTTCCGCTGAAAATGAACGCATCATTAATGAATTTGTCACCATTCTGGGCATGAAAGAGAAGTTCAGAGAGCATGATGTATCAATCCCCAACAAAATGGTCATGTTCGGGCCTCCCGGTACGGGAAAAACATTAACGGCATCACATCTGGCGGAGCGCCTTGATCTGCCATTGGTTCTTGTGAGATTAGATGCGATCATTCATAGCCATCTTGGTGAGACGGGGAGTAACGTACGTAAGTTATTCGAATATGCACGAATGAATCCCTGTGTGTTATTTCTGGATGAATTTGATGCCATAGGCCGGACACGTGAGAGCAATGATGAAGTGAAAGAGATGGCTCGTGTCGTCAATACGTTGTTGCAATGTCTGGACGAATTCAATGGGGACAGTATTCTGGTGGCTGCGACGAATCTGGAAACCCAGCTGGATCACGCCATCTGGCGGCGGTTTGATACGAAGATGACCTACGGTATGCCTGATGATTCGAGTCGCAAATTGTATATCAGCAAATTGGTAGGGGCATTTGAACAGGAGACTCGGCTGGAAGATTACATATGTGAACGCTTGACTGGGTGCAGTTATGCGGATATAGAGCAGATCGTTCTGAAAGCAAAGCGGAAAGCAATCATTGCCAGTAGTGCACTTCATAAGCAACTGATCTCGGATGCTTACGATGAATACAGACCACGTGTATTAGAGTGTTGATTGCTTCCGTTCTGGATAAAGCAACAAAGAACAACGTTGAACTAGCCCAGTCTCCTGAATGGAGTTCTGGGCTAATTGTCATGTTAGCGAGGTGCATTATACTTTAACGGCTGCTCCGTATGCTTTTTCTGTATTCATGGCTTCTTGTGTTGCAGTCCAGCGTGGCAGGCTTAATCTGAACATGCTGCCTTCCGGGCTGCTGGAGACAAGTGCCAGTTCACCGCCCTGTTCCTGAGCGAGTAGGCGGCTATATGTTAATCCTAGACCCAGGCCGCGGTTACGACGTTTTTTGAGTTCTCCACGATAGAACCGTTCGAAGATTTTGGGTTGTTCTTCGGCTGCGATGCCTGTGCCGTGGTCCTTAACATCAACGTAAAGCATCTGTTCTTCTGTACTTAGATAAATATCGAAGACAGCCTTCTGTTCAGGAGCTGTGGCATGAAGTGCGTTATTAAGCAAATTGACAATGATCTGCTGAATGCGGAGAGCATCCCCCATGGTAAAAAAGTTAATTGGAGGTGCGTGCAGCTGAACCTCTGGCATTTTGTCTTCATACGCAATCTTCCACTGATAGATGATCTCACCGACCAACAGTTTCAGATCCGTCCGTTCCTTGCGAACGGCAACACTTCCTGCAGCCATGGCGTTATAGTCAAGCAAATCTGCGACCATTCGCTCCATGCGTTCAGATTCCTTCAAAGCGATATCCAAAAATTCTTTACCTTCCTGTGGACTCACAACATCGTCACGTACTGCCATAACGAGCCCCTTGATGGAAGTTACCGGTGTCTTGAGTTCATGACTTACCCCTGCCAGCGAAAGTGTACGCCATTCTTCAAGTTGTTGGAGACGAGTGGCCATATCGCGAAATGAATTTACAAGTTCATTGATCTCACGTTCTCGTGTATTCAAGTCAAGACTCACATCATAATTGCCACCTCGAATCTGTTCAGCGGCATAGGCGACCTGACGAATCGGTCTGGATAACTTTTTGGACAGGAGATAGATTGTAAACCATCCACAGAGGATTAGTCCTCCGAGGATTAGAGCCACGAGCCATATCGTCTCTGGACCAAATGTAATGGATTGTTTGGACTGCATGACCCACACTTTGCCCAAGGTTTGATCGCCCTCGGATATGTTGACCGTTACACCTGCATATTTGTTGTTTCGCGGTTCAAGATAGTCGTCTGACAGTCGATAATGCACATCTTTTTGCTCCATTTTAGGCTGGGAAAAGATCAATTGATTGTTATTGTCCAAGATCATGACACAAAAATAATTATCTGTGTTGAATAGTTTCTCTCGCTTGGTTACCAGTCTGTCCAGATCGGGTGGAACTCGAAGCATATTATTCTCACTGGTCACTCGATCGGCAATCTCCAGACCAAGCAGTTCTGCGGTTTTGAGGCTTTTCTCAATGGAAGTTGTTCGAATCCAGTAGAGTGCCCCTGCCGCAATAATCGTGAAACCAATGCACAAAATGAGAAAATATCGCAGTGTCCAGTGTGACAGAATGGATATCGTTCGTTTGGGTTTCTTCTGTTTCAGTTGGCGATCCAAAATTGATACCCCATTCCTCGCAACGTCCGAATTTCTCCCGTCTCTGGCGACCAGTGGGAGAGGGCTTGACGTAGTCGTTTAATCGATAGATCCACAGCACGATCACTGCCATCATAGTCCATCCCCCATACCTGTTCAATAAGATGATCTCTGGTAAATGTACGATTCGGATAATCGGACAGGAAGAACAGTAACGACAGGTCACGAGGTGTGAGTGCAACCTCTGCACCGTTCAGCAGCACCTGCTTGGCAGCAAGATCAATGACGAGATTTCCAAAGGAACGCTTCTCTTTGCCACCTGAGGTCCAATGTGGATTACGGCGCAACACCGCATTAACTCTGGCGACCACTTCTTCCGGTACAAAAGGTTTGCTCATATAATCGTCAGCACCGGCATTTAGTCCGTTGAGACGGTCTGAAATGTCATCCAGTGCAGTTAGCATGATCACGGGACAAGCACTTTTTTCACGAATAATCCGCAGCAGATCCCATCCGTCCATTCCTGGCAGCATCACATCAAGTAATACAAGGGAAGGCGTTACGGTATCAAAAAGGGTAAGTGCAGTCGGTCCATCTGCTGCATGATGAACTTCAAATTCTGCTTTTCTCAGATAAGCAGCCAATACTCGTGCAATAGCTTGCTCATCCTCGACGATAAGTATGGATTTCAAAAAAAGCGTTCTCCTTTCGCTTTGTAAACTTGTACTGATTTTACATGAGCCAGAGCGTAAAGCCAATCCTGTATTACGGATTTCAAAAAAATATGTGACTTGTCTTATCTTGACTTCTTCCTGACACATTCAATTGATATGATTCACTCCAAGAAGCAACCTAAACAATCATGTACTGGAGGAAACATAGAGATGAACAAGAAAGCAAAAGCATGGCTTATTACAGGTGTAGCGGCGGTTGCCGTAATCGGTGGCGGTGGTTACTATATCACAAACAGTTACTTGGGGAACAACGTGGAGATTGAGCAGGTGCTTCCTGCGAGCACAGCGACTTCCACCACAGCTGTAGATAGCACAGGAACGGTTGTAGCCAATGAAACTGCTGGAGCAGAGCAACTGAACGGAGACTGGAGCATCAGCGAAGGTTCCAAAGTATACTTCTCCGTAACCACATCACAGGAGACCGTTAACTTTGTGGACGAGAAGGTAACAGGCAATTGGACAATTAATGTAGATGATGCTGCTCAGATGAAGGCAGAAGGACAGATCGAGATGGACGGAATTGATTCCGGGAATGGACAGCGTGATGGTCACGTGAAGCAAGCCGATTTCTTCGACGTTGCTACATATCCACAAGCTACATTTACAGCGACTTCATTTGAAGGGGTACCTGCGGAATGGCCTGTCGGTCAAACGGTTGATATCAAAATGAATGGTACCATTACGGTTAAAGGTATTGAAAAAGAAGTAACCTTTGACGCAAAAGCTGCTTATGAGAATAATGCAGTATTGTTGTCGGCAACATCGATGGTAACGTTCGAAGATTTCGGAATGGAAAATCCGCACTCCGTTGTGCTCTCGACTGAAAATGATATCCAGATACAACTTGAATTGAAACTTTCTAGATAAGTGTAACAATGATCATATACCTGAAAATCTGTTCTGTTCTGCCTTACGGTAGACGGACAGATTTTTTTGTTTTTCTTACAAAATAGTGTGATTAATATAACTCAAATGTAACTGTCACAGGATCATATTGTTAAAATAACTGCTGTTTCCTTTGGAAAATGCCGTGTTACCCATCACTATTAAGCGCTTACAATGAGGAGGAATCATAACATTCATTGATCCATGCACAATCAAACACAAAAAGGGGGAGATCAAGAGTGAACAAAAGGTACATAAGCGGGTGTCTGGTATTACTAATGCTGTTCTGTGATCTGGGGTTGATGGTTCGTCCAGCAGCTGCAGAAGATGAAAAAGTGAACGTGGCACTTAACAAGGCGGTTTCGGTAAGCACAGAATATTTGGAGCATTGGAGCAAAAAGGAGCACTTGGTTGATGGTAAAAGTGACACGCATTGGGCTGCTAAGGCTGGAGTGACAACGGAACAACCACAGTGGGTGATGATTGATCTGGGTGAAGACTACAATCTGTCCGGAGCGGAGATAACGTGGAGAGAAAACACGGTTGTGAAATATATGGTAGAAACATCTGCTGATCAGCAGGCATGGACCAACGTTGCTGATCAAAATGAAAATGCCGATCCCAAACAGATCGCTGATCTGACGTTTCAGCAGAATGATGTGCGATACATCAGATTGAACATATCTTTTTACAAGGGTGAGGGTGTCTGGCCGGAAATATTGGAGTTCAAAGTGTGGGGAGAAGCAGAAGGAACTGAACCAGCCAATATTAAAGGATATGATGAGATCGAAGTGAGAACGGTGACCAGAAGTGCGCCAATTCTGCCCAACGAGGTAAAGGCACAGTTTCAGAATGAAAAATCGGGAATGGTACCTGTGACTTGGGATTATATCGACCCTATGCAATACGCCTCTGCAGGCGAATTTACGGTAACAGGAGTTGTATATGGTGCGCCTCCAGAACCTCAGCTTAAAGCTAAAGTGATCGTTGAGGGATATCGTGCAGACTATGTTAGAGGTGTTGATATTTCCACGTTGACTGCCATTGAGGACAAAGGCGGCAAATACGTGGACAGCAACGGTACAGAGCGTGATTTGCTCGATATTCTCAAGGATCGCGGTGTCAATTATGTGCGTCTTCGTCTGTGGAATGATCCACAGAAATCAGGGGGATACAACGACAAGGACGATGTCATTCGTTTGGCCGAGCGGGTGAAGAAAAAAGGTATGAAGATCCTGTTGGATTTCCACTACTCGGATGAGTGGGCGCACCCGGGCCAGCAGCTTCTTCCCAAAGCTTGGGAAGGTCTTTCGCCCGAAGAGCTGAAGCAGGCCGTATACAACTATACGTATGAAGTTGTGCGAGAAATGAAAGCTAAGGGCGCCATGCCTGATATGGTGCAGATCGGTAATGAGATCAACAGTGGTGTTCTGAACGGTTTGAGCAGCGACGTGGATTTCGAGCAAAATGTTGCATTGCTGAAAAGCGGAATTGATGCTGTACGTGCAGTAGAAGGAGAGATCACCGATAACGCGGATAAGGTGAAGATTATGATCCATCTGGCTGAAGGTGGCAAGGTGGATACGTTCAAATGGTACTTTAAAGAGTTAAGTGCTGGCGGACTGGAATATGACATTATCGGACTGTCGTATTACCCGTTCTGGCATGGGACGTTTGCGGATGTACAGAAAACGATGAATGAAGTGTCAGTCGAGTTTGGCAAAGATGTCATTATCGCTGAAACGTCCTATCCGTTTTCCTACAAAAACGGGGACGCTCATGGAAATATCATCGGATCGGACGAAGCGCTTCATGTTGGGGGAGCAGACTTCCCTGCAACCGTTCAAGGTCAATATGATGCCATCGCCGGCATTATGGACATGATTGCGAACGTGCCAGGAAATCATGGCGCAGGTTTCTTCTACTGGGAGCCAGCGTGGATTCCGGCGGGGGTAGGCTGGATTGCATCTGAAGGGAATGCATGGGAGAACCAAGCGATGTTTGACTACGATGAATTTCCGGCCAACGGCGGGCATTCTTATGAAGGCAGAGCGTTATGGTCCCTTGATGTGTACAAACGTGGATTGGGTATTCTGCCCGCAGACCGCCAGCAACTGGATGCGGCACTTACACGAGCCAAATCATTGGTACAGAATGATTTTACTCTGGATAGCTGGGTGACTCTGGCTCCGGCAATCTCGGCAGCGAATGATGTATACCAACAGGCATACACGCCGGGCGGGGTGAATCAAGCAGATACAGATGCAGCGACAACAGCATTGGAACGTGTGATGCAGCAGATGCAGGTTATCACCCCGCAGCTTGACGAGCTCAGAGCTAAAATAGCGGAAGCGCGTACGTATCAGCAGGCTGACTGGTCTGCGGCCACTTGGGCGGTATTGACCAAAGCGCTGGAAGGCGCTGATCAGATCTTGAATGATCCAAGAGCAACACAGACGGATGCGAATACAGCGGTTAAACGTTTGCATGATGCCATTCAAGGTCTATCCAATGTGGACAAAACACAACTGCACCAGTACATTCAACAAATGCAACAGCAGACTAAATCTTCCTATACACGCCGGAGCTGGTCTGTATTGGAACAGTCTTTGCAGGCAGCGATTCAGGTCCGAGATAACAATGCTGTTGTCCAGTCTGAGGTGAATTCAGCACTGAGTACGTTGAAACAAGCCTTTACTAATCTAGTCTCTCTGGAGGCTTTAACAACGGGCAAAACGGCAACGGCTTCAAGTAGTGCAGGGACAGGAGGCAATCAAGCCAACTCTCCTGAAGGTGCAATTGACAACAATCCGAACACTTCATGGGGAACAGACCAGAGGAAGGATAGCTGGTGGCAAGTGGATTTGGGTCAGGTTGCTAACCTCCGTAAAATCGAAATGTCGATGTGGAGTGGCGGCATCAAATATACGATCGAAGTGTCCAACGATAACAAAAATTTTGTGAAAGTAGTGGACACCACAAGTGATGTTGTTGTATCGACCGCACCTAGCCATGTACTTCCAGAAGGCACGGAGGGACGTTACATTCGGGTAACGATTAAAACAGGTCCCACATGGGTAGGATTCATGGAATTTGAAGCATACGGTACGTTCCCAGCGGACAAATCTGCACTGCAAACTACTGTAGATACCGCTGAGAAATTAAAACAAACCGAATACACGACATCAAGCTGGAATGTATTCAGTAAGGCACTTTCTGAAGCGAAGGCATTCATTCTGGATGTTGAATCTTCAACGCAAGATGTAAGCAATGCGGATCGTGCTTTACAAGATGCTGTGAGTAAGCTTGTACGTCAAGATGTAACACCTGGCCCTGGCCAGCCATCCCAACCAAGTGTACCATCCCAACCTTCCAACCCGGGAACAGCTCCTTCAACGGGGAATCCGGCTGTAACACCACCGGTTGAACCTGGTAATCCGCCAGTTAAGGGTCTAATAACGGTAAAAGGAACAGCAACCGGGAATGACAAGTATTCTATTCGTCCGGATGCAACTCAATTAACTCAGGCACTGCAATCCATGGATGCAGGAAATCGTACGTTGAAACTGCTTGCAGATGTGCCTGACACAGCCAAGACAGTCACATTCCAGTTAGCTGCAAGTCAACTGGCAGCATGGATTCGTTCCGAGGAAGTGAAATCTCTGGATGTAGTCGTTGGAAAGACTATCGTTCGTGTTCCTCTAAAATCACTCCCGCTAACCATTGCGGAGACTGCTGGAACGTTCGACATCGTAGTAGCAAAAGGATCGACAGATACATTGTCCACATCGCAAAAAGAAACGATCGGTAATCATGCAATTGTTGATGTGAATTTGTTAATGAACAATAAGCCATTCCAATGGACAAACAGAGCAGTTGAAGTTGCTCTATCCAATGTGGAGCAACCTAAGAAAAATGATGTAGTTATGATTGTACATTCCATATCTCCAAGTGGAGAAATGAAACCTGTTACGTATTCCAAGTACGATGACAAGACGAAGTCGATGGCGTTCAAACCGCTGGAATCCGGCAGTTATGTCATTGCAGAAGTTGAAGTGCCATTACATGATTTGCAAAATCACAATTGGGCAATCCAAGAGGTACAGAAACTCTACGGTAAAGGGATTATTTCGGGGATGAGCGCAACTCGTTTTGCCCCGCAAGGTGAACTGACCAGAGCACAATTTTTGCAAATGATTATTAAAGGTATTGGTGATGCACGCCAGCCGGATCCATCTATTTCAGTCCCAACGGATGTGAAGGAAGGGCAGTGGTATGCCGATTCAGTACGACTTGGAATGGAAATGGAAATAATTCAAGGCCGAGCAGATGGAAGCTTTGGAGCGAATGAACGCATTTCACGAGAAGAAATGGCCGTTATGCTGAACAGAACACTGAAGGTTGTGCAGCGTGAGGGTGCGACCAATTCTGTACAAGGAAATATGGTGTTTGTAGACAACGCCGAGATCGCAGCATACGCCAAAGAAGCTGTAGCCTCAATGCAACAACTTGGGCTGCTAAATGGCATGCCTGATGGCACGTTTGCTCCGAAAGAAACAGCGAACCGTGCACAGGGTGCTGTTGCAGTCGCCAGAATGATGGAACAACTGTATTAGAGATAGTTCAAAAAGCGCGCTTTTGATTATGAAGGATGATGCTTGGTGGCATTATCAACACTCATGAATAGAAAATAACAAAGCAGGTAAAGAGATCGGATCATATGATTCGGTCTCTTTATTTTTTGCGGAAAAAATGAGGTTCAGACTTCATCCCTTTCTCTAAATAGGCATATAAACATTTTGTTAATGTCGTATTGACAATATTGAATCCATTTGTTATCATTTCGATAATATCAAAACGACAATATTAAGAAATGGGGAATGAGCCATGTTTGGATTCCGATTTGCGAAATTTCAACCCAGTGAATATGTCATGAAAGTAAAAAATGGTGAGGTACAACGTCAAGGTGTAGGATTGTCCTTCTATTATTATGAGCCGACCACATCGGTAGTGGTTCTACCCGTATCCTCGGTGGATGTACCGTTCATGTTCGAAGAGATTACAGCGGATTATCAGACGGTTACTGTGCAGGGGCAATTAAGTTATCGCATTGTGGATTATTTGAAAATAACCCAGAGCCTGAATTACACGTACAATTTGCGCAAAAATCGGTATATCTCCGACGACCCCGGCAAGCTGGATCAACGGGTGATCACCACAGCCAAAGTACTGACCAAGAAACATCTGGAGCAAATGCCGCTGAAAGAAGCTATTCAATCCAGTGAACGGCTGGCAAGCAGCATGAAACGCGAGGTTGTGCAAAGTGAAGAGTTGGAGAAATTGGGCGTTGAGTTGATGAGTCTATCGATTCTGGCCATTCTGCCTAATAAAGAGACGATGCGTGCATTGGAAGCACAGGCGCGGGAAGAGATTTTGCGTCAGGCAGATGAAGCGCTCTATGTACGTCGCAATGCCTCCATTGAACAGGAAAGACGAGTGAAAGAGAACGAACTAAACACTGAAATTGCCGTAGAGACGAAGAAACAGCAAATTCGTGAGACCCAATTGCAGACAGAACGCTCGGTGAAACAGAAACAAAACGAGATGGAGCAGGAGCAGCTTCAGTTCAATACAGCGATGGAGGAACGGAAGCAACAACTGATTGAGTTAACCATTGCCAATCACAATGCCGAGGCAGATGCAAAAGCGTATGAGATTGCCGCCGTGATGAATTCATTGCAAAATGTACAGCCGAATGTATTGCAAGCAATGGCGAATATGGGCATGAATTCTGATAAGCTGATCGCACTTGCATTCCAGGAACTGGCTGAAAATGCTAGCAAGATTGGGCAACTTAATATCTCTCCAGATCTGTTGCAGGGATTGATGTCTCCTGCGCCAGGCAGAGATCAGGGAGGTCGAGCGAGATGAGATTAGGAAGAAGAGAGCAAGCAGAGCAGGCAGGGAAATCAGTACGTCAGCAGGCCACAACGGACGATCGAATGACCGAACACAAGCTGATTTTGGTGAAACGCCGGACCCGACTGGAAGAGCTGGTGGTTCGATATAACACGGTGCAGCAAGCTCAGTTCTATATTGAACGTCTGGGCGCAGACTTCAGTGATTATATGGAGGAAGACCGTCGTTATCGGCTATCTGTGCAGCAGGCCCAGCAGCAGCTGGGTCAATTGGGACGGGTTCAGACGATTGATCGGGAACATGTGCCCAATTTTATCTTTGGAGATCAGGATATCGTGGTCGTGGTTGGACAGGATGGGCTTGTAGCCAACACCCTCAAATACGTAACCGAGCAGCCGCTCATCGGTGTGAATCCGGATCCGATGCGTTGGGATGGCGTGTTATTACCTTTTACCGTGGAGGATCTGAGCTTCATTGTTCCTGATGTCATTCGAAAGCAACGAACCTTGAAAGAAGTCACTCTCGCCAAAGTGGAACTCAATGATGGACAGTATCTATATGGTGTGAATGATCTGTTCATTGGTCGGAAGACACATGTATCGGCTCGTTATGAAGTGCGTTTGGGTTCATCCACAGAACAACAATCCTCTAGTGGTATTATTGTATCCACAGGCATGGGATCGACAGGCTGGTTCAAAAGTGTGTTGGCGGGAGCCACGGGAATTGTTGGATCGGCTGCATGGCAGAACTTGAATTCTGAAGCAGAGGTCGCTACAGCATCGGCATCCATTCATGGGAGCAGGCAAGAGCTGAATCATTTTAACTGGGATGCGCCGTACTTATATTTTTCAGTACGTGAACCGTTCCCGAGCCGGACGACTGCGGTCAATCTCGTGTTTGGACAGATCCATTCAAAGCAACCACTGCACATTGTATCCCAGATGCCAGAGGATGGTGTTATTTTCAGCGATGGGGTCGAGCAGGACTTTCTTGAGTTTAACTCAGGGGTGGAAGCTATCATCGGGTTGGCAGAGAAGAGGGGACGTCTGGTGGTCTAAACCTTTATTTTCAAGCCGTTTCCGACTAGAATGGTTAACTAGATGTGATACACTGACGTCAGGAAACGGAAAGAGGGTTAACGATGCAGTCGATATTGTTGGTTGAAGATGATGCCAAGTTAGCAGGATTGCTGGCGGCTTATCTGACCCGAAATGGATTCCAGGTACAGGTCACAGATGATTTCCGTCATGTATTGGATGAATTTGTGAAGATGGAACCGGATCTGGTACTGATGGATGTGAACTTGCCTCAATATGATGGTTATTATTGGTGCAGACAGATACGCACACATTCCATATGTCCTATTTTATTCATCTCCGCTCGTGACAGTGGTATGGATCAGATTATGGCGTTGGAGCATGGGGCGGATGATTATATTACAAAGCCTTTTCAATATGAAGTCGTTCTTGCCAAAGTCCGCAGTCAGCTGCGCAGAGCCTATGGTTCTTACGCTGCTGTGCACCAGGAAGTAAAGGTGAAGAACGGTCCCTTGATCCTTTATCCTGAGCGATTCGTATTGGAATATGATGAACGCTTAATAGAGCTGACACAGAAGGAAGCCATACTGGTGGAAGCGCTGATGGCGAAGGCGGGGCGAGTTGTCAGCCGAGAAAAATTGCTAGAACAGATGTGGGAAGATCAGCATTTTATCGATGATAATACGTTGAATGTCTATATTACACGTGTTCGCCGGAAGTTGAAGGAGCTGGGTGCTGAAGAGATTTTGGAGACGGTTCGCGGAGCGGGTTATCGTGTGTTAGATCTGGATTCGTCCTCACAGGGGAAAGGGAAATGAGACTTTTCCTGAAAGACCACCAGATGTTAGTTGGATTTTATGTGTTACAGATGCTGCTGGTTCCGTGTGTCTACTGGCTCTCTGGTGAGGGCCGTCCGATGAAGATTGTCCTTTATGGCATGCTGATCAGTACGGTGGTACTGATGGTCTATCTGGTCATACGTTACCTCCAGCTACGAGCGTATTATCGTCTACTTGAACAACCACGTAAACGGGTAAACGAGCCTTTCCAAACGCTTGGAAATTCGGTCGTGGCGGAAGCCATCCAGCAATTGTTACATGAACTGGAGCGTAATCGGCAGAACGAGATGGGGCAGTTACGTACTAGCAAGGAACAGCAGGTGGTATTCATGAATCGCTGGGTTCATCAGATGAAGACCCCGTTGTCCATTATCCAACTGACCTTGGAAGATGTGGACGATGAGACGGCGGGCAGTATTCAGGATGAGTTGGATAAAATGCGCAAAGGACTTGAAATGGTCTTGCATTCATCACGGCTTGAACAGTTCGAAGGGGATTTCAGGGTGGAACTGTTATCCTTGCATGAGGTGCTTCGGAGCAGTATAGCGGAGAACCGACGTTTATTTATTCGTAGAGGCATTACGCCGGATATCCGTATGGAGGGCGACCTTCAGATCTACAGTGATTCCAAGTGGCTGCGGTTCATGTTCACCCAGATTTTGACCAATGCCGTGAACTATTCCGATAGAAAATCAGGCAAAAAAGTGATCATTATCGGCTATAAACAGGAAGAGCGTACAATCCTGGACATTCAGGATGAGGGAATCGGCATCTCGTCTGAGGATATTCATCGCGTGTTTAATCCCTATTTTACAGGCGAACGGGGCAGACAATACCATGAATCTACGGGAATGGGATTATATCTGGTCCGTGAGATCAGTGCCCGCCTGGATAACCGTGTCGAGTTGTTTTCTGAGCCAAATGAGGGAACGTTGGTCAGATTCAGCTGGGTTCATACGAAATATCCGAAGTAAAGAGCGCTTTGCCCATGGGCGAGGTGCTTTTTTTAATGCACAGAAGTGTCATAGAGAAGGCAGGGGAACAGAACCTTAAACGCGTTGTAAGGGAAGTTTAAGGTAATTCGATAGCACCGTTACGGGAGGTCGGTTAGGATAAGAATAGAATTAACGTATAAAGAATGATGGATCAGGAGGGAATTACGTATGGAAATGTTACAGGTATCAGGACTGAACAAAGTATATCAGGGCAAAGTGCAGACTCAAGCCCTTAGTGATATTCATCTCACAATCAAACAAGGTGAGTTTGTGGGTATTATGGGCCCGTCGGGCAGTGGCAAAACCACATTGTTAAACATGGTCTCCACCATTGATGAACCCAGCTCCGGCAAGGTGCTGATTAATGGCATGAACCCGTTTGATATGAAAAAGAAAGAACTTGCCATGTTCCGGCGTCGGGAACTCGGATTTGTCTTTCAGGATTTCAATCTGTTGGACACGCTGACGGTTGCTGAGAATATTGTACTTCCACTGACACTGGACAAGGTCAAACTGAAGGAGATGGAGAGCAGACTACATCGCATTACAGCGAAGCTCGGGATTGATCATATTCTGGATAAACGAGTCTACGAAATTTCGGGTGGACAGCGACAACGAACAGCCATTGCTAGATCCATGATCAATATGCCTTCGATTGTTTTGGCGGATGAACCCACCGGTGCCCTGGATTCTACGTCATCCCAAGCGGTCATGGAGTCACTTGAACAGATTAACCAGCAGGAGAAAACGACCATTATGTTGGTTACACATGACCCGCTTGCTGCAAGTTATTGCAACCGTATCGTGTTCATCAAGGACGGAAAGCTGGCAGCCGAGGTACACCGCGGAGATAATCGACAGACGTTTTTCCAGCGGATCATTGATACTTTATCCTTCTGGGGAGGGAATTCACATGAGCTTTCCTCAGTTCGCGTTTAATAACATCCGTCGTAATGGGCGAGCGTATATTGCTTTTTTTCTTAGCAGTGTGTTTATGGTCATGATTTTCTTCGCGTATGCGGTATTTATCTATCATCCATATGTGACAGAGTTGCCAATGGGTGACACAACCGCTACGGGGATGCAGATCGCTTCGATTATCGTATATGTGTTTGCATTTTTCTTTGTTATGTATTCCATCAGTGCTTTTCTCAAATCTCGGAATAAAGAGTTTGGCATTCTGACCATACTTGGTGCAGAACCCGCACAGATTCGGAGATTGGTCATTTTGGAAAACATGTTGATCGGCTGCCTGTCCATTATTGCCGGTATCGGCGGAGGTATGTTGTTGTCCAAGTTGTTCCTGATGTTAACCACTCGTTTTATCGGGATGGATGATCTGCCTTTTTATTTTCCCGTGAAAGCGATTCTGATTACGATCGGGGCCTTTCTGTTATTATTTTTCTGCATTTCACTTTTCACATTGATTTTTATAGGAAACAAACGGACGTTAGAACTTCTAACGGGAACCAACAAACCTAAAAAAGAGCCCAAAGCTTCATGGTTCTTCTCACTTCTGGGTTTTGCATTACTTACAGTAGGTTTTGTGGTACTCCGCAACGGGTTAAATGGCGGAACAATCATGCTTGCAGCAGTAACAGGGATAGCCGGGACGTATTTCTTCTATTCACAACTTTCCGTGCTCATCATCCGTTTATTGAAGCGTAATCGTAAAACCGTATGGCATGGTACACGTCTGTTGTGGATCTCAGAGATGAGCTATAAAATGAAGGATAATGCCCGCATGCTCTTTATGGTGACCGTGGTGATTGCGATTGCTTCAATGAGTGCGGTTGTAATTTTGTCACTGGATCAAGAGAACCGGGAGCAGTTTACAAACAACGATTTTCCAGTCAAATACAATGTGTACACTCCTTCGGATCAAATGGATATGAGCTATATTGATTCGACACTTGAAGCAGCAGGCTTGAGTTATCAGCAAGTGTATCTGGAGTACTTCTGGTCTGATGCGGATCAGAGTGCTGTCTCGGTTATGCCGCTCAGTCATTACAACCGATTCAATGCGATCCAAGGAAAAAAGACGTTCCAATTGGATTCAGCATCAGCATTGTTCGTAGATTCACGTAATGAGAAGGATCAGGATCAGATCGATCGAAACAGGTTTCGCAATTATGCGGAAGGAGAAACCTTGACTCTGAATCTGGAGGATGGCTCATTGCAAGCAAGAGTTACAGCTACGGATGTAGAGCCACGTTTCGCAACCTTGATCTATTCTACAGGTGTAGTCGTTCTCCCAGATGAGAAGTTTGAAGAGATCACACAACAGTTCAATGCAAATAGGTTATCAGGCAAAGTTCTGTACCAGATTCCGGCATGGGGTCATGCTGTACCTGACCGGCACTCCTCGGAAGCCATGGTTAGCGATCAGCTACTGTCGTCCGCAGATACCATTCGAAGCGATAATGCTTCGGATGAGAATTACTCCGGATTTCTGACCACTCGATATGGAGATTTTGAGAGATACAGACAGGGTACAGCACTCTTTACCTTTCTGGGCATATTTATCGGATTAATCTTCTCGATCTCTTCTGCAAGCTTTCTGTATTTCAGACTGCATACCGATCTTGAAGCGGATGGAAAGATGGTGCATTCTCTTTCGAAAATGGGTCTCAGTTTCCAGGAGATGAAACGATCATCCACCGTTCAGATTGCCATTTTGTTCTTTTTACCGATCGGGGTAGCTATCATTGAAACTTTGGTCGTAGTTAAGCCATTCCTGACTGAATTCGGTATTACCAATTATACGATGCCGGTGTTGACTGTATTTGGTGCCTTTGTACTTGCACAGACGTTTTATTTCATCATTATACGTTCGAGATATATCGCTTCTCTGCGCAAAATGATGGTGTAACCATCTTATAAACAAACGACCATAAGGGACCGACTATGATCTGTTCATTTGCCCGTATTTCTTGATTCAGATCAAGGAAATGCGGGCTTTCTTGCGATAAGATGAATGCATTCACAGATTACATTATCGAGGAGGACGATTATGATGACTATCACGTCATTGCAAGAAGTTAAAACATTTAGTGAGGACCGGTTTACGAAACGAGTTTTATTCCAACAGGGTGGTGGAGTGACCTTTGTCCTTCATTTTCTGCCAGGTCAGCAACTTCCCGTTCATAAACATCCGGGCACAGACGTTATTTTGCTGGTGGTCGAAGGCACAGGTACACTTATTCTGGATGGAAAAGAACAAGTGGTGAAACAAGAGGATGTGATCCATTGCGGCGGTGAGGTCGAGTTCGCATTTCATAATACAGGAGATCAGGAAGTTCGTTTGTTCGTGGTTTTAAACAAAGTGCCAGCAGCATCCTATGCAAAGGACATCTAACATCTACTATCAAGGAATCGATAGAATGATTCACTGATCGGTACCAATATAAGGGGAACTCTATTCTGGAGTTTCCTTATTTATTTTTTTTCAAGAATACGCTGCTCCAACATTCGTCCTTCTAGCAATCTCCGGGGTGTAAATCAAGTATGGCTTCCATCGCAAAACAAAAAGCATACCTGGGTCTGAGAACATCAGATTTAAGTACGCTTTTTCGTATTCCGGCAGCAATTTGTTCATTCATCCGGTCACTGTTCATTCTGCCTAGAAGTATCCCAGCATTTCCTTGGCTTCATTTGACATCAGCTGTGGAGACCATTGTGGCTCCCACACGACTTGAACATCAATATCGGTCTTATTTGTATTTTCCTGCAAAACCCATTTCACCGCACCGACAATTGTATCGTGCAACGGGCAACCTGGTGTAGTCAGCGTCATCCGTACATGTACCCGTTCAGGCTCTTCCCTTACTTCATACACCAGACCCAGGTCAACGATATTGACACCTAATTCAGGGTCATATACTTCCTTGAGACATTCCAGCAAATGCGTGGTTTGTTCCATCATGTTCACTCTCCAGTCCACCTTATTAATGTTAACGTCTGAATACCAAAGCAATATTTGTTATATAAATGATGGAGACAAGAGACAGTATCGTCCCTCCAACCATCATGACCTCAGCCAGATTAATCAGAATTCCACTGATAAGCAAAAGGCTTCCAACGACCATGGCGAGCATACCCCAATTGACATACCGTTCACTCAGCATACCTGCCATCAGCGGTGTTCCGGGTCTGCCTGCCTGCTTGCCATATTTGTGGGTCCACCATAGAAAAGGCACGATTTTGGAGGCATAACCAAGTATGGTGAGAGACACCCAACCCCCGAGATATAGCCATCCAGACAGCAGAACAACACGTGGATGGAGCAGCAGTTCAGGCCCTTGCGAGGAATAGATCAGTAGGGCAACAGCATATACAGCAAACGCACGGCTTACATAGACAGACCAGCGAATGCCCGGACCTGGGTTACTTTTGTGCCGTTTCTCCTGAATTTGCTCCAAGTGATACACATAGAAGAGAAGGGCGGCGGTTAGAAGTAAGAGCGCAAGCCAGAGCAATCCTCCCTTGATACCTGTCAGAAATGCGACAACACCTGTAACTACAGCTGCATTCCACAGAACCAGGACCACTTTTTGCAGTCGAATGGAATAATCGTGGGACAGGTAGAACATCGGAAGCATTTTGTAACTGAAGCCGGTAATTAACATGCCAAACCAGCCAAGTGTTCCCATCCAGATATGTGCACCGAATAATCGTTCATGCAGACCATTCCAATCACCAAAGGCAAAATTCAGACCCATCAGCATACCGGAAAGCCCGGTTAGAACCAGATAAAGACAGGAACAAGCTGCACTGATCGTTACCGGATTCCACTGTGAGGCACGGATGAGGGTAACGGCCATATTCCATCCGAACAACAGAATGCCAGAGAGAGCGAGTGTAGCAGAACCTGCAATCCAGATGACATCTGCACGGATGAAGCCGTATAACATGCCTACGATTCCGATACTGAACAAGAAATAATGACAATAACCAAGAAACAGACTGTAGATATTGGATTGCAAAATAACATGTATCAACTGATAAACGGCACCCATAGCCAGCATGGTTGCCCACCCGAGCACAAACAGATGGGCATGAAACCAGCCTTCGGGTCCTCTGAGTTCATCACCAAGCCAGCCTGTCAGCGAGAGCAGGGAGAATGCGTGATACATTACAAATCCAAAGATGCCCGTGATGATAAAAAGAAACGGCAACCTGGACATGGCCTTTGCCTCCTTACCCTTTTTCAATTCTCACTTTGGCCGTACCATCGGCTTGATCTTCAACCGTGTAGGTGCAACCGAGATTGTTCAACTCTTCAATCAGGAATACAGGTACACGGTCATTGTGAATCAGTACGACTTCCCCAGGTTTGCAACGTTCCAGAGCGGCAAGTGTTCGCATCATGGGCTGTGGAGGTTCCAATCCGCGATTGTCCAGTATAACTTTGGGTGCCTGTGGAGTTTCAATGTTTGCAATGGTAACAACTTGCTCCTCCGGATGTCCTTTGCATGAAGCGGATTCTTCGTCTGAACCGGGCTTAGAATCGACTTCCAATCCAGATAAAACCATTGCAGATAATGCTTTGGCACCGGTTTTATTTTTTTTGTGCACAAACGTGGTAACCCAGTGATCTGAACCTTTTCGTTCCGATGTGCTGGAGTATCCTTTCATCTTGAGAATACCGAGCAGGGGCGTTGGTTTGAATGGAGCATGTAGTACAAAGACATCTTCATGCTGAAGGCCTTTGACCGTGTCCATGATCAGTTGAAACGGCTCCAACTTTTTACTCAGATGAAGACGCACATCCAATTCAACAATATGGACATCAGATGGAGACATGTGTGTTCACATCCGATCCTGCACTAGCTACATCCGCCTGCTGTACCAACTGCAGAGATGATTCATACAGGGCGGCCATTCCACCGTACAGCGCATAGAAGAATGACTCCGGCGCATCGAGGGAGAAGGACAGATAGGCTTTGGGGTCCATGCCGAGCAAACGCTCAAAAAGTCTTGCACTGTCATAGGCGTAAAAACAGAAATGAGTATATTCGAACACAGGCATTTTTTCGTAAATGGTGATAATCTCTTGCGCATATTCTGCTTGCTCACGCTGTGCCAATTGAACCATGGTTGTGGCGTCTTCCAGCCGCAGCGTGATGCGAAGTGTAGTATCGTCAATGATTTCAACGTGCGCCATAGCCGTTCAGCTCCAATCTATAATTTACTGATTTTGACTTGGAAGGTTGTAGGACCCTGCTCAATATACTCCCAGTTGAAGCCATCGGGATGTGTGGATTGAAACTGGAATCGAAGAGGCTTTGGATCGTGATCGTTAATAAGCAACATGGATTCCTGTGGTTGCAACTGATCAAACGTTTCGAAAATAACTTTATGTTTCAAATGCGGTGGATACTCCGTGGCATTAATGGTTGCTGCGTATGTGTTCATGTGTCATTCCTCCAAATAGGGATAGTGTGGTGTTGCAATTTGATTATAGAAAACGTGAGGAGGGAGCTGTGTGAGCCTGCTCACACTTTTTCTTTTGCCATAATTTTGCCTTATTTAGACCAGAATCCTGTTTGGTAAAGGATTACAGAGCATATATAAATGTGCAACTGTGCGCTATGTTTCACTTCTTGTGATATTTTGCACAGTTCGCCGAGCGAGACATCCTTATATTTAGCGTCAAGATGACAAGCGATGAGAGGAAGAAAGTTCCCTCCTTCAGCCGATGTTAAGACAGCACCCTAGAGAAGGGAGGTACGTGTATGGAATCAAAATTAATGGACCCGTTTGGAAGAGTGCATGATTATTTGAGAATTTCGGTTACGGATCGTTGTAATCTCCGCTGTGTGTATTGCATGCCGGAGGAAGGAATGCAGTTTGAACCGACAGAACGCATCCTGTCCTATGAAGAAATCACGTCCATCGTTAATGCGCTTGCTCCACTGGGCATTCGGAAATTGCGTTTGACCGGAGGAGAGCCTCTTGTTCGTAAGGGGCTGGATCAACTGATTGCGATGTTATCCGCTATTCCGGGAATTGAGGACATCGCATTGACAACCAATGGCATCTATTTGGCAGCTTATGCGGATATGCTGAAGGCTGCGGGACTAACTAGGGTGAACATAAGCCTGGATTCTTTGAAGCCAGAACGATTTGCAAGCATTACTCGAGGCGGCAAGGTGCAACGTGTGCTGGAAGGCATTAAGGCCAGCCAAAAGGCCGGATTTCATCCGATCAAGCTGAACGTGGTGCTGATGAAAGGCGTGAACGACGATGAGGTGGAAGATTTTCTGCTGATGACTCGGGATGAACCAATTCATATTCGGTTTATTGAGTACATGCCTATTGGTGAAAGTGGAGAAGGATGGAGATCAGGATATATGCCCCTCGAACATGTACTGGAAACATGTGGAGCGCGATGGGATTACGAAAGATGTGGAGAGATATACGGGAATGGACCTGCGGACAGTTATCGCATAGTGGGGGCTGCTGGAACCTTTGGTCTGATTCACCCGGTGAGTAGCCATTTCTGCGGGAATTGCAATCGGCTGAGACTGACGGCAGACGGTAATATCAAACCTTGTCTCTACTGGTCGGATGAATTCAATGTTCGTCCACTCGTAGGTGATGACAAGGCGGTGCAGGATTTATTTTACAAGGCGCTCGGAGCCAAACCCGAAACACATGACATGTTAAAAGACTTAAACGGGCAACAGATCGACGGCAAGCCAACGTTGCGACATATGTCGCAAATCGGAGGTTAGCAACAGTAGTTCAGGATTCAATTTGCGTCAACAGGTCATATATGTGGGAGGACAACAATGAGTAACAAAAGCATGCCCTGGATGGGCAAACTCAAATATTTTGCCAAACGTGAAAAAAGTGCGGAGGGCTGGAGTGAAATGTCCCCGGTCAACCGGGATTGGGAAGATGTCTACCGCCGCCGCTGGCAGCATGACAAAGTGGTGCGTTCCACACACGGAGTCAATTGTACAGGATCATGCAGCTGGCAGATCTATGTGAAAGACGGCATTGTCACTTGGGAAACGCAGGCTACCGACTATCCTTCAACCGGACCGGATATGCCGGAATTTGAACCCCGTGGATGTCCACGCGGAGCGAGTTTTTCATGGTATCTGTACAGCCCGCTACGTGTCAAACATCCTTACGTACGTGGTGCATTACTGGACATGTGGCGTGATGCGCTTCAGACGCATGGTGACCCGGTTCAAGCATGGTCCAGCATTGCGGATGATCCGGCCAAAGTGAAAAGATACAAATCGGTCCGTGGTAAAGGGGGATTAATTCGCGCGTCATGGGGTGAAGTGACACAGATTATCGCCGCTTCGCTGATTCATACGATCAAAGAATACGGGCCAGACCGGATTATTGGTTTCTCTCCTATTCCTGCAATGTCGATGGTCAGTTATGCAGCAGGATCACGCTTCTTATCTCTGATGGGATCACCATTGCTTAGTTTTTACGACTGGTATGCCGATCTCCCACCGGCTTCACCTCAGATCTGGGGCGATCAAACGGATGTGCCGGAGAGCAGCGACTGGTACAATTCTGGATACATTCTGGTATGGGGCTCCAATCTGCCAATGACGCGGACACCGGATGCCCACTTCCTGGCTGAGGCACGTTATCGGGGAACAAAAGTGGTGTCGATCAGCCCGGATTATGCGGAGTATGTGAAATTCGCAGATACGTGGATGTCGGTAAAACAAGGAACGGACGGCGCTTTGGCGATGGCTATGGGCCATGTCATTCTAAAAGAGTTTTATATTGAAAAACCTACGGACTATTTCATGCAATATGCCAAACAGTATACGGACTTTCCAAATCTGCTGATTGTGGAAGAAAAGGACGGCGTACACACAGCAGGCAGATTTCTAGTTGGGGAAGATCTGGGCATCACAGGTAATAACATGGCTTGGAAAACGCTCGTTTACGATGAAAACAGTGGAACCTATGCGATGCCGAAAGGAAGTTTGGGCTTCCGTTGGGGTGAAGAAGGCACATGGAATCTCAAAATGGAACAGGTGGAGAACGGTGAGCCGATTGATCCAAGACTATCCATGCTCGGCGTCCATCATGAACTTGTAACGATTCAACTGCCGTACTTTGATGATGAGGGAAAACATGTCATGGAGCGGCAGATTCCTGTACGTCAGATATGGTTAGGAGAAAGGTGGATTACAGTAACAGCCGTATACGATCTGGTGCTTGCCAAATACGGAATTGAACGTGAAATGACGCGTTCTGCGGATTCAGCAGAAGTAGTCAATGGTGTGGAACAGTTGAGTGTACGTGTTAACCATGGAGATGAAATCTTGCATGCACCACAGGTAAAACCATTCACTCCAGAGTGGCAAGAGAAAATCACTGGTGTGGACCAAGAGACTGTCGTACAGATTGCACGTGAGTTCGCACAGAATGCGATCGATACCAAAGGTCGTTCCATGATCATCATGGGAGCCGGTATTAATCACTGGTACAACTCCGACGTTATCTATCGCGCCATTATTAACTTAATTCTGATGACAGGTTGTCAGGGTGTGAATGGTGGAGGCTGGGCCCATTATGTTGGTCAAGAAAAATTGCGTCCGGCTGAAGGATGGCAGACGATTGCCTTTGCTCGTGACTGGACCGGACCTGCACGTCTGCAGAACGGAACATCCTTCTTCTACTTTGCAACAGATCAATGGAGATACGAGGAGACCCAAGTGGGAGAGTTGACTTCGGCGCTTGAAGGTGAACCGCGGTTCCAGCATGTGGCTGATTATAATGTGATGGCTGCGCGTATGGGCTGGCTTCCATCCTATCCACAATTCAATCGTAACTCGATTGATCTGCATCAGGATGCGCTACAGGCCGGAGCAACGACGAAGGAAGAGATTGGCGCTTATGTTGCTTCCGAGCTACAGAACAAAAATCTGAAGTTCTCGATCGAGCAACCGGATGATCCGGCGAACTTCCCGCGTGTACTATTTGTCTGGAGAGCGAATCTGATCTCAAGTTCTGGCAAAGGGCATGAGTATTTCCTGAAACATCTGCTCGGTGCAACGAACGGATTGCTGAACGATGACGATCATGGACTGCGCCCAGAGCATGTGGAGTGGGTGGATGAAGCACCGGAAGGCAAGCTTGACCTGATGATCAACATGGATTTCCGTATGGCAGGTACAGCGATGTATTCCGATATTGTGCTGCCAGCAGCGACCTGGTATGAGAAAAGCGATCTGAGCAGTACGGATATGCATCCGTTCGTTCATCCATTCAACCCGGCGGTAGCCACGCAGTGGGAATCCCGTTCTGACTGGGATACCTTCAAGGAAATCGCACGTGTATTCTCCGAGATGGCTGCGCAGCAATTCGATGGGCCGCAGAAGGAGATCATCGCTACACCACTCTTGCATGATTCACCGGATGAGCTTGCTCAACCGTACGGAGAGATCAAAGACTGGAGCGCGGGAGAATGTGAAGCGATCCCGGGGAAAACGATGCCGCATATTCAGGTCGTGGAACGTGATTATGCTGCCGTATATAACAAAATGATCAGTCTAGGACCTGTGGTGAAGGATAAACCAATCGGTACCAAAGGCATATCCTGGTCTGCCAGTGAAGAGTATGAAAAACTCAAGGGTATTCTGGGCGTGCATCGTAAAGATGGCGTTGGACAAGGGTGTCCGGATCTGAGCACCGACCGCAATGTTGCGGAGGCCATTCTGACCTTGTCCAGTACAACGAACGGCAAGATGGCTGTACGTGCGTGGGAAGCGCTTGAACAGAAAACGGCATTGCATCTGAAAGATTTGGCTGAGGAACGATCTGAGGAATGTTTTACATTTGACGAGATCACTTCCAAACCGAAAACGGTCATTACTTCACCTGCATTCAGCGGATCGGAAAAAGGCGGACGCCGATATTCGCCATTCACCACCAATGTGGAGCGCCTGATTCCATGGCGTACATTGACCGGCAGACAGCAGTTCTATATTGATCATGCGATGCTCCGTGAGTTCGGAGAGACATTAGCGACATTTAAACCTGTGCTGAAGCATACGCCGTTCCATCCGAACAGCAAACGTCCGATCGAAGGTGGCAAAGAAATTGTCCTAAATTACCTGACACCGCATAACAAGTGGTCAATCCACAGTATGTACTATGATGCGTTGCCGATGCTGACGTTGTTCCGAGGTGGCCCGACAATCTGGATGAACTACGAAGATGCAGAAGAAGCGGGACTGGTCGACAACGACTGGATCGAATGTTTCAACCGTAACGGGGTAGTCGTTGCCAGAGCCGTAGTAACACACCGTATTCCTCGCGGCATGGCTTTCATGTATCACGCCCAGGACCGTCACATTAACGTTCCGGGTACCAAAATATCACAGACACGTGGGGGGACACATAACAGTCCGACACGTATTCATGTGAAGCCAACGCATATGATCGGTGGTTATGCCCAGTTAAGTTATGGCTTCAACTACTATGGCCCGACAGGCAACCAGCGTGACCTCAATGTCATCATAAGAAAACTGCAGGAGGTGGATTGGCTTGAAGATTAAAGCACAAGTCAGTATGGTCATGAATCTGGACAAATGCATAGGGTGCCATACATGTAGTGTAACATGCAAAAACACCTGGACTAATCGTCCAGGTGCAGAATATATGTACTGGAACAATGTGGAGACCAAGCCAGGGGTCGGTTATCCAAAACAATGGGAGGACCAGGAGCGTTATCGCGGTGGCTGGGAGATGAAGAATGGCAAACTGGAATTGAAGTCCGGCACACGGGCAAGACGCTTGCTTAACATTTTCCATAACCCGGATCAGCCTACCATTGACGATTATTACGAGCCATGGACATACGAGTATGAGAAACTGACGAACAGTCCGGAGAAAAAACATCAGCCTGTAGCACGACCAAAATCCCAGATCACTGGTGAATATATTAATCTGGAGTGGGGGCCGAACTGGGAAGATGATCTGGCAGGTGCCCATGTAACCGGGATGGAAGATCCCAATATGAAGGGTGTCGAGGACTCGATCAAAATGGATTTTGAACAGGTATTTATGATGTACCTGCCACGAATCTGTGAACACTGCCTTAATCCGGCCTGTGTGTCCTCTTGCCCTTCCGGAGCGATGTACAAACGGGAAGAAGACGGAATTGTACTGGTTGACCAAAATGCCTGCCGCGCATGGAGATTCTGTGTATCGAGCTGCCCATACAAAAAGGTCTATTTCAACTGGCAGACGAACAAAGCCGAGAAATGTACCCTTTGTTTCCCGCGGATTGAAGCGGGCCTGCCAACGATCTGTGCCGAAACCTGTGTGGGACGTATCCGTTATATCGGCCTGATGCTGTATGATGCAGACCGTGTTGAAGCCGCTGCTTCCGTTGAAAATGATCAGGATCTCTATGAATCCCAGATGGATATTTTCCTTGATCCGAATGACCCTGAGGTGATTCGCGAAGCGCGCGAGGCCGGAATTCCAGAGGATTGGATTATTGCAGCGCAGCAGTCCCCTATTTATAAAATGGTTATCGACTGGAAAATTGCGCTCCCGCTTCACCCAGAATACCGCACCATGCCAATGGTATGGTATATTCCACCGCTTAGCCCGATAACCAATCGGGTAGAGGGACAGGGAAGTTCGCTGGAGGCCAATGATATTTTCCCGGCGATTGATAACATGCGTATTCCCGTGGAATATCTGGCCAATCTGCTTACGGCAGGAGATACAGATCAAATCCGTGAAGTACTGCGGAAAATGGCAGTTATGCGCATTCACATGCGTAACCAGCAGACGGGCAAGACCAGTGAATCGGAATTACTGGAAAGAGTAGGCATGGATGCTCAGGAAGTGGAGGACATGTACCGACTGCTCGCGATTGCGAAATACAATGACCGTTTTGTCATCCCGCCAGCTCACCGTGAGGAAGTGGAAGATCTCTTCAGCGAACAGGGCAGCTGCGGACTTGATTTTGCAGGGGGTCCAGGTTCTTGCGGAGTATTCTGATGGGAGAGGAGACAACGACAACGATGACGATCGAACCCAATGAAGGAACAGGTCAGGCTCTGGTTTACGATACGAATACGAGAAGAATGGTCTGTAAACTGATCTCCTATCTGTTGCAATATCCCGATACAGCGTGGAGAGAAGGGTTGCAGGGATTGAAGGAAGCTATACAGTCCATTTCCGATGAGACGGTGAACCAGATCTTGCTGACATTTGTAGATAAAGCACAGGCAGTAAACTCGATTGAGTGGCAGGATTCGTATGTTCGAACATTCGATTTTGATAAAAAGTGTAACCTCTATCTCACGTATGCTCTTCATGGAGATGAACGGGATCGGGGCCCGGCTCTGATTGAATTGAAACGCAGATATGAAGCTGCGGGATTTTATATGGAAGTGAGTGAGTTGCCGGATTATCTGCCTATGGTGCTTGAATTTGTAGCTGAGGCGCCCGAGGAAGATGCCTTGGGTGTGCTCTCCAGCTGCCATAAGGCTCTGGTCACGATGACCGAAAGCATTACGGGACAGAACAGCCCATATGGACCATTGCTCAGTCTGATGTTACAGGTCATTCCTGAGCCCCCAGCTCCTGATGTACCCAAACAGGAAGAAGCAGCTAACCAACAACCTGAAGATCTCATGCAGATTGCGGCTCAGATGAGGAGGGGGAATCGGTGAGTACACTGGAACTTTTGTTATGGGGCGCTCTTCCCTATATGGTCATTGTTTTCTGTATTACGGCAACGATCTGGAGATATGTGACGAATCCCTTCAGTTGGACGTCCAAGTCGAGTGAGATGCTGGAGAAACGAATGCTAAAATGGGGAAGTTTACTCTTTCATATCGGAATATTCGCCGTAATCTGTGGACATATTGCCGGTTTACTTGTTCCGGTGGAGTTCTATCGCTGGATCGGACTGAGTGATGAAGGATATCACTTGATGGCTATCGCAGGAGGACTGCCTGCGGGGATCATTGCATTTGCAGGTGCAGTCATTCTGCTGGTTCGCCGTTATGTTGCTCGCCGGGTCCGGGCGACGAGCAGCATCGGGGATTGGCTGGCCCTTGTCATGTTGATCATTGTCATTGTCACCGGAATACTGGCGACCTCGGCCAATGCGGTGAATCACACAGGTTTCGACTATCGAACAACGATTAATCCATGGTTGCGCGGTCTGATCGTATTCCAGCCTGATCCGGTTCTGATGCAGACGGTACCTCTGAACTTCAAAGTACACATTCTGCTCACTTTTGTACTGTACTGCGTGTTTCCATTTACTCGTCTGGTTCACATGCTAAGTATGCCACTGGGTTATCTGAAACGCAGTTATGTGTTATATCGCAGGAGAGATGGAGCTGTGTATCCGAATCAGGAACAAAAAAAGGAAAGGGCGATGTAAATGCAACATAAAGGAAAGGTTCAACTGCCCTTGCAAACCGCAAGTCTGGTTCTTGGTTTCATGGTATGGGTTATCCTGTCATCTCTGATGCCATTTATTAAAGAGGATATTGCGCTTACATCTTCCCAGCTTGCATGGGCAACAGCGATTCCTGTATTGATCGGATCGATTGCCCGTATTCCGATTGGTTATTGGACGAATCGATATGGAGCACGTAATATTTTTATGATTAGCTTTGTCCTGTTGCTGGCTCCTGTATGGTGGATTAGCCGTGCGACATCGTTCAGTGATCTGGTGATAGGTGGACTGTTCCTCGGTATTGGGGGAGCTGTCTTCTCCGTCGGTGTAACTTCACTGCCCAAATATTATCCGAAAGAGCGACATGGGTTTGTTAACGGGATCTACGGAATTGGTAACCTGGGGACAGCACTGTCTGCATTCGGAGCCCCGCTGATTGCTGATCGTATGGGGTGGTCTACGACGGTTCTGCTCTACAGTATTCTGCTACTAGGAATGGCAGCGCTGAATTTTGCTTTGGGAGACAAAAAGGAAACTCGTGTTAATGTTCCGCTTATGCAGCAACTGAAGGCCATATCACGCAACAATAAACTATGGTTGCTCTGTTTATTCTATTTTCTGACATTTGGTTCGTTCGTGGCATTTACGGTATATTTGCCAAATTTCTTAGTCAGTCACTTCCAGATGGACAAAGTCGATGCAGGTATTCGTACAGCGGGATTCATTCTCGTTGCTACCATCATGCGACCTATTGGAGGCTGGCTTGGAGATCGATTTAATCCGTTCAAAATATTAATGTTTGTCTTCGGCGGATTAACGATTGCAGCGATTGTATTATCTTTCGCGCCGTCATTCTATATCTACACCATTGGATGCCTGACTGTGGCCTTATGCGCAGGGACAGGTAACGGAACTATTTTCAAATTAGTGCCAATGTATTTCGTTAAACAACCAGGTGTGGCAAATGGGATGATCTCGGCTATGGGTGGTCTGGGCGGATTCTTCCCTCCGTTGATGTTGACTTTGTTGTACAGCATGACGGGACATTATGCCATTGGTTTCATGGCTTTGTCACAGATCGCGCTGGTCAGCCTGATACTTGTGATCTGGATGTTCTACCAAGAGAAGCTTCAGTTATCTGCCAGCATTCTGGAGAATACAATTGAAGCGATTCTGATCACGGATACGAATAGTGTCATTACTTCCGTGAACCCGGCCTTCACTGCGGTCACTGGTTATAGCGCTGAAGAGGCGGTTGGACAGAGGCCAAGTCTGCTGAAATCTGGCAAGCAAGATAAACGATTCTATGACCAATTATGGTTGGAATTACGTGAAAAAGGATATTGGCAGGGCGAGATATGGAATCGGAAGAAAAACGGAGAGATCTATCAGGAATGGCTGAGTATAACGGCGATCCGTAATGAAGCTGGCGAAGTTAAATATTATGCGGGCATGTTCAGTGACATGGGCAGGCCAGAGCTCACAATCGCCTGATACATGTATCGGTAATTGTGCATACAGCAAGAGACCTTAACATCGATTGCAGGCGTTAAGGTCTCTTTTTGCACACATAGATTGGTGTAGGGGGTGTGGGTGAAAACCACAGTGGAGCTGAGTGGTCACGCATCCCTTTGTTGCTTCAATGCTTGTAAATCAAGAATGATGATCCGGCTACGATCCACTTCGAGCAAATGCTCTTTTGTAAGCTGGTTCAGAAGCCGATTCGCTGTTTCCCTTGTAGTTCCGATGGAATTGGCAAACTCCTGGTGTGTCATGGGCAGGTTGATGATAATTTGTTCGCCATGTGTCTGCCCGTGCTGCTCTGCGAGCATGAGAAGGAAGGAGAGCACACGGTTGCGTACATCCTGACCAGAGAGCACCTGCAATTTGTCCTGTAGTTCACGTATTTTGTCTCCGAGTACGCGCATAATTTTGATTGCAATCGATGGGGTACTCAGCATTAATCGTTCGAACAATCTGACAGGTATGGCCAGTAGTTCGGTAGGCGTAATCGCTTCAGCGGTAGCCGGGTAGGGGTGCGCGTTAAAAAAGCCGGTGTGTGGGAACATATCTCCTGTTTTGAGGAAAGAGACAATCTGTTCATGTCCATTCTCATCCGTTTTATAAGCTTTTACAATTCCGGTACGAATGAAAAAAACAGCTTCTTTTTCGCTACCTTCGCTAAAAATGACCGTTTTCTTGTGAATACTTCTGGAAATGGCGATATCTTCGACCTGCTTCAATTCTTCGGGGCTAAGGTCCTGGAAGATGGGGAACTGTTGTAGAAACTCCGCTGCTGAATCTTTGTTTACCCTGCTCATGAGAATCTTTCCTCTCTGTGTTCATATTTCTGAACTTCGACATCATTCAATCCTAGGAGGTTAACTGTGAAGTGAAAACCAATACGCATTCAATCGTTATCCCTCATGAACATGGCGGCTGGGCCATGGTTAGTGTACCTTTTCTGGTAGGTATGATTGCAAGTGGGCCGCAGTGGCTGCATGTGCCCTTATTTGTAGCCTGGCTTGGACTATATCTAACCGCGTATCCGTTACTGCAGTCTTTGAAAAGAAATGCCAATCGACATCGCTTATACAAGTGGTCTGCAATCTACGGTACAGTGGCGCTAATCTGTCTAATCCCACCTGTTCTGGGTCAGACCTCACTACTATTCTTTGGCCCGGTTCTGGGCGGATTGTTGCTCGTAAACATCTGGCAAGTAATACACAAAGCAGAACGCTCGCTTACCAATGATCTGTGTGCCATGCTGATGTTCTCTCTAGGGGGAGCAGCTGCTTATCTCATTGGAAGCGGGCACTGGGACTTTAGAATGGCAATCGTAGTTTTGTTTTCTTTCTTACATTTTACAGGAAGTACGTTCTTTGTGAAATCGGTCTTTCGAGAGCGAACGAATAAGAGTTGGCTGATGCTAACTCGACTAGTACATATCCTTCTAATTCTCATACCGATCGTGATCGGATATCCTTGGATGTCTTTGGCATATGTCTATTCCGCCGTACGCACCTTCATATATGCAGGCAGAACACTGCGCCCTATGAAGGTTGGTATGATCGAAATTATTGGAGCCGTGCAGTTCCTGCTCTGGTCTATTCTGTTGTAATCCGCATCATTTCATCATAGCGTGATTTTTGAACACAACAGGTGATATAGATCACAACGTCACAGGATTGTTTTTGATTGCTCTGCCAAGGTTAATGGAATGATAGAACATAATTGAACTTGAGAGGGGTCGGCCCAGATGTGGACTGCATTCATGTGGGGCGGCATCTCTGCCTCAGCGGTTGTCATAGGCGCACTCGCAGCATTGTTTCTGAAGATTCCCAAACGAGTCATTGGCTGGATTATGGCTTTTGGGACAGGTACATTAATCGGGGCAGCTACCTTTGAACTACTCGGAGATGCGCTGAATGATGGAGGTATTATCCCTACAGCCATTGGATTTACGGCGGGTGCTGTCGTATATACGCTTTTTGACTTGCTCGTTTCTGCAAAGGGAGGGGCAGGGCGTAAACGCTCGGCAAAGTCGGGAGACTCGAACCAAAGCGGCCTGGGTATCTTTGCAGGCACGGTAATGGACGCTATCCCGGAATCCATCATGCTTGGAGCCAGCTTACTGGCTGGCAACGGTGTCAGTGTGGTGCTGGTGGTATCGATCTTTGTCAGCAACATTCCTGAAGGTCTGTCCAGTACGGTTGGACTACAGGGCAAGTACAGTCGTGGCAAAATCATATTAATGTGGCTGAGTGTACTATTGATCTCCGCGCTTGCAGCTCTGGGTGGGTATCTGTTTCTCGAGCAGCTACCTGAGGAGATGAGTGCAGCAATTGGTGCATTTGCAGGTGGTGGAATCATTGCCATGATCTGCTCGACGATGATGCCGGAAGCCTTTGAAGAGGGTGGGCCAATTGTGGGTTTGATTGCATCCATGGGATTGCTCGCATCGCTGTTGCTGGATCTGTAGATAAAAGAATAAGCTTCCGATGCAGCAAAGCTTTAAGGTGCACACTTCGCTTCTTCAGCTTATTTTGTCTTCTCCGTTTTTGTGTAAATATTAGTTGAATTTATATAAAAAGAGTATCCGAACAGCGTGATTTCTGATCGGATACTCTTTTTGATTATTTAACCAAAAGGAAGATATTAATGGTTGCTGGAACAGCTGCCTCCGCATCCGCAAGCTTCCTTACCTAGTTCATTGGATTCGGGCAGGCGGTTCAACTCCACCGATTTCGTGAAAAAGTGACTGATCTGCTGATGTAGCTGACTGAACTCCCGTTGAGCATAGATAAACCGACGAATGAGGCGATGATCATAGAGTGCGCGTTCTTCCTCTTCATACACCTGGATTTCAGATGCAAGCAATTCGATATTTTGCCGTTCTTTCTCCTCCAGTGCCTGATGTTTCTCCATAAATTTCTCATACTGAGTCGTAGCTTGCTCATCTGCAGCAAACTGATCAATCATGTCCCGCATCTCTTTGTAGCCTTCATCCTGTAGCAGCAGTGAACAGAGCTCCTGCATTTTGTGCATAATGATCTGTTTGTCCAATTTAACAACCGTATTCATCGCATAAACCTCCTGAAGATCTTTTCTTAACTGTATACTGTAACGCTAGGCTGCACTGTGACGATACTCACATCCAATGTGAAATATAATACTTGTCCCAAAGCTATATGAGTTGAACTAATCATTCACACGTTAGCAGCGATGGGAAGGTTATACTGTCATCGTAGTATTAGTGTAAATAATATTTAGTTCAGAACGGAACCATTTCCCTAAGCTGCTCCAATTGCAGAATAAGGATGCAGTTTCCTGTAACCTGAAGCAGTCCCTGAGTTTGCATCATGGCAAGTTTACGACTAAGTGTTTCGGGTGTGATCCCGAGTAACAGAGCCATATCTTTTTTGAAAACAGGCAAGCGGATCTCATGTTTTGCATGATTTCGGGTATGGAAATACAAAAGCAACTTGGCAATCTTCTGTTCCGTTGTCATCGCACTTAGCGAGCTGTTCCATTCATCTGTTTCACGGAGCAGCTTGGTAATGGCAAGCAGGAAATGATAAGCAAGCTTTGGATCATGTTCAAGTAATTGGTCAAAGTCATGCTTGCTGATAGAGCAGATGGCCGAAGGCTCCAGAACTTCGGCGTTCGCGACATGTGGTTTTTGGTGTAACAGGGAATCTTGTCCGAAGAAATCACCGGGAAACAGAAACCGAATAATATGTTCCTTGCCATTTTCATTGTATTTGGATAACTTCACACATCCCTGATGAACCACATAAAGCGTATCTGAGCGTTCTCCCTCCTGGACGACAACTTCGCTTTTGTTATATTTGCGGGTATGCAGAAGGGAGATCAACAAGGCAGCTTCGGATGGATCAAGATGCTGGAACAGAGATACTTTGGAGAAACAGGCATCCTTCGCTTCGTGTGTACAGATCATCGTTTAATCACCTCGAATGGTTCAGGATAGGTATAGCCATTATCTATTGTCATGTCTCAGTGAGACATCGCGGGTCCACCATGATCAGCACCATCCTTGGTCACACGCAAAACAGCGGCAGCGCCTTTGGCTACATGGTTGAACTGATGGGTTACAATCGCATAATCGCCTTCTTCGGTCACGGTGAACTCTACGACAGCTCCACCACTTGCGGGAAGCATAACCGTCTGTATTCCATACTGGATGTTGCGTGGATTTCCATCCGTATACACACGGTCCATAATGGTACCCACAACGTGGAAGGATGAGACTTCATTGGGTCCGGCATTACTGACATAGATTCGCACCGTATCTCCTACTTTGGCTAACAGGGGATGTTTTATTAATCCATAATCATTGCCGTTAAATACGACATAATCCGGTTCCCCGTTCAAAAAAGCTTCATAATCATGCTCTTTATACCATTCACTCTGGACAAGGGTATACTCACGATCAACCAAGTGATCGGAAGGGTATCCTGCTTTGGGTTCCACAATAATCATGCCGTACATCCCGTTGGCGATATGGGCAAGGACCGGTTTGGTTCCACAGTGATACATGAATACACCGGGTGAGGAGGTGGGATAAGTGAACGTGCCTTCCTCGCCTGGCATCACATCAATAAATTTGCTGCTGGGAGCAGCATGTACAGCGTGAAAATCCATGGAGTGAGGAAGGCTGGAATCTTTATTTTTCAACGTGAACACCAAGGTATCTCCCTCTGTCACTCGTAGGACGGGTCCGGGGACGGTACCATTAAATGTCCAAGCGTTGTATATCACTCCTTTGGAGATTTCGACATCTGTAACCTGGGCCGTCATTTCAATATATACCGTAGTACCTTCTCTGCGAATGATCGGGTCCACCGGGGGTTGACTGATCGCAGAGGAGGAGGAGGAGACTTCATCGTGGTGAACAGGTTTAACTGTATCGGTTGAACTACAGTGAGAGAGAGTTGCTGTGAATATAGCGAATACGAGTGACCATTTATATACATTCAGTAAGGAGAACATAGTTGCACAACCTTTACTCAAGTGATGTTTTTCACAATATAAAAAGCGGGTTTTCTTTCATTTCAGTAGTTATTTAGTTATAGATTACGTTATTGAGGTGGAGACGGGTGTGATGAGGCACACACTTGGGTATGTCGTAATAGAGGCATTTCCAACAATCTGTCTTCAATTGTTGTGCTGAGCAACGGAGTTTCATATAATTTTAGAGAGATGGATTGGTAAATGTTGAGTATTTTGACGCTGTGTATGTCGTAGTTTCAGAAGAAAGGTGGATACAGGATGAAACGTTTCGAAGATGAAGGTGCGTATAAGTATAGTTTCTATTCGGTTCTTCGACGGGGAGAGCGGATTGATGTGAAATGTCCCAAATGCGGTGGGCACGCTTCGATTGATCAACGGAATGGTCAACTCGGATGGAAGTGTTACGAATGTTACGCTCAAGCTTTTGAAGAACCAGTATATCAATATAAAGCCAAGGGGAATTGTGCTGTATGTGAACGTTGGTTTAACGTGGAAGTCACAGACGAGAAGAAGACGTCTCACCGATCGACGCATGTGGAATGTCCGCATTGTAGTTCTGTTAATCAGGTTGAATTACACGCCAAGCCGACATACCAAAGGTGTTTTTCCGAGATTTGTGCTGGGAAAGATCCTGTATTCGGGCTGGAATTATACTTCCTGGATAATTTCAGAGGAAAAATAATATGGGCTGTGAATCGGGAGCATCTGAATTATCTCATCGCTTATGTCTCCGCAGACCTGCGTGTAAAATACGGAAATATGCCTATACGAACGGCTTCACATAGTATTCCGGCATATATCAAGGATGCGAAGAACAGGGATGTGGTTGTTCGTACACTGTCGAAGCTTCAGCACAAGACTGGATGAGACTGAAATTGAAGAGTTAAAGCCGCAAGGAGAGAAGACATGAAACTACGAGTTAAACTTACTATTTTTGCAGTCATTCTGGGTATGTTGATGATTCCGGCTTATTTTATTTTACAGACATTTGGTGTATTTCAAAAAGAGACAGTATTATCTGACTATGCTCTGGCCGTTGATGTTAATGGGAAGTCCTATGGGGCTTGGCCGCTGATTAACAGTTTTGCAGCGATGGACAAAGAGGAAGATAACCGTCAGTTTTATTACCGGATTGATATGAATCATATCCAATACCTGTTTAATCTGGCTTATAAGGAGTATGATGTGAAGCCAGGCGGGGACAATCCGTATCTGGCTGGTACTGTAAACTATCAACGTACAGATCACAACTATGTACAGACCGAGAGACAGTATGAGAACGCCAATGATTTCACAACGGTTTTGAATCTGTATGATCAGGATGGGCAGGTGATCTACATCTACAATAACACCGGCAAGGGAGATAAACAGCTGGTAGAATCCATCATTCATCAGGGAATGAGCCGTAATAGTGGCGGTAGTAGCGAAGCTGCCCGCGATCCGTATATCAATATTACGGCGTTATTCCGTGACAAGCTGAACATCGATGTGAAACTGACGGTGGATGAGGAACACAAAGTGGTTACCATTCGAATGAACAAATCGGAGGCGAGATGATGAATGAGTATGGTGTACAACAGGGACCTGCTTATCTGGAAGGATTAATTAGGAAGGAAGAGAACATAAAGTCCGATGAAGTGGAGTGGAAAGGCAAACTTCAAATGAGTGATGGTCATGATAAATTCCATATTTTTTATTATGGTGACTTGACTGAAGATGATCTGATTACCTGGCATGATTCGACACCTCTTCTTGTATATGCGGAGCATACGGTCACGGGTGAGCGCTATCTGCTCATTGATACCGCCAAGCACGGCTATGATGCTATGTTATGTGAGACCTATTCGGAAGACGCACTACATGACAGACCCCTTCGTCCTTACCTGGATGTTGAAGGTGAGGACATATTTGAAGTAGAGTTGACGGCTTACTACAATGTGCCTTGGGATGAAGAGTTTGGCGAAGATGTAGATGAAAATGGTGCATATGAACTGATTACGGGAGAGCGCATGCATTTTGATCAGGTCAAGCGTGATGGATATGATGCCTTTGCCGTTCGCATTCTGAATCGTAAAGGAGTATGGACTGAAATTGTACAGGAAGAACTGGCTTAGATCCTGAAAACGAATGAACCAAACTGAGATGGGAGATGTCGACAAATGTATATTGTATCCCGTGTACTTAAGCCGGTTCCAACAGAGGAACTGGATCACTTTGAACAACAGCACGGCATCTCGCTACCTTTATCATACCGCACCTGGATTGAGCACTACGGGGAAGGTACATATACGGGGTGGATGAATGTGCAGAGACCGGACCCAGAAGTGTTGAAGCCTTTTGTTGAATATGATTTTTGGATACATACGGATGATTCGCCTATAAGTCAGCATCAACTTGAGCAGTGCATCTCCATCGGCAGTTCTGTAGATGGAGATTTCCTTGCTGTTCATCCGGAAGTTGAGGGGCTGTTGTGGCTACCGCGTCATGATGAAAATATCACCTTATGGACATGCTCGGAGACTGAATTTGGCGAAACGCTGGACCGGATCTATTGTGGGTATTACCATCAGGATAAACCAATAACGCCACTTTACTTTGAGCCGTGGAATGAGCTGCGGAAACATACATTTTACCATTTTTCAGGCACGGAACAGGGAAGTTCCATGAAGGAACTCGCCGATACATGCAAAACAGAATTTAAGTGGGACGCTGTGTTGGAGAATGAGTACATGTGCAAGATGTTCATGGTGTCGATGGGAGGATATTTACGATTTAACTATGCTGCTGGGAGAGAAGTTGCCCTGTTCTATGAAGAAAAGAATGGTGCGGAGGAGGCGACGGATAACGAAATCAGTTTGTTTTTGCAAGCACATCATTGTACGGCATATGAATAGGGGCAGAGTGGAGGGACACCTATGAGTTGGTTAAAGGAAGACATTGCGGAACAATGGTGCAATGAAGGCAAGCGTTATGCAAGGGATGTCAATGCATTTGTCCGGAGAAGTATGCGGGGAGAGCAACCGGATGAATCCGAGTTGGAGGTAGACTCCAGAAGCGGAATGAGTACTGAAGTATTCCATATGGTGAGACAGGCCAATCTCCATGGTGATGTGGAGGTGCTTCGACATGAGCTACCCGCAGCGACGTGGCCATTGAACGAGGCGTTTCAGGCTTCCATGCAAGCGGTCAAAGTTGTAGGTTATCTGAACGAGGAAACGATTGTATGTAATACGGGGATTTTCACGGAGAATAGTCAGATATATACGATGGATCAGCACGGATGGCAGTTGATCACTCCATATACTTTTGCAGGTTGTTCATCGGATGGACTTGACTTTGCGCTTGCAGGACGGGATGGGATTCGTATTATTCGTCAGCCAGATCGCAAGTTGGAAGGACAGGAGATAGCGACATATCGATGGGAAGATATTCAAGCCCGGATACAGTCGGCATTACCTCGGATTGAATCACTTGCGGACTGTGAGCATCCCGAACGGACACTTGAAGGACTTATACCTATGGATGAAGGCAGAGCACTACTTATACACTCAAGATACGGGATATATCTTGTAACGCAAGATCAGGTGACCTTGCTTCATCCCGATCTGGCAGAGATCGAAGAGTATGAGCTAGAGGATACACAGATAGATATGGGGCATGCAGCGGTATCTCGGGATGGTCGATGGATTGCCTATGGCAGCCAAGGGAGCAATCATATGGTGATGGACCGCCAGCTGAACAAGACATACTCTCTCTATCCGGAATCGAGCTACCCTCATTATGCAGCATTCACCAGTGATAACCAGACCGTCTGGTTTAACGCATGTCATTTCTATAACGGGGTCACCATACAGGTCCCGTTGGAATCAATTGCAGGCAACGAAACAAAGGAAGATTGGCCAGTGATGGATGAGAATGCACGTGTGTATGCAACAGTGGAAATAGAGGCGGGTATGGTGCTTGGAGATGCATACGGTTATCTGTATTGTGTGAATAACAAGGGAAAGGAAGTATGGCGCCATTTTGTAGGTAGTACGATCTATTCTCTCGCTGTATCACCAGAGCAGTCCAAGCTGGCAGTTGGTACATATGGTGGCATGCTGCATGTGCTTGATCTTCGTTCCAAAGAAATGGACGAGTACGGGATCGGTACAGGCACTCTTCGTGAGTTGGAGCGGTATGTGTTGTGGCGTGGAGAAGAACCTCTGCGCTGGTGAGGTAGCATTTTGACCTAGTTAGGGGTGAAGGGATGGAACGTGAAGAGGCTGTAACGTTATTAAAATGTCACTCCTTTTCTTATGATGATCTGAGTCATCCCAAGATGGAGAACGGTTTTATTGGCAGTCTGCGGCCTTTCCGTGGACATTTGATTAAGGAGAATTTTCATGAGTTGATGGAGATACTGCGTGTTCTGGCGTCCGAACTTGCACGGCCTTCACTGGATCGGGAAGTCATGGCATGTCTATGGGGAATTACTCATATGGCCCGTGCTTGGGCCGTTGAACCCGAAGGCATGCTTCGCAGCAACAACCTCATTTCCGACGAACAGGTAACATTGATGGAACAATGGCTTAATTTGTTATCTTACGCAGTCATGATTCTAATTGAAGGCGGCGGAGAGGAAGAAGCGTTTTGGGAATATCATCAATATCTACAAGAAGAGAAGAACTGAGTTAGGGGAGGTGTGGTGAGATTGGAGCCGAATGTATCATTAAACGTGCTAATGGACGAGTTGAATCACTTGTTAGATGAGAGAATACAGGATCAAGAGATTCGGCAATTGTTTGAAGAATATCAACATCGGGAAGGTGCATCCGAGGAAAGTCTGGATCTATTCGAAAAGGAGTATGGCGTCCGGCTGCCTGGCGATTTTCGTTCCTTTTACCAAAGGAAAGACGGCAGTGGCTACGGGTTACATGTGCTGTACTCGGGTGATGCCGAGACGGGCAGATGTACACCCTTTTATCTGATGTCATTGGAAGAGATTCGACAGACCAAACAATACTTCTGTGAAGTGGATGAGAAGCTTGAAGAGTATTATTCTGCCGAAGAGATCAGCCAGCTGGACCCGGAGATCAAACCATATTTGTTCCATAAAACATGGATTCCTTTTGCAACAATTGCGGGAGGTTCGCTGTATCTGATGCTCGATTTTGATCCAACGGCGGAAGGCACGTATGGGCAGATTATTATGTACGTGCACGATCCGGACTTTGTTTATTACCTTACACCTACCTTCACGGATCTCCTCAGCATGTCGAACCGTAATCTGAAGATGATGGATGAGATCACTTATTAAAATCCTGCACGATTAGACAATTCCTTCAATAATAAAGAAGCTGCCGAAGCAGCTCCTTTATCTGAACAAGTACTTTGAATGAGTCTAATGATTACCACTGGAAGAAACGATGTCCGTGAAATCCTCCGCCTGGAGGTCCTCCGTGTCCACCTGGACCACCCGGCCCGCCTCCATGAGGTCCGCCTGGATAGCCACCTCCTGGGAAATGACCAGGGTGTCCACCGGGGTAACCACCGCCGGAATATCCACCATGCCACCAAGGACCACCGATCGGATATAGTGGAACAGGAACGATGGGCGGGTATGGATAGGGATAGGGATAAGGGTAAGGATACGGTGGGGGTGACGGATAATAAGGGTAAGGATAACCCGCAGATTGCGGGGATGAAACTGAACCAGGGCCGTATGCCATGTAATAAGCCTCCAATGACTGGATTGATGATATCAGCCTATGCCACAGTGGTTTCAGATGATACAGCAGATTGAAGATTAATGAATTATAGAGTAATGAGGGGGAACATATGGTAGCCGTAGCTTTTCACACTGATCCAAGAGGAACGGCCTATGAACTGTTGATTGACGAATTGATCGAGAAGGCAGATCGTTTTATGCTTGTAGACAGACAAAGGTACGAAGAGAATGAGATACCGGAAGTAGTTCGTGTGTTAGAGAGATTGCAGCCCTATCTTGTGGAACGTGCTACGATGGAAGAGATGATGCTGAAAAGCGGAGCCTATTATTCCGAAGGCACCTATTATACATATCGCTGTACGCCGGAATCGGGTCAAGTGCTCAAAGAAGAAGCCAATCGTTTTCATGATTGGTGTTACCCGTCATTGCCGGACGATCTTTGCTTTATGACAGAAGACGGAAATGATTATTTTTTCTCGGTTGCCCATGAGCATATGTATGGCATGAGGATTACATACAAAGAAGCGAGTGAACTTATGGAGCGGATTCCAGGGTTGTTCTTTGAATTGGACCGTCATAAGGAAATTGATCATCTTCTGGACGATGCGATCAGGCATCAGACCGATAAGCTGGATATCAGCTTACATGGTTTAAGTGAGCTTCCCGAACGAATTCGGGAGTTGAAGCACTTGAAGGAGTTGACGATTTTTGAGCAGAATCTGTACTCACTCCCTGCAAGTCTGTTTGAACTTACTTCATTGGAAAGATTGGTCATTACAACGCTGGATCTGGAGTGTATTCCGGCAGAAATCGGGAAATTGAAGCAACTTCAAGAATTAAGAATTTATTGTGGCAGCCCTTTTGAATCTGCACCTGGTTGGAGGCCCAAACCACAAACTGAGTTGGGATTAAATTGTATTCCGCCTGAGATTGGTGAATTAAGTGAGCTGAAGTATCTGGAGATAGTATATTCCGGGATACGTGAACTTCCTCCCGAGTTGGAAAGACTGAAGAATTTGCGTGCTTTACTGGTGACGAATGCACTAATTGAGGGAACTCCGGATGTTGTCACAAGAATGCACTGGCTGGAGTATGTAGACTTAATGAATATTCCATTTGGAACCCATTGGGAAGAAGTCTGGGAAATGAAAAAGAACATGTAACAAATAGAGCCCTGCTCGGGATGTCCGAGTCAGGGATATTTGTTATGCGATGAAAACTTGGCGGAAATGGGCTCACGTATCTGGGCGCTGGGCATAAGCTGGCATATAGGTTATGACCTAAACCGAGAGCGAAGGGCAGGCGTTTTATTTTGGCAACCTCATACATGGATTACACTTTACCAACCACCGAATTTACTTACGATTTGAGCAATAACCCGTTATTCAAGAAGGATGAGAACAACTATATTAACGCTCTTTCCATCAAGCAGTTAAACACACTGGGCAATGTTTCTTTACTGGATATTTTCCTCAACACGGGCAATGTGGTTGAACCACATACGCATCAGAATGCAACGGAGTTGGTATACTGCATCAGCGGTGCGGCAGTTGTTTCCCTCATTAATCCATTTACCAACGAGCTTCTTCATTTCCCGATTACTCCGGGGCAGGTGGCTAACGTTCCTCAAGGCTGGTGGCACTATGAAGTGGCCACTGCAGATCACACGCACTTACTCGCAATCTTTGATGCACCGGTTCCTGAAGCGATATTTGGCTCAGACACCTTACGTCTTACACCTGCAAAACTTTTGGCTTATACGTACTGTCTGGATGAGAAAAAAGTTCAAGAAGCACTTGCTCCCATTCAAAAAACAGTGATTATTGGCCCGCCTGCAGATTGCCAGCCTTCAATTGCTCCTGCCTCTAACAGTGCTCCAAATGTGAATCATCAGCCTTACGTAATGCCTAATGTACAACCCAATGTACAGCCAAACATGCAACCAAACACACAACCCAATGTACAACCAAACATGCAGCCCAATACACAGCCAAACAACCAACCAAACATGCAACCTTACGTGAACCGACTTCCGTACTGGGGCACTTGGGTTGATCCACGTATTATTCATGAGCCGGGCTGTCCGTATTATAGAGAGCTTCCTATGAATACGAATAATCAAGAGGACAGATGACGGTCATGAGGCGAGGTTTATCTAATACACATAAGTATTTCAGTTAAATTAGGTATAACAAAAGAAGCGTCCGCAAAGGAACGCTTCTTTTGTTGATTAAAGGTGTCTTCAAACCTGCTGAAAGCCGATGCATACCTGAACATGTCTAGAGCATGGAGTGCTAACGAATCGTAGGCGTCTTAATCAAGGATTTGAAGCGTGCCGAGAAATCTAAAGAATCTGAGACACGTTATATCAGAATAAACAGCCGTATGAAGTGTTTTTATCGGGGGATTTTGGGAAATAACGAGTCTGAGGTTCCTTACAATTTTAACTGAGGACCTAGAGGCCAAATAAGATGTCCTGAGTTCCTAAGAAAATTTTCAACCCATTCCCCAGAGACCGCAGGATAGTACTTCAAGACTTTTTAGGCGCGACATCCATCATCGATAGCTTGCCTGAGATTGAAGAACACCTACATAAGTTCAACTAAACATTTACACGATAGCGGAGAGGGCAGAAATAACTTGAAGAAGCGGAGCGTTCGCCTAAAAGCTTTCTAAAAGAAAGCTACATCGAAAGCATACGCTATCCCCGGATTTTCCCTATGAAAAAATGGAATAAAAAAATCTGGGGATAACAGCGATCGTAGAGTTATTCTGCCATCGGAGTGCCAGTGTAAATATATTCATTAGTTGAACTTATATATGATTTAATTTACGATGTGTAATTTCGTCCCAAGCCAAGCTCCGTTAATAATTGACGATAAGCAATCGAAGTACGGTCTGCGGGAATATGGGCCTCGGCATGCAGATCTAGGGGCAGATCCTCCGGTTTCTGTGACTCGACCATCTCGCGGTCTTCTTCAAATACCTGCAAGTTGAACTTGATTGTGTCTTCAATCGGAGCGTCTTTGTCAAAGTTGCGTGTGATTGGACAGAATAAACGTGTATAACGTGCAGAGATCGGCGAAGCACAATTCAGAATATTCAGCTTGTCTTCTCCTGGGAAATGTACCGTAAGAGAAGCCGCAAAAGGTGGGAACACTCGAAACTCCCGCAGCCATTGGAAACCTTCAGGTGCAACAAGATCTTGCCCTTTGCCATAGTTACTCACCGTACTCCAATACTCGGCCAGTAACTCGTTACCTTCGCGTTTCACTTTGTATTGGGGGACTTCGGTGTTGTTTCGGTCACCAAACGTTTCGGTATGCACATAGGCAAAATGGGATACATCCAGGAAACCCTCCATTTGTCGTCCAGAGGAACCAGCAATGTCAAAGTTGGGTGGCAAAATATTGATATAATCGGGATCATCCCATCCAGGGAAGGAGGGGATCTGTTCTTCTGTTCCTGCCAGTGTGGTCCATATTAAGCCATAACGTTCGACTGCCGGGTACACGATAAGTTTGAGCTTAGGTGAGATCTTGGAGCTTGGATGCGCAGGTACGGCGGTACATTTTCCTTCACAATTATAACGGAAACCGTGATAAGGGCAGACAATCTCGCCATTTTCTACCCAGCCTTTGCTAAGTGGAGCCCCACGGTGAAAACAAAGATCCTTGGCTACCACAACTTGATCATTACTGCGGTAGAGAACCAGCTTCACATCGAGTAATTGAGCAGCCAAGGGTTTGTCTGTTACTTCGGTTGCTTGGGCTACCGGGTACCAATATTGGGATAATACATGCCAGTCTTCGGCGGTGAACGTACAGCCTCTAGGCAATTCGGACGTCATTGTATGGTTTGCGTTGGAAGTTATCATAGGAAACACTCCTTGCTGATATGGATAAACGATTCGTTTTTTAGTGTCAGAAAAGTTAACTTGATTAGCCGTATGTTACTACTCTTTTGGTCAAAGTATCAATATATCCAACCTGCTTTTGGTTAAAATCACAAACGCTACAGCAAAAACCGTACATGAATACGGAAAAACGCGGATTTTTCTTACGTTAGATGTTAATTGTAGAAAAGAGAACAACCTTTCAGTATGTTTTTCTATTACTGATTATTGACTCCATGGAGGTTGCCTGCCATCAGAATCTTAGTGTGAATATCCGTTAGTTGAGCAACCATTCTTGTGGGCATAAAAAGATTTTCGCAAAGAATGTCACAGATCCCAGCCGTCATTTGTCTACAGTATGTAAACCAAATGACGGAGGCGAATGAGAAATGAATTTAAGAACGAATTACAGAGTAGCGAGTCCAGGCGCTTTTAAAGCGATGATGGCAATGGAGCAATATATTTCTGGGCAATTTGAAAATAAAGTATTGTATGAGTTGTTAAAAATCCGCGTGTCCCAGATTAATGGCTGCGCTTTTTGTCTCGATATGCATGCCAAAGATCTGATGAAACTGGGAGATTATGCGGATCATATTTTATTGCTGAGTGTGTGGCGTGAAGTGCCTTTCTTCACGGATCAAGAACGTGTTATGCTGGAGCTGGCTGAAGCGGTGACCCGAATCTCGGAACACGGTGTACCCCTTGCGTTGTACGATAAGGTCCGTGAACATTTCAGTGAATCCGAACTGGTGGATCTGATCCTAGCCATTAACACGATTAATAACTGGAACCGGATTGCGATCACAACTGGGATGTATCCGGGTTGCTTTAACTAAAAATACACGCACCATGCCAGAGGAGGCTTCTTATGAATTCCAATTTCCACGCCAATGAGCCAGAAGTGTCTTCTCTGGATGTTGGTGAGTTGTATATTCGTTATAAAAAATATGCATTTTCAATAGCTTACCGCATGCTGGGCAGTGTGGCAGAAGCTGAAGATATTGTGCAGGATTGCTTTGCGGGGATTCAGAGCACGTCTGCTCAGGATATTCGTAATCCCAAGTCCTACATCGCCAGATTGGTGGTGAACCGAAGCTTGAATTTGCTAAACTCCGCCCGTAATCAGCGGGAAAGTTATGTTGGTGAGTGGCTGCCAGAGCCGATGGGTGACAGTGAAGAGGCGAACATGCCAGAGGAAACGATGGAGAAAAAAGAGCTGATCTCCTACGCCTATCTGGTCATGTTGGAGAGTCTATCGCCCATGGAACGGGCTGTTTTTGTCCTTCGTGAAGCGTTCCGATATGATTATTCCGAAATAGCGGATTGGCTGGGCAAAACGGAGAGTAACTGCCGTCAAATCTTTAGCCGCGCCAGACGAAATCTGCCCGAAAGACTTCCGCCGATCGAGCAGAGTGATGCGGATATGATAGCCAAAGGTGAATTGCTGAGCCGTTTTACAACGGCATTCCTTCGTTATGACGTCTCTGCCATGCTGGAGTTACTGGCAGATCAGCCTGTATTTACAGCAGATGGCGGTGGCGTTGTGCATACGGTTATGAGAACAATGAACGTGCACAAAGGTGTGCTTGCACTCCTGACCTCACGGCGAGTCCTTACGCGATTGCGTGAAAGAGAATGGGTACCGATGTGCATCAATGGCGAACTTCAACTCGCGTTGATGAAAGAAGGGCAGTTGTCCGAGGTACTCTGTTTGGAGTTGGATGCTTCTGGAGAGCGGATTGAGGGCGTGTATCTCGTTGTAAATCCGAACAAACTTACATCAATAGACACTTCAACTCTTTGATCCAAACGTAAGGACTTGATATGTAAACTTAAAAGCGTCAACCTCTGTCTCGAGGACTGCCGCTTTTTTTTGCATTCACATTTTGCGATTCAGCATCCGATTATTCACGGGCAAATTGTTGTTGAACAGGTTCAATGATTGCTCTGACTTCAGGTGTAAGCTCATCATTGTTCTGATTAAGAACCCGTAAAATCTTTTCCATAGTGTCCAGAAGAACACTCTCCGTATTGGGCTCCCGCTTAGCCAAAGCTTTCTCGTAAGCCTGTTTCACCACAGGGTCCATGGTGCGGATTTCTTCATCCGTGTACCAATCATAAGCAGGCGTGTTGTCACTTCCGTAAAACAGATAATCCACAAATAACCCTTGCTTCACTGCTGATGTGCGATTGGAATTCGGGAAGTTGTTCAAAAAGGCTTCTTTCTCCAATGCACGCTGGATTAATTCGTTCCAAGAGATGATAATGCCCCCATCTGAAGTCGTCATTTGGTTGGACTCGGTAGCCATAATATTAATGTATGCAGCAATATCAGCCTTAACAAAAGGTTTGAACTTTTGATATATCTCATAATTGATGATGGGGTAATACAAGCCTTCACTGGTTTCCAGTTTGAACCCGAGATCTGAAGCTTCCTGCAGAAGTTTCTTCACGGTCGGATCTTTAATTTCTTTGAGCAGACGACTATATGTAAGCTTCTGTTCGTAACCAAGTTGTTCATGGGCTTGAGATATGGCCTGTTGAAATTGTTCCGTATACATTTGGTAATCCATATTAGCTAATTTCACGTTCTGCATGTTCTCCAATTGCAGCGTCATTAGTGTGGCCTGCCAAGGTCCGACTTTATCGATATGATTCATCAGGTATTTACGCGCTTTAACCAGACTTTCTGTGGACTTCACTGCTTCTGTTCGATAGGTTTGAAACTGATGATACACCGCTTTGGAAGCGGGAACAGGTGCAGCTAGTGTTGTTGAAGGTGTGAGTGTTGTGCCAATGGCAGTACAGCCGAGAGCCATAGCCAGTAAACCAAGTTTAGCAGGTTGCTTCCATCTCATTTGTATACCTCCCCATTAATGAAGAAAAAGCCATTTGAATTCTCGTATAACGGCATTTCACCCTATTTTATATGTATGATCCGTAAGTTGAATATGTACGGGTTTGTCTTTGATTAAACCAGTTTCTGGTAACCAAATCAAGAGTCTTAAGCAGGAAATGATTATAAATAACCAAAGAACAGCCCCTAAAACCCGCATGGGTTGAAGAGACTGTTCTGGGGAATCGGACTTTATTTTCTAATTAATGAAGTGGTTTATTGTTAATAGGCATCTGAGGCGCCCCGGTTGCTGGAATGTATGCCTGAAGCATCTGTTGTGTATCACTTGGAGTGAGTTGAGGTACTTGATAATAGGCGTTTTTATTCTGGAACATGAAAATTTCATAGGCCATCTCGATAAAATGCTGGATCTGAGAAGCGATGACTCGGCGAACCGTTCCATTTGTGATCTCGCTACAGGACATGCCGAGCAGACTCGCATGTGACTTGATCAGTCCCAGCATATGACCGCTAATCCCGGCATCCTTTACATCAGCTAAGCTCTGGTTTGGCTTTTTCGGTGCTGATGACTTAAGGCCATATACCGGTGGTACCATGTTGGGGATCATATAGGTAGCTGTCTCTTGATGAGGCTTCTGTCCGGATGCAAAACACTCTGCTGTCAGATTGTACTGGGATAATATGAAATTGTACTGCCGGTCGAGAATGCCAATCAGTTCCTGGCTCTGCACAAATGTACGAAAGATCATGTATTGATCCAGCACGTTAATGGTGGAGGACAGAATCTCATGCACATCGAACATCTCATGGCCGCCATGATTCATGTTAGGGGTGACATTTGGATTGGTGTTCAATGTAGGTTGTACTACATTCTGAGGGTTCATGGAATTTGGATTCATTGTAAATTTGATTCTCCTTTGGTAAATGGTATGATTCTATATAAGTTGAACGAAAGAATATTTACACTTGCCACTCGGATGACAGAACAACCTTCCGATCGCTGTTATCCCCAGATTTTTAATTCATTTTACAAAGGTGAAAATCCGGTGATAAGCTTATGCTTCCGAAGTAGCTTTCTTGTAGAAAGCTTTTAGCGAACGCTTCGCTTCTGTAGTTTGTTTCTGTCCTCTGCGTTCTCGTGCAAATGTATAGTTCAACTTCTATAGTATGCTTGGAGAGTAGTAAATTTATGTAATGTTAGCAGTATACGCACAAATAGGAACAGGTATGGTGGTGGTTAAGATGGAAGAGACCGATTGGGGTGTAGCAAAGGATTTGTTCGTCAAACATTACGGGAGCGCTATACAGATGCATCGAGAAGGCGTGTATGCGGACTATAAGCGATGGGACGTACCCCAAGAGTTAGAGGAACAATGGACAGGGGAGCGGATTCAACAATTAAGTTCCGAGTTGTCTATCATGAATTGGGATGCGGTGGATGAACTTGCGTTGATTGCCAAACATCGGACAGAACCAAGTATAATTAAGGCCATTACAGCATTTGCTTCAAGACAATTGAAGAGTGCGGACAGTATGGTTCGTCTCGTGTATGCTGAACGTCTGATTGAGCTGATCAAACGGTATGAATCCTCTCTGCCAATGGACAAGTTACGGGAGACCTATCAATTGACGATGGATTTGCTGGTTGATGTGGCGACTAAACCGTTGGTGCTTGATCCAGGCCATGAATTACAGCAGTATGGATTAAAGGATAAACGAGGATTGAATTTGCGTGTTGAAAAGAATAAAGAAGAAATCATCCGCTATTTTCGAAACTAATTGAATTTTATCAAGTGAGGTCAGAATCATTGAGAAAACTGAATTATATTCGCATATTTATTTTCCTTAGTGTGGTTACTATAGTAACGCTTGGCTTGTACTACGTAGCCGCAGATTGGCTGGATCAGCGTTATTTCCGCTTCCTGATCTGGAATCTGTTCTTGGGCTGGATTCCTTTTGTGTTCTCTTATGCAGCCTATCTTCTAAGTGATGTGAAATGGAAAGGTGCCGCATGGCTTGCAGTTGCAAGTGGTCTGCTGTGGTTGTTATTTTTCCCGAACTCTTCTTACATTGTTACGGATCTGGTTCATCTGACAGCGAGAAGTTCCCGGTATTATGGTGGGAACGGGGTGGACTACACGTATTGGTACGACTTAAGTGTTCTATTAATGTTTGTCTGGACTGGTCTTCTGCTTGGATTCCTGTCGATGTATCAGCTTCAGGAAGTGATCTATCACCGAATTGGACGCTGGGCATCCTGGATCTTTGTACTGGTTGGCAGTGCTTTGGGAAGTTACGGGGTATTGCTTGGACGTGTATATCGACTGAATAGCTGGGATGCACTGACGAATCGCGAGACGCTAATTGAACTGATGCACGAAAGTGTAAGCCGTCCGTCTCTGGCGTTTTGCCTGTTTTTTGGCACGTTTATCACTACAATCTATGCCACATTGTATTATCTGATCAATACGAGGGCTCCCCGTGAAACGAAGAAGATTACAGGAAGTCCCGAGTCGGACCTGCAAGCGTTACGCTAATTCATGTTGCCTCGAGACATGCAGCCAGATAGACTTACGGTAAAACGAGTGGAACAAGTTATTGAACAGCACTTGAGCATGCTTTGTCAAACTTAATCTTACGTTGTATGAAGAAGGGTTATTTCCTTTTATAAGGGAGTAATCCTTCTTTTTATGAAAATTTGGCAGGTATGCAGGATATGACGAAGAATTAAGAATGAGAATGTAATGAATACATAGACAAGTAGGTGAACAACAAAATGTTGAATGCAGTAGAGCTGACAACAAAAGTAGAAGAAGTAATGGAAAGCATTAATTTTTCGGGTGTTGTATTACTCCAGCAAGCCGGGAAAACCCTTTTGAATATGAAACGTGGTTATGCGAATCGCAGTGAAGAACTTGCCAATCAGGTGGACACACGCTTTGGAATTGCATCAGGATGTAAGGTCTTCACGGCAGTGAGTATATGCCAACTAATTGAAGCGGGCAAGTTGTCTGCGGATTCCAAGCTTACGGATGTGTTGGATGTGGAGTTTCCACTGTGGGACAAAGGGATCACCATCCAGCAGTTGTTAACACACACGTCAGGCATTCCGGATTATTTCGATGAAGAAGTGATGGATGACTTTTCAGAATTATGGAAAGACAGACCCGTCTACGCGATGCGGCGATTAAGTGACTTTCTGCCCATGTTTCAGCATCTGCCAATGAAGTTTGCTCCGGGTGAACGTTTTCACTACAACAATGCGGGTTTCATTGTGCTGGGACTTATCGTGGAACAACATTCAGGACTGTCGTTTACAGATTATGTGGAAGAGCACATTTTCAAAAGGTGTGGTATGAAGGACTCCGGTTATTTCGTAACAGATCAGCTCCCGCGTAACACAGCTTTAGGGTATATCGATCATGAAGATGGCTCCTGGAACACCAATATGTTCTCTATTCCTGTCAAAGGTGGATCAGATGGTGGAGCCTATGTTACGGCACCGGATATGATTCGATTTTGGGGTGCTTTGCTGGGTCACCAATTGTTGAATGAAGAGGCGACACAGCAGTTATTAACTCCACATGCTCATCAAGAGGATGAAGAGTATTATGGGCAGGGTATCTGGATTGACCGTAAAGAGGAAGACATTTTCAAAATTCATGTCATGGGGTTTGATCCAGGGGTGTCGTTCATGTCTTCCGTGTATCCGGACTATGACCTACAACTGGTTGTGCTCTCTAATCAAGAGTCTGGTCCGTATCCAATAACAATTGCTATCGAAGAAGCTTTGGCATGACGAATAACCCTCAACCTATGGTCAGGTTATGGCCACAAGGTTGGGGGTTAATTGATCGAACAGGAAAGAAGGATTGCCTGCGTTTATAACATTTTCCATAGCTCAGGGGCAATTAATCGAGGGAAAACATCCAACGGAGGTTTCTCTTTCTTTCGTTTGTCATTGGTTAACACCGTAATAAGTTCGAGCTCTGGGACAATATATACATACTGACCACCAAATCCTCGCGCGTAATAATAATGGAGATTGGGTTGGTCGTCTTCAGCAGCAATATTTTCGGAGTCAGACCTTCCGTTCGGATAGACATCCACCCACCAATGCCAAGCATAACTGCCGTGATTCGGTGGAGTGACTGTAATGAAAGGTTGCGTCGAACCGGATATGAGATCACCTGAAATGAGAGACTCACCCGCCCACATCCCTTGTTGTAGAAACAGCTGACCAAATTTCAACAGATCTACGGGTAACATTTTAAGACCGAATCCGCCGGTATGTACACCTTGAGGATCACTTTCCCATTCGTAATCCGTAATTCCGAGCGGGCTAAAAAGATAGTGTTCTGCGAACTCGGCTACGTTCATACCTGCATTTTGCATCAGGATGGCCGATAGGATCTGTGATACTCCGGAGTTGTACTCCATATATGTACCCGGTTCATGGCTTAGGCGTTGTTCCAACGAAAAATTCACCCAATGATCGGTGCGGGTCATGCGAGGGAATGAATTCTGCCCGCCAAACTCGTCCCAGTTGAACCCGGCTGTCATGGTGAGTAGTTGTTCCAGTGTGATCGCTGCTTTACGAGGATCAGGATCGGATGTCAACTGTGGGAAAAAAGTAGAGATTGGGGCTGATGCCTCTGGCAACAAGCCTTTATCCATCGCTATACAGATGAGCGAGGACAGCACACTCTTGGTACATGAATTGATTTTTGCAATATCGGTCGCAGCCTCTTGGTTGCGGTAGTGTTCGTACATAATCTCACCGCGTACGCTGACGAGGCAGCTTCGCAGATCCAGCTGCGGAACGATCTGTTGTAATTTGGATGACAGTGATGAAGGATTCATAGTGTCCTTTCTGTACGGTTGATTTGTTATAGGATTTTGTAGAAATAGGTGTCCATTATCTTAGCATATTAGTTGAGCGGAGCTCAACAAACGATTACTTATTCAGATTGTGAGAGGTATACTGGTAGCTAAGGAGTAGGAAAAAAAGACTGATCGTAGTGTAGAATTAAGTAAACGAAAGGAGGGTACACTTTTGTTCAAAATTGGAAATCAAGGATCGTTTGAAACGCTACCTGATCATGCTAGAGCAATATATGAGGGAGACACGGATGCTGTAGAAGAATTCATTAAGCAGGGCATGGATCTTGAAGAAGAAATCGTACTCAGTAAATACATAGCATTGACGCCACTCGACCTTGCCTTAATCTGCAATCAACCGGAAGTGGTTAAGTTGTTGGTGGAGTATGGAGTTAACCTGAATGTCAAAAATAATCCGGCGATCCTGAAGGCCGTTAGATATTGTGGAGAAGAAATGGTGCGTTACCTGTACCAGCAGGGTGCCAAGTTAAACGGACTTAATCGGGTCAAATCTAGTGCATATGACGAAGCCTACTATGGTAACAAAAAGAATATAAACGTGCTGAATGAACTGGGGTTGGATATTCGAGAATATGGAGGCAAAACGTTACGCAAGGCTGTAGCTGATCACGATATGAAGACAATCCAGTATTTGCTGGTTAAAGGGGTAGACGTCAATTACAATGAACCAGATATGGTATACCCGTATAAGGCGACACCTCTCACGGTAGCTGCAAGGCTTAATAACATGAAGATGGTTCGATATCTGGTGGACCAAGGAGCAGATGTGACCATTCAGGAAAAGGATGGAGAGCGGGCGTATACGATTGCAGTGAGTCAGAAAAATGAAGAAATGGCCGAATATCTAAAGGGGCATGAACCTCTAAACTTTCATGATATGAGCAACAAATTGCATGCATTAAAATCTTATAAACTACCACAGCAACTGATTGATTTCCTAACCGTTGGTATCCGAAGAATAGACTTGCCAGATAATGAATCAGGCATTCGATATATAGAATTCTTTCATCTGATCGATACAGTGGAGATGAAAATGGGCAGACAGAAGCTACTGCGTATATCCTCGAACGTCGATCAATATTCGCATATTCTGATCGTCTGGAATCCGAGCAAAAAAATGATTGGATATGCAGATATTGAACATCAAGAACATGGAACGATAGCTACTTTTGAAGAGTTCTTGGCTGAGCCGGGGAAACAAATTGCAGATTTTTTTTGATCAAATGTAATTATGTCCATAATAATCTGGTAGGGAGTTAATAGATCAAGTGTTCAAAATGCTTCTTTAATAAAGTAAAGAATTATCGTCGTTTAGCGACTCGTGATGATAAATTAGCGTGTACGTTTAAGTCTTTTTCGGCCTTGGCATCCATAATGGTGTGGCTTGCTTGAGTTTAAAGACACGCCATAGTGAAATATTACTTTAATATAGCTAAATCAGATTTGAAAAATTAAAATATATTTCTTTTATTGATTAGGCAGTTCACATAGTGATCTCTCTGATATCTGTATTGTTGCTTTAGCCTATTAATGTCAAAGATACAGTTATATAGGGGTGCTTGCCATGTTTATTACCACCCATGATTTTGCCAAAGCTGCTCTTAAAATAGTTTGAAAAAGGTAGGGAAATATAGACGAAGAGCTTCTCACGTGTTTATGCTTTTTGATGAAGGGTATGCTGATGCTTTTTCCATTCGCATTGTCACATTGGCTTTACTTTGAGAGTTATGCAATTGATTCTGTAAGAAAGAGGATATTAAATTCATGAGTTATTACGAACTAGCTGTTGAAAGAATTAAGAATATTGACGCGAATCAATACATTGGAATCTCCAACAAAAGATACGAAGAGGTAAGGTCTAACGGTGATTATAAAGCAGATGCCAGGTTGATTGCTGAGTATTATCGAAGAGTTGGTGTTTATTTACAGTTCATCTCCAAAGAAGTCACAAGTGTCTATGTGGGAATGGATTTGTTATTAGGCTATAAAATGGCCGATAATGAATGGGACGATTTATTGGTAACAGCTCCGAACTACAAAGAAGTCGATTTTTATCTTATGAAATTATTAACCATGCACTATCTACGATGGTGTAATCTGCTTGATAGTGGCAACAATATTGTACTTCAGTTTCCAGATATATATGAACCCATGATAAAATTGTTCGAAAGAGGTGGCGGGTGGATTAGTACGCATCATCATGAGTTGGTTGGTGGATTTGGAGCTTTTTCTCGTTCAATTGACGCAAGAAGAGGAGACATGAAACCTTTTGATATAAGTGATAAAGCTCTTGAGCTTATAATTAAAGAGGTAGAATTCGCAGAATCCTATGTGGTGGAGTATAAAAGAGGTAATCTATCAGAAAAAACATGTATTCGATGTGGGAACAGATTAATGATTCAATCCAACATAACTGAGCATGGTTATCAATGGTACAAAATTAAATGTGAATCTAAAGGTTGCTATGATAATAATTTCTCATGAGTTTACATAATAAAAAAAAATTATTAACCATAACGGAGATTGTATACAATGAGTGAAGATTTAGTACAACTTGAATTGGATGAGAACAAATTAATATTCTTTGAGATCAATAAAAAAAAGGTGAAATTGATACCTGATATTATCCGCGAGGAATTTAATGAAGCGCAAGTGATTAATGAACACAATAGTGAAGAAAAAGTGATTTACCAGGTGTATCTAATTGAAAACAATATTGAATTCACAATCCGAATTATAGCGTCGTTTTTCCATGATTCGGTCACTATTATCGCGGATGAGGCAAATATAACAATGAGAGCATATCAAACACTGAATAAAAACCTTGTAAACAGTTCATCGGCTTAAAACATTCGTAGTTTAATGTGTAAGTGGAGTAAGTGAAGTTAGTCTTTCATTAACCATAATTACATTACAGGAATTAATGAATATCCTCTCAGGCTAAAGGTGTTAAATGTATGAGGGGTTTCGCAATTGTCCGATAGAAATAGTCATGACATCAGAAATGAAGGTATTAATTTCTTTTATTGTAAATGTATTTCAGTGGTCTTTCTAAGTTCTAGAAATTCTTTTGGTGAATTTACGTTAGTTAGTGGTGATTTTCTTTAAACATCAGTAGCAAAAAATAAACTGTGTGAAACACCAACTTCTTTAGCACGTTTGTTAAACGATTCTCTGAATTCTTCAGGGGTCATATGTAAACTTCCCGGTAATTTTTCTTGATTTGTTCTTTCTTCCTTAACCTCTTCTTTCAAGGGGGGGTTACTTTACCAAATAACTAATCGGTCTTTTCCTCGTTAATTTATTTAGCTAACGGGCAGGTTAGCGTAGCTGTACAAGAAAAAAATAGCATTATGGGAGAAGGAGTAGCAGTATATTTCTGGAATTTATTATTATTGGTAATTACTGAGATGGGATGTGTATAAGATGGACAATCATTACCAAAACCTTCTGTTAGCTTTTGAAGAAGCTGAAAAGGCTAGAGATGAGGGTACTTTTCCTATTGGTGCAATTATTGTTGATGCAGATGGTTCAGTTGTAAGCCGAGGTAGGAACAGAGTTTTTTCAAGCTGTGATTCTACAGCTCACGCCGAAGTGGATGCTATAAGAAAAGCCGGAAATGTGATACTTCATCTTGAGAGCAAGAAATTTATTCCTAAGAACGAACTTACCTTATATACTACCTGTGAGCCTTGTCCCATGTGCACAGGTACAATCGTGTTGTCTTTGATTAAAAAAGTGGTTTGGGCTGCAAATGATAAGGATATAGGTGCATTTAAAAAATTCAAGGAATTAAATAGCGAATTACCTATTTATAATGATCTGTTCCACGACATCGAGTTTGTTGCAGCCCCTTACAGAGATTTAGAATTGAGACAAAGAAAAATGTTAGCAGAATGGAACAACAGCCGCGGGTATACCGATAATCATTGGAATGATGAATTAGTAAATGAAATTGTTTAATCATAAATGAAACTTTGCGTCTGATGTATTAAGCTAACGGGAACGTTAGCCCTATAAAACCAAAGAAGCAGCCGACTATAGTGATCGGCTGCTTTTGTTCAAAATTCATTCTTAATGCAACATAATAATATTTATTGTTTGGTATGAAGTGAATTTTTCAATAATAACAAAAGCTAAACCTATAGCAAATAATATAGTTCCAAGAAACATAAGCCTTTTTTATAGATGATCTACCCATAATTTTTATCGCCTCCTTGTTATGATATATTGCTTTTATAACAATTAATGGAATTTATTTAAATTATAACCTATGATTGGTACACATAGAGTTGACATGAGGTAATGCTATATCCTGAAATGAATTGTTTGCTGTTTTTACATTACAATACTGTATATGGAGGATATCTTTTTGAAAAAAAATTCATAGTTACAATGGTAGGAACCTTGTTGTTGTCTGGATGTGGGGTTAATAATCAGTCTACAAGTCCAGCAAAGGTTCATGAGAACACGTCCAAAGAGAGTGTATCAACATCAGTTGAATCTACTCCCAAAACAATATTATCCGAGACTTCAGATAAGAAAATTGCTGTTTATGGTGTTCAGGAGAAAGGGGATTTCTTCTCGTCACTTGATGTAGCTATAAATGGAGAAACGAAAACATTTGATTGGAGTAATGTAACAAATTCCGCTTTTTATCCTCAAATTTCTGTCATTGATTTAAATGAAGATGGAGAAAATGAGATTGTTATTATTCTGACCAAAGGTACAGGGACTGGAATACATGATTCAGAAGTGCATGTCCTTAAAACAGACTTCACAGAAATCCCTGTTACGGATCCGAAAGATTTCGTTAAAAACAATATTAAAGTTGACCTAAAAACTGATAAAGATATTTGGCAGTACACTGTTTCCGCTGATGGACACAAGTATTCATTTGAATTTAGTGAAAGTGACTCAAGCGAATGGTTTGAACAACCAACGGTTCAAAATATATTACGATACGTAACTAAGGATAATGAGCTTATTTCAGAGCTGCCTATTCAGATTTCTGTAGGAAACTATTTAGGACATGCAATCGTTACATATGCAATGGTTAATGGAAAGTTGGAACCATCCCAAATAGAGGTTTTAAAAGAAGGAAGCTCATTATGAGCTGCCTTTGTGTTGTATTGGATGATTAATATCCTTCTACTCTGTAGACGTATAAAGTAATGTAGATGAGGGTTTAGTTGTTCATCCGCCTGTTAGTGCAGGTACCCGAGAGGAAGATAGGAAAGACGTAATCTACAAGCTGGATCTGAGTAGAAAACAGTTAAGAGGAAACGATAGCATAACTATTAAGAAAGCAGCTGATCTTGTGATCGGCTGCTTTTGTTAGCTAGCGGGCTGAATAGTTGATTAATAGGAAGTGCAGGATAGAATCAGGATCTTATCTAAATTTCTATACCGATCTTTAATGATTGGGCTGCTGGCATTTTGAAGAAAGATTGTATTCTTTATGCGATACAATCTTGCTTTTTTGTTTATTTGAACAAACTCCTATTGGGACTGTGAAGAATTTGCTCAGATTAAAAGTTGGCTAAATCAAAATATCTTATATCCACTGTTTCCGGATAAATGGAATTCATAAGTTTTTAGGGCCGTAACGCAAGTCTATAAAAATCTGCCCAACCATAAGCGTTGGTTTGCATTCCTAATAAACGATTGTCGTAGTACGTGGTCTGTTTTAGATGGTACAAGAAGAATACAGCTCGTTTATTTCTAAGCCATTGTTCCGTTTCTCGGGTCATTCGAATACGTTTGTTTAGTTCGGGCTCATTTTCGATCTTACGCAATCGAGTGTTTAGATGCTCATAAATCTCAGGGGAAAGATGCCTACGTACAACATGACGATCATCAAACATAAGACGTAAGAAAGAGATAACCGAATTATCATCAACAACAGCATTAGCTAGTACTAGATCCGCGGCATCGATTATATCCGGACGTATAAACTCTTCATAGTCTCGAATCTCTACATTGATTATTATCCCATGTTTAGCGCATTGTTCACTAAACCAGCGTGCATTTTTCTCCAAGGAATCACCCAATATATGATAGGTCAAAAGCGATAGTGATCGTTCTGGTTGAAAGGGAGGCGGCACTAGAAAGGCAGATTCCGTTTGTAAGTAACTACGGTCATCATTAGTATATTCATGCTCTAGCATTCGGTCGGCTATAATGCTCCATTCGGGAAAAAAACTGTATGCTTCGCTATAGGTATGATCGTTGGAACCAGCATTCATATGTAGCGGATTAGCCGTATGACAAAGCCAACGACGAAAATCGCTAGATTGAAGAGGTCCCGGCCTGTTTAGCTGAATTGTCATATATGTGCATCCCGCTTCAACTCTCTCGATGTCAGGTGGTCGAATGTTTCGTGTGTGGAGTTGAAAAGGATGAATATAAGGGAGTGAATCCCCTGCCATTTCATGTATTGTTAATGGACGATAACGAGTTTCCGGTATGATCCACAGTTCCACCCGGTCGAGTTGAGCTCGCCCCCAAAAATATGCAGGGAAGGACTCAAGAACAATTTGGACGTTATCGTTCTCAATCACACGGAACGGGCCACTCCCAATAGGAAAACGTGCAAATTCCCCTGGCGAGAGTATTGAGGAAGAAAGGGGAAGGATTGAAGCACGTGGAGAAGCAAGCAGTTGGGGAAGAAGATGATAAGGTCGTCTAAGTCTAATCACAACACAGTAAAGACCTAATGCTTGAATGCTATCCAATGGAAGTTCGGTCCATTCCGTCCGTCCAAAATCGGTAGACGTTAAACGTTTAAGAGTATAGACAACGTCCTTGGCATTCAATTCGGTATTATCGTGAAAGAGTATCCCTTTTCGCATGTAAAAAGTCCAAGTGGTTTCCATGTTATCCGTTTCCCAATAATAAGCCACATGAGGAATGATTTCGTCGTCCTCATCACTAGTAGTCACAAGCGTGTCAAAGAGTTGGCGAGCCAAATGCCACTCCGTGCGCCGCAGAGTAAATGCAGGATCTAAATTAGGCATACTTCGGTAAAAAGGCAGGCGCAGTGTGTCACGTTGATAATTCTCATTCTTATCGACTCGGTAACCATACTGTCCCTATAGCCAGTTTGCAAAACGACCACGTGTTACATCATCCACGTCATGCTCTTCAAGTAATCGTATTCCATCATGAAACCTTCCTTTAATCGTTGCTTCCTGAGCGATTGTAAGCACGACCTCTGCTTCTGAAGCTAATATCGTCAGCGTTGAACGATTTCCTCGCCCAAGTCCTGGGGACCAAGTGATCCACCCAGCCGTACACAAACGACGTATGATCCATTTCACATTACGTGGCGTACAGTTCCAAACCGTGCCCAACTCTTGTAAAGTCGTCTTCTGTGAAATCTGCGATTCCAGCTTGCCAAATAATTTTTTGAGATTGAAGAAATGTTCTGATAACTGCAGAATATTCACCTCCAAATAAAAGGGGAAGTTTCAAATCGAAAAGTATACTCTTTTTATATCCCTTTTTTCAACTACAATCATAGCATACGAACCATAAGCGGAGCTGAAAAGGAGGAGCTTATTATGGAAATTGTTTTAGCCACTTGGATTCCAAGGAAAGCCCAATGGATAAACGAAGGACTGCTTAAAATACCGATCCCAATGCGGGCGTTATTTGAAAATGAAGTGCACGAAGTTGATGATATTGGAAATACCTTCGAGGAAAACGCGCTTTTGAAAGCCGACGCAGTTCAGATTACATCAAATAGGATAATCGTTGCGGAAGACTCAGGGTTATGTGTAAATGTGTTAGACGGAAATCCAGGTGTTCGTACTGCCCGGTGGGCTCCAGGTACAGATGACGATCGTAGTATGAGGTGAATATCTTGACTAAGAATAATACAAGTCGTTTTAGTAACAAAGATTATTATTTCCTCGCCATTGGTGCAGCCCTATTAGTCACCTTACTTTGGTCGACCTCTTACATTTTAAACAAAATGGCGTTTCAACATCATATTGGGCCTTTTACACTAGCTGGATTACGTTACAGCGTTTCAGCAATTACATTAGTGCTCGTTCGGTTGATTCTGGTAAATCGAAATAGTATAGCACCAAAAAGGCGTGTTCAGAAGGGAACAGTACGTATCCAATTACGACCATATTATATCGTTATTCTTGGTGTAACTGGGTATCTAATGGCACAGGGACTGCAGTATTCGGGACAGATGCTGATTACACCAACACAAACGAGCATGATCCTATCTGTTGGAAACACTGTAGCTTTAATTGTACTAGACGTTTGTTGGCTCAAAGAGTTACGTGGTCGCTCATCATTTTTAGGGATCGTGGCAGCAATGGCTGGAGCTGTCGTTTTCTATTTCCCTTGGGATTTTGAGAGGACCCATTTTGGTGGGATTGTTCTTATACTCACTTCTTGTGCTGGATATGCTATCCATCTGGCACTAACGAGGCATTTACTTAAAAACGGAAAAGCAAATCCAGATGATCTAGTTCTCATGCCCATGGGAATTGGTGCCATTGGGATGTTAGTGATTGGGCTGATTTTTGAAGGTTTACCAAGCTTCTCTTGGCCACTTGTGGGGATCATACTTTGGTTAGGGATCATTAATGGTTCGATTGCGTTCTCTTTATGGACTTGGAGTCAAAAGCACTTACGGGCTTATGAAAACAGTCTCATCAACAATTTGATGTTATTAGAGGTGGCTGTATTCGATGTTATCATCTTACACCGTAATTTATCGGTTGTTGAAGTGGTGGGACTACTGATTGTAGGATTAGCTGTTGTATTCGTACAAATATACTCTCATTTAAAAAGGCCTACCTAGGAGACTGGGTTTTTTCTAACAGTGCAAGTGTTTTACCTACCCGTATATCTGCAAAAAAACAGATAGAGATGATCAAGAGGCACTTCTAAAATGCTATGTTGATAGGGCAGGTTAGCGTAACTAAACTGGTTTATTGCTCGTTTATCAATATATAGGGCAACCGTATTCAAGGAGGTATATAATGAAAAGATTTGTATTGATGTTTATTTTTGCTTTCGCAGTGGTTGCTTGTGATAATTCTGTTGAAGATCTACCTGTTACCCAAGATGATCAGGAAATTCAGGATCTTCAAGCTGAAAACAAGCAACTTAAGGCTGAATTAGAAGCGGCTCAGAATACTTTGAATGAAATGGATATGAGTACAGTTAGAGGCCCTTTGAATGCAGCATTCAGAATAATTAAAGCTATGAATAATAAAGATTACGAAGCCTTAGCAACATTATCTGTCCCTGAAGTGGCGTGGGATGATCAGAATGATACGTATACTTTACAAGATGATGAATCCAAGCAAAAGGTTTCTCTCTTATCATCAATTGAGTTAGGGAACCTAGAGTATCGCGGATTTGATCCAGTGAGTGAGAATGAGGTTCAATTATTTTTGGCAAAAGTAGATGATGGAAATGTTGCCATTTATATTGATTTTGTGAAAACTGGGGATCAATGGCTATATAAAGACCATTTAACCAATTAAACAAGTGAAACATATCATAATTAAAAAGATATTGTTCAACTAACGGGCAGGATAGCGTAACTTGGATGACTTGAAGAGTGTTTTCTTTAATGGAAGCTTATAGATGGAGCTGTATGAAGGGCGGTCAAGATCCCATTTTGGGCATAGCAGTGAAGTGTCGCGTGACAAGAACAATGTGCCATTGCCGATTAGATTAATATCTAAACATTTAGGTTGTGGGAAATCATAACTGGTGAAAAAAAACGATTTACTATAAAGATCGCAAAATTGATGTTTATAAACTCTTTTTGAGCGAAGGATAAGAACAACATACCATTAATCAGTCAAACAACTAATTTACCGAATTATCATTAAGCTAAAGAGTAGGTTATTTAAATTCTTTTGTAATTTTTACGTCAAAGCAAATAGGAGATCAATATAAGTACGTGAGCTACTGGTGTATTGATCGACTACCTTAAGATGGATATCTCGCGAATATACCAAATCATTTAATTCAATATTTTTAGTTTTTATGGAAACTTTCACCAAGTGAGTACGTATGTAAAGTCATATCTTACGCTTAGGCAGCATTTGACGGAACGAGAATACAATTTAATAGGACAAGCTTTCTGAAAGAAAGCAGCATCATGACCGAGGAGGGAATAAACCAGTGAGTATAGTCGTCAACTTGATGCGGAGATTCAAAGACCGCGATACCCGGCAACAGTTAAAAGGCTATCGAGACAAGGTGGAACTCATCAGAACACGGAATTTGGAGACTTGGGACGATCAGCGGCTCCAAGAGGAATCTCTCCGCTTGAAAAAGGAAGCAAAGTGTGGAACACCTTTAGATGAACTACTTGTCGACGCCTATGCGCTGGTCTGCGAGGTAGCGAAGAGAAAGCTCGGATTAAAGCCTTACAATGTGCAGATCATGGCTGCCATCGCCTTGCATGAGAGATTTTTAATCGAGCAGCATACGGGCGAAGGAAAAACACTCTCTGCTGTTATGCCTGCTTACCTAAATGCGCTGACTGGCCAAGGCGTTCATGTGCTGACGTTTAACGATTATTTGGCAAGTCGAGATGCGGAGTGGATGGGTCCGATCTATCGTTTTCTCGGATTAAGTGTAAACTCGGTTCAAGCTGGTATGAGCCTTTTCGAGAAACAGGAAGCGTACGCCAACGATATAACCTATGTGACGGCTAAAGAAGCGGGATTTGATTATTTGCGCGACACGATCGCCCTAAACGAAGCTGATACGGTGCATCGTCCATTCCACTACGTCATCGTCGACGAAGCGGATTCATTACTTCTCGATGAAGCGCGGGTGCCACTAGTCATCAGCGGCGAGTTGAGCTCTTCCAAGAGCGACGACCTTCGTTTCGTAGAAGTGGCTCGGCAGCTCGACGAAGTAGAGCATTATGAATTCGACGAGTTTCAGCGGAACGTTTATTTGAATGAAGCTGGCACTGCGAAGGTGGAGTCACTACTCGGATGCGGCAATTTGTACGATAGCCATAATAGTCATTTCTTAACATCCTTGAATTGTGCGCTACATGTGGAAACGTTATTAAAGAAAGATGTCAATTATATCGTGAGAGATGGTCAAATTGAATTAATTGATGAATATACTGGTCGTGTGGCGGAGAACAGGTATTTGCCGGATGGACTGCAAGCTGCGCTTGTGGCCAAAGAAGGACTAGAGTGGAAGGCAGGAGGGAGAATTCTCGGGACGATTACCATTCAACATTTCATTAGTTTGTATCCAGGAATTTGCGGAATGACGGCTACGGCGCAGGCTTCAGTAATGGAATTTGAAAATATTTATGCCTTACAAGTCGTGAAAATTCCGCCGAATCAGCCAAACATACGGATCGATCACCCGCACCGCATTTACACTCATAAAGAAGCCAAACTAAAGGCGCTTGTACAAGAAATTTCGTCTATCCATGCGATGGGACGTCCGATTCTCATTGGTACGTCTAGCGTTGAGGAGTCTGACAAGCTGGCGGAGGCGCTGGTGAGCGCCAATGTACAATGCCATGTTCTGAATGCAAAAAACGACGCAATAGAAGCCAAAATCATAGCTAAAGCAGGAGAAATTGGCGCCGTAACGGTGTCTACAAATATGGCAGGACGCGGCGTCGACATTAGGCTCGGCGGCGGCAACCCGGAGAAGGCAGAAGTTGTCGCCAAGCTGGGAGGATTATACGTGATAGGTACATATGTGAACGAAAGCGTGCGGATTGACGATCAGCTACGCGGGCGTTCCGGCCGCCAGGGCGACCCGGGAGCTTCCGTATTTTTCGTCAGCTTAGAGGACGAGTTAATGCTTCAGTTCGGAATCCACAAAGTGGTTCGCGCTCCTCGGCAGGAGGAGGCTCTCGAGGAGTCGATGCTCCGCAGTAAAATCGAGCATGTTCAGCGCGTTATTATGGGCCAAAACTTCGATATCCATCAGGAACTGAACAGTTATTCCGATATGGTGGAGGATCAGAGGCGAATTCTATACGCTGAGCGACTCAGAATTTTGAAAGGGGAGCTGCCAATGAGCCCTTCGGAGCAGCGGGTCCGGCTTTTTTATATCGATGAGTTCTGGGCTGAACATCTGGCATACGGTTCTTACCTTCGCGAAAGCATCCATTTGGAGAGCATTGCTAGCCGCAATCCAATCGACGAATTCCATGCGAAAATCACCCAGGCCTACGAGCAAATTCCGGCTAAAATCAATAAGGAGTCTACGAATATGCTTCTAAAGCTTGGAGGTTCAAATGATCCTGCGGAGTGGGAAAAGCTCGGTCTGAAAAGCCCTACTTCCACCCGGACCTATATTATCAATGACCAGTACAGCCAGAATAAGCGGAGTTCATGGACAGGTACGACTGTTTTGGCTTTTTGGGGTAGCAAAATTTTGAAGTTGGCACTGTGGCCTGTATACAGGCTGTCAAAATAGTGATGCAGAGTAGCTTTTAAGGTAATTGCGGAAAACAGATCTAGGCCAGAGAAGGAATGGTTGGGTAAACGATCATAAACGCTATCCAAATAAGATCATTTGGTACTTCGGGGAACGAAATTATCTCAGATGTAACAAATTTGGGTTTGAGATAAAACTGTTGCTACTCTATTACATCCACAACGAGGAATTGACAACAAAATTCAAGAGTTGTTTGGAAACGTGGTCTCCCAAAATGATTAATAGGAACCACACCAAGGCGACATTATTAAGCTAACGGGAAACAATAGCTTAATAAAACCAAAAGCAGCTGACTAACGTGATCGGCTGCTTTTGGTTTGAAGTGGTGGCCCCACATCGGCACGTAAAAAGCTAGGCTCTTGTAGCGAGGTGTTCGTGGGGTTGCCTAGTTTTGTTATGGTTACAGGTTGTAATCGATGCCTTCGCCAGCGCCTGTGAGGGCATTTACGTATATGTGAGAAACGCCTTCGATCCCAGTGACGGAAAATACGTATACAAGCTTGCTGTTGTGGATCTCCAGCTTTGGCTTACCCGAGACGTTTACTTTTGAGTCGAGTTTCTCAGAGGCTTGCTCCGCAGTCAGTTTCGGGTGAAGTGGGAAGGTTTTATTGTAATTGTAATAATAACTATACGCATCAAAATTCTTCAACGCACCGTTACGACGATCAAATTCCCATACGACTTGCATCTGCGGAATGGAAACTTGTTCCCGAACCGGAATATACGTGAGATAAATTGAGGTGTTTTTTATTTCTTTTGCTACTATTGTCAGACGTTCGTCAGACCAGCGCGCCATCCAGGTGTCGGCAACCGCGATAGCCTGTTTTAAGTCCATAGATTGCTCTACAGCTACTTCTTCGGAGATCGAGACGTCGCGTGTCACTTGGAGTACGTGTCCGCTTTTACTCAGTGTTGCAATATAGGGGCTGGTTGGTTTTCCAATGGTGTCCGATAACTTGAAATCCATGACTTCTCCTAATTGGGAGCTGCTCCCGCCGGAGACCATGTTGACGATTTGCTTATCTGCTCCTGTATTCCAGGCTTCGCCCATGAAGGTTTTCGCTTTGGCCGCAAGCTCCGTAGTCTTATAAGTGGCTTCACCGGCGAAAACGGTTCCTGGCTTCGGAGGTATATAAGGATTCTGATTGTACAGGAACTCGTTAAAGGCTTTATTTCCATATGTTGAGACCGAATCGAGTGTAGACAAAGCCTCTTCCATTTCGGCCGAGATCCGTTCTATATTTGATAAAGAGGTACGATCACCTTTCTCTCTCATCAGATCAAGATATGGTAGGGCGGTCCTCGCAAACTTTCTCAGACGCTGAATTTGTTCTAATTGATTCGGGTTGAGCGAAATTTCCTTCTCGCTGGCGGGATAGGCCAAGTAGCGGCTCCCGTTCGTGATAAACGATTCGTACACTGGCCAAGATTGAGAGTTTGTTGTAGCGGATGCACTGCTTATAAATTGCACTATAAGATTGGCATTTTCAATCGCAGATTGAAGTGCTGCTTGCCGATCTGAAACCGTAGGCGCCCCAAGGGACTCCGCAAGTGCATAGTCGAAATTACGCAAGTAGATCGATTGTATATGCGACCAGTATTGCGTATTGCGCTGTTGCTGCTGCTCCCATTGTCGATTATTTTGATGCTCCGTATAACTGAAATACGCGCCCGCGAATGTCGTCGTGCAAAGCAGGCCAATGATGGATTTGGTGAGAACGTTCATGTCTGCTAAAGCTCCTGTCTTTGTCTTCATAATGCTTATCCACTTTAACAAAGATGAGAACACAGTTTAATGAGTAAATATTTCCAATGTAAATCCCTGGTCCGTTGACCAATTCTGCACGCATGAGGCTGAAGAAAAGTACATTAGAGGTGGGGAATAAGAACATTAGGGTATTGAACTAACGGGAAAAGCTAGTTCAATCAGAGATTACTTAATTCGCCAACATATTAATTATTTGTTGGTCTTTTTCTGTTGCATCCGGACAACACTGTGCAATGCGCATCTTTTTAAACTGATGGACAGTAGAGTTTGTTTATAATCAATCTTGGTCTTCATAACATAAATATTCCTGATATAATCATTTTATAAAAATGGAAACAACTGGGGTGGATGTTATGTTTTCTGAAGAGGATTATACAAAGGTAGCGAAAGAAGCCTTAATTCAATACCCGATAATTTGTAGTGAAATTGCATACCTCGGGGAAAGTGATAATGTTACATTCCGAGTTCATACTAAAGACGATAATCCGAAGTTTCTTATCAAAATCCATATCTCGAAGAGTTCCAATTACTCAAAGGAAAATATCGAATCAGAACTCATGTGGCTTGAAGCCTTGAATGAAGATACAGGTCTTGTTGTACCTAATCCTAAAAGGAATCTCGAAGGTGATCTGGTCACAGTTATATCAACTGATTATAATAACAATAAATTCATTGTGACTGTTCACCAGTGGGTTAATGGTAAGGTGCTTAACAGAGAGCCAACAAGTAATGAAACTGGCAATTTGGCTCTTTTAATGGCGGCTTTACATAAACATTCTATAAAGTGGAATTCACCTGACGGCTTTAATAGACCAATATACAATTCCGATCATTTATATTCTTCACTTAATCAATTAAAACAGTTGGTAAATTTAGAACTTATGTCAAGTGAAGCATTTTCATATGTGGAGGAGTCAGCACATAAAATAGCAAAAATGATAGAAAGACATAAAGGAGAACAGTGTAACTGGGGAATCATTCATTCCGACCTTCACGAGAGTAATTATGTGTTTTATGAAGATATTCCTCGACCAATAGATTTTTCGAATTGTGGTTATGGCTTTTATTTATTTGATATGGCTGAAACATTTCTGCATCTTTCAGTTGAAAATAGGAAAATATTCATTAAATCATATAGTAAAGTAAATCAACTACAAGGAAATTATATAGAGTTGTTAGAAGCTTTCTTTATATGGTCAATAATAAGGACTTTTGCATTTCATTCTTTAAATCCAAACGAACAACAATCTTTGACAGCTAGTCTTCCATCAGTTATTCAACATTATTTTATGAAATATTCTAAAGGAGAAAATTTCTTATTCAACTAATGGACGTTTTACCTGAATAGTGACAAAGCATTGAAATTAGCAACCTATTCAAGAATGTGTTCGTCTAATTATTCGGAGATGATACTAATGACGAAAATGAATAGCTCCATCATAATGTTAGTTTTAGTAGTGTGCATGATTTTGGCAGGCTGTACAAAGGAAAATACGGAGTCAGAACCAATACACACTGAACCAGTAGCCACAAATATTTTAAAAAAGGAGCCATTAGGTCCAAACATTAATACAAATCAATCTAATTTAGTCGGTTCCCTTAAGGTAGAAAACGTAGGATCAGATACTAAAATAATGTATACTTTCAAAAATCAAAGCGAAAAAATAGTGAATGTTATTGGCGGAGCAAGGTATAGGTTGATAAAAAACAACAAAGTAGTAGACGAAGGTGTTGTACCAACAAAAGACTATATTGATTTGGAGCCTGGTCAGGACTATACAGATATCAAGACATTTTCGAAACTGGAGCCCGGCTCATACACCATCCATGTGGAATGGAATACAACTGTTGTATCTGCTGAATTCGTTCGAAACTAAAATTGGGTAAGCTAAAAGGAAACGATAGCTCGATAATACGAAGAAAGCAGCTGATCAATGTGATCCGCTGCTTTTGTTCAAGTAACGGGCAGGTTAACTCAATGCCATATTGCGAATTACAGGTGTAACTTTTATAAATTGATAGCGTTGTTAATAACGAGGAACTTCTTATAGGTTTTCAGAATAACTAATAAATGAATACGAGGGATGAAGTATTGAAGAAAAAGAGATTATTTTTTACTGTTGTATCATTAGCTTTAATAACAGCGACCGCAACTGCCTGTGATTCAACAAGTCCAACTCAAGAGAATATGTCTACTCCAAAATCTGGTGTATTATCAAGCAAGTCGGAAAGTACAACCCTTTCTAATTCTTTAAGCGAACAAGAGAACAGACCCTCGCACTATATTGCTTCTGGAGGCGCGACGGTACAGCAACCCTTTTCCGTAAATCCTGAATTTGTACATATAAAACTGCTTATGAAGAACAATAGTAGCCATGAGGTCAATGTTAGTTTAACGCACTTAGCTACTAGTGAAGTGTATTTCGCTAGAACGATTGCTGCCGGGGAATCTTTAGATTGGATAAATAGTAAAGAAGGTTTCACACAAGGTATGAGTACTGGAGGCTACTTGCTTCAATGGAGTGGTGGCGGTTATCGCGTTGATGGGGAAGTGTGGGGATATGCTGGTTCAGACCCGGACGATACTGTTCATCTATCTTATTGAACTAACGGGCAGGGTAGTTTCGGTATGTGGTATTATTTGATTGATGGAGTAAACTAAAGGGAGTGAATTAGATTGAATGTACAGCATTCCTATTTACGACAAATTCAGCTCAAGAGGCACCAAGTACCCACTTATAATCGTTACCCCTTTAATTTGGCAGTCATTCGAAGCCTACATACTCTTGATTTCCACCCCCAGGTAACCTATATCGTAGGTGAAAATGGGATGGGCAAATCAACACTGATGGAGTCCATTGCTGTCGCATGGGGATTTAACCCGGAGGGTGGGACGATCAACTTTTCCTTCTCAACCCAGGCTACCCACTCGAGCTTATATGAATATATACAATTGATCAGAGGCCCGCGACGCCCGAGGGATGGCTTCTTCTTCCGGGCAGAAAGTTATTATAATTTAGCCACGACGATCGATGAGTTGGACAGCCAACCTTCATTCGGTCGCCCGATTCGCCCTATTAAAGATTCGTACGGTGGCAAGTCCTTGCATGAGCAATCGCACGGAGAGTCGTTCTTTTCCACGTTCATTCATCGGTTCGGGGAGAATGGATTATATATACTGGATGAGCCTGAGGTCGCATTGTCTCCTCTTCGCCAAATGGCGATGCTAACACGAATCCATGAACTTGTTTTGCAAAACTCTCAATTTATTATTGCGACCCATTCCCCAATCCTTATGGCATATCCAGATTCGATTATTTACAATCTAAAGCCGGATGGTATCGAGGTCCAAGTATTGGAAGAAACCGACCATTTTATGATTATGAAAGAGTTTGTGAATAATAAGGATAGGATGCTCAGAGAGTTATTCGAAGAAGTTCAAGACTAAGCTAACGGGCAGTACAGTTCTAATATGTGGTGTAATTTCGGACTAAGGTATGACTCATCATGCTTGAAAAACTATTGTGTTTCAGGAGGGTCATATGTATGGGAAAGACATTCAGCAAGAGAGCTAAAAAGATAATGGTAATATGTTAAACTTGCTTGTTGAATTTCATATAAACGTTAACCGCCCACCGTAAGGCGGTTAACTTAATCCAATGGTTATTCATCTATAAATGCTTTTCATAAAATACCATTGTCATTTTGTCGTTGATCACTTTTGTTGCACCCGTCTTTTTATAGCCTATCTTTTCATACAAATAACAGTTTCCTTTCTCTTGTAAGATGGTACCCAATCTCCATGACTTCGCCTCATCATAGATCTGTTCAACCAATACAAAGGCTTTTTGAGCAATTCCTTTTCCTTGATGTTCTGGCAGTATAAAAATTGGGCTAACACTATAGATTTGATTATCTTTTTTCACGACTCTAATTCCACCAACAACAACCTCAAGATGAAGAATTATAAAATAATCTGTACAAGATTGATTAATTTGAGTAATAATTCTTTCTACGGTTTCATTGGCGGGGCTCGTTTCAAAATCCTGATATTTTTCCAACAAAGGCATAAATGCTTTGACTTTCATCTCATGAATAGTCGCTGCATCTTTTAAATCTGCTTTACATAATGAAACCTCCATTAAATGTATCCCTCCTATTGAAACGCTTGTTAAAATAAGTATAAAATTTATTTCGAAAAATTTCCATTTAATGGAGTATACATGCACAATTTACGCTGGAAGGAAAAACAAGTGATTCCCATGTATACCCATAGCATGTTGAGACATGGTAGACTATATAAGAATCCGATGGGGTAATAAGATTCATTTGACATTGTTTTTACTTGATTTATAATACGTTGGAGATACGATAGGATTCGGTGTGGTTGATTTAATCGAATCTATTCAATAGGAGGTTTGAGTGAATGGAAACTATAACAGAACTCTTTAAGAGATTGGAAAAAGAAAGAGAAGAGGGATTAAAGGTAAACCCTAGATACGATATCGATAAACTTGCAGATGAAAACGGCGAAGTACCTATCTACTTTCATTCAAATATAGAGTACCAAATGTACTTGGATGGTAAAAGTGTAATTGGCTCAACCGAGCGTTTTCTCCATTCAGATTTATTACGTAATGTACAGAAAGATAGAATTGAAAAATTGACCGATGGGAGGACCTTAGCACATATTCCAGCTTTATCAACGACAGCAATCGATTAAGGAGGGGTTAAAGATATTAAAAAGACATTGGGGCAAATATTTAATTCTACTTGCCGTTATTTTACCGATCTCCATTGTTACTATCTTTACGCTCCCTCATGATAAACGCTATATTGCAGTAGCCATATTTCCAATACTATTCTGGGTATCATATTATTCGTGGATTGCATTCGAGAAGAAAAAAGAAGGTACATAAAACACGGGCTGGAATCAATGATGTGAAGCTTATCGATCGAGTTGACCTAATGCATGTAATCGAAATCTTTATAAAGGATGATATCGTTAGGACTCGCTATATTATTGAAGGAGAGCCAAAAATAATATAGCGAGTCATGGAACGAAGTGAATGTGGAGCACCGCATGACATCCTTAAGGCCTTAAGGATTATAAGGTTGGGAAGTATCTAAAAAGATCTTTGTGAAAAACAGAAGTTGTTAATTAACGGTCAGGTGAAATATTACATAGTAACTCTTATGGGGTGATAGATACGTGTATTTTCTAACAAAAACAGCAACCATTCTGACGTGGATTTTTGATCACCTTGGACTTGTTGTCGGGATTTTGTTTGGAATTGTAGCTTTAATAGGCTTACTTAGTGGGATATTCTCAAGCCGTACCCCCATGAATCATTCGCTTGCCCATGAAGAACAGGAAAGAAGCATAGACCGGAGTTTAGGAAAGAAAGAGGAATGGGAAGGCGAGCAAAGTAGCTCATTTGTAGATACGCCAGTAGTCCTTTTCGATAAGGGGCAACAGGGAGAAGCCATGGTGCTTGATGCTGTCCGAAAAAGTCACCCCGATATCAAATGTCTTTCATCTCTTTATGTACCAACAAGCAGTGGACAATACACTGAAGTGGACTTAGTTGCCATCCATAGTACTGGAATCTATGTAATTGAATCCAAAAACTATCGGGGAGTGATTGTTGGGAATGAAGATGAACGTATATGGAATCAAGCATTTATTGAGAATCGAAATGAATTTTACAATCCAATTATGCAGAATGCAGGACATATTCGTGCTATTAAGCTTTTTTTGGGTGAATGCTATACAGACATACCGTTCCATTCCATTATCGTATTTAATAACGATTCAAATATCGATACGATCAAAGTTAAATCAAAAGGCATCGTTATTACGAAACATATGAATCTAACAAGCCAATTACAGGGACTATTTCACATCCTTCCTGATGTTTTAAATGAGGAAAGTACGACAGTGGTTTATGAATCTCTGCTACCACAAACAGAGGTATCGGAGGACATAAAAAGGAAGCACTTGGAATTCGTTCGAGATCGTAAAGATGCGTAGTGTAAATTTGAATCAGCTTGAATCCAGATAGAATAGGCGCAGTAAAGAGTACTTTCCTTAAATGAAATCGAAAAATAGATAAACGATGAGCAAAGTGAGTTGCCATAGGTAGCTTTTTCTTCTTGTATGAATCTATGAAAATGTCGGTTAAAATAAGAACAACTACACATATGGTGAAATAGACTACATTGAGAATCTTTAACTTCCTAGCACTGCTTATACCCGTTCTTATCATGTTAAATTAGACGTAAAAGAAAAAATAGAGTAAAAGAAAATGTATTCATAAAAAAAGGGGGTCCTGCCATGTTCATAACAGGACTCTCTTTGCGTAAACAGCTGTTTTTTGGTGAAATATTGCCGCCATAGCGACTGGACGAGTTGAAACATGTAACCTAGAAATCCCTCAAACGATCAAATACCTCATATAAATCCTCGTGATTAACCTTAATCAATTCATCTTGACGCAGTTCCAAATGCTGCTGTAATTGATCCAGCAACTCCGTTAGAACAACATAAATCTCTTCCCGCTCAACAGTTTCAATAAAGCCGGTCTTGGCATCCATCTTGTTGAAGGTCTGTGTGTAGTTCTCAACCATGGATACGAGCTGTTTGTGCATAGCTTCCTGATTATTAAAATCTTGACTTAACTGACGTATTTCCTTCAAACACTGCTTGTACAATTGAGCTGCTTTTTTGGCGTGTGCTGCCTTGATGTGGTCCCGCCCATCCCAATCCCGAAATGGATTGTTCAGGTTCTCCGCAAGCCATTCCGGTTTGCGTGCTTTGGTGATTTCCATATCAAGTCCGGCAGCAGCGGTTTTTTTATATCTTGTTTTGATCGATTTGGCTGCATCGGCAGGAAGGCTGGTTAGCCACAGCGTAGCCAATTGTGGAAGTTGCTCTGGATCAGGGAATTCTTCACCATTGAAGCCGAACAGGTCATATGTAGTGAAGGTTTGCAAATTTGCCAAATGCTGAATCGACTCTATATGGGATACATTGCCGGGTTTACCCCACAATCGCAACTCTGAAAGCTCAGGATAATACTGCACAAGTGGCTCCAGATGGAGCTCCGTGATATCTCTGATATACAGACCTTCAAGTCGTGAGATACCCGTAACCTGTGGAAGGCCCGATGGAACGTTGAGAGTGATGCATTTACCGTCTTCATAAGCCGAGATTCGCAGATCAGGAGACAACTCTCCTGTGAAATTCAGACTTTTCATCTTTGTGTTCAAAATTAACTCCTTCAACCCGCTAACATCCACAATAAGTTTGGTCAGGTGACTGTTGCTGATATCGAGCATCGTTTGACCATGATGTATGATATGAAGTTCATTAATGAACGGGTTGTCCTCTATAAATGGAAAGATTGATTCCGTATATCCATCCATTTCAATATGTGTCAGACAAGGTAGCTTTGCGAGTTCGGCTACATCTTCAGAAGATGTAGGGCTGAAATCGCAGAGTGTACTCGTACTGCGCCGCATTACACGATCGCCAATCATCACTTCTTCGTCATCATCCGCAGCTTGTTTGAACTGCGCTCTTCGGATCGCATCGATACCTTCCCATTCACGCTGGAGATAGAGACTTTCTCCGATCGGCCAGCCTCCGCCATACGTATTTGTTTCCTCGGTGTAGAGAGGAGGGATGTTGCCTGCAAGCACATACTGTGAAGGAACATTAGCACTCACGAAACTATGGGCAAGTCGGTCATTCCAGAAATAGAAATTACAGATCAGCGGTTTCATCTGATGAAGATGCATTTCATTAGGCAGTTGATCACCAGTCCAATCCAACTGAAGGACGGAGGCAAGCGTGTCAGAAGTTTTACCCTCTGTTTCTTTCAGTCCAGTTACCTGGCAGGCTGTATATTGTTGTAATTTTTCGACGTACACGCAGTACACATCTCCAACATTGGGGATCATGTTATGCTCCTTTCGTTCTGCATCAATCGATGCTAAGCTACTTGTAAACCAAGTATTCTGTAGAACTAATAATAGATGAATTATATCAAAGTCATTCAGAGACTACCATTTTGGATAGAGTCGAATAGGCTTGAATACTTTTATAAAAAGGAACGATGTCTATGGATACAAGTATGAGCCGCAACAAAAAACTGGGTGAGTTTTTGAAATCACGGAGGAGCCGCATTCAACCGGAACAAGTTGGATTGTCAGGATCTCATGGACAGCGAAGAACACCCGGTCTACGGCGGGAAGAAGTGGCAGTATTGGCTGGTGTCAGTGCAACGTATTACACGTGGCTCGAACAGGGTAGAGAGTTGGCGGCTTCACGAGAAGTGATGCAGAGTATAGCGAATGCGCTCCGTTTAACCCTGGAAGAGAAGAGTCATCTGTTTGACTTATGGGACCCTAATACGGAACATGAATTCCTTGCTTCGTATTCGCAACTGGAGCCAGGGTGGCAGAGCATTATTGGCCAGTTGACTCATCCTTCCTTTATTACCAATGAACGTTCTGAGGTACTTGCCTGGAATGAAGCTGCAGACACGAACCTCTTCAACTTCTCGTCGATGAATGTGAATGAGCGTTTAATGATGCGGATTTTATTTCTGGATACAGCGCTCAGGGAGCGTATGCACAACTGGGAGGAATTCGCGCGGCACTCGGTAGCCGTATTCCGTACGTATTATGACAAGTATCCGAGTGACCCCGAATTCAGCAGAATCGTGAAACAATTGAGTGAAGAAAGTGTAGACTTCCGAACGATCTGGAACCTGCACCAAGTTGAATTCAAACAAGTCAATCGTGTCCTGCTTGAAACGAAGGATCGGGCAGATGGCGTTGTGCATGCATACGATATCTTTTCCATGAATAATCTGAACAGCCAATCAGGCATTCATTGTTGTATTTACGTTCCTGTTGCCATATAGAAAGTTAATCAAACTGGTAATTTCTTTACTAGCATAAACAGAGTGTGGTTGGGGTCTCGGAAGTGAAATAGAATGAACTCAAGTTCATACGTATCTAGTTAACGTTTCTATTTCAAGATGAAAAGAGGGAGCCACATGCTCAAAACAAGAACACTGGGAAATGATAAATTACGAATATCTGCGCTCGACCTGGGTGTGATGATGATGCCGTATAATGACGAATCTGTACATACCATTCAGGGTGCGCTGGATGCAGGAGTCACCATGTTTGATACGGCGGATCTGTACGGAGCGTATGAAAAACAGCAATTTGGTGGGAATGAAAAACTGCTTGGACGCGCGCTTCAAGGTCGAAGATCCAAAGCAATCGTTGCCACCAAATTTGGTATAACACACACGCAGGGCCCCAAGGGAGATCCGGCCTACATCAAAAAATCAGTAGATGCGAGTCTCTACAACCTGGGAATGGATTATATCGATCTGTATTATCAACATCGTCCTGATCCGAATACACCCATTGAAGAGACCATAGGCACACTTGCCGATCTGGTTCAACAGGGGAAGATTCGATATATTGGTTTGTCCGAAGCGCCAGTAGCGATTATTCGGCGTGCACATGCTGTTCATCCGATTACAGCGTTGCAGACCGAATATTCATTATGGAGTCGAGAGCTTGAGGATGAGATTATGCCTGTCCTGCATGAATTGAACATTGGCTTGGTTCCATACAGCCCTTTGGGGCGGGGCTTCCTGACAGGTCAGATCCGTTCTATAGACGATCTGCCGGAAGATGATTATCGTCGTCACTATCCGCGTTTCCAAGGTGAGAACTTTCAGAAAAATCTGGAGGTTGTTGGATTGATCCAAGAGATGGCTAAGCAAAAAGGGTGTACRGTCTCTCAACTTGCTCTGGCTTGGTTGCTTGGAAAGGGAGAACATATCGTTCCGATCCCAGGGACTCGCAATCTGGAAAGAGTTCACGAGAACTTAGGGGCGCTACAGGTTTCGCTTACGGATGATGAGATGAACCAGATAGATCACATATCTCCCCAAGGCATTGCAGCCGGAGGCAGATTCCCTGGTCAAGTCTAGTTTGTTTATACAAGATTCTAAGAAACCTTAAAGTTCAGGATTAAAAACAATATATAACATGTGTCAACGGTATTATCTTTCTATTCTCCGGCATACAGTACAACAATGAGATGTATGCCCAAGGAGGAGAAATGATCGTATGATGAATCCGATTTTACAAGCCCCGAATGTTCCGCTGGCAGCCGATTCCAATGCGGTTGTCAATTATCAGAGGGATTCACGCAACTATGTAACCCAGTTGTTTGGAGAACAGCTGCCGACCATTGCGAATGGGTTCTTCAATGTATACTTAAGCAAAGGAATCATTGTGCAGCCACACTGGCACACCAATGTCACGGAGATGGTTGTGGTCATCACCGGTGAAATTACAGCGTCAGTCTTCAATCCGTTTACGCGTGAACGATTGACATATCGTCTGAAACCAGGTCAGGTAGTGGTATTTCCGAAAGGCTGGTTTCACTGGTTTGTCGCTGAGACAGATGATGTATATGTATTAACTATCTTTGATCAACCAACGCCTGATATTGTGTTTGGAGCGGATTTCTTGGCAGCTACACCGCCGGAGGTGGCTCACCGTGCGTACTGTTTGGATGAAGAGGCATATACGAGAGCTGTTGCTTCCATTAAAAATGATGCGATTCTGGGCCCTCCAATAGGGTGTGATACGCAGGTTTCTGATCAATCGACTTCACCTTCCAAGACGTCCGTGTCACCATCCAATAAGCTGAAATCTTAATTCAAGATTCCTTATTCATTATCAAAGTACACAGCCTGTAACTGGAGAATATCAGTTGCAGGCTTTTTGATGTGTCGATGTAATAATCGTATGAAGTCCATGGAGGGGTTGGTATTCTATTAGAAAAAATTCAAAATGCCTGAGTCAGTGGGTTACGTTCTCTGTTAGTATAGTATGAACATCCAACAAAAACGGAGGACTCATGAATGAACATGTCAGAAATGAAAACGCTTGAAACTGCAATGAGTTATGCACCTATTTTGATGTTTGACAGAGCCGAACCTTTTTATCCTGATTTTGTTGGCATTTCTGTGTTGCATCAATCGGGGCCTTCACCATCGTTCAGAAGGGACATTAAGTTTCCGACCGAGGTAGTACAATATGTAATTGAATATGCAATCTGGTGGGATTATGAGATTGGACATCTGTATGAAATGGAGCATGTATGGGTTTATGTGGGTCATGACGGAGAGGTAGTAGACTGTGAAGCCAGCTTTCATGGGAAGGTGCTGCGCGGATTATTGAAGGAACGGGTCAATGTGGTTGGACATCATGTATGTCTGTACTCACAGCCTGGCAAACATGCTTTCTCACCACTTCCGGTTGTATTTGAGTTATTGCCAAACCTGTATAGTGCAGCAGGTGCCGAAGCTGGATGTGATGGGCTACTTGTGAATGAGTTGTTTCAAGATTATTTTGAAACAAATGAACAGATCGATGATCAGGTAGAGCGTTATCTGCAGACCAAAGCGTTTGTACCTACCATGGAGTTCGAAGAATATTTACTAAAACCGGAGATGTTCATGACGTGGGATAATCTGTTTGGAATTATTCCGCACAGGATTAAGGACCGCCTAATGGAACTGGAGCAACTATATAACACATAAATAATTAGTTTTAAACGGGTTTTATGTTAATTTAAAGTGTATTTTTTCGCTTCAGAACCAAACTTTGTTGATTCGGGTTTGGTTTTTTTTATGGGAAAATGGACTCAGTATAAGTAATCATTTATTAGACTTAGGTCTTGAAATGTTGAGTGTGTACAGCAAAAATACATAATTTTTTGTGTGGAAAATGATATTTGTTAGACGTAAGAACTATATAACTTCTTGTATAAATAAAAGAAGATCATGTCACATGAAATTTTGTATGGAGATGTATGTGTAAGTCAATGCAGAATGTTGATTATACGTATGTATGTAAATGAAAAAAACAATTTAATAGGTAAAAAGTATAATTTATATTAAAAAGAAGATTCTTTATATCTGAAATAAAAATTCATAATAGTGCAAATTTATAGAAATAAAAATCTCCTATTCAGTTTTAATATATTTATGTCGAAATAGATCGTAAGTTGTCTGGAGCGCGACCTAGAGAAGGGTTTACCAAGCGTTATATACATAACTGGACACTACGATGCCTAGGAGGAGATTACATGAAGTGGTTTGGAAATTTGAAAACAGCAACAAAGATTATCTCAGCGTTTTTAGTTGTGTCGATAATCCTTGCGGCGCTTGGCGTCTACTCTGTAGTAACATTGAGAAGTACGAATGAACGAATGCAAGAGATGTATAACAACAATCTAATCTCTGTCAAAGAATTATCATCTGCTCAGATTGATTATCAAAGAATGCGTGTGAACGTGCGTGATTTGAGCTTCGAAACCGTTGAAACCGAAAAAACTCGGATCACGGAGAACATCGCTTCGATCCGTCAGAGTGTGAATGATCGCCTGACCATCTATCGTCCGCTTGCAACAACCCCTGAAGAAATAGAGTTACTCCGTAATTTTGATGCGGAATATCCAGGATATTTAACAATGTTTGAACGAGCAACTAATCTGGCTGTCGCAGATGATCAAAGTGCCTTTAATACCTTCCTTAAATCTGAGCTTAAACCACAAGGAGACAGGATTGTAGAACTCCTTACCAATTTGATCGACCTTAATGAAAGTATGGCTGAACAGGCGAATATACAATCTCAGGCTGCCTATTCACAAGCATTTAAAGTAACGATAATTCTTGTGGTTCTGTCCGTACTCTTCAGTATTCTCATTGGATATATCATCTCTCGCTCCATTTCGAAGCCACTCATGGCCATGCTGGGTCTAGCTACAGAAGTTGCCAACGGAAATCTGACACTTAAGTCAGACATCTCCAGCAAAGATGAAGTGGGTCAACTAGCCGCGGCACTGAATCGGATGGTCGATAATCTGAAAGAGTTAATTAACAATATCGTGATGAACTCCCAAAGTGTTGCTGCTTCTTCGGAACAGATCTCAGCCAGCACACAGGAAATTGCGAGCACCAGCACAAGCCAATCCAGTGAGGCGGGAAATATCTCCGAATTGTTCAAGGAGCTTTCACTTGCCATTAACTCCGTCGCTGCAAGTGCGGAAGAAGCGGCTGAACTGTCCAACGATACGGTGAAGACTGCTCGTGAAGGTGGACTTGTTGTACAGACTTCATTGGAAGGTATGCAAGCTGTTAATACAAAAATGACTAAACTTGAAGATGATTCTCGTAAAATCGGTGACATCATTGAAGTGATTGACGATATTGCTGAGCAGACCAATCTGCTAGCGCTGAATGCTGCAATTGAAGCGGCACGTGCCGGAGAACAAGGACGAGGATTCGCCGTAGTAGCAGATGAAGTCCGGAAGCTTGCCGAACGAAGTGGCGAGGCGACCAAAGAAATTACAGCCATCATCAAAGCAATGCAGGAAAATACGAGACAAAGTGTACAGGCTGTAGTAGCCAGTGTTGAGCAGTCTTCCATGACTGGACAGGCGTTTGATCAGATCATTGATATGGTCAATAACTCCTCACAGAAAGTAAACGAAATTGCTGCTGCATGTGAAGAAGAAGCAGCCCAAGCCGCAGAGGTGATGAGCTCTGTTGAATCCATCTCGGCTTCCAGTGAGGAATCCGCTGCAGCGTCTGAAGAGACAGCGGCAACATGCCAATCTCTGGCACGTCTGGCGGAAGAACTGGCGAATTCGGCAGCTGCCTTCAAAACAAATTAATAAAATTGAATTGAGGGTGAATCGATGTCTTCACTTCAGAAGGAACAATATATTGAACTGTCTGTAGGTGCAGAGACTTGCGCCATTCGAATCGAAGAAATTCACGAAATTATTAAAATGCTTAGCATTACAGATATTCCATTTAGCCGCCCAGAGATCAAAGGGGTAGTTAATCTGCGTGGCAAGGTTGTATGTGTGATGAGTCTGCGGAACCTGCTGAGTATGCCGGATGAACCGGACACCAGAGCAACGCGTATTATCGTAGTTCGACATCAGGAAGAATATATTGGCTTGATCGTGGATCGGGTGAACAAGGTAACCACATATTCCGAAATTCATCCGCCAACCGGCGGATATGGTCGTAACCGTGAAGGTTTATTCCATGGTGTGGGTCAACAGGAAGACAAGCTTGTGGGCATTTTGAAACTGGACGAAATATTGGGCGGTTAGGGAGGTATATATGAATGATGGATTTGTCTGCCTACCGTGACATCTTTATCGAAGAACTGAATGATCAACTGGAACGTATGGATCAGTCTTTATTGGCATTGGAGCTTTCGCCATCTGTAGAACTGGTTCAGACGCTGTTTCGGGCAGCCCATACTATCAAGGGATCGGCATCCACAATGGATTTCCGTGAATTAAGCGACCTCACGCATGAAGTGGAGTATGCTCTTGAATGGGTCCGGGAGAAAAAACCGGAGATGACTTCGGAGCTAATTGATACGTTGTTCCGCTCTTTGGACGCCATGAAGGTACTTCGGGATCAGTACATTCGTGGGGAAGCCTATGCAGATTTTCGAGCAGTAGTAAGAGAAATAAAGGATTTAATTCAGACTCCGGCAGTAGTCGGAAAACTTATAATACCTCAATTGCAACCAGCAGAATCGATTATGGCACAGGTAGCTATTGTGTCAGGGAAGCAGTTATTGTCCATTCATGTTGTGCTGGAGCAGAAGTGCATGATGAAAGCGGCCAGATATCATATTTTACGACAACGCATTGAGGACATCTGTGGTACGATTGTCGCTACTTCGCTCATGGAGAGTCAACCGGGCGCGCAGAATGAAGATGATCATTATGGTCAGTTCATCATCATCGTAGCAACGTCGAATGACCAACAGCAGCTTAAGGCAGAGCTGTCTTCAGACTCGGATATTCATATGCTGGAGATTAATCGATATCTGCTGGAATCCAATGAGGTTGCAGCGACGTCTGCACCACTTGAATTAATCTCTGAAACAGAGCAAACGAAACAAAGCTTTCCTACCGTAAATACAACTGGGCCGGATGAGAAAGTGAAAGCTGCTCAACCTACAGTTCGTGTGAGTGTTGAACGTCTGGACCATTTGATGAATTTGGTCGGTGAACTGTTAATTGATCAGACATCCCTTGCAGATCTGAGTGGATCGGGTGCGCGTAAGGAGTCTTCACCACTCATCCGGAGTATTAGTGGTGTATCCGATCATATGGGCAGGGTAATCAAGGAACTCCAAGAAGGTGTAATGAAGACACGGATGTTACCCATTGATCAACTATTCAGTCGCTTCCCGAGATTGGTTCGTGACCTATCACAGAAGCTGGGTAAGGATCTGGAACTGGTTATTCAAGGTGGAGAGACTGAGCTTGACCGGATGATTATTGAAGAACTGAGTGACCCGCTGATCCATCTCATCCGCAACAGTGCAGATCATGGCATTGAAAGTGCAGAGATTCGGGCGGAGAACGGTAAGCCGTCCAAAGGACGTATTACATTAACTTCGTTTCATGAAGAAAATCATGTTGTCATTCGTTATTCGGATGATGGCAAAGGTATCGATGGTGAGAAGATTAAAGCTTCCGCCTTGGGCAAGGGCATCATTAGTGAGGAACAGGCTACACGCCTAACAACACAGGAAGCTGTCCACCTCATATTTGAACCTGGCTTCTCGACGGCTTCTTCTGTCAGTGAAGTATCAGGACGCGGTGTTGGAATGGACATCGTGCGTAGTCAGATCGGGCGACTCAACGGCATCATTGATATTGATACGGAGGTTGGTGTGGGTACCACGTTTACGATTCGTCTACCGCTCACACTGGCGATTATTAAAGGTCTGTTAGTCAAAGTATCGGGTCGTGTGCTGATCTTGCCGATGTATAATGTTGCTGAGATTGTTCGAATTTCACCTGAAGATATTCAGATGATCCAGGGGCAACAAGCGATCCTGAATCATGGACGAATTGTACCTTTTCACCGACTGTGTGACAGGCTCAACTATCCACGAACAGACCGCAAATCCAAGACCATTCCACTGGTGATCGTGCGTTCCGTTGATAAAATTGCAGCTTACGCAGTAGATGAGATTATAGGAAATCAGGAAGTCGTTATTAAGACACTCGGTACGTATCTGGGAGCGATGAACCATCTATCTGGAGCAACGATCCTCGGTAATGGTAAGGTTGCCCTTATATTGGACGCGTCCTATCTGGTGAGTCTTTAATCGTTAGATAAACACAAATTTTTATACAGGCCAAAAAGCCTCATCATCCATAACTGGACGGTGGGGCTCTTTGTTGAACCTTTTGACATTGTGACCACTCAGGATTTGAAAATGAGATCCATAAACCGGTTGGCTGCCAGAGAGATCGGCATATTGCGTTTGGTCATAATCCCCACATGGGAAGGGGGGAGCGGGACATCAAGCTGAATTTCGAAGAGAGAGCCTTCCTCCAGCTCTTTGGAGATAAATTCACGTGTGACATAGGAAATACCCAGTCCTCGACGCGCAAACTCAATCAACAGATCAACACTACCAACCTCAATCTCAGGTTTCAACGTGTAATTATAGCTGTTAAACAACTCAGTTATAGCCATCCGAACACGGCTGTTCCGGGAGAAGAGGATCAGTTGATGCTCCAGAAGCATCTCAAGTGTCATGATTTTCCCCTTCAACTGAGCATAACGTTCCCCAGCTACAAAACAGTCCTTCAACTGAATACTTTCCCTGACTTCTAGCTGTGGATCAACAATGGGCATCCGAACAACACCAAGATCAATCTTGCCTTCTTTCAGAAAGGTAATCACTTCCGGGGTAGTTCCATGACTCAGATGTAGCTTGATATTAGGGTACAAGGTGTGGAATTCCTCTAGATACGCCAGCATGTAATGCTTGAACAGGGAGTCACTGCCACCAATCCGGAGTTCACCATTGTCGAGATTCTTCAGTGCGGCCATTTTTTCTTCCGCAAGTGAGATCAGAATCTGGGATTGTTCAATATAGGAGTATAGACTGGCACCTTCCTGTGTCAGCGCTACACCCTTGGAATTTCGATAAAACAAGGTAAGACCAAAGCTCTCTTCCAATTGCTTAATGGCATGACTGACGCTGGGTTGAGTGATATACAGTGCTTTCGCAGCCTGTGTCAAACTTCCCGTTTTGGCGGCCCAATAAAAGACTTTATATAGTTCGTAATTTGTAGTCATAGATGTGGTCTATAGCTCCTGTGAAATATATTAATTACTTGTATGGCTATAAAACGTATTATAGTGTAACTACAACAAAGAAACCAGAGTTACTTGGAAGGAGAACGGTAAGATGGAACCAACTACCATTGTTTTATTTGGTGCAACTGGCGATTTAGCCAAAAGAAAAATATATCCTGCCTTATATAACTTATATCTTGAGCAGAAGCTTCCTGAAACCTTCTCATTGATTGGTCTGGGGCGTAGAGATTGGTCTGATGAATTCTTTCAGGCACAAGTGGAAAAATCATTAAATGAATTTTCCAGACGCCAAGCTGATCCTGAAGTTGTGAAGTCATTTGTGAAAGCTTTCCGCTACAGTGTATTGAATATAAGCCATAAGGAAGATTATATAAAGCTGTTGGGATTAGTTGAACAAAGAGAAGCTGAACTTGGCATTCCGTCCAATCGCTTGTTTTATCTCTCGGTTGGTCCGGAATTTTTTGAACCGATTGCCGAGAACATTCAAGAAAGTGGACTGGGTTCCACAGAGGGATGGAAACGCCTCGTTATCGAGAAGCCATTTGGTCACGATCTACAGTCTGCGAGAGACCTTAATCGCAAATTAAGCGAATCGTTCACGGAGGAAGAGATTTATCGGATTGACCACTATTTGGGCAAACCGATGGTACAGCGTCTGGAGACGTTGCATCAGAGTAACCCAATCATGAAGGCGTTATGGAACAACCGTTACATCTCCAATGTGCAAATTACGGCGAATGAGACTGTAGGTGTCGAAGAACGTGCATCCTATTATGATCATGTTGGTGCAGTGCGAGACATGTTCCAGAATCATATGTTGCAATTGCTCATGATGATGGCGATCCAGCTTCCATACAACAGTACTTCCGAAAAAGTTGGATTGAAGAAAAAACACATTATGGAATCGATCCAGCCGTTACAAAAACAAACTGTGGGCGCAAACATCATCCGTGGACAGTATGCAGAAGGCAACATTCAAGGTAAACCGGTAAATGCGTATACTGCTGAACCGGGTGTAGCCGAGAATACGATGAATGACACATTCATTGCTGCCAAATTGCAAATTGATGATTTCTTCTGGCGTGGTGTTCCGTTTTACATTCGCACGGGTAAAAGAATGAAGGAGAAATCAACACGTATCGTGATTGAATTCAAAGAACCTTCAGGACAGACAAATGTGCTGAAAAACAAGGGTTCCAAGCCAAACCTGCTTGTCATTGAGATGAGTCCGGATCAGAGCATGACATTGCAACTGAATGCAAGTGATCCTGAGAATAAAGGTGAATTCAAGCCGGTTCATATTGATCTTTCTCCGGACAAAGGTGACCTTGCGGAAGCTTATGAGAATCTGATTCGTGATGCTTTGCTGGGTGATCCAACCTTCTTTGCCCACTGGGATGAAGTAGAATTGTCATGGGCATGGGTGCAGCCAATTCTGGATGCATTCCAGGAAAATCTGTTGCCACTTCACCTGTATCCTGCGGGTAGCTATGGACCGGTTGAATCAGATGTTATGCTTGAAGAAGAAGGTCACCACTGGTGGTTTGATGAGCCGGCGGATCAGGAGTCTGTAGTTACAAATAGCATACCCTTGGCGGTTAATGCGAATCTCTAAACCAAAATAAAAAATATATCTGGAGGTAATTTAATCATGAAATTTTTTATCGATACAGCTAACGTGGAAGATATCCAAAAAGCATACAAAATCGGCGTATTGTCTGGCGTAACAACAAACCCATCTTTGGTAGCCAAAGAAGGCGTGAAATTCGAAGATCGTATTGAAGAAATCTTGCGTTTGGTACCTGAAGTGGAGTCCGTTTCTGCGGAAGTGACACCAGATGCCCTTACTGCTGAAGAAATGATCGCGCAAGCAGACGAGTTGATCAAAATTAACAACAGCGACAAAAACATCACGATCAAATTGCCGATGACACTAGCAGGACTTGAAGCTTGCCGTTACTTGACCAAAAAAGGTGTGAAAACCAACGTAACGTTGATCTTCACTGTGAACCAGGCGCTTCTGGCTGCTCGTGCTGGTGCGACATATGTATCCCCATTCCTGGGACGTCTTGATGATATCTCTGAGGATGGCGTACAATTGGTTACCAAAATTGCTGAATTGTTCCGTACACATAACCTGGATGCACAGATTATTGCGGCTTCTGTAAGACATCCGGATCACGTTACACGTGTAGCGATGGCTGGAGCACATATTGCTACTGTTCCATTCTCCGTCATTGAACAGATCTCCAAACACCCGCTGACAGATCAAGGTATGGACAAATTTGCAGCTGACTGGAAAAAAACAGTACAATAATCTATAACCATTCATTCGTTTCAACTTACTATATAAATAATGGAGTATTGGGAGGACATAATGAGTAAACAACAGATTGGTGTTATTGGATTGGCAGTAATGGGTAAAAACCTGGCTTTGAATATTGAAAGCAAAGGTTTCTCGGTATCGGTATTTAACCGTTCCCCGGAGAAAACGAACGATCTTCTGAAAGAAGCAGAAGGTAAAAACCTGACAGGTGCGTTCACTATTGAAGAATTCGTGGAATCCCTGGAGTCTCCGCGTAAAATTCTGATCATGGTGCAAGCAGGTAAAGCAACAGATGCAACGATCGAGCAACTGCTTCCTCATCTGGATCAAGGCGACATTATTATCGATGGAGGTAATGCTTACTTCCCTGACACACAACGTCGCAGTAAAGAACTGGAAGAAAAAGGTTTCCGCTTCATCGGAGCAGGTGTATCCGGTGGTGAAGAAGGCGCACTGAAAGGCCCGGCAATCATGCCCGGCGGTCAGGAAAGTGCTTATCAGTTGGTAGAACCGATCCTTACAGCGATCTCTGCCAAAGTTGGCGATGACGCTTGCAGCACATATATCGGACCAGACGGTGCCGGACACTATGTGAAAATGGTGCATAACGGTATCGAGTACGGAGATATGCAGTTGATTGGTGAAGCTTATCACTTGCTCAAATCCGTATTGAACGTTTCCGTTGAAGAGTTGCATGAGATCTTCACCGAGTGGAATCAAGGGGAGCTGGATAGCTACCTGATCGAAATTACGGCAGATATTTTCTCCAAATACGATCCAGAAACAGGCAAACCAATGGTTGACGTTATTCTGGACGCGGCTGGACAAAAAGGAACAGGTAAATGGACAAGCCAAAGTGCGCTGGATCTCGGCGTTCCATTGTCCATGATTACGGAATCCGTATTCTCCCGTTTCCTCTCTGCGATGAAGGACGAGCGTGTAGCAGCTAGCAAAATCCTGAATGGACCAGCGACTGAAGCGTTCTCCGGCGACAAAAAAGCGTTCATCGAGAACGTGCGTAAAGCATTGTTTGCAAGTAAAATCGTATCCTATGCACAAGGATTTGCACAAATGCGTGCAGCTTCCGATGAATACGGCTGGGATCTGAAATACGGTAACATTGCCATGATCTTCCGTGGTGGTTGCATCATCCGTTCGCAGTTCTTGCAAAACATTAAAGAAGCATATGACAAAGATGCAGAACTCAAAAACCTGCTCTTGGATCCTTACTTCCAAAACATCGTTGAATCTTATCAAGGTGCATGGCGTGAAGTTATAGCGGCTGCTGTAAAACAAGGTATTCCAGTACCTGGTTTCTCCAGCGCACTGTCTTACTATGACAGCTACCGTACAGAGCGTTTGCCAGCAAACTTGCTGCAAGCACAACGTGACTACTTCGGTGCTCACACATTCAAACGTGTGGACAAAGAAGGTTCATTCCACTTCCAGTGGATGGACACTAACGAGTAATTTTAATTCCGAAAATAAAGCATTCCTGCAGTGGTCCTTGAATTTAAATATTCAGGGCGGCAGCGGGAATGCTTTTTCTCGTTAATGGTTCGAATTTGAATATCATCAAATTGTAATAAAATGTACGAATCTGAGTTTGGCAAACAGATGATCTGACCCTTCAACTACGTTATACTTGTTCAGACGGACCTATATCCGTAATGAAAATTCAGAATACAACTTAATGACGTGGAGGTTAGACCGGGCATGTTTGTATTAGCAGGTATATTGTTTTTGGTCGTATACGGTTTATTAGTGTTCTACATAGGTTGGAGCGGTTGGAGTTGGATGAAACCAGTTGTGTCCGCCAGATTTCGATGGTTCTATATTATAGCGCTTGTATTCCTTGCCGTTTCCTTCATTTTGGCACGGGTATTTGGAAGCATCTCGTTCCTCGGTATTATCGGTTCTTACTGGCTGGCAATCTTCTCGTTGTTATTGTTGATCCTGCCCGTCGTCCACCTCACGATGTGGTTGCTGAGATTAACCCGTATTCCAAGACATCACACACAGAAATGGGCGGGAGTTGTTACGCTGGTGCTGTTAGTGTCCACATTGGGTTACGGAATTTTCAACGCTTACAGCCCTGTAGTGAGAACGTATAATATCCAGATTGATAAAAAAGTAGAAGGTGTAGACAAGCTCAACATTGTCATGGCTGCCGATATGCACTTCGGACTTCTATCTGGCCCTGCACATGCCAAACGCATGGTAGAGGAAATTAATGCACTGAAGCCGGATCTGGTGCTGTATCCTGGAGATATTATTGATGACAATCTGGATATGTACCTCAATAGCGGAATCGCCGATATTATCAGTGACATTCAGGCCCCATACGGCGTCTATGCTTCACTCGGAAATCACGATAAGTTTGATGGTCCGATTGAAGATCTGATTGCTGCGCTGGAGAAGAGCAACATGCAAGTTCTGTACGATGACAAGATTGTCTTGGATGACAACATCACCCTCATTGGACGGAAAGACCGAACAGAGAAGGATCGGGCAGAAGTAGCTACTTTAATGCAAGGCACTGATTTGACCCAACCGGTACTTATGATGGATCATCAGCCGTATGATCTGGATATTGCGGAGCAGAATAATGTAGATCTGATCGTATCTGGTCACACCCATCGTGGTCAGATTGCACCGGCTCAATTCATCACACAGGCCATTTATGAGAACGATTGGGGTTATCTGCAAAAGGGCTCTATGCACTCCATCGTAACCTCAGGATTTGGATTCTGGGGACCTCCAATTCGTACTAGCAGTCGTTCGGAGATTGTACAGATTAATGTGACGTTCCAGCAATGATGAAAGGCCCTTCGAAAGAAGGGCTGCCTAATAAGCACGTCAAGCGTAGATTGATGATACCGGCTCCGCTTTTATGATGACAAGATTAAATCTACTGTCGTCATAAAGCGGAGTATTTCTTATGCAATTTTAAATCGGCGCTTCAAGCCGCCTGTTTTTTATTATGTAAGTTAGTTTCTTACCCCTTTTGAAGGAATGGCTTCAAACGAATAAAATGCGCCTTTTGTATTGATTTTACCGATAAGCGTTGTGGCTCCTTTTTTCGTGAAGGTGTACTCGTTCTCTTGGATACGAACGGAATAACCTTTTAGCTCAATACCAAATATAGATCTGACTGTAGGTACAGCGATGGATAGTGCTTTGTTTTTGCTGAGCTTGGGCTTGGCAAAAGACTTTTTGAAATCAGTATCATTTTCCCAGTTGATACCCAGTTCGTTGGTGACTTTCCATACCTTTCCGGTCTTGCTGCCGATATGTACGTAATTTAGATTGTCGTTATCCCTATACTTCCATAACATATCTTTTCCTTCTACGGTAAATAAGGTGTAATCAAAAGCTTTTACTGAGGGTATTCCAAGTGTTTTGAGTGAATTTCGTGCTATGTTTGTCATCCAGGCATAGGAATCATCGATTTTATATTGCAGGATTGCCGACATTTGATTACCTTTGTCCACATCGATGTAAAGTTGTTGACTTGGTCCAAAGATGACCCAGTAGTTTTGGAGTAAATGTCCATGTTCCTGATCATTGGCTTTGAAACGCAAAAATCCACTTTTAATGAAGATATCTTCATCCTCAAATGTTTTTAAGAAGGCATCAAGCTTCAGGCGTAGCGCATTATCCATGACTTTATTGAGATCAGCGGTATCATACATGATAAGGGTGGACGCGACATGATTTGTATCAGGATCGTATCTTTGTGTGAAATCTGCGAATCCAGTTCCATCTATAGTTCCGTTAATGACCCACGGATCAAATGATGTGTCTATTGTGGTGAATTGAATGTTCTGTTTCCCCACGAGTTTAACTAGTTCATCACTCAAAAGTTGTTGTGTCTTCCGATCCAGCTGGTCAGCGGACATGTAATTCTCTATTAACGAGAGTTCATTGGATTTTGCGGCCAAGGTGGGCGGCGCTGATAACAATAGCGAGATGGCAGCAATGACGGCGGTAAACCAAGTGATTTTTTTCAAAGTGAATCCTCCTGATTAGTTTGGGTCATATTATTAGATATCAAAGGGTATATCGCATTTCAACATAACATAACATAAAAGGTAAATGTTTCATATGATCTAAAAAAGTGGAATAGAGCGGTATTATTTTTGGGTTGACACCGTTTTCAGGTTATGATAAATTATATCCGAGGCTTGTTACCGGTAATGCGGGCAAAACCACTATGGAAATGATTTTATTATTTCTGTTTTGGTTTTGCCCTTTTTTATTCCTCAAAAAAAACCAGGTGGGTCCATAATGATTATTAAACAGATATTTAATAACAATATTGTCAGTACCGTGGATGACAAAAATCAGGAACTACTGATCCTCGGCCGGGGAATCGGATTTAAGTTCAAAGCAGGCGATGAGATTGATGAAGAGCGGATTGAGAAGGTATTTCGTCTTCAGGATGCATCGATTTATGAGAAATTCAAATCCATCGTAGCTGAAGTGCCGATTGAGATTCTGCAGGCAACAGATGATATTGTGACACTGGCACGAACGCAATTGAACAAAACCATCAGTGACGGGATCTATGTCTCGCTGTCTGATCACATTCACTTTGCTGTTCAACGCTTGGAAAAAGGAATGATTACTCGTAATCCACTTTCTTGGGAAGTTCAGCACTTCTATAAGGCGGAGTACGATGTGGCCAGAGAAGCACTGACCTTGCTGAAGGAAAGACTGGATATTGAGTTTCCCAAAGATGAAATCTGTAATATTGCCTTGCATTTCATCAATGCGGAAGTCAATGATTCCATGAACGATGTCACCCATCTGATGCAGCTGTTGCAGGAGATCATGAATATCATCAAATATCACTTCAACGTCGAATTGGATGAAGATAGCGTCAATTATTTCCGCTTCATCACCCATTTGAAATATTTCTGTCAGCGTGTCATTACCCATTCTTCACATGATGATGCTGAGGAGTATTTATATGAAGTGGTTCGGAAAAACTATCCGGAGACATTCAAATGTATTGGCAAGATCGAGACTTTTATCCATAAGAACTATCAGTATGACATGACTCACTCTGAGCAGTTATATCTAACGCTCCATCTGGAACGTTTGATGAAAACCAAGCGGGACGAAAAGTCCACGCAATAGAATCAAATTACAACTGGATATCCTATGGGCTTGTTACTGTTCAATCAGGCAATACCCGAATGAGATGGCGCCATCCATATGCGCTAGATTCGTTCGGGTATTTTTTATTGGAAAAATGAGGAGGAAAACATCATGAAACATCAGGAAACGGCGCAGGAAATCATTAAAGCCGTTGGGGGAACAAACAATATTAACTCCGTTTATCACTGCGTCACACGTTTGCGCTTTGATCTGAAAGACAACGAGAAAGTTGATAACGGCTCACTCAAGAAACTGGATAAGGTCATGGGAACGAATATTTCCGGCGACCAATTCCAAGTCATTATCGGTAATGATGTGGCAAAAGTGTTCGATGCCATGGTGAAGGAAAATCCGGCAATCCAGCAAACTACAGAAAATAAAGAACCAAAGTCGGATAAAAAACAAAATGTCGTGCTGAAAATTTTCGAAACAATTGCAGGTGTCTTTGCGCCGATGCTTCCAGCGATTACTGCGGCAGGTATGCTCAAGGGATTACTTGCACTATTCGTGTCCGTAGGTTGGATGTCTGCCGGAACGGATACGTATCGTATTCTTTCAGCCATCGGTGACGGCGTATTCCACTACCTGCCTTTACTGATTGCAGTTAGCGCTGCTCGTAAATTCGGCAGTAACCCGTTTGTTGCGATTGCACTAGGTACTGCACTCATGTATCCAGACATGACAGCATTGTTATCTAGCGGTGAATCGGTTGGATTTTTGGGAATCCCGGTTACGGCAGTAAGTTATGCCTCATCGGTCATCCCAATTCTTCTTGCAGTATGGTTGATGTCCTATGTTGAAAAATGGGTTGACCGCGTTATCCCTGCTGCGCTCAAGCTATTGCTCGTGCCACTGATTACCTTACTTGTTATGGTTCCGGTAACGCTGATTGCGATCGGTCCATTGGGTACATTTGTAGGTAGCGGATTGTCTGGCGGCATCAATTGGCTGCTCAATGAAGGCGGATTGATTGCAGGTATTGTTCTTGGCGGCGCGATGGCGCTCATTATTATGACAGGAATGCACTATGCACTTGTGCCGATCATCCTGAGTAATATCGCTACACTGGGCTTTGATAAATTCTTGCCGTTGACCTTTATCTCCAATATGGGTCAGGCTGGTGCAACACTCGGCGTATTCTTCCGGGCAAAAGATAAAAAACTTAAAACCGTGGCATTATCCACGAGCTTTACAGCACTCATGGGTGTAACGGAGCCAGCTATGTACGGCGTAAACATGAAATACAAAAAACCATTTGCCGCAGCCATGATTGGTAGCGCAGTGGGTGGCGGATTCGCCCTTGCTTTTGGCGCGAAAGCGTATGTGCTTGCGGGTAATGGGGGTCTCCCAGGACTTCCTTCCCTGATCGGACAGACCTTCTGGTATTCCTTTGGGGGTATGATTTTGGCCTTTATTGTGGGTGCGATCATGTCTACGATATTTGGTATCAAGGAAGAAGAAGGAGACGCAGAGGCGTTAGCTCAATTCTCACCGGGTGCTTCTACAGCTCCAGCGAAAGTAACTTCCAATGACGCTGCAACCGTAAATGTAGACGACATGGGCGATCCAACACCAACGAGTGATGCAATAGCAGTTGCACCGATGACAGGTAAATCCATCCCACTCAAAGAAGTCAACGATCCAACATTTGGTGATGAATTGATGGGTAAAGGTGTAGCATTTGTTCCAACGGTGGGCGAATTGGTTTCTCCAGTGACAGGTACCATCATGAATGTGTTCAAAACAAAACATGCGATCGTTGTCCGCAGTGATAACGGAATGGAATTGTTGATTCATGTTGGAATTAACACGGTGAAGCTGCGTGGACAGTATTTTGATGCACATGTTGCTACAGGAGCACGTGTACAGGCTGGAGACAAGTTGCTTACATTTGAACTGGCCGAGATTGCAAAAGAATACGACATCACAACCGCTATGGTTGTTACCAATACGGCTGATTACAAGCAGGTTTTACCTGTGAAATTGGGCGAAATCACGATGGGTGAAGACGTCTTGAAAGCTGAGATCTAAACTGTCCGTCTTAGGACTAACAATATCAACAACAGAAGGAGAGATTCGAATGATTAATCGACAAGGGTTTCCGGAAGGTTTTCTATGGGGCGGCGCTATTGCCGCTAACCAGGCTGAAGGCGGATTTGACGCTGGCGGCAAAGGATGGTCGACAGCCGACATGGTTCCTTATTTTGAGAAAAAGGACTACACCAACCTTAGAGAACTGATGCATGTCACCAGTGCAACGGTTAAGAAAGCAATGGCACATCACAGTGCAGAAGGTTATCCGAAGCGTTACGGGATTGATTTTTACCATCGTTTCAAAGAAGATATTGCGCTCTTCGCAGAGCTGGGCTTCAAGACATTCCGACTGTCCATCAACTGGCCACGTATTTTCCCAAATGGTTATGATGCCGAGCCAAATGAAGAGGGATTGCGTTTCTATGACGAAGTGTTCCATGAACTCCGGAAATACGATATCGAACCACTGGTAACACTCTCGCATTATGAGATGCCTATGGCACTTGTCCTGAAATATAACGGCTGGGCTGGCCGCGAAGTGATTGGACACTTTGTGAGATATGCGGAAACCGTGATGAATCGATACAAGGACAAGGTAAAATACTGGTTGACGTTTAATGAGATTAATACAACCATTATTGAACCGTTCACAGGTGGCGGTATTATTGAAGACCGGGTTGAGAACACGATGCAGGCTTCTTATCAGGCACTTCATCATCAATTTGTAGCCAGCAGCCTGGTGACAGAAAAAGCACGTCAGATTAACCCGAACTTCCAGATCGGATGTATGCTTGCGCGTATGATTCATTACCCGGCGACATCGAAGCCAGAGGATGTGCTGCAAGCACAGATCGATAATCAGCTGAACCTGTTGCATACGGATGTACAAGTTCGTGGTAGTTATCCAACGTTTATGGCTCGGTATTGGGCAGAGAACGGGATTACGATTGCCATGGAACCTGGGGACGAGCAGATCCTGCGTGAGCACACGGTTGATTTCATCTCGTTCAGTTATTACACATCCTTGGTGTCCGCAGTGAACCCAGAGGAATATGGAGTAACTGGAGGTAACCTGTACAGTACAATTAAGAACCCGAATCTGGAGCGTACAGAGTGGGGCTGGCAGCTTGATCCGATCGGCCTGCGCGTTGCACTGAAAGAGCTGTATGACCGTTATCAACTGCCATTGTTTGTGGTAGAGAACGGCCTTGGTGCCAAAGATACCGTTGAAGCAGACGGTTCCATCAACGATGATTACCGGATTGATTATCTGAGAAAACATATTACACAAATGAAAGAAGCCGTTATGGATGGTGTGGACCTGATGGGATATACCAACTGGGGAGCGATTGATATCATCAGTGCATCCACTTCGGAAATGTCCAAGCGTTATGGCGTGATCTACGTGGATCAGGATGACAACGGACAAGGCACATTGAATCGGTATAAGAAAAAGAGCTTTGGCTGGTACCAAAAAGTCATTGCCTCGAATGGCGAGAACTTGGAATAGATTAATCTATATAGGCACCCCGGGCGTAGCTGGTATTAGGCGCCGGGGCGCCTTTTTAATATAATCAGGTAGAATTCTCATCAACGTTATTGGCATTTCAAGGTAAAAAAGATGACTACATAACATTCTGGATGGTATACTGTGTTCGTATTGGGGGAGGGATAACCATGAAGAAGCCTATTATTGCTGTAGATATGGATGACACGATATGTCATCTGGTCAAGCGGGCTATATATCACAACAACCTCAACTTCCCGACCCATCCGTTGCGCTACGAGGATATGATTCATTGGGATACATCCCATTTGCGTCATCCAGAGAGCACGCATGATGTATTTTATGGTCGGCCGGGTCTGTTCGAGGAATTGGAGTTATACGACGAATATGTTGTAGATGAGATGCGAAAGCTGAACGATGCTTATGATGTGATTGTTGTGACGGCAGCAGAACCAAGAACAGTCGTTGAGAAGTGGAACTGGCTTCAGCAGCATATGCCTTTTATAACCGCAGAACAGTTTATTACATGCAAAAGAAAAAACTTGCTCGGTTTCGATCTGCTCATTGATGATGGAGCACATAACCTGATCCCCGCGCATGAGGACGGCAAAAAGGTCATCTGTATCCCACATCCGTGGAATATACAGGAGCGTGAGCGATACAACTTTCCGTTGATGTCTTCATGGAAAGAGGCCAAGGCATACATAGATGAAGTGTTACAAGTTGTTGGTGTCTGAAAGTAAATCTTATTGTCCAGAGTGCTATGCTCTGGATTTTTTGCGATAGGCGAGAGGTGTTTCGCCTGTTATTTTTCTGAATGCAGCATAGAATGAATCCATATCCCGATATCCGACCAGCTCGGCAATCAGACTGACTTTGTGTTGTGAACCCTTTAGAAGTTCGCAACTTTTTTGTATACGGAGGTGTTGCAGGTGGCTACTAAAGGTCTGTCCAGTATGCCGAAGAAACATTCGTCCAATTTGCTTCTCGCTCCAGCCCGATACACGGACCAGATCAGACATTCGAATACGATTGCTTACGTGTTCCTTGATATAGTGAAGGATGTAATCAAAACCGGTGGAATGATGCTCTTCATCATGTTCCTTTTGATAAAGTTGTCTGTAGGTCATCAATACCAACTGGCTTACCAAGGTGTATAACATGGTAGACGAACCGATTCCCGGAACAGAGGATTCACGGTACAGCTTCACCATTAGTTCTTCAATCCGGTCGTTGTGATCCACAACGGATATATAAGGAACCTGATTTTGTTCCAGATCCATCAGATGTTGAATGATTTCTTTTTCCTGAATGATTGCTGTCAGCGTGTGGATCAATTCAGCATTAAAGCAATTATATATAATTAACGGATGCTCGGTTACGTTGGTGCTGACAGGACGAAAGACATGAGGAACGCCGACAGGAATAACAAACAGCATGCCCTTCCTCACCGGAATGACATCTTCACCGATATGATGAAAGCCCTTTCCTTCGGCAACATAGCTATACTCAATAAAATCATGTGCGTGAAAAGGAAGCACAAAATCTTCAGAGCAACGATTAACAAAAAGTTGCAGATGATTATGCAGAAAGTATTCACTTTTCATGAGTTGTACAGATGAATTCACAAGCAACCTCCTCGCACAGATGGCTGAATTACCGGATGAAATAGTCTGGATTACCGGGTATTTACGACAACAGGATCGATATAATTATATCGTAACCCCGAATGGGAAGCTAAGATGGAAAGGACGATCTGCTAATGTTCAACGTTAGTCACCTTCGCTGTGAGTATAGAATCAATCCGATAGGCCTTGATGTCAAATCACCGCGTTTAAGCTGGCAGCTGCAATCCGATCGTCGGAACTGCATGCAATCCGCTTACCAGATTCAGCTGTCATTGACGGAAGATTTTGATGGAATTGTATGGGGTTCTGGCGAGATAAGTACGGATAAATCCATACATGTGGAATTAAACCATTTTCAGCCTTCTCCGCGAACGCGATACTATTACCGAATTCAGGCATGGGATGATGCAGGAAGTGATTCGGGCTGGTCCGAAACGGCTTATTTCGAGATGGGACTTATGGATAGTCATAACAAGTGGCAAGCAGAATGGATCACAGCTCAACCATCAGATGATGGAGATACGTCATGCCCGCGTATGCGCAAGCAGTTTAATGTGAAACGACCTGTTACTTCTGCCCGCATATATGTTACAGCACTTGGATTATACGAGTTGCATATGAACAACACAAGAGTAGGAGAAGATTATTTTACACCTGGTTGGACCTCTTATCGTAAGCGATTACAATATCAAACCTATGATGTAACTCATCTACTTCAGGGTGGGCAGAACATATTAGGCGCTTATCTGGGTGATGGCTGGTACCGAGGGTATCTCGGCTGGAACAAAGAACGGGAGATATTCGGTTCGACTTCCGCGTTGCTGCTGGAATTGCATATGAAATACGCAGATGGATCAGAGGAATGTATTTTATCCAACGGGGATTGGACGGCTGCTCCAAGTGCCATTCGTATGTCGGACATCTATATGGGGGAGACGTATGATGCACGAATGGAGTCCGATTGGTCGGATTCATCTCAGACGAATTGGTCACCCGTGAACGTACTGGAGCATCCGAAAGATATCATCGTTGCGCAGGAGAATGTACCCGTCACCCAAGTAGAACAGCTACAGCCAATCGCTTTGTTAACAACCCCACAGGGAGATCGTGTAGTAGACATGGGGCAGAATATGGTGGGATGGGTGAGATTCAGCATTCAAGGTGAGGCGGGTCAGACGGTTGAGCTGCACCATGCTGAGATATTGGATCATGAAGGCAACTTTTACACCGATAATCTTCGCGCCGCCAAGCAGTGTATTCGCTACACGTGCAAGGGGGATGGCGTGGAATCATTTGAACCACATTTTACGTTCCAAGGGTTCCGCTATGTGAAGCTGGTTGGCTTTCCGGAACACGTTCGTCTGGATGAATTCACCGGAATAGTGCTGCACTCGAATATGGAGCAAACAGGTCAGTTCTCATGCTCCAGTCCGCTGGTAAACCAACTGCATCACAATATATTGTGGGGGCAAAAGGGGAATTTCCTGGATGTGCCGACAGACTGTCCACAGAGGGATGAACGGCTCGGATGGACCGGGGATGCACAGATGTTTGTCCGCACGTCCTCCTACCTGATGAATACGGCTCCCTTCTTCACCAAATGGCTGCGGGATCTGGAAGCGGATCAGGGAGAAGATGGCGGTATTCCATTCTTTGTTCCGGATCTGAGAAGTTCCACGTCAGAAGGATGGGGAGACACCAGTCATTCTTCAGCCGCTTGGGGGGATGCAGCAGTTATCTGTCCTTGGACCATCTATGAGATGTATGGGGATGTCAGATTATTGGCCGAACAATATGAGAGTATGAAGCAGTGGATCGAGTATATTCATGTGCAGGGTGACAATCCGTATCTGTGGAACACGGGATTCCACTTTGGCGATTGGCTGGGACTGGACTCCAAGCCTGATAGTTATGTTGGCGCAACGGACACAGATTATGTGGCATCATCCTTCTATGCCTATTCGGTTTCGTTAACTCAAAAAGCGGCTGAGGTTCTTGGAAAGACAGATGATGCTGAATATTTCAAGGAGTTGCACAAAAACATTGTTCATGCGTTTCGAAATGAATTCGTGACTCCAGCTGGCAAAATTGCTGTTCCTACGCAAACAGCACATGTTCTTGCGCTCCAATTTGACCTGCTGGACGCCACTTCCCGAACTCGTGCTGTCGATCAATTGGCAAAACTCGTGAAAGAGGCGGGCAATCATCTTACTACAGGCTTTGTGGGTACACCTTATCTGAATCCGGTATTGAGTGGTGCAGGTCTTCACGACCTGGCATATACATTACTTTTTCAAGAGGATTATCCGTCCTGGCTATATCAGGTGACTCAAGGCGCAACGACCGTCTGGGAACATTGGGATGGGATCAAAGAGGATGGCAGTCTCTGGAGTGCTGATATGAACTCATTTAACCACTATGCGTACGGAGCGATTGGAGAATGGTTGTATCGTTACGTTGCCGGCATTCGGTCCGATGAACATCAGCCAGGATTCCGAATGGTGCATATCGAGCCGCAACCCGGACCTGGACTGGATTGGGTGGAAGCGAGTCTGGAGACGATGTATGGTCATGTTGCTTCAAGCTGGCACCGGTTGGCGGATGGTAAAATGGATATACGGGTGCATATTCCCGCCAACACGAGAGGTACGGTACGTCTTCCTGGAGCAGGTGCACAGATCGTTCTGGAACAAGGGAAACCGTTGGATCAGATAAGTGGAGTTCAGGATATTCAAAACATTGGAGACGATGTTGAAGTCACACTTGGATCTGGGAGTTACCAATTTACGTACAAAGACACGAATGCGAAGAAGGATCGGGATGTTCAACAGTCTACATTGACAGAGTCCGTATAATGATAGAATAAGCGGTAAGATGTACACTTGAAGAGGATCTGCACACACGGAGGTCCTTTTTCGAACTTGTTGAGAGTAAATTTGTAGTATTTGAACAATGAAAGGAGCATGACCATGGCAAAACCTGCATTCAAAGATGCACCTTTACGTAGTGAAATAGAGGATTTGGCTAAGCAACAGGATCACCATACATTGGCCTGTTGGGCTGCGGAGTGTGCGGCACGTGTCTTGTATATATCTGAGAAGAAGACGGATGATCTCCGCCCCCGTGATGCCATTGACGCAGGAAGAGGTTGGATCTGTGGTGAGATTGCCATGGTTGATGCTCGAAAGGCGGCTTTTGCAGCTCATGCTGCTGCACGGGAAGCCGATCATGTCGCTGCCTCTGCTGCATCTCGTGCGGCGGGACACGCAGCTGCAACGGCCCATGTCAAAGGCCACGCGGTACATGCCGCAACCTATGCAGTGAAAGCTATCTTTTATGACTCTTTGATGGAAGAGCAAGAACGTCGTGTCCTGGAAGAGAGAACGTGGCAATATCAATATCTGTTGGGAGGGTGTAATGATCATGGGGAAAGAACACGTTAGATTAATTAAACCATCACGAGCATATAAGGAAGCGTATTTGGCATTTTATGAAGACTGGGTCAGAAGTGGAGAATTGATGGTACCTTGGGTCATTTCCAAAGATCCTTATGCGTTCGATGAGATGTTGGCATTTTTGCAACGCAATGAACAAGGGATCGACATCCCGGAAGGCTGGGTCAAAGACAGTACATACTGGTTGGTCACGGAGAGTCAACAAATCGTGGGTGCTGTGAATATAAGGCATGAGCTTAACGATAAATTGTTCAACAGTGGAGGACATATTGGATATGGTATTCGTCCAGGAGAGCGGCACAATGGCTATGGTTCCGAAATTCTCAGGCTTTCTTTGGAGAAAACAAGAGAGCTTGGAATCTCCAAAGTATTGGTTGTATGTGATGCGGTTAATGAGCCTTCCAGAAGGGTTATCCTTCGAAATGGTGGCATTCGGGATGAAGACTATGTGGAGTCCAATGGCAACGTTGTTGAACGATTCTGGATAGAGAATGTCGAATAATGCAGAATAATGATGAAATATAACGAAAATAATATGGATTATGATTGTATTACCCTCGTGTGCTGATTAAAATGAAGCATAGAATCTGGATTGCGGCCGGAAACTATCATCCCATATCAGGCACAAGTGAGGTTATCTTTATGAATCAACCGGTTAATCGGCCCCGGCGAATTGAGTATCTGGATCTCTATCGTGCTTTTGCCATCATGGCAGTGGTAGCTATTCATGCAACTTCAACAGCAGTTACGCATTACCCCAAGCATACATTAGATCATGATGTGTATTATTTCTGGAACACGTTTTTGCAATTCGCCGTTCCAGCGTTTCTGTTCCTGTCCTCCCTGGTCTTGTTCTACAACTACAGCTCCAAGGTGAATGAGAAGGGTTGGATGCTCGCTTTTTATAAAAAGCGTTTATTTAATGTGTTTGTACCTTATCTGGTGTGGTCCCTTATCTATTTTGCCATTAAACAGTTGCTTGCGGGCAAAGAACCTTTGACCCATAGTGTTCAATTTGCCAAACAATTAGTGATGGGAACCGCTCATACGCACTTGTACTTTTTTCTGATTATTCTTCAATTCTATATCGTTTTTCCGTGGCTTCTGTCCCTTACACGCCATCGTTTGTTTAATCGTTATTTGCCATTATTCTTTATTGCTGGCCAAGCGATCTTCTATGCACTACATTTGCAGTTTCACTTTGAACGGACAGGAAGTTTGTTACCCAGTTATCTGATCGTGATTGGATTTGGCGCATGGGTTGGGTTGAACTTTGAGTGGGCATTGAACAAACTGTATACTCACCGTTATGTGCTCATAGCTGCGTTGATAGGTGGAGGTGCCATTTTTATATATGGTAATGCTTATATCAAAACCGCTTTTGCTGCATACCCGGTTATAACCTATACTGTGCTGTTCCTGTTCCGTAATCTGTTTACCTTGTCAGCCTGCCTGCTCCTACTGATCTTTAGTGAACGAATCGGCACAGGAAAACATACCGAGGTTCGTAAAGCTACGCGTATTCTGGACTCCTTGGGTACAGTTGCGTTCGGTGTATTTTTAATGCATCCACTTGTACTGCTCTTCTGGAGACGTGAATTCACAGATGACCTGGCTCGGCACTTCAGCGTGGGCATCATTCTATCTTATATTGTGGCGCTCCTGATCTCATGGATCTGCGCGACGGGATTGCGCCGGATGAAGTGGGGATGGGTACTGATCGGACGGTAAGTATAAATAAACATATGTAATCTAAGATAAGAGATTTCAAGCCCTCACGCGTTGAGGGAATCACTTGAAACCTCTTTTTTATTTGCCCTTAAGAAGGTATTATAGAGTTTAATGTCCATAAAATTGAATTAATGGAATGAACACTACCTTGTCAGGAGTGATCGAAAATGAAATTAGTGATTATTTTTGGCCCACAGGCTGTGGGCAAGATGACGGTTGGGCAAGAACTGGAGAAGATAACAAAGCTAAAATTGTTTCATAACCACATGACCATTGAATTGGTGTCTCCTTTCTTCAGCTATGGAACACCACAAGGCAAACGACTGGTTAATCTGTTCCGTCAGGAGATTTTTGAAGAAGTGGCGAAGAGTGACCTACCGGGTCTGATTTTTACATTTGTATGGGCTTTTGACCTGAAGCAAGACGGAGAGTACATTCGTCAAATCAGCGAGTTATTCGAATCTAATGGAGGACAGGTCTGTTATGTGGAACTGGAGGCTGATGCATCAGAAAGACTGGAGCGTAACAAGAGTCCGCATCGGCTGCTGCATAAGCCAACAAAGCGAGACATCGCGTGGTCTGAGCGAGATTTGCTTGATACGATGAAGCTATATCGATTGAATTCGGAACCGGGAGAAATCAAGCATGAGCACTACATACGGATTGATAACACACACAAGAGTCCGGATGAGGTGGCAAAGTTAATTCAGGAACGATTTAATTTGTAATCTATGAAACGTTTATCTTAGCAGAGTAGATATTTTATATGAGAGGGGCATTACATCATGTACTTTGTTTTATTTTTGCTCATAGGACTTGTTTTATGTTATCTGATCCCATTCGGTCCGATTTTGGCTGGGGGCATTGTTTTCGCACTTGTGATAGATCATTACCGTCAGACGATGCATATGCGTGAAGATATCCGGGATATTAAGAATCACCTGGGCCTAATGAACAAAGGCGAGGCGCAGGAGTACGAAATGGATAAAGAATACACTCAAGTCGATCGTTTGGATTCAGAAGAAATGGACATGATTAATCGAAAAATTGAAGCAGACCTGGAGAAAGACAACAAAAACAATAAACCGTGAATTCCTGTAAAATAATTCTTGATTTGCTCACTCCTGTGAGTATATTTACCTAGATCAGGAGTCATGCTAATTCGATATTAACTTTTTGTTGCACTGTGTAGAAATTTGTAATATTATGAGGGAAGCGCGTACAACATATCGGGTTGTAACTGTTGAATCAGGCAAAGCCGTATACCTTGAGAAAAGGGATTGGTTTGTCTTTTTCTGTATATTGGAGTGATAAAGTGAAAATCGAGAAGGTGCTGAACAATAATGCTGTAGTTGCAATGAATGACGAACAGGAAGTTATTATCATTGGCCGGGGGATTGCTTATCAGAAGCGGGCGGGTGATATGGTTTCCGAGCAGCATATCGACAAGATATTTACTTTACAGAATGAAGATATTCAGGAAAACTTCAAGGCATTAATCTCAAGCATTCCTCTGGAATACATGAAAGTATCCGAGGAAATCATCGCTTACGCCAAATTAAAACTTGGCAAGAAATTAAATGAGAGCATTTACTTACATCTCACAGACCATATTCACTTTGCCATTGAGCGGTATCGCAAGAATCTGCCCATACGCAACGGTTTAATCTGGGAGACAAAGCAGTTATACAAAGAGGAATATGAAGTCGGAATGGAAGCGCTCAATATGATCTGTGATCAATTTGGTGTGATCTTGCCCGAGGACGAAGCCGGTTTTATGGCACTTCACTTTGTCAATGCAGCTTTGAACGAGGAAATGCCCAACATCAAGAGTATGACCCAGGTCATGCAGGAAATCTTGACAATCATCAAGTATCATTTCAAGATTGATTTTGATGAGAACTCACTGACATTTTATCGCTTTGTGACGCATTTGAAGTTTTTCGCCCAACGTTTGGTGAAGGGAAAACATTACAAGAGCAACAACGATGATGAACTGTTCCTGATGATTCAGAAAAAGTATCCAGTAGCGCACAAGTGCTCGGAGAAAATCAAGAAATTCATTGAAAGCAACTACACGTATCAACTAACTGACGAAGAATTGATGTACTTAACGATTCATATTGAGAGAGTTGTGAATGCAACTTCTGAATAATCCCATAGATCAGCTTGCAGGGTTGCAACCACTAGGGCAAAACCTGAACGCTTGAATGACTGAACATACCGTTAACCGGATGTTCCATACATTCAGATGTTCAGGTTTTTTTATTCTCTCCAATATGCTTTGAATCCGTGTCTAGCCAGAAAGGAAGAAAAGACTTCATGAAACACGAGCAATTAGCCAAAGACATTCTGTCTGGCGTTGGTGGAAAACAGAACATTAACAGCGTGGTGCACTGCGCGACCAGACTTCGTTTCAAATTAAAAAATGACAATAATGCCAAAACAGACGAACTCAAAAATCTGCCTGGAATCATAACGGTAATGCAAAGCGGGGGGCAATACCAGGTAGTTGTGGGTAACGAAGTGTCTGATGTTTATAAAGCCTTGTTACAGGTGGGTAATATGAATGCGGATGAACCGGTCTCAAGTGATGATTCAGAATCTTCCGGTAAAAAAGAGAGTCTCTTGGGTCGGTTTATCGACTTGATCTCAGGTGTCTTTACACCAATTCTCGGATTGCTAGCTGCAACAGGGATGATCAAAGGTTTCCTGTCCATGTTTACTTCTCTCGAATGGTTGGACCCGTCTTCAGGAACATATCAATTGTTGAATGCTGCAGGTGACTGTCTGTTCTACTTCTTCCCAATCTTCCTGGGTTACACAGCTATGAAAAAATTCGGTGGATCTCCATTCCTCGGGATGGCCATCGGAGCCTCACTTGTATATCCGACCTTATCCGGTCTTAGTGGTGGGGAACCGCTCTATACGCTGTTTGCAGGCACATTGTTTGAATCACCGATTCATATCACGTTCCTGGGTATTCCCGTTATCTTGATGAGTTATTCCTCATCCGTCATTCCGATTATTATTGCTGCTTATTTTGGAGCAAAGGTAGAAGCGTTCTTCAAAAAGATCATTCCTTCTGTTGTGAGAACGTTCCTCACGCCATTCTTTACGATTCTGATTGTTGTCCCTGTAACATTCCTCTTGATTGGTCCAATTGCGACATGGGCAAGTCAGCTGATTGGTGCCGGGGTATCGGGCATCTATGACTTGAGTCCGTTGGTAACCGGTATTGTTGTTGGTGGATTGTGGCAAGTGTTGGTTATCTTCGGGTTACACTGGGGTATCGTACCAATTATGTTGCTCAATCTGTCCACACTAAAAGCAGATCCGATTCTGGCGATGATGTTTGCTGCTTCCTTTGCTCAGATTGGTGCCGTTCTTGGCGTTATGCTTAAAACGAAAAATACCAAACTCAAATCACTGGGTGTTCCTGCCTTTGTGTCCGGGATTTTTGGTGTAACTGAGCCTGCTATTTATGGTCTTACTTTGCCATTGAAGAAACCATTTATTATGAGTTGTATTGCTTCTGCAACCGCTGGTGGTATTATTGGCTTCGCTGGCTCCAAAATGTTTGTATTTGCTTCAGGAATCTTTGGTGTTCCAGCGCTGATTAGTCCCACAGAGGGAATCAACTATGAATTCTGGATGGCCATGATTGCCACTATCATTGCTTTTGTACTAGGTTTTGTTCTCGTTTATTTTGTAGGATTCAAAGATCCTGCTAATCCAGAGGCTGCCAAACAGGCTCCAGAGCCAGTAAAAGAAGAGAAGGCTGCACTTGAGCCTAATCCAAACAATCGCTACGAAATTGCTAGCCCGATGACGGGTGAGGTAGTTCCTTTGCAAGAAATTAATGATGCTACATTTGCTGGTGAACATATGGGTAAAGGGATTGCTATTCGCCCAACCAGTGGGAGAGTTGTATCCCCGATTAATGGTGTGGTACAGACGATTTATCGTACCAAACATGCAATTGGTCTTGTAGATGATCAAGGTGTAGAGATTTTGATCCATATCGGTCAGGATACGGTACAACTCAAAGGTCAACATTTCACTGCACATGTGAAAGATGGAGATCGTGTGAGTGTTGGCGATCTGATCGTTGAATTCGATCTGCAGGCCATTATTGAGGCGGGATATGAGACCGTAACACCGATTATTGTAACGAATACGGCTGATTATTTGGACGTGGTTGCTACAACAAGTCGTGAAGTGCAAGAAAAGGATAAATTGGTTACGGTTATAGGTTAATGCTGCTTTAGTGCGAATTTTATTAATCTGAACATTAGCTTTATAGAGACCACTTTGATGTTTTCGAAGTGGTCTCTTTTTTTATTTTCGGTCACTCAAATGTATTTGTGAAATTAATAAAAATAAGTGTTGCAAACGTAGTTCAGATGTACTATGATGAGTTTAAGAAGTAAGCGCATACATTAATCGGGTTGTAACTGTTCAATCAGGCAATGCCGACCACCCTCAGTTCAGAGGGTATGGAATGTAACTTACTTTCGTTATCCAAATAATTAAATACCAATGTGTACAGCCTTACAGGGTTGCAACCGTTAAGGGCAAAACCTGAATTGCTGAATAACACGACTGATTTCCGGACGATCCGGTATGTTGTGTATGTTCAGTGGTTCAGGTTTTATTTGTTTCAAAAGTCATGGGGAGTCTACTTAGAGAGGGAGAATTACAATGAGCAACTACGATCAATTAGCTAAGGACATTCTGTCACGTGTAGGTGGTCGCGAGAACGTAAACAGTGTATTCCATTGCGTAACAAGACTGCGGTTTAAACTGAAAAATGAAAGCGTAGCCAAAACGGAAGAACTTAAAAATCTGCCAGGTGTTATTACCGTCATGCAAAGTGGTGGACAATATCAAGTTGTTATCGGCAACGAAGTGCCGGATGTATATAAAGCAGTTGTTAAAGCAGGGAATTTCCCAAGTGAAGGACAAGTGGAAGAGGAAACGGACAACTCAGGCAAAAAAGTAGGGTTGTTCAGCCGATTTATCGACATGATCTCCGGTGTGTTCACACCACTACTCGGTTTACTGGCTGCCACAGGTATGATCAAAGGTTTTAACGAGATGTTTGTAGCCTTTGGCTGGATAACTCAGGATTCCGGAACGTATCAATTATTGAAAGCAACGGGGGACTGTCTGTTCTACTTCTTCCCGATCTTCCTGGGTTACACTGCAATCAAGAAGTTTGGCGGTTCACCGTTCCTGGGTATGGCGATAGGTGCATCTCTTGTTTATCCGACATTGGGCGGTCTTAAGGCAGGAGATCCACTGTACACCTTGTTTACAGGTACATTGTTTGAATCACCTATCCACATTACGTTCCTGGGTATGCCGGTTATCTTGATGGACTACGCTTCATCGGTTATCCCAATCATTATTGCGACATTTGTAGCTGTAAAATTAGAAAGATTCTTCAAGAACGTTATTCCGAAAGTGGTAAGCACATTCCTTGTTCCCTTTTTCACCTTGCTTGTAATTGTTCCAGCGACTTTTTTGGTCATTGGTCCAATCTCCACATGGGCAGGACAATTGATTGGCGCGGGAGCTACTAATATTTATGAATTAAGTCCTATTGTTACAGGATTGATTATCGGTGGACTATGGCAAGTGTTTGTATTATTCGGACTTCACTGGGGACTGGTTCCGGTTGCATTATTGAATCTTAGTACGTTAGGCGCTGATCCGGTTATCGCAATGTCATTTGCTGCTTCTTTTGCTCAAATCGGTGCTGTACTTGCCGTATTACTCAAAACAAAAAATACGAAAATAAAAACACTCAGTGTACCAGCATTTATCTCCGGTATATTTGGAGTAACAGAGCCTGCGATCTATGGTGTTACGCTTCCATTGAAAAAACCGTTTATTATGAGTTGTATTGCTGGGGGGATCGGAGGCGGTATTCTCGGTTATGCAGGTTCGAAGATATACATGATTGGCGGACTTGGCGTATTCGGTTATCCAACTTTTATTAATAAAGAAACAGGATTAGACTTCGCGTTCTACATGGCTATAGTTGCTTCATTGATTGCATTCGTTCTTGGTTTCGTATTGACTTATATTGTTGGATTCAAAGATCCGGTGGAAAAAGTAGCTAAACCTGCACCAGTACTTGATCCAAATCCGAACAGCAGATACGAAATTGTAAGCCCAATGGCTGGTGAAGTTGTTGCATTGAACGAAATTAATGACGTAACGTTTGCAGGAGAGCACATGGGTAAAGGGATTGCAATTCGTCCAACCAGTGGTAGAGTGGTATCTCCAATCACAGGTGTCGTTCAAACCGTATATCGTACCAAACACGCCATTGGTCTTGTAAGCGATGATGGTGTAGAGATGCTGATCCATATTGGACAGGATACGGTCAAGCTGAAAGGTCAACATTTTACAACCCATGTGAATGATGGAGACCGTGTTAACGCAGGTGACCTGATTGTTGAGTTTGATCTGCAAGCCATTAAGGATGCAGGGTATGAGACGGTTACACCGATCATTGTCACTAATACTTCAAATTATCTGGACGTTGTAGGAACAAAAGATGCATCCGTTCATGAGAAAGATAAATTGATTACGGTATTAAGCTAATTGAAACTAAGGATGGTTAAGGAGGAACTACTCAATGAATGAAAAGTTTACAGCTTTCCCGGAGAATTTTCTCTGGGGAGGAGCAACCGCAGCGAATCAATTGGAAGGTGCTTATCTGGAAGGTGGCAAAGGTTTAACAACAGTAGATCTCATTCCGATTGGTGCCAATCGATGGAATATTGCTCTGGGTAACCTGGATTCGTATGAGCCAAAAACAGGGGAATTCTATCCTTCACATGAAGCCATTGACTTCTATCATCGATATAAGGAAGATATTGCGTTATTTGCAGAAATGGGATTTAAGTGCCTCAGGCTTTCCATAGCCTGGGCACGGATTTTCCCTAAAGGTGATGAAGCGGAGCCAAACCAAGCAGGCTTGCAATTTTATGATGATGTCTTTGATGAGTTATTAAAATACAACATTGAACCTGTCGTGACGATCTGCCATTTCGATGTACCTGTACATCTGGTCGAGACTTACGGCGGTTGGAAGAATCGTAAGATGATTGGTTTCTTTGAGAAATATGCGACGACGCTATTCAATCGATACAAGAATAAAGTGAAATACTGGATGACGTTTAATGAGATCAACATGTTGCTGCATCTCCCGTACATTGGAGCGGGTATTGTTCTGCAGGATGGTGAAAACAAAGATCAGGTCCTGTATCAGGCAGCACATCATGAATTGGTAGCGAGTGCACTTGCTGTTAAGGCTTGTCATGAGATCATTCCTGGTGCACAGATCGGGTGTATGTTAGCCGCTGGAATGGTGTATCCATACAGCTCTAACCCGGATGACGTGTGGAAGGCTATGGAGAAAGATCGCGAATCATTCTTCTTCATCGACGTGCAGTCGAAGGGAGCATATCCAGGTTATACAAAAAGGTTTTTCAGGGAAAATGATATTCGGATCGAAATGCAACCGGAAGATGCAGATATCTTGATGCAGAACACAGTCGACTATATCGGTTTTAGCTATTACGCAAGTCGGTGCACCAGTACGGACCCTGAGATTTTGAAAGATTCGACAGAAGGCAATGTATTTGGTTCGGTGAAGAATCCATATCTTCAAGCATCTGAGTGGGGATGGACCATTGATCCTAAGGGGCTTCGAATTACGCTTAATCAACTGCATGACCGTTATGGCAAACCTTTGTTTATCGTAGAAAATGGACTTGGGGCAACCGATGTGTTGTTAGACAATGACTCCGTTGAAGATGACTATCGCATCGAATATTTGAATAGTCATTTTGCCGAAATGGCTGAAGCGATTCAGGACGGTGTAGAGCTCATAGGTTACACAAGCTGGGGACCGATTGACCTGGTCAGTGCGGGTACCGGAGAGATGAAGAAACGTTACGGCTATATCTATGTAGACAGAAATAATGATGGTACGGGCACACTTCGCAGACTGAAAAAGAAGAGTTTTCACTGGTACAAAGATGTCATTGCGAGTAATGGCGCACAATATTTCTGATACAAGGTGTCCGGCTCTATAGAATAAACAAAGAGCAGTCTCGTTACTACGGGATTGCTCTTTGTTTATAAGGGGATGAATTTGACCCTTGATGTGGTTTTCAGATATAATAAAGAAATGAAGAGAATCTTGTCACTTAAGAAGGGAGGAGCATCCACTCATGAAGAAAAAATCACTTGCGTTTATATCTTCGGGATATGGATACTCCACTGCTGTCTTTTTCTAGAATCTATTCCAAGGGTGAAGTCTGTCCAAAATCGGAAGAAAACTAGGAAATAACGCAGAAAAATCTTAAGAATGATGAGGTAATCCAAATGAATATTGACAAAATTACTAGAAAAAATCCAGAAAATATGCCAGCTCCTGTAGGTCAGTACACGCATATTACAAGAATCCCGAGGAATGCAGAGTTATTTGTGACTTCGGGTCAAATTGGAGCAGATCAGAATGGACTCTTTCCAGAGAGTCTGAATGAGCAAGTCACTAATACATTTAATAATATTAAAACAGTGCTCGAATCTGAGCGCTTAGATGCTGAACATATTATCAAAGTGAACGTATGGGCAACCGAGGAAATCGATTGGGATTTCTTATATGCCGAGTGGGGACAATTATTTAGTACGGATTATCCTGCAATGACGATTGGATATATTACGGCGTTAGGTCTACCAGAGATTAAAATTGAAATAGAGCTTTGGGCAGCAAAAGTGTAACATCGAATACTTTTTAACCAAACGAAGGAGCATCTCACTTACAGATGCCCCTTCGTTTTTTTATTTGTGTAAAAATGGAAAGGATATGCCCTGTGTGCAATCATGAGCGATAGTAGGTGTATCATGGCACCTGCAAGCTCTGATAAGCATTCAGTCGACCATATGTCCAGTAGATCCCGGAGCCTGATACCGGATCAGAAGCGAAACACAGCGCATCCCGAATCTGAGCATTTGTTTTCCCTTGTGCAGCGAGAAGTGCAGCGGCTCCAGCCACATGAGGGGCAGCCATGGACGTACCGCTAAGGTAGGCATAGGAACCTCCCAGGTATGTGGATAGAATGGTATCACCCGGTGCAGCCATATCCACCCAGGAACCATAGTTGGAGAAATTGGATTTGAGATCGGAAGGGTTGGTTGAAGCAACGGCAATCACATTGGGATACGATGCGGGTACGATTGGGAATGAAGTGTTATCGTTACCGGCTGCGGCAATAATTACAGCTCCTCGATCCCAAGCATACTGTACTGCAGCTTGAAGGAAAGCATTTCCCATCGGCCCACCAAGGCTCAGGTTAACAACCTGTACACCGTTATTGGCAGCAAAGACAAGCCCGTTACCGACATTTCCAATCGTTCCTTGCCCGTTGTTATCCAGTACCCGGAGCGGAACGATGGATGCGAGTGGTGCAGCGCCTGCGATGCCCACACCATTGTTGGTAACGGAGGCAGCGATCCCGGCCACATGGGTGCCGTGGCCGTTCCCGTCCTCAGGGATGTTATCATAATCAACATAATCATAACCGGGGAGGAGCTTGGAGGCCAATTCTGGATGATTCAGCTGTACACCGGTATCGATAATGGCGATTTTGACAGAGCTGTTACTCTGGGTAATATCGCATGCAGCGGGTGCATTGATTTTGGACAAGTTATACTGATAAGGAAAGAAAGGGTCATTGGGAGTGAAAGAAGCCTCAACGAGGTAATTCGGCTCTGCATGTTCAATAAGCTCATGATCTTTGTAATGTTTCAGCATTCTGTGCATTTTTTTGCGGGATTCCACACGGTACCATCCTAAATCTTCATAGGTCTCAGCGACCTTACATCTCCCTTTTTTGTGAAGGGTGTGCATCTCATCCTCGGTAGTACCTTCCTTGAATTTGACGAAGAGCTGCTTGGGAGCGTGAGGGTGAAACTTGCTCTCGGCAAGTTGGTCCAGATAACGATACACGAACCCGATTACTAGCAAAATGAAAGCAAAAACACCTAACCATAACCACATGAGCGTTTATCCCTCCAATCTGATTTGTGACACGCCTTATCGTATGCGAACTCTATCAGACTGCGCGGGCACTCTTGCAATTTGGATAGTAGTATAGATAGATTGATAGGAAGGGATAAATTCGGTAAGATGATATGAAGAGAGCCGCTTTGGCATGAACAAGATTTAAGGCAGGGCCGAGAGGTAGCTCCTAATACAGAGGATAAGGAATGTGGTTTTATTGACACAACTTCAGAGTATACCGACAGTCACACCAGTTCAGGCACACCAGATTCATGATGCCATTGATTTTGCCATGCGTGTACGCAGAGAAGTGTTTCCGATGATGGATCATACGAAATTGCCTGTAGACTTCGAGCAGTTCAGAGAACATTATCTGGACTCCGATGATTCGATCTTTCTTGTTGCAATGATGGAGGATGCGGGCATCGTCGGTTCTATTGGGATATTACCTTATGATGGACGTATCGAAGCTGTGGAAGGTCGATATGCAGCTCGATCGGCTGCCGAAATAGTAAAATGTTATGTAGATCCCGCGTATCGTAGGTTTGGCATTGGTTCGATGTTGATGAACGAACTGGAGAACGTGGTAAAGGATATGCACTATGCAACGCTGTATTTGCATACACATCGCTTCTTGCCAGGAGCCGTAGGTTTCTGGAAACGCCAAGGGTTTACGGTTATTGCTGAGCAGGATGATGACTGGCAAACCGTACATATGGACAAGTTGGCATGTAAGTGACCATTGGAAACGGAACCGAAATTCTTACCACATTTTTGGAAAAATAGATTGATGATACTATAACTCTCGTATACAACAACATAGACATATACGAGATACATGATGGGGGCATAAGCAGATGAACGAAACGAAGCGAAAAATTGTTTTTATTGATATTGATGGCACATTGGTCGACGATGATGGAAACATCCCGTTGTCAGCACAGAAGGCTTGTAAACAGGCCAGAGAGAACGGACATCTGCTCTATTTATGTACAGGCCGATCCAAAGCAGAAATTTATGATTCCATCTGGGATGTTGGATTCGATGGTCTGATTGGTGCAGGTGGGGGTTATGTGGAGTTTGGCAAGGACGTGTTATATCACAAAAGGGTAACAGCGGAAGATGTTCGACATATGGTCGATTTTTTCAATGAAAACGGCATTGACTTTTACCTTGAATCCAATTCGGCATTGTATGCGAGTAGCAATCTTCAACCTCACCTGGAACGCCGTATCTATGGCGATGTGGAGAATGACCCTGTAGCCAGAGAGAAGAAGGAGCTGAAACCGCACCCGTTTATTGCCGGATTGACGTATGGAGAGGCCGACCTGTACAAGGATGACGTGAACAAAGTATGTTTCTTGGAGAGCTCAGCCATCCCGTTTGAGCGGATCAAGCAAGAGTTTGAAGGGAAATTCGAAGTCATTCAGTGCACCGTGCCAATCTTTGGTGAAGGAAGTGGTGAACTGATGATCCCTGGCATTCACAAAGCCATTGCAATCGCCGATTTGCTGAAGCATCTGGGCATGTCCCAAGAAGATACATTTGCCATCGGTGATGGCATGAATGATGCAGAGATGTTGGAATTTTGTAACATCGGAATTGCCATGGGTAATGCGAAGCCTGGACTGAAAGCCATTGCAAATGATATTACTGGAACAGTCGAGGAAGATGGATTGTATCATAGTTTTGTGAAGTATGGATTGATCACTTGATAAAGAAATGAGGCAATCTGGAAAACAGTTAATACGTACACCCTTTGTCCCAAACCTTATTTTAGACCCTGCATATATTATTGCAGGGTCTTTTTTTGGTTTAAAACAGATCAATTTATATTTTTACAAAAGGATTCTAATCAAACCATAACATCTAAGTGAAGGAGAGAATCGAAATGGCCATTCTATCAACCGGACCTATCGAGAATAATGCCGTCAGTGATGTACGGCCAACACAACAAGTTACCGTTAAAATTGATAACAGGAATTCTCTGGATGGATCCGTTGTTTTGATACAAGGGTATAATCTGACCTCTACGAGGACTTTATATGTCAGCGAGCAGATTTCAATTGATCCGGATCAGGTAGTGACAAGAACTTATTTTGCCAATCTTGATGCATTTGAATTTGTCTTTACAGTTGAAGGTGTAGCTATAGAGCAGACAGAGATTTCCGTGTGGGGCAAAACCGAAAACGGCCAGCTTGTTGCTGCACATCGATTAGTTTCTTCCGAACTTGAAATAGAGGGGGATAATACGTCAGTCAACCGCATATATGTAGCCAATTTTAATAGTAACGATGTTTCCGTCATTAATGGTGATACGAATACGGTCATTGCTACCATTCCTGTGGGGACGAATCCTGCAGGGATTGATGTCAATCCATTAACGAGTCGTATATATGTCGCAAACAGAAGCAGTAATACCATTTCCGTCATTAATGGTGTAACCAACGCGGTAATTGCTTCTATTCCGGTTGGGAATGAGTCAGGGGACGTAGGGGTCAATATAGCAACCAATGCCGTTTATACGGCAAATTTTAATTCATTGGATACAACTGAAGATGTAACCGTTATTGATGGATTAACCAACACGGTGATTGATGCGATCACTATTCCTGGACTCAATTTTTTAACGGGTATAGGCGTCAATTCCTTAACCAATCGGATCTATGCAGTTAATTTTAATTCTGATACTGTCTCTGTAATCGATGGAGTAACCAATACAGTGATTGCTACAATCCCCGTTCAGGTCAATCCATTCCGTATAGGTGTCAATCCAGCCACCAACCGTATTTATGTATCGAATTTTACCAGTAATACGGTTTCCGTTATTGATGGATTGACGAATTCCGTCATTGATACCATTCCAGTCGGCGTTACGCCAGCTGAAGTAGCGGTTAATACCTCCACAAATGCCATTTACGTACCCAATCGAGACACGGATAATGTTTCAGTAATTAGTGGATTAACAAATACCGTGATTACTACTGTTCCGGTCGGGAATAATCCAAACGGAGCGGGCGCCAATCCGTTAACTAATCGAGTTTATATAAGCAATCAAGATGACAATACCATTTCTGTGATCGATGGCGAAACAAATACGGTGATTGCTACTATTCCGGTGGGGGCACGTCCGTTCGCAGTAGGTGTAAATCCGTAGAAAGGTGAGGGGATTTGGATGAAAGAAGTTATAACGGCATCAGACTTAATGGAGCAGCTGATCACCATGAACAAAGAAAATTCTGTATGCCAAGTTAGGATTCTAGGTAAGGAGAATCGTGAGTCTTGAATGATCAGATCAGAATGGAACAGGCATCTCCTCAATGGGGGTGTCTATTTGCATTAAGGAGCCCAAAAAGAATGACGAATTTTTTTCCGTTAATAGAAATAGATGCCCCTCCTTTTGACTTTGTTATTGCATAACTCCTAATGAAAGTTTAATATAAATTTTGCAAACAAGGAATTTATTGGTTTTCGTTTGTCGAAGTGCATGAAATATAAAGTTGATACATGGAGGATGCTGGATGAGTAATGTAGCTCTGTTGTTTCCTGGACAAGGTTCTCAGATGGTTGGGATGGGTAGAGACTTTTGGAATAACTTCGATGTGGCTAAGAAGTTATTTGAAGAAGCCAGTGATGCCATTTCTTTCGATTTGAGAAAGTTATGTTTTGAAGGTAGCATGGCTGATTTGACAATGACGATGAACGCTCAGCCTGCACTTTTGACTGTTAGTGTCATAGCATATCAGGTGTATATGCAAGAAATAGGGATGGAACCCGCTTATTTGGCTGGGCATAGTTTGGGAGAATATTCGGCTCTGGTATGCGCAGGTGTTCTCTCATTTCATGACGCCATTAAACTGGTAAGACAACGAGGTATCATTATGCACAATGCAGACCCGGATCAGAAAGGTACCATGGCAGCCATTTCAGGTGTTCATTTAGATTCACTTCAAAACATATGCGAACAAGTTTCCACGATCGGACGTCCTGCTTGTGTGGCTTGTATGAACGCTGACCAGCAGTTTGTCATTTCGGGACATCGGCACTCTATACAAGAAATTATTAAAAGGACAGAAACCCTGGGAACGAAACAATCTTATATCAATGTAAGTGGTCCCTATCATTCTCCCATGATGCAAACCGCAGCAGAACAATTCAAAGTTGAATTGGATCAATATCAATATGCCCATGCAAAATACCCGGTTATTTCCAACGTTACAGCAGCACCCTATGAGTCTGATCGATCTGTCGTGGATTATTTAACCATGCAGATGACGATGCCTGTAAGATGGTCAGAGTCTATGCTCTATCTGGTTGCAAATGGGGTTACTGAAGTTATAGAGTTGGGTTCTAAACATGTGTTAGTTAGTCTTATGAGTAAAATAACGAAGCGTATTGTACCTTACTCGCTAAGTCAGCCTTCCGATTTACTAATGCTTACAAATACACAAGAAAGGAAAAATAAACGCTTAACAATTCGTAAAAAGTTGTTATCAGAACTTATAGTAACCGCACTCATTTCACGGAATTATAACCCTGATTCGATATCATACACCCAAACGGTTGAGCCATTGTTTCACCAATTACAACGGGCAAAGGAACAAGTAAACAACAATGAATATGAACTTAGTGAAGAAGAGATAAATGATGCTCTACAGGTATGTCATTCCATTATTATAGCAAAAAATATTCCATTGGATGGAACCGCGTTGATTGATGCAATCTAGTACTCGATCTGTGCTTTTGCAAGATCTATATTACAGCAACAGACTGCCTTTTTATAAGGTAGTCTTTTTGTCCTTTAATGCATCTGAACTTGTTGAAGCTTCAGATATTTGGTAATAAATATGTCAATAACCCACAAATCAATCTCTATTTTTTACCATATAGTAACAATAAACTGATTGATTTTACATATATTTCTATGGTAAAATTTTGCTTGAAATATGTGTAAATAATTAGATAAGCATGTTAGAGATGATTCATTTGGAGGAGAGATATGTATACTAATCAGTTTCAAACACTAGTGGATATTATCCGCGACAGAGGTAAAATAACCGACCGCGGTATTCGTTTTATCGATGCGGACAAACGTGAAACTTTTATATCTTATCATCAATTATTTACTGAGGCACAAGGGTATTTAGGTTATCTACAAGCCATCGGAATTAAACCTAAACAAGAGATTATTTTTCAGATTCAAGAAAACAAACGGTTTTTAGTCGCATTCTGGGCTTGTATACTCGGTGGAATGATCCCTATCCCTGTAAGTATTGGTGAAGATGAAGAACAAAACTTGAAAGTATGCCGTATTTGGAATTTGCTAAATAACCCTTTCATGATTGCATCTGAGAAGGTGCTGGATAAAATGAAGAGATTTGTTTTGGAACATGACATGCTTGATTTCCATCATCAATTAGAAGTCAGAACGGATCTGATCCAAGACACCATATATCATTATGAATCTATTAATAATATAGTTGAACCTCAGTCTGATGACTTGGCATTTATTCAATTTTCTTCTGGATCAACCGGTGATCCCAAAGGCGTTATGCTCACCCATCGAAACCTGATTTATAATACTTGTGCTGCTATTAATGGCACACAAATTAGTTCAAACGATAGTTTTCTCTCCTGGATGCCCCTTACCCATGATATGGGTTTGATTGGATTTCATCTCGTACCCCTCGTGGCAGGAATTCATCAGTACTTGCTCCCAACGGAATTATTTATTCGCAAACCGATTCTATGGATGAAAAAAGTAAATGAACACAAAGCAACCATACTGTCTTCTCCTAACTTTGGTTATAAATACTTCCTGAATTTCTTTCGCGAAGACAAAGCGGAGGGATGGGATCTGTCATCTGTCAGAGTCATTTATAATGGGGCGGAACCTATATTACCCGAAGTGTGTGATGAATTCCTAAATGTATTGTCAGCATATCAATTAAAGAAAACAGCCATGTTTACCGTATATGGATTAGCAGAGGCCTCTGTTGCCGTCTCCTTTCCCAAGGTAGAAGAAGAGTTTACTGCGGTGTACGTTCACCGGGATCATCTGAACTTAGGGGAGCGTGTCATCGAAGTCAAGAAACATGCTGAACATGTGGCATCATTTGTTGCCGTTGGCGAAGCAATTGATTATTGCCATGTTAGAATTTGCGATGAGGAAATGAACAGTGTTCCCGATTTGGTTATTGGAAAAATTCAAATCAAGGGGGATAACGTCACCCAAGGTTATTATAATAATTCACTAGCAACGGAGAAGTTATTAACGCACGACGGATGGGTGAATACAGGAGATCTGGGTTTTATCATGAACGGAAAACTGGTTGTAACAGGGCGGGAAAAAGACATTATCTTTATCAATGGTAAAAATGTATATCCCCATGACATTGAACGTGTCGCCATACAATTAGATGATATTGAACTCGGAAGAGTTGCTGCTTGTGGTGTGTATGATTCGAATAGTCAAAGTGAAGAAATTATTGTGTTTGTCGTGTACAAAAAAAAGATCGAACACTTCTTGACGCTTGTTAAAGAAATCAAAAGACATCTATATAAACATGGGGGATGGAGTGTCAAAGAGGTACTGCCCATCAAAAAATTACCCAAAACAACAAGTGGGAAAATCCAGCGGTATCAGTTAGCCAAGCAGTATGAAGCAGGCAAATTCTCAACAGAATTTGCATTCATCCATGACTGGATCAAGAATGACAATGACAAGGCAAAGGGAAAGGCTGCTGTTTCGGTTCGAGTCATAGAACATGAATTAACTTCACTATTTTCTGAAGTGCTGGTTGGGAAAAAGGTTGAACTTGAGGATAGCTATTTTGATATGGGTGCAACTTCATTACAGCTGGCCCAAATCGCTGAACGTATAGAACAAAAATACGGAGAAGAGCTTGCTGTTACGGACCTCTTTACCTATCCCTCGATAACTGAATTGGCAGCATATCTGGCTAGAGGCTACAGCGAGACCATGCAAGTCAACAAAACTCAAGAGGATCATACGCCATCCAAAGATATTGCTATTATCGGTATGGCTTTGAATCTCCCTGGTGCATCAAATGCAAGCGATTTTTGGCGTGTTTTGGAAAATGGAACGCATAACATTCGGGACTACCCGGAAAGTCGGATAAAAGACGCAGCGGATTATATACAATCCATGCGAAGTGAAATGAGCGAAGTTCAATGGATCAAGGGTGGTTACTTGGATCAGATTGATCAATTCGACTATTCTTTCTTTGGCATAACCCCAAAAACTGCACAATTTATGGACCCGAATCAAAGGATATTCTTGCAAACGGCATGGCATACGATTGAAGACGCTGGGTATGCAGGGGAAGGAATCAATGGAAGAAATGTGGGCGTGTACGTGGGGTATTCCAAAGTTGGGTATGATTACGAACGGCTCGTGACGGCGAGTTACCCCGCAGAACTCAAAAATTATATCATTGGAAATTTACCATCTGTACTGGCGAGCAGAATTGCATATTTCTTGAATTTAAAAGGCCCGGCCTTAACGATTGATACCGCTTGTTCCTCCTCACTTGTTGCTGTTCACATGGCATGTAAAGGATTGCTCGCTGGAGACTGTGAAATGGCAATCGCAGGCGGCATTCGAACGGCATTATTACCGATAAGTATCGGACTGGATATGGAATCTCCAGATGCATTGACGAGAACGTTTAGCGAAGATGCCAACGGCACGGGATTTGGCGAAGGTGTTGGGTCGGTCATGTTGAAGCCAATGCAGCAAGCGATTAAGGACGGGGATCATATCTATGGTGTGATTAAGGGAAGTGCGATTAATCAGGATGGAAAGACGGTAGGAATCACAGCACCTAACCCGGAGTCACAGACCAATGTGATCGAACAGGCATGGAAAGAAGCCGGCATTTCTCCTGATACGCTTAACTTTATTGAAGCACATGGAACAGGAACAAAATTAGGTGATCCGGTTGAGTTCAATGCTTTGCGTAAAGCTTTTGAGAAATATACGGATCGGAAACAATTTTGTGCAATCGGATCTGCCAAAGCTAACATTGGACATGGTTTTGAAGCGGCGGGGATCGCTGGATTAATTAAATCTATTCTTATGTTTCAACATAGAAAGATTCCACCATTGGTTCACTTTGACAAGCCTAATCCCCTGCTTAAGTTTGAAGCTTCACCTTTTTATGTGAATCAGGAACTAATGGCTTTTGGTGAAAAAGAGGGTCCATTACGATGCGGGGTTAGTTCTTTTGGTTTCAGTGGTACCAATGCGCATGTGGTTCTCGAAGAATATGTTCCTTCCCCAACCGTAGATAAAAGAATGTCCCAAGAGCCTCATCTATTTGTTCTGTCTGCTGCCACGGAACGGGCGCTGGATGAATTGGTCAGAACGTATCATGAATATCTAACCGATCACACGGATGTTTTCATTCAACAAATCTGTTATACAGCCAGTACGGGAAGGGCCAATCTGGATTATCGGCTTGCCATCATAGTCACGAGTACACAAGAATTACATGAAAAATTGAAACGAATTGCAAGCGGAGAGGGTAAACTGCCATATGTTTATTTTGGTTATGCCAAAAAAGACAAAACGCTTGTTAGCGATCATCTCTATGCTCGGGGAAAGGCAGAATCTTTAAATGAACTCGGTCAGTTATTTACACTGGGGTCAGTGATTGATTGGGAAAGGTTTTATAATCATGAAGTCATTCGGAAAATTCCATTGCCTCTATATCCATTTGAGCAGAAGCGGTGTTGGATTGAAGTCAAACATACGATACCAGCGGGACATAGGTCAGAGAGGAATGAGGTTCAAATGGAGATGAATACAAACGATATTGAATTAAAGATTAAAACAAGCATCAGTCGTGCATCTGGTTTGAAGTTGGAAGAGCTGGATCATCAAGCTCATTTTCTCCAAATGGGACTGGATTCCATCATTCTTGTGCAGATTCAGAAGGAGATCTCAGAGCTGTTCCGTTTGGATATCCCGATGGAAATGTTTTTTGAAACCCTTACAAATATTAATTCCTTAGTTAAGTATGTGTCAGAGAATATAAAACAACATGATGTATCTGAGAACATAAAGAATGAAACCGATCAGGAGCGTACTGAACAACGAAATCTGGCATCTGTGAACAATATAAACACGGCAAAATCATCAGGGAATGTCTCGGAGCAAATTGTGATGTCTGCCATTCAGCTCATGGAGTCCCAATTAAAAAGTTTGAATGTGCTGTTAGGCGAGCAAGTGAATACAATTCAATCCCCGCTTCCGGAAATGAAACATCATGAAACCAAACCAACCAAAGAGATCCAACCCAATTCGGAATCAAAGGAAGCTAAACCTTTTATACCGTATCAATCGTTGAAGATTCATGAAGAGAGCGGATTATCACCGCTTCAGAACCAGTATGTTGAACAGTTTGTAACAAAGTATACCGCAAGAACCAAAGGCTCCAAATTAAAAACAGGCCAAACACGTTTGGTTCATGCGAATAATCGCAATGTATCTGGATTTCGCTCGTATTGGAAGGAAATGGTGTATCCCATTATTTCAACTCGTGCAGAGGGAGCTAAGTTATGGGATCTGGATGGGAATGAGTATTTGGATCTGACGATGGGATTTGGTGTAAATCTATTTGGTCATAATCCAGCTTTTATTCAAAATGTAATAGCAGACAGCCTCCAGGAACAATTGCCTCCATTGGGCCCTATGTCAGATTTGGCAGGAGATGTTGCAACAAAAATTTCCGAGTTGACAGGTGTAGAGCGTGTCGCATTTTATAATTCAGGAACAGAAGCTGTTATGGTTGCACTTCGTTTAGCGAGGGCAGCAACAGGGCGTTCCAAAGTTGTATTATTTTCTGGATCATACCATGGTACACATGATGGGGTGTTGGGTGTAGCGAATCCTGGGGATGCTTTATCGTCTGCGCTGCCTATGGCTCCTGGTATTGTAAATAGCGCTATGGATGATTTGATTATTCTTAATTATAACCATCCGCAATCACTGGATATGATTCAGAACCTGGGTGATGAATTGGCTGCTGTGCTTGTAGAGCCGGTGCAAAGTCGAAGACCTGATATGCAGCCAACACAATTCTTACGGGAACTTAGAGAAATAACAAATCAAACTGGGACTGCACTTATTTTTGATGAAGTCATCACTGGATTTAGAATTGGTCTGGGTGGAGCACAGGATTGGTTTGGGGTTCAAGCAGATCTGGTTACGTATGGAAAAGTGGTCGGTGGCGGGTTGCCTATTGGCATAGTCGCGGGTAAAGCTGAATTTATGAATCCGGTAGATGGTGGAACCTGGAACTTTGGTGATGATTCTTACCCTTCCGACGCAGATAAGAAAACGTTTGTCGGTGGAACCTTCTGTACACACCCTCTTACGATGAGAGTGATGTTAACGGTACTGCAGTATCTTCAATCCGAAGCAGGAACTTTATATAAGGAATTAAATGAAAAAACAGATTATCTTGTAAAAGAATTAAATGCGTTTTTCAAAACAGCGAATGTACCGATGCAAATGGTGAACTATGGATCTTTATTTCGATTTATATCATTTGGAGATATGGAATTATTCTTCTACCATTTAATTTATAAAGGTTTATATATTTGGGAAGGCCGTAACTGTTTTATATCAACTGTGCATTCCATGGGTGACATGGATACGATAATCAGAATCGTGAAAGAGACGATCCATGAACTACGCGAGTGGGGGTTTATCCCTGGTGAATCGCCTGTTTCGGAATATCCGCTCTCTTTAGAGCAAAAACAATTATTGTTAACTTCATTACATGGGGAAAATGCGAATGCTGCATTAAATCAGAGTGTTATTTTAAAAATGACAGGTGGAATAAAACCTTCCACACTGGATCAGGCCGTGAATCAAATCGCACAGCGTCATGAAGCTCTGAGAACAGTCATTCATGCCGATCGTGAAACACAACAAATCATATCCGAAATGGAACTTCGATGTACATGGTTGGATTTCTCAGCATATGCGGGTGAGGATCAAGAACGGGAAATTTCCAATTGGTTATCTGCCGATGCAAATGAAGCCTTCGATTTACAGTCTGGGGAACCTCTATTTAGAATCACCTTGCTTAAAAAGGCAACTGATCAATACCTTATGGTGCTGACATTTCATCATATTGTTGTAGATGGCTGGTCGATTGCAGTATTCATTCAAGAGTTGGAACATACCTATTCTGCTCTGGTCCGAGGAGTTCCGGTTCAATTACCTGAAGCCACTCCATTCCGAGCGTATTTAAGCTGGCAACGACTTGAACATGAAAAAGGCTCATTTACCGAAGGAGTCCAGTTCTGGAAAGAACAATTTTCCTTATCCTATCCCAACATTACACTTCCAACGGCACCGTCCGATGATGTGCCCAAGGGATATGACGGTGAAAGATATTCCATCAAGCTGGATCATCAATTAACAGAGTCTTTGCGAACGTTAAGCATCAATAATAAGAGCAGTTTGTTTGTAACGATGTTTGCAGCGTTTCATTTATATTTGCATCAACTAACAGGGCAGTCTCACCTTGTCATCGGCGTGCCTACAGCGGGTCAGTCTCATATGCGAAAAAATGCGCTCATTGGCAACTGTGTCAACATTGTGCCTGTTCATCATGCCTTGTTAACGAAGCAATCCGTTGTAGACCATGTCCTTGAGCTCAAGGAAACGCTGGCTCTAGTCATGAAGCATCAGCATGTTCCATTGACCCTCGTATCCGAACAGCTTGCTCATATGCCTGCACCGGATACCCGGATTTTATTCAATATGGACAGAACGATTCATCATCTCCAATTTGAAAATATCAAGACTGGATTCATGTCGTATCCGATCAAACATATTTCTTACGATTTATTTCTTAATATTACGGATGTTAGCCATGAATTGTACCTGGATTTTGATTACAATACCGAGCTTATTGGACCTGAGATGATGAAATTGTGGTCTGAAGGATTTAAGGGTTTGCTGCAAAAAATGGTGAGTCATCCAGAGGCTGAAATTTCGTCTTTGACGTTGTTCTCATCCGAGCAACAGGACCAATTACAGGAAATATATAATCGGTTTGTTACGGAGCGTCTTCCTCACGTTAATCATGCAGCCATATTCGAGTCTCCAGTCAATGACGTGGAGAAAAAGCTGGCTTTGATCTGGGAGGACGTATTATCCCTCGATCAAGTGGGGAGACATGATCACTTTTTTGATCTCGGAGGTAACTCGCTCAAGGCGACAGTAATGCTATCCAAGGTACATGAGCAGTTTCAACATAAAATTTCAATCGTTCAATTCTTCCAAAATCAACGTCTGAAGCAGCTGGCCAGTCTGATTACAGGCGAGAACGAGGAAACATTCATTCCGATTAAGGCATTGGACGTCAAGGAATTCTATGAGACATCATCTGCACAACAGCGGATCTACTTTTTGGATCAATTTGAGCCGAATAGTGTGTTTCAGAACATGTGCGGCCATATTACGGTCACAGGAAATATCGATGAAGCTAAATTGATTTCGTCATTGGAACAAATCGTGCACCGTCACGAAGCTTTTCGCACCAGTTTCCATCTGATGGATGGAGAGCTTTACCAGCGTATTGCTCCAACGATTGATTTTGAAGTGAAACGATCTCAGGGAAGCTCTGCTTCATTCGAACAACATGTTAAGGCGTTTGCCAAACCATTTGATTGCTCCAAAGCGCCATTAATACGTGCCGAATTCATTCGTGTAAACGATGACCATGCAGAGATTCTCATCGAGATGCATCATATTATATCGGACGGTTATTCCGTTGGCATTCTTGCGAATGAATTGATTGATGCGTATGACGGAAGAAGCATGTCGGAAATTGAGATTGAATACAAAGACTTTACAGCTTGGCAGAAAGAATTTCTGGCGGGGGAGTCTTATAAGCAGCAAGAAAAATATTGGCTGGATCAATTCAAAGGAGAACTCCCGAACCTTAATCTGCCTACTGATTTTGTTCGGACACCTCATTTGACTTCGGCAGGTTCAAGATTGTCATTTGTGTTGGACGCACACTTGAAGCAGTCGCTGGAGAAGCTTGCGAAACAAACGGGAACTACGATGTTTATGGTGTTACTGGCAGCGTATAATGTGCTGCTTCATCAATACACAGCACAAGAAGACATGATTGTAGGTACGCCAACATCAGGAAGAAACCATCCGGATGTCGAGAATATGATAGGTGTCTTTATCCAGACGGTAGCAATTCGATCACAGCCGGTGGGAAATAAGTCGTTTCGATCCTATCTCGAGGAAATTAAAAAACAATCCCTGGATGCATTGGATAACCAGGACTATCTTTTTGACAACCTTGTAGAGAAATTAAACACGCATCGGGATACAACCGGGACAGCACTTTTCAATACGATGTATATCTTCTTAAATACCGCGTTGAATCAACGGCAAGAACAGGATTGCAGCTTTAAAGTTAGAGAATTAAATGTCGGTGTATCGTTGTATGATCTGATGTTCATCGTTGAGGATGATAACGAGTGTCTGGAAATGCACTTTAATTACAAGACGGAGCTGTTTGAACGGGATACCATCGACAGAATGAAAACACATCTGTTCAACATCCTCAGAGACATTGTGATCGAACCTGATATTGCCTTGTCCGATATTCAAATGCTGTCTGAACATGAGCAGGACGTTCTTTTATATGACTTTAATGATACCAACATAGAATATTCCCGGGATCAGACCATACAGGAGTTATTCGAAGCACAGGTGGAACGGACACCTGATCAATTGGCTGTTAGTTTTGGAAATGAGCGATGGACGTATCGTCAATTGAATGAACGGGCGAATCAGTTGGCATATACGCTTAGAGCTGAGGGAGTGCAGCAGGATCAATTTGTAGGTATTCTGACAGATCGTTCGATTGATATGATCGTTGGCATCTTTGGCATTCTAAAAGCAGGCGGGGCGTATGTACCGATTGATCCGGATTCTCCTGAAGAGCGTATCCGGTACATCCTGCATGATTCGGGGACAACGTTGTTAGTCACGCAGGAGCATTTGAAGCAGTTGGTATCGTTCAATGGAAAAATGATTGATTTGGACGATGAAGAAACCTATGTAGCTAATCTGTCGAATCTGGAACCAGCGGGGAATTCCGAACAGTTGGCTTATATGATCTATACTTCAGGCACAACAGGCATGCCAAAAGGTGTAATGATCGAACATCGTCAGGTTCATCACTTGGTTAAAGCGTTGTACAGTCAAGTTATAGATGATCAGCTTAGCGGTTTGCATGTCGCTTTACTTGCGCCTTACTATTTCGACGCATCTGTGAAGCAGATTTTTGGCGCACTGCTGTCAGGACATGCTTTGTTTATTGTAGACAAGGACACGGTACTGGATGGACAAGATTTAATGAATTATTATCAGCACCACCAGATTGATTTGACGGACGGAACACCTGCGCACCTGAAATTGCTATCGAAGGCAAAAAACGTTCAAGGCATATCGCTAAAATATATGCTCATTGGCGGTGAAGCTCTTTCTCAGCAAAGTGTAAATGATATCACATCATTATTTGCTCTCAATCATATAACGCCTCCAACCATAGTTAATGTGTACGGTCCAACAGAATGTTGTGTGGATGTTGCGACATACCGTGTACTTCCAGAACACCTGGATACAGCGAATCAACGAGCTCACCTACCGATTGGTCGAACATTAGGAAATAACCGCCTGTATGTATTGAACAAACATGGCAAAGTTCAGCCTGTAGGCGTCGTAGGGGAATTATGTATCTCTGGTGATGGGGTTGGTAGAGGATACTTGAATTTACCTGAGCTGACAGCAGAAAAATTTGTACGTGATCCGTTTGTCCAGGGAGCGACAATGTACAAAACGGGAGATTTGGTGAGATGGCTTCCCGATGGCCATATCGAGTATCTGGGAAGAATGGATCACCAAATTAAAATTCGCGGATATCGGATCGAAGTAGGAGAAGTAGAAGCAGCACTGTTAGATCTAGAGTATGTGAAAGAAGTTATCGTCGTTGCACATGAGGATGATCACGGGGACAAATCATTATGTGCATACTTTACAGCGGATTCCACGCTGACGGTGGGAGAGTTAAAACAAAGCCTCTCTATGGTGTTGCCGAATTACATGGTACCAGCCTACTTTATACAATTGGATCACATGCCTCTGACATCGAACGGGAAAATCGATCGCAAATCGCTTCCGAGTCCAGAAGAAAACATACAAACGGGAAGTGAATATATAGAACCCCGAACTGGGGTGGAAAAACAGTTGCTGCCTATTTGGCAGGATGTGCTTGCCGTGAAAAAAATCAGTGTAAAAGACAGTTTTTTTGATGTAGGAGGCAACTCTTTACGTGCGACCAAGCTGGCCGCCAAAATCAATCAAAAGCTGAATATCCACATATCGGTAAGAAACGTCTTTGAATGGCAGACCATTGAACAGATGGCTCAATCTATTGAACAAATGGAACAGGAAGTATCAGTTTCCATTCCTCAAGTGGAGGAAAAAGAATATTATCCTATTTCTTCGGCGCAAATGAGAATGTACATTATGAGCATCAAAGCTGGCAAGGAACTCATGTACAACATGTCAGGTATGTTTATGTTGGAAGGATGGCTTGATCGGACCAGATTGGAAGAAGCATTCCAACAATTGATTCATCGTCATGAATCGCTTCGGACTGGATTCAAAGTCATACACGGAGAACCGAAACAGATCGTATACCCTAAAGTTAACTTTGGAATTGAATTGATCGAGTCAACGGAAGTAGAGATCGAAGATCGAATTGAACAGTTTGTTCGCACATTTGATCTCGGGCAAGCACCTCTTATGAGGGTGGGACTTATTGAACTTCACCAGGAGCGTCATGTATTGCTGGTAGATCTCCACCACATCATTGCAGACGGACTATCCGTGCATCTTCTGATGACTGAACTTAGCCAGTTCTATAAGGGAGAGGAGCTGTCTCCTCTTCGAATTCAATATAAGGACTATGCTGAATGGCAGCAAATGCAACTTCATAGTGAGCGGATGAAAAAGCAGGAGAAGTATTGGCTTACTGTGTTTGGTGAAAGTATCCCGCTATTGGATCTGCCAACAGACTATGAAAGACCTGAAACCCTAAGTTATGCGGGAGATGTATTGGACATTGTTTTGGAGGAAGACATCCTTCCAGGCTTAAGGAACATGGAAGCTCTGACAGGAACAACGTTATATATGATTCTATTAGCAGCCTATACCATTCTGTTGTCTAAATACAGCGGACAAGAAGATATCATCGTGGGCACGCCGATTGCAGGAAGGACACATGCTGAGCTTGAGCCGGTTATGGGGATGTTTGTGAATACACTGGCTATTCGAAATTATCCTGCGGGGGATAAAACTTTTACGCAGTATCTGCTGGAAGTGAAAGAAAATATGTTGAACGCATATGAGAATCAGGATTATCCGTTTGAGGAATTGATCGAGAAAGTGAATATAACCAAAGATGCTCGGCGGAATCCGTTGTTTGACACCATGTTTGTATTGCAGAATACAGATGCTTCAGAGATTCAGATGGATGGAGTAACCTGTAAGCCTTATGCACCAAACACGAGAGTATCCAAATTCGATTTAACGTTGTATGTTACCGAATTGCAACACAAGTTAGAAGTGGCCTTTGAATACAGTACGATTTTATTTGAGAAAACAACGATTGAAGCGATGTCACAAAATCTGTTGGTCATATTAACAACCATTGCCAAAGACCCTCATATTGAAATCAACAAGATTCAATTGGTTGAAGAATTAATAGATGGGGATACGCTGGCTGATCTAATTGAAGTAGATTTCTAAAATAACTAAAAATATAAATGTGATCGGGGTGCCGTATGTCTATTTTCAAGAAACAGGAATCGTATTGGGCAAGCCGATTTGAAGATGATGATCATCTTGTTCATTTGCCTTATTGCAAGACAACCTCCAAACACCCAGACGATACGCAGCACCAGAATGATATATATAAGTCTTTGTCAGCCGATGTTTCACATAAAATCAAGTCCATGTCGCGAAATGCTCCTATGGCGATCTATACGATCTTATTAACGGGAGTTCAGTGTCTGTTATATAAATACACGAATGAAACCAAGATGATTATTGGCATACCAACGATGGAAGAAAAGAACAATGATCTATCGCTCTCGAATAAGGTTCTTGTCTTAAAAAATAATATCAATCATGTGATGTCATTCAAATCCTTATTTAATCAAGTGAAGGCAAGTTTAACTGAAGCCATTCAGCATCAACGAATCCCTTTCAGAAAAATGGTTGAACGTTTAAATGTTCAGTATGATTCGAACCATGTACCTCTAATTCATACCTTGGTTTCGTTAAATGAAATTCATCCTGCCCTTGATGAAAATAACGTAAAAGCGGCGACAATGTTCCACTTTGATCTCAAGAACGACTTCATTCAGTTAAGATTAGTTTATGATGATGATCGTTATGATCGCGATTATATGGTACAAATTGTAGAGCATCTTGACCAATTGTTTTCCGTAGTTCTAAACCAACCTGATCTGGAGTTAAGTCAAGTTGATATGTTATCAGAGTTTTATCGAAACAAGCTGTTATATGACTTTAACGATACAAGGGTTGAGTATCCACAGAACAAGACGATGCATCAATTATTTGAAGAACAGGTGGAACGAACACCGGACCATCCGGCAGTCGTATTTGAGAATAGACAGTTAACGTACAGAGAGTTAAATCAAAAATCCAACCAATTGGCCCGATTGCTTCAAGCTAAGGGGGTGCAGGCGGGTCAGTTCGTTGGCATTATGGCAGAGCGCTCACTTGAGATGATCATAGGTTTATTCGGTATTCTAAAAGCTGGCGGGGCATATGTCCCAATCGATCCGGAATATCCGGCAGACCGTATTCATTACATCCTTGAGGATTCAAAAGTGGCTTGGTTGCTGCATCAAAGTCATATACAGGAACCTGAACATTTTGCAGGGACATGTGTCATTCTGGATTCTGAAATAAATCATTATGATGATCATTTAAATTTGGAAGATGGAGCGATCTCCAGTGATTTGGCATACATGATCTACACGTCTGGAACAACAGGTCATCCCAAAGGCGTAATGATTGAACATGCCAGCATTGTGAATTCCCTGCAATGGAAATCGGATTTTTATCATTTTACCGGAGATGATCGGGTAATAATGCTGAATCCATTCGTTTTTGATTCATTTATTACTCATTTCTTTGGTCCGATGATATCTGGCTCGACAGTGTATTTGTTAAACCAGCAACAGTGTAAAGATGCTATAGCCATCAATAAGATGGTCAAAAAACAGCAAATCACGCATATCCAAAGTCCACCCAGTTTCTTGATGACCCTATTGGAACAAGTAAGCGCGGAAGATTGGACATCCATGAAAAATGTGGTGGCTGCGGGAGAGAAGATTGTTCCTGCCTTAATACACAAATTGCAGCGCATCAATCCACGCATCGAAGTGTGTAATGAATACGGTCCAACTGAAAATAGTGTTGTATCCACAGTTCTGTCGATCAAGTCGGCAGATCAAAATATCTCAATCGGGAAGCCTATTGCGAACAATAGAGTCTACATTTTAGGAGAACGGAATGAATTGCAGCCTATTGGAGTTCAGGGAGAATTATGTGTAGCCGGAGCAGGGCTATCCAGAGGTTACTTGAACCGTCCAGATCTGACGGCGGAGAAATTCGTGGATGATCCATTTGTTTCGGGAGCAAAAATGTACAAGACAGGTGACTTCGCAAGATGGCTACCCGATGGGAACATAGAGTATATAGGAAGGGTAGATCATCAAGAGAAAATTCGTGGACACCGGATTGAACTTGGTGAAGTGGAGACGGCTCTTCTAAATAGTACCCAGATAAAAGAGGCCATCGTCATAGCCAGAGAAGATGAAACAGGAACCAAACAATTATGTGCGTACCTGGTAGGGGAGGACTCAATCACGATCGGGGAACTGCGGGAGGCGCTGTCCCAGAAGCTGCCAAACTACATGATTCCGTCCTATTTTGTACAGCTGGCTCAGATGCCGCTCACGTCTAACGGGAAAATCGATCGCAAAGCTTTGCCTGCTCCCAAAGAACATATGTTGAAGGGCATGGAGTACGAAGCACCCCGAACGATGGTGGAACAACAACTTGTATCGATCTGGGAAGAGGTACTTGGGGTAGAGAACATCGGGATTTTGGATAATTTCTTCGAGCTTGGAGGAGATTCGATTAAATCCATTCAAGTCTCTTCGAGGTTATATCAAGCAGGTTACCAGGTGCAGATGGATCATCTGTTTAAAAATCCAACCATAGCAAGCTTGATTCCCTATGTTCAACCCATAAGTACCCTGTCAGAACAGGGAATCATCATTGGAAAAGTGATGCTGACTCCAATCCAGCATTGGTTTTTTGAGCAATACAAGGTGGACGCTCATCATTATAATCAGTCCGTGATGTTGTATCGGAAAGAAGGTTTTCACGAAGCCACACTTCGCGGTGTATTCGATAAACTGAGTGAGCATCATGATGCACTTCGTATGGTATATCGCCATACGGAGCAGAGGTATGAAGCGTGGAATGAAGGGTTGGCAAGGGAACCCTTATATACACTTGAAGTGATGAACTTCAAGTCATTAGCAGATCCGTCTCAAGAAATCGATAAGAAGGCAAATGAAATGCAAAGCACGTTTACGTTGGAACGTGGGCCCTTGATGAAGCTGGGCTTATTTCGATGTGCAGACGGAGATCATTTACTCATCGTTATTCATCATCTAGTCATCGACGGAGTTTCATGGCGAATTTTGATTGAAGACCTATCGAGGGGCTATGAACAATTAAGTGAGGGAGAATCCATTCAACTACCGCAAAAAACGGCTTCCTTCCAATTATGGGCAGAACAGCTCCAGTTGTATGCCAACAGTGATGCGATAACGCAAGAGCTAGCCTATTGGAATGAAATTGAACAAGTAACCTATAAACCGTTACCTACAGATTTCGAAGCGGATCATGCACTGGAAAAAGACAGTGAAGAAATCACGATGGAATGGTCAGCGGCAGAAACGGAGCAATTATTAAAACAAGCGAATCGTGCGTATAAAACGGAAATTAGCGATTTGCTGCTCCATGCATTAGGCATGTCTATTCACCAATGGACGGGTATGGATAAAGTGCTGGTCAATCTGGAGGGACATGGAAGAGAACAAATTTTACCGGATCTCGATATTACACGAACGATCGGATGGTTTACGAGCCAGTATCCGGTTGTACTTGATATAGAAGCAAGTTCAAATATGTCTCTTTTCATCAAAACAAACAAAGAAATGATTCGTCAAATCCCTAAAAAAGGGATTGGTTATGGTATTTTACGATATTTAAGTGCACTTCAGCAAGAAACGCCCTTTACCTTGAATCCTGAAATTAGTTTTAACTATTTGGGTCAATTTGATCAGGATCTTCAGAATAGCGGGATGCAGATCTCTCCCTATCCAGGCGGAGCAACAGCAAGCGACAAACACAGAAGAAATGTTGTTATCGATATGAATGCCTTAATTGTGGAAGGCAAATTGACGTTGTCACTTCGGTATAGTCGCACCCAATATCAAAAAGAAACGATGGAGCGAGTGGTAACATATTTTAGAGATCATCTGCAAGAAATAGTGATGCATTGTGTGACAAAAGAGAAGCCGGAATGTACACCAAGTGATTTAACGTTAAAAGGAATTACGATTGAAGAATTAGAAGGATTTGTTCAAGAATCGGAACACATTGGTGAAATCGAAGATATATATGCTTTGTCACCGATGCAAAATGGGATGTTCTTTCATCATTTGCTTCATTCAAAGTCTGAAGCGTATTTCCTTCAAACCACGCTGGATCTTCATGGTTCGTTAGACGTGGAAGCTTTTACGAAGAGTCTGGATCAGTTGATGCAGCGTAATTCGATTCTCAGAACAAATTTTCATAGCAAATGGAAGAATGGGCCTCTGCAAGTGGTATACCGTCATAAACGTAATGGGCTAATATACGAAGATTTGCGTGAGATGAATGAAAAAGATCGTGAAGCATACGTGGCAGACTATACAAGAGCAGATAAAATAAAAGGTTTCGACCTGTCTCAGGATGTGTTAATGCGTATCTCGATTTTGCAAACGCATGACCAAACCTATCGTTTCATTTGGAATTATCATCATATTTTGATGGATGGCTGGTGCCTGTCTCTTGTAATCCAGGAGTTGTTTGATGGATACTTTGCTATTCAGGAACAACGAAAACTGGAGGCAAAGAGTACGATTCCATACAAACACTATATTGAATGGCTGGACAACCAAGATCATGAAGAATCCCTGAAATACTGGCGTGACTATCTGCAAGGTTATGATGAGCAGACCACTTTGCCAAAAGAACATTCGATTACGAAGAGTGATGAATATCATTCAGAGCATATGATTTGTACATTAAGTCAGGAATTAACCGGACAAATCGCACAAGTGGCCAGTCAGAATCAGGTGACACTGAATACGTTTATGCAAACAGCCTGGGGAATGTTGCTACAGATATATAACGGCAGTGAGGATGTTGTATTCGGAAGCGTGGTGTCGGGCAGACCTGCGGCGATTGTTGGAGTTGAGCGAATCATTGGTTTATTCATCAATACCATTCCTGTACGCGTTCAGACTCAAGGTAACGAGACATTTGCAGCGGTTATGAAGCGGAATCAGGAACAAGCTGTCGCTTCGCATCCACATGACACGTATCCGTTATACGAGATTCAAGCGGAAACATCGCAAAAGCAAAATTTGATTGATCATATCCTGATATTCGAAAATTATCCTGTACAGGGCATTATGGAACAGTTTGGGGATGAGGAAGAGACAGCTCTTCGGATTACGAATGTAGAAGCAGATGAACAAACAAATTATGACTTTAACCTGATTATCAAACCAGGCCAATCCATGAAATGTATGTTCTATTACAATGCTAATGTCTATGACCGGGCAAGCGTAGAACGCATTCAAGGTCACTTGATTCAGATGTTGGAGCAAGTGGTCAACAATCCGAATATTCCGATCCATGACATTGACTTGACCACAACACAGGAGAAAACACAAATTTTGGAACAGTTTAATGATTCTATGGCTGAATATCCAATGGACAAGACAATTCATGGACTGTTTGAGGAACAAGCAGTAAGAACTCCCGAAAACGTTGCGGTTGTATATGATGATCGACATTTAACCTATCAAACGCTGAACGAGAAAGCCAACCAATTGGCAAGAACGTTGAAGGCTAAAGGCATTCAAAATGATCAGTTAATCGGGATCATCGCTGATCGTTCGCTAGACATGGTTGTAGGAATCCTTGCGATTTTGAAAGCGGGTGGCGCATACGTGCCGATTGATCCTGAATATCCGGAGGATCGTATAAACTACATGCTTGAGGATTCGGGTGTACATGTATTATTAATGCAAAGTCATTTGCAAGAACGCATCTCTTTTGCAGGAGAGGTCGTTTGCCTGGATCTACTTGAGTCCTATCATGAAGATCATTCCAATTTGGGAATGACTGCTGCACCAACAGGCCTGGCATATGTAATTTATACCTCAGGAACGACAGGTAAACCAAAAGGGACATGTATTGAACATAAAAATGTGGTGCGATTGTTGTTCAACAGTAAAAATATGTTTGATTTTAATGCATCAGATACATGGACATTATTCCATTCCTTTTGTTTTGATTTTTCGGTATGGGAAATGTACGGGGCATTGCTCTATGGAGGAAAACTGGTTATCGTACCTCAAATGACGGCAAAAAGTCCGGAACAATTTCTACAATTGTTAAAAATCGAGCAAGTGACGATATTGAATCAAACGCCAACGTATTTCTATCATCTTCTTCAGGAAGAACTGGCAGGTCATGCAACAGATCTGAAATTAAGAAAAGTGATTTTTGGAGGAGAAGCCCTCAATCCCGTGTTATTGAAGGATTGGAAGCTGAAATATCCATTTATCCAGTTAATTAATATGTATGGGATAACCGAAACAACGGTTCATGTAACGTATAAGGAAATAACCGACATTGAAATACATGCTGGAAAGAGCAATATTGGAAAACCAATCCCAACGTTGCAGACCTATATTTTGGATCAACATCAACGCATTCAACCGATCGGTGTTCAGGGAGAATTAGTTGTAGCAGGTGAGGGCCTTGCCAGAGGTTATCTGAACCGGCCTGATTTAACCGCAGAGAAATTTGTTGATCATCCCTGGATTACAAAAGGGAAAATGTATCGCACAGGAGATGCCGCAAGATGGCTGTCGGATGGAAATATTGAATATCTGGGACGAATCGATCATCAAGTGAAAATTCGCGGTTACCGAATTGAGCTTGGCGAAGTGGAAACTGCGCTCTTGCAAATAGACTCCATTCAGGAAGCAGTCGTTATTGCCCGTGAGCATAAGGATGGTTCGAAGCAGTTGTGTGCGTATTGGAAAGGCGACAGCTCACTGACAGCGAAGAAAATCAGAATGGCATTATCTCATGAAATTCCGGATTATATGATCCCGTCTTATTTTGTTCAATTAGAGTATATACCGTTAACTTCCAATGGGAAGGTTGACCGTAAGGCATTGCCATCTCCACAAGAACATATGCAAAAAGGGACCGAGTATATGGCGCCGCAGAACGCTGTAGAACAAGCGATTGTCGCTGCCTGGGAAGCTGTGCTTGGTGTTCAAAAGGTTAGCACATCAGATCATTTCTTTGAACTCGGGGGCGATTCGATTAAATGTATTCAAGTTTCCTCACGACTGCTTCAAGCAGGGTATAAAGTGGAAATGAAGCATTTCTTCACCTATCCGACAGTAGCGGAGTTGAGTGAACACGTTACATCCGTGAGCACTATTTCTGACCAAGGGGAAGTTACGGGACAAGTGATGCTGACACCTGTTCAGCGCTGGTTCTTTGATCAAAATATGGTGGACGCACATCATTACAATCAGGAAATGATGTTCTTTCGTGAAAAAGGGTTTGATGTCCGCTTCATTCACAGCATCATGGATAAGATCGTGAAACAGCATGATGCTCTCCGCATCCTTTATCGACAAGCGCCTGAGGGCGGATATGAAGCGTGGAATCGAGGGGCAGACGAAGAAGGATTATACAGCCTTGAAATCGTTGACCTCAAAACAGAAGCAGATCCTGCATCGTTCATTGAAAATAAAGCAAAAGAAATTCAGAGTGGTATGGATCTGTCTCACGGACCTTTGATCAAACTTGGGTTGTTCCAATGTGCTGAAGGGGATCACCTGCTTATTGCCATTCATCATTTGTTGGTAGACGGGGTATCATGGCGTATTTTATATGAAGATATTCAGACAGGGCAAGACCAGTTCTTGAGAGGTGAAGAAATCCGGCTTCCTCAAAAAACGACCTCGTTTAAACAATGGGCAGAACAATTGTCGACGTTTGCAGACAGCCCGGCGATGAAGCAAGACAATCAATACTGGAGTCGAGTGGAGCAGGCCCAGCTAAGCCCGCTGCCTAAAGATATGGATTGTGATGAGACGATTGGCAAAGATAGTGAAACGATCACCATTCATTGGACCGCAGCGGAAACCGAGCAATTATTAAAGCAAACACATCATGCGTACCATACGGAAATTAATGATATATTGCTAACCGCATTAGGAATGGCTGTTCATGATTGGACAGGCATGGGAAAAATCCTCGTAAATCTGGAAGGGCATGGTAGAGAAGACATCCTGCCAGAGCTGGACATTACGCGTACAGTGGGATGGTTTACGAGCATGTACCCCGTTATGATTACGATGGAGTCCGGGGCTGACTTATCAAGGAAGATTAAGACCGTTAAGGAAGGACTGCGTCAGATTCCAACCAAAGGCATTGGTCACGGGATTTCGAGGTATTTGTCACATGGAGATGAAGAATTCAAGTTAGAGAAAAATCCCGAAATTAGTTTCAACTATATGGGACAGGTGAATCAGGATTCGGGCCAAGATGGTATTAAATTCTCGCATTATTCCAGCGGGCCATCTGTAAGTGAAAACAACAAGAGACCATTTGTGCTGAATATCAATGGCATTGTTACAGAGGGTCGGTTGTCGCTGTCCATCAACTATAGTTCAAAACAATATCGCCGGGAAACGATGGAGCAATTGGCTTTTCTCTATAAGGAAGGTCTTAATAGAGTCGTTGAACATTGTGTAACGAAGGAACAAACCGAGCTGACGCCAAGTGATATTTCATGCAAGTCATTAACCATTGATCAATTGGATCAAATCGTGGAACAAACTGGGCACATCGGTCGAATCGAAAATGTGTACCCACTTACACCATTACAGAAGGAAATGCTGTACGAAAGTGAACGGAATCCAATTTCTGGCGCTTACTTTGTACAAATCATGTTTGATATGCATGGAGATTTGGATGTTACCTCTTTTGCGCAAAGTTTGGATCAATTAATGCAAAGGCATGCGATATTAAGAACTAATTTTTACAGTGATTTCGTGGACATCCCTCTTCAAATTGTGTATCAAGAGAAGAAATTTGAATTTAACTATGAAGTTGTAGCTGGCACAAGTGAGCTGCAACGTAAAACGTATGTTGACGAGTATATCGAGCAGGACAAGGCAAGAGGATTTGACTTACAACGAGATTCGCTAATACGTATGTCTGTTTTACGAACAAACCATGAGGAATACCGCGTCATATGGAGTTTTCACCATATTTTGATGGACGGCTGGTGTATGTCTCTGGTAAGCAAAGAGATATTTGAGAATTATTTTGCGATTCGGGAAAATAGAAAGCCTCAAGTGACTCTATTAACCCCATATAGTCAATTCATTGAATGGCTGGAACAGCAAGATCATCAAGGTGCAATAACGTATTGGACTCATTACCTGAAGGGTTATGAAGGACAAACGAAATTGCCTGGAGAAAAAATCAAACCGAAACATGAAAGACAGGATTCCAGAACGTTAAACTGTTATTTGGATGATGTACTAATCGAGCAAATGAAACAGATTGCGGAACAGCAACATGTTACTCTCCATACGTTAGTGCAGACGGTCTGGGGTGTATTGTTGCAGCAATACAATGAAAGCAACGATGTTGTATTCGGAAGTGTGGTATCGGGCAGACCACCTGTCATTCCTGGGATCGAAAGCATGATTGGATTATTTATTAATGCGATTCCTGTTCGTATCCAGGCTCAGGTCGATGAGTCATTTATATCTCTAATGAAAAGGAATCAGGCACAAGCTGTGGAGTCACATGCATATGATACGTATTCGTTATATGATATTCAAAATCTGACCAAGCAAAAACAATCTCTGATTAACCATGTTGTTGTATATCAGAACTTCCCGGTAGAGAACCGAATGGAGAGTCTGGGTCAGAAAGGTGAAACACCGCTTGAGATTATGAATGTTGGGGGTACAGAACATAATAGTTTTGATTTTACCTTGATTGTCAAACCCCATGAAAATATGAAGATCATATTGATGTATAATGCCAATGTGTATGACCCATCTACCGTTGAACAGATTCAAAAACACTTTATTTCCATGATTCAACAGGTGGTAAGTAACCCGGAAGTTAAAATCAACGAACTTGCATTGAGTACGTCGAACAGTTATTAATGCACAAGTAATGGGCCGATCCAAAAGTGAGTTTCCTCCTCACTCAAAGCGCTAACGAATCTGACGCGTATTAATAGGTAGATTCGATGTGAATGGCAAACTTAAACGAACCTCAGTAACGTTATTTCATCATATCAGGGTGTCAGAACCTAAAAATCGACCCAATCGACGAAATAACGTCTCTGTGATTCGTTACACCACAGACCTGTGCAAATCAGAGCGAATAGCGTGTGCCAGGTTCATTAGAATAAAATAACTTTAATAAGGGATGTCCTCAGTCATGCTCATGACTTATGGCATCCACTTTTTATGCTCCGTTAATGATGATAGCTGGAAAATTACTGTAGATGGAGAAATAAAGCTTCTGACGTGGTCGGATCAACATTGTGATCGACCTTTTAACAATTCCACCCTTCTGACCGATATATAATAAGTACATCTATGTAATCAGAAAGTGAAAGGAGTGCAGAACATGGATATTGCAGCATTATCAATGGCGATGAGCCAAGCTTCAGTAGTGCAGTCGGCAAGCTTGCAAGTGATGTCGATTACAAAAGACATGGCACAGCAGCAAGGCCAGCAGATGGCAGAAATGTTGAAGTCAATGCCTGCTCCTCATCCCAATCTGGGTGGAAGTCTCGATCTTTCGGTTTAGTTGAAATACAGCATGTGTCCTCATGTAACACCCATTGCAGCAAGCAAAACCCAAACAGCTCCAATTCGAATGAATTGAAGCCGTTTGGGTTGTTTTTTTTCTAAATACATTCCGAAATTATGATCTTTTTATTACAATCTTCTCAGCGAAACTTTGACAAGCTTGGCAATCTGCCTTCAAAGGGCAGTGTATCCTTCAATGTCCATAACTCATCGTAACTGGAAATCTGAAGATCGGCTTTGGACAAGTCCTGATTGCCTGATCCCGGATTACGATATCCGATGCAGCGCATGCCTGCACTTTTGGCGGCTTGGACACCATTGCGCGAGTCCTCGATCACTAGACAATTCGAAGGAGATGCACCAATCATCTCAGCGGTGGTCAGGAAAATATCTGGTGCCGGCTTGCCGTTTGTAACTTCCTCACCTGTCATTCTCACCTCAAAGTATTGTCCAAGATCGGTCTTGTCCATGATCAAATCAATCAGTGCACGTGGAGAGGAAGAAGCAACGGCTATGGGTATATGTTGCTCATGCAGCCAGCTTAACCAGCGTTCCACGGAAGGCATTGCCGTCAGATTCGAATGGGCGAGCATCGTTTGCATCACATTATGCTGATGATAAGCAAATATTTCTTCCAGCGTAGCTGTCAGCTGATGTTTGTCCAATACCTGCTGCCACATGGATTCCAGCGTAACTCCTACATAGTTATGATGTTCTTCATCAGTCACCCTGGCTCCAAAATGGGTAAAAGAGCTGCGCTCAATCTCAAAATAAATCGGTTCGCTGTCAATCAGTACACCATCCATGTCAAAAATGACCGCTTGAATGATGTCATCATTGGGCGCTCCCAGTCCGTTAGATTCTTTGTTCGCTGCCATGTTGTATTCCTCCTCCAGGATTGTGTAAACATATGTCTCTAATGTAATCCATTCATGGTTAACGTTCCACTTCAGAAACTGGAACCGCTGGATTGCAACACAACTTTAATGGCATGTGAAGAGGCTTGAAGTGTGCGTCCCTGAATATCGCAGCCAAGTGTGCGGAATGCCTCTTCGTAATCCTCCAACGGGAAGGAGTGGGTGATGATTTTTTTTGCCGGAATAATCCCTTGTTCAATCATATAATGTGCGGTTGCAAATGTTCCCAGAGAATCAATGGAACCAATAATTTTTAAACTACGGTCCACGACTTCCTTGGGATTGAAAGAAGTATTTCCATCTCTCAGACCAACCAGCATCAGATAACCGCCACTGGCGAGCTGGGAAAGTACTTGTGTGCCCACAACACCTGTTGTATCCACGATCATATCGACCTGATGGGTTGCGGGTGACAGTGATTCTATTGCATTTTCGAAGGATGAATGAACTTCCCAACGATCAGGTGTAATGGAACCGGCAATGGCTAAGCGCTCTTCGGAGATGTCGACCAGACAGCCGGTAACCCCCTTCGAAGCGAGTGCGTAGCTGTACAGAATGCCAATCGGGCCTGCACCGAGGATGATTGTTCTGAAATTCGGCAGTAGATGAATCTGATTAATCCCGGTCAGCATACAGCTGAGTGGTTCCGTCAAAGTTGCTTCTTCATAGCTCACATGATCCTTCAATTTGTACAAAAAACGATCCTCGGTCACGTAATAATCTGTAAATGTTCCGTCAGCACTTACACCTGTCTCGGTAACAGACTTGTGTGTGCAATGATTTTGTCTGCCTGTTCTGCACATGTCACACTGTCCGCAATAGTAGGTAGGGTCGACTACAACACGGTCGCCCGGTTGTAATGTCGTAACCGCAGAGCCAACTTCAATGACTTCCCCGGCAGACTCATGACCGAGAATGACAGAAGGGACCGCATGATATTTGCCGCTGACAATACCGAGATCGGTACCGCATACACCAGTTGCTCGAATACGAACCAACACCTGATTATCTCTTGTAATTTCCGGAACAGGCCGTTCCTCAAGCGCCACATCCCAGGCCGATTTGTATACCAATGCAAGCATGATATAACCTCCTTATAATTATAAAAAATATAAATATAGCGATTCATCTGAAAACAGTTTCTGACAAGATACGAAAGTAGTGAAGGGGACGAAATCGATTCTGGAGAAGCGAAGCGTTCGCCTCAAAGCTTTCTGAAAGAAAGCTACTTCGGAAGCATATGTTATCAATGGATTTTTCCCTTGGGAAAGGGAATCAAGAAAATCCGTGGATAACAGCGATCATAAGAACGATTCGTAACCGAAACGACCACTTCGAACAGTTGCATTGAAATGTTTTAATTAACGCTGGCGAGCACTGAATCCAGCCGCTCTACAATCTCAACCAGTTCGTCTTCGGTTGTGGTAAGGGAAGGCCGAACCTTAACAACGTTGCCAAATCCATATCTTGAACTTCTCAAGATTAGATGCTCATCTGTAAAAGCACGGTCAACAATGGCATTGGTTTTGAGCGTATCCGGTTCATTACCGTCACCTACAATCTCCAACCCCCACATTAACCCGACACCACGAGCTTCACCGATACTTGGGTATTTCATAGCCAATTCATGCAGCAACTCACCCAAAATTTCACCTTTGCGTTTCACCGCATCCAGAAACCCGGGTTCGGATACCACTTCCAAGGTGGATTTGGCAGCAGTTACGGAGATCAGATTACTTCCTGAGGTGAAGGAATGTTCGTGCTTTTCGAGCACGTTCAGCCGGGATTGCATTAAAACCGCAGCAACAGGTACGCCGATCCCGCCAAGACCTTTTGCAAGGGTAATCATATCAGGCTGGATATCAAACAGTTCGCTGGCAAACATGGTTCCGGTACGACCGATTCCTGTCTGTACTTCGTCAGCAATGAGAATAATATTGTACTCATCACACAGTTTACGCAGTCGTTTGAAATATCCGGCAGGAGGAATGATATTGCCGCCATTTCCGAGAATGGGTTCGATAATCATGCAGGCGACTGAGCCGGAACTTGCATATTCTATCGCATCAGATATAGCTTCAACGCATTGATAGCCGCAGTCTCCATTTGAGGATTTGAATGGGCAACGATAACAGTATGGGGCAGGTACATGGACAGCGTTAGCCACAGCCGAATTGGGGAAGCGTTTCCGTCTAAAGGCATTCCCCGAAATCCCAGTGGCAAATTGGGTCTGCCCATGATGGGACAGATACAGGCTGATGATGTCTGTTGATTCGGTATACTTCTGTGCAATTTTGGTTGCACATTCGTTGGCAGTTGAACCAGTGATATCCCGCATCCATCCGGCATTAATGTCGTTTGGAGCATATTCGATTAAGTGATCAAGTACTTCATTTACGTACGGTTCGGTGAAGGAGGAAGACATATGCGTCAGATTGCCGACTTGTTCCTGAATTTTGCTGACAACATGTGGGTGATTATAGCCCAGTGACAGATTGAATGTTCCCGACACGCCGTCCAGGTATTCAACACCTGAATCGTCAATCAACTTAATCCCTTTTCCGGCTATGAAGCGGTTGTTGGTTAAAGTTTGCATACGATTTCCTCCAATATAATGGTGTACTAGCTCGAACGAAGCTCAACAATCCGGATGATGCGGGCATCACCTCCCTTAAGAAACGATGTTTACATTTCCTTGCTATGTTGTGCGAGAGCAGTACGTACTGCATTATTTTTTACAGTCCATAGATGAGAGACCATCAATGTGAGCAGCAAGATCAGACAGAATCCGGCCAAAATCCAGATCGTATTCACGACAGGCCCTGTACTCATACTCCATCCAGTCACATACTGCAAGATGGCACCTCCAATACCACCCGATGCGATCAGGATACTGGTTGTCCGCTCGGTCATACCGGGAATCAGAACATTTGCGTAGACCAGTGCGATACAGAACAGCCCCGACATGAACAGACCGGTTCCGAAAATGAGTACATACGTTGTCCACTGTCCAGTTACAAATACCATAGCGACCGTAAACAAAAGCGTGCCAACCGTACTCCAGATCAGGAAAGGCATATAGTTGACGGCTTCCGCTATTTTCCCGGAGAAAAGACGACCGATGATCATCGCTATCCACAGGATGGAGACACTCAGCGATGCAACAGATTCCTGAAGCTGCAGTCGTTCTACGAGAATGGAGGGCAGGAAGTTCATCAATCCCAGTTCCAATCCCATGTAGATGAAAAAGAAGATGACGAAGATTGTCAGCAGACCCAGATGTTTTCTCGAATATCGGGCTTTACCTGCTACATGTGCCACTGTATTCTCGCCAGCCTGTTCCAGATACAGTGCGGCTGGCTGGGGCATAGTAATCCACAGCAGCATGAGAACTAGTGACAACATGGCCACCGTATAAAAAGTAAGATGCCACAGATCTATCCAGATGAATAAAGCAGCGACAGCCGGGATGAGAAGTGCTCCAAGAGCAAAGAAGACATCCAGCTTGGACATGGCGACCGCCTTTTGATTCTCAGTGAATTCGATCGTGAATGCACCTACAGAGGGTTCGATGATACCTGAACCGAAACCTACGATAATTGTGAGAAGAAGAACTACAGACCAGGATGGCAGAAAACCGAGTACTATATAGGCGGCTACAATACAGATCAGAGCTAGGGTCAGCATCGCTTTTCTTCCGATACGGGCTGTCAGGGCAGGAGCTGCGATGACACCGACAAGAAATCCAAGAAACTGCAGAAATAACAAAAATCCGCCATCACTGTAACCGCGCTCATAATGTGACAATAAAACAGGAAGAAGTGCACCGAGCACAACGCTGGTTATGCCGATTAACAGATAAAAACCGCAGCTTAGAGCGAATATTCTTTTCAAAAGCCCGCCTCCTAGTTGGATATAAATTTTATATTATGTAATTTATGTTTATTTCATATATAACTTATACCATAATTGTCCAAATGTACATGCTTTTTGTTGTAAAATAATGTTAAATTTTGATGAAGAGAAATATTTCTTGTACTAAATTTTTTCTAAAACGATTTCGTGTCGAAAGGATAAATATGATCCAATCCATATGACCTTTTAACAGGGTTTGGCATCTGTATTGATCGAGAATAGTAAAACGTGCATATATAAAAAAACGTTCCCTGTCTAGGTAGACGGGAAACGTTCTGATTAGCCATTTTATATAATGATACCTGACTCCACGTAAGCTATTAAGCAGTCTGTACAAAGAAAATTCCATCGAATGGCGCGTGAGCAGACTCGGGACCCCTTCGCAAAAATAAATAACCGTTTGCATCGGGAAGACCCAATATATCCCGATAAGGCTCAGGAAAATCTCCGGAATATATTTGACACACCAGTTGATGTTCCTCTAGCAAATGATCAATTCCTTTCACACCGTTTGGTAAAGTGGGAGAAAAAAATGAGAATGCAGGGAATGCCTGATCGTCTAACTCCATTTCAATCAAACGTACGCCGCTTAACGGAATGGGTGGAACGGGACATACGGAAGTGAGTGGATGCGAAGATACCGAGACATAAGTGCACCCGGCGAGAATATTCTCGTTCCATTCCAGCTCATCTCCCGTATAGGTTACCTGATCCAGAAAGTATTCGGAGGCGGAGTAGGTCGAGAAGACCGAGATATATTTATCTTGTGGTAAAGAAGGGATATGGACCTGCTGTGAAAGTGTATTGCAATTAATGGAGAACAGATGTAATAAAGGCTGCCCCTCAGGGTTGAGCGGCCAGTCGGACACGTATGCAGTGTCTCCACCAATCCACATGCCAGAGTCTTGGTTTGGATCATCGGGGTCAACTGTAATTCGAGTAACTTTGTACATGAGAAGCTCCTTCCAGAGTGTATTTTGGCCTTTCCTATGTAACGTTGTATGTGTTTTTATATAACCAATCATTGCTTCGTTTCAGTATAAATGAGATGATGTGGAATGAAAATCAGTACAAGGTACTAACTCATTGCATGAAGCGAATGAACGTACCAGCACTCTAAGCACCAGTGGCAATACTATAGATGAGAAGTGGTGACACATGTTAATTAACAAATACATAAGTGAAACGGGATTCTGCTCCCGCAGGGAAACGAACCGTTTAATTGCGGCCGGACGAATAACGATCAATGGCAGGGTATGTGAAAAAGGGGCGGAAGTTGAACCTCACGATGTGGTACTCATTGATGGCAAGCTGATTCCTCGTAATGACAGCGAACCTGTCTACATTGCTCTGAACAAGCCCATCGGTATTGTCTGCACAGCAGCAGAACATGTGGAGGGGAACATCATTCAATATATGAATTATCCTTCTCGCATATTCGCGATAGGAAGGCTGGATAAGGCATCTGAGGGGTTAATTTTGCTTACGAATGACGGAGGTATTGTGAACAAGATGATGCGTTCGGAGCATAATCATGATAAAGAATATGTAGTGACTGTAGACAAACCCATAACCGACGAATTTGTAAAGTCCATGTCGGATGGCGTTGAGATTCTGGATGTGGTGACCAAGCCCTGCGAAGTGTATAGACAAAGTGACAATGTATTTCGTATTATTCTGACACAAGGTCTCAACCTGCAGATCCGCAGAATGTGCAAAGCCTTGGGGTACCGAGTCCTCAAGCTGGAGCGTGTGCGAATTATGAATATTACGCTGGATCAACTGGAGCGGGGGCAATGGCGTCATCTGGAGCAAGAGGAACTGGAGATTCTGCTGTCTCAATTAAATGAGATAAAATGAATGACTTCTGCTCATGTCAACGGTGGTCACACACAATGTCCAGTTATATCAGTGAAAAATGAAGCAAACACTAACCCCTATGCGGATTAGTGTTTTTGTTGTTAAGCTTGTGTCCTTTTTGTTCTGAAATGTAAGAGCCAAATAGAGTTAAGAGCGCGCCGAGCACAATCACCCAGGTTATCTGCTCTTGAAGAATCAATGCAGATGACACAACAGTAATGACAGGCACCAGATAGATATATACACTCGTTTTGATAGCTCCGAGGAGATTTACGGCCCGGTTCCAGGTCACGAAACACAACGCGGAGGCACCCAGACCGAGGTAGAGAATATTGGAGAGATTGGTCATGTTTGTGAAGCGTCCGAGTTCCCAATGGAATTCAAACAAGAATAGAACTGGTAGCATGAAGATCAGGCCATAGAAGAACACCTTGCGGGTCGCACCAATGGTGTGATAACGAAGCTCGCCAATTTTTCGCATTAGCACAGAGTAGATCGCCCATACCGCAGGTGCTATGAAAGCAAGCAGATCACCTATCGGATTCAGTTGCAGAATGAAACTGCCGTTCAGTGCGATGAGTATTATGCCGCTCAAAGCAATCCCGAATCCGATGATAAAGCGGCGAGTTAACTTCTCACCATCTAAGAAGAAATGTGCGAGTACGGCAGTGAAGAACGGGGCAATGGAGACAATAACACCCACGTTGGAAGCTGTTGTGTACACCAGAGCAATATTTTCAATAAGAAAATATAACGTCACCCCACATAGTCCTGCTCCAATAAATAACCATTCTTCTCTGAATGAGGCGATCCGCAGTGAACGTGGATAGATCAATAATAGTATTAAATATCCGATCAGGAAACGGAAAAATAGAATCTCCACTGGAGTAAAGTCAATCAACAGAACCTTCGTCGAGACAAACGTAGTTCCCCAGATGAGTATAGTAAACAAAGCGAGTAAATGTCCGGTAGAGGCTTTAGTGTTTTGATGTCCAAGATGACTTGTCATACGATGTTAGTGGTGGCTCGTTTCAACTCCGAATCATGATTGAAGATACGTCTATATTGCCTGGGTGTCAGGCCAATCAGTTTTTTGAAAAAATTCGTAAAATGGCTCTGGTCACTGAATCCTGTCTGTGCAGCTACTTCAATCGGAAGCAGACCTTGTTCCAGCAGACGTTTGGCTTGATTAATGCGAATCGTTTCCAGGTAACGGTAAGGTGATATCCCTTTCTGGCGAGTGAATAAACGCAGCAGGTGGTACTTGCTCATCTCCGTCAAATCGGCTAACTCGTTCAGTGAGATGCTCTCCATGTAATGAGCTTCTATGTAATCACATATGCGTCTGATCTCTGTGGTCACATCCTGTGTGGAAACAGGTGGTTCAGCATCCGAATAATCTCGCAGCAATTGATCCAGTAGTAAGAGTAACAATTCTTCTTTGCAGAAATCCGATTGCTCTTCCAGAATCATCTGATGCAGCTCGTGCAGGGAACCCACAAGTTCACTTTGATAGAGAACGGGGGATGTGAACCGTGGCAAGTAAGCTTGTCCAGTAATCTCTCTCACATACTCTCGCATAACCTCAGGCTGGACGTTGATACAGCGATAATCGAGGGTTCTGCCATCCACCTGTTCGCAGGCGTGCGGATCATGTGGATTAAAAACAATCATGTCACCACTATTCAGAATGTATTCTTCGTTGTTGCAGACGAGGTGACGCTTGCCTTGCTCAATGAATCCAATGACGTAATAGTCATGAAAATGATTGGGAAACTTCTGCATAATGCCTTCAAATTGATAAGCTTCTAGCTGTAGATCGGTATCAAATACGACAGTCCGGACTTCCCGAGTCATGATGCACCTTCTTTCTGGTATGTTAACGTTATTATAGGTTGCAAAGAAGGAATTTTCTTGAACGATATTGCTATTGCTCGAAGTGTTTGATCGGACAGATATCTATAAAAACAAAATACCCGCAATCCCGGAGGGAAAGCGAGCCCTTTGCTTAGTATAGTTGATTCATGAGTTCAAACCTATATATATATGAGAAAAAAAATGTCTGAAACAATAAGGTATTGTTCTTAGTTTAACGTAGCCAGTGCTTCAGGTGTAAAAGGGTGAATTTCAGATACGCGGCCTTCCTGTATTTTAACTGCCCATGTCGGGTCACCAAGAAGCGCACGTCCCACAGCCACCAGATCAAATTCCTGTTGATCGAAACGCTTCATAAGCTCGCTCATACCTGGATGTGTTGCTTTATCTGCTCCTGCTTCAGGCTCATCTGGCATACCCACAGAACCGACGGTAATGGTGGTTTGACCACTTAGCTTTCGCACCCAACCTGCAAATCCAAGCTCAGATCCTTCAAACTCGGGCTCCCAGAAGCATCGTGTCGAGCAGTGGAAGATATCTACACCTGCGTCAACCAGCAAATGAAGGAATTGTTCCAGTTGTTCGGGGGTGTCGAACAGTCTGGCTTGATAATCATTCATCTTCCATTGGGAAATCCGCATCGCGATAGGGAAATCAGGACCTACCGCAGCACGAACTGCCATTACAACTTCAACCGCGAATTGAGTTCGTTTCTGTAGGTCACCGCCATAGCGGTCTGTTCTCCTATTCGTTGTTTTCCAGAAAAATTGATCGATCAGAAAACCGTGTGCACCGTGAAGCTCAATTCCGTCAAAACCAATGCTTTGTGCATTGGCTGCTGCATCTGCATAAGCTTGAATCACAGTTGCGATCTCTGCCTCCGTCATGGGCGCACCTACTTGAGTACCTTCCATATCAACTCCCGATGGACTAAGAGATTCAGCTTCTGGGTGAGGTTGAGATCCAGAAGGGCGGGTAATACCCAAGTGCAGAATTTGCGGGAAAATCTTGCCGCCAGCTTCATGGACTTGTTTGACTACTTCAGCCCAGCCGTGAAGAGCTGCTTCTCCAAACATATGAGGGAGCCTAGGCTCACTTGATGCAGACGGATGCTCAATCGTTGCACCCTCTGTAATAATGAGTCCAACACCATGCTCGGCACGTCGGCGATAATATGCAGCTACATCGGGACCTGGCACACCATCCGGGGAGAAGGCACGAGCCATGGGGGACATGACGATGCGGGAGGATAGGGTTAACTTTTTAACAGTGTATGGTTGGAACAGAAGCTCCGTAGAAATAACGTTATGTTGTTGATTACTCAAACTAAGCACCTCCATTATTATGCACCTTCAAGCGGGTACAAGTGCAATCTTAACAAGGTGTATAGGCATGCTCAACCAACAATCGAAGCATTTTGTTGCTTAAGCGAAAGACACGGATTATTGTATGGTGTCTTTGCACTTACTTTCACTTGTTGAACAATTAACACTTATCTATAATGAAGGAGTCTAACCAAATATTTTGTGTACAAAGGAGGATTGGGACATGTCTGGTGTATTGTCTCCAAACTCGAATGATCCGCGTGTAATCCGCACGCGTCAATTAATTCTTGATGCGTTTATAAACCAATTGAATATTAAAAATTTCAACAGCATTACGATTCAAAACATTACGGAACAAGCCACAATTAATAGGGCTACATTCTACGCCCATTTTCAGGATAAATATGCACTGCTTGAAGCCTTTTTAGCGGATGCTTTTATGGAATATGTAACGAAAAGAGTGAACCCGGATGCCCGGTTATCAGCCGAAACCATACAGCAGCTTATATTTTCATTATGTGATTATCACGTCTCAAGTAATGGTTGCATCAAAAAATATGAGACAGTTGCACCAATTATTGAAGAGAACATCAAGACTCAACTGGAGCAATTCCTTCTTGAATTATTGAGCAAAGTAGCGGGTGATGTAGATCCCAAAACGCTGAAAATTACGGCAACCACGCTAAGTTGGTCGATCTATGGAATGACGTATCGATGGAATATTGAAGGCGGGCAGGAATCTCCGGCTGAATTAGCCAACAGAGTGGTCCCTTATATGATGGGTGGATTGGAATTGTTGAATTAACTTTATTTAACGAAATTGCATTAATATTCGGATGGATATGGGAGGAATAACAAGATGTTTGATCATTTGGTTGTTTTTAAATTTAACGATAAAACCACACTAGCCAAACAGCAGGAATGGGTGGATCAATTGCTCGCGTTACAGGAACAAATACCGGGGATTGTCGCGCTGACTGCAGGGATCAATGCAACGGAAGAAACGGATCGTATCCAAGGTTACACGATTGGATTGAGAGTGACGTTTGAAGATCAGGAGGCATTGCGCGCCTATGGTCCACATCCTGCTCATCAGGCATTTGTAGCTTCCCTCGATGGTTGGGTGGAAGATGTGATTGTAGTTGATTATGCTATATAAAGGCGCGAAATCAGAGGTTTAACGAATATAGGAGTTGAAGATTCCCATGTGTTTAATTTTATTTGCTTACAACATGCATCCAAAGTATCCGCTTATATTGGGATCAAATAGGGATGAATTCTATCACAGACCTACGGCTCAAGCACACTATTGGGAAGATCATCCTCATATATTGGCTGGCCGGGATTTGTCGAAAATGGGAACCTGGATGGGCGTAACCACAGAGGGGCGTCTGGCTGCTACCACGAATTATCGTGATCCGAATGAAGATGTACATGCCAAGGGCTCAAGAGGAGATCTGGTTGCTGATTTTTTAAAGGGAACGTCCACACCTGAGCAGTATATGCAACATGCGGAGCAAAGCCAAAATGATTATCCTGGCTACAATTTGTTAGTGGGTGATCTTGACGACCTCTATTATTATTCTAATGTAGGTAATGTTGTGATGAAGTTGAAACCGGGAATATACGGGATTAGTAATCACTTGATTAATACGGATTGGCCCAAGGTGAAGCGTGGAAAAGAAGGGCTGGAGAAAATCATCCAAGGGGAGGACGAAGCTACCCTGACAGAAGAAATATTAGGTTTGCTGCAAATGGCAGACCCTTCAGTGGATGAGCTTTTGCCCCATACAGGTGTTCCATTGGAGTGGGAACGTTTGCTTTCTCCCATCTTCGTTAGAAGTGAGAAATTCGACTATGGGACCAGAGCTTCATCCGTTGTTCTGATGAACAGAGAAGAAGTGTTTTTTACGGAGAGGGTTCACCAGAACGGAGAGGTAATGGAGCAACGTTTTAACATCAAACCTCTTAACTCGACAAGCTGAGAATATGAAAGAAATGATGTTCTGACATTATGCATTAACATGAATTTACATGAATCACTGAAGTTAAATCCAAAGTTCATGTTTCATTGCTTCTGAGTGTAAAGAATTATTTGAATTTTCCGCGTCAACTAATATAACACGATATAAACGGTTTGAGAGTTCTTTTTGTATAACACGCCCAATTTTAGTTGGACTCTTTATCTCTTATCACAATTCTATGTTATGAATCATGGAACTTCCCTGAATAGTTTATATAATGTGAATCAACATAACATGATTTTGCAGCGGTTTGGTTGATTCTAATTTCAGGGGGGCAACGTGGGATGAAAGAAACCAAAAAGATGAGAGTTTTTTCACTGGGGATTCAGCACGTACTCGCGATGTATGCGGGAGCAATTCTGGTGCCTTTGCTTGTGGGCAGAGCACTAAATTTGACTGCAGAGCAGTTGGCGTATCTGGTATCCATTGACCTGTTAACGTGTGGGATTGCAACATGGCTTCAGGCTCGGAAAGGGAAGTACTTGGGTATTGGTTTGCCAGCGGTGCTCGGAAGTTCTTTTGTAGCGGTGACACCCATGATTGCGATTGGATCGCAATACGGAATTCCTGCCATATATGGGTCGATCATTGCAGCCGGGTTATTTATCGTCATCTTTGCCGTATTTTTTAGCAAAATCGTCAAATTGTTTCCGCCAGTTGTGATTGGTACAGTGGTAACCATTATCGGTCTTGCGCTAATCCCAACCGGCATTAAAAACATGGCGGGTGGAGCAAACAGCGAGAATTTCGGAAGTTTGGACAATTTGGCGCTTTCATTTGGTGTATTACTGTTCATTCTAATCCTGAATCGATATGCTCGCGGTTTTGTAAAATCCCTGGCTGTTCTCCTTGGTATTATTGTGGGAACCCTCATCGCAGCCATCATGGGAAAAGTGAATTTTGCCTCTGTACAGGAAGCCTCCTGGTTCCATTTACCTCAACCCTTTTACTTTGGATGGCCTACCTTTGAAATCGGCCCAATCATTACAATGATTATTGTAGGTACGGTGGTTATCATCGAATCAACAGGTGTATTTATGGCTTTGAGCAAAATCTGTGATCAACCGATCAACGAAAACGATCTGGCACGGGGATATCGCGCAGAAGGTTTTGCGTTTGTCCTTGGCGGCATCTTTAATGCTTTTCCATATAATACATTTGCTCAGAATGTTGGTTTGGTTCAGCTCTCCAAAGTGAAAACGACCAATGTTGTTGTTGCAGCCGGAGGTATACTGGTCTTTCTCGGACTTATTCCCAAAGTAGCTGCTTTTGCAACCATTATTCCAAGTGCTGTCCTCGGAGGAGCGACTGTTGTCCTGTTTGGAATGGTTGTCTCATCCGGGATCAAAATGCTGCAAAACGTCGACTTTGGCAAACAATCGAATCTATTGATCGTGGCTTGCTCCGTTTCACTTGGGCTCGGTGTTACTGCTGTACCGGATCTGTTTGCCCAGCTTCCTCAAAGTATTCGGATTATTGTTAGCGATGGTATTATCACGGGAAGCCTGTCAGCGATCCTGCTTAATGTTTTCTTTAACCTCGCTTTGAAAAAAGAGAGCGTGCCAGTACAGCCTGTACAGGCTCAAGAAGCACACACGTAATCCTTGTAATAACAGACGTGTCATCTATAGTAGTAAGTAAGCGGAATACATCCAAGACGGTTTTCTGGGAAGTGGAGTGAAAGGGAATGACCCCACTTGGCAAAGAAACCTCTTGGATTTTTTGGTGCTTACGATTCATGAGGAATGCAAAAGACATGCAAATATGCTAAAGTTTCATCAAGAACATTTTAGATGTTCGTTTAAGTCAACAATCTCTTGAATTGAATTTCCATGCGACTACATAAATGAGCATTGGTTCACAAGGCTAAAATAAAACCAGGGAATATCCCTTGGGTACAGAAAAGGAGTTGTGATCACCATGCAACAAGAAACGTTGAACAAAGGGTGGAACTTGAAGAATAGTTATGCGCAGTTGCCGCAACCCTTTTTTACAAGTCAGGTCGCGGTGCCTGTTGAATCACCAAAGCTGATCATTTTCAATAGATTGCTTGCATCCAGCTTGGGACTGGATGTGGAGTCTCTTGACAGTGATGAAGGAGCGCAAATTTTTGCAGGTAATATGATTCCGGAAGGAGCCGAGCCTTTAGCTCAGGCCTATGCAGGACATCAATTTGGCAATTTTAACATGCTTGGAGATGGACGGGCTCTTCTGCTGGGTGAACAGATTACGCCACAGGGCGAGCGAGTGGATATCCAGTTGAAAGGTTCAGGGAGAACACCGTACTCTCGTGGAGGAGATGGACGTGCTGCTGTAGGGCCTATGTTACGAGAGTATATTATTAGTGAAGCGATGTATGCACTGGGTATTCCAACGACTCGCAGTCTGGCAGTGGTGTCTACAGGAGAAAACATTATCCGCGAAACAGAGCGGCCTGGTGCCGTATTGACCCGGGTGGCTTCCAGTCATATCCGGGTAGCAACCTTTCAGTACGCAGCAAGATGGGGGTCTATCGACGATCTTCGGGCATTGGCTGATTATACGTTGCATCGACATTTTCCTGATGTTGCTCAAGCTGAGAATCGTTATCTTTTGTTCCTTCAGGAAGTGATTAAACGACAGGCGGCTCTCATAGCCCAATGGCAGCGTGTTGGTTTCATTCATGGCGTGATGAACACGGATAACATGGCGATCAGTGGTGAGACCATCGATTATGGTCCATGCGCCTTTATGGATGCTTACAATCCGTCGACCGTATTTAGCTCCATTGACAGACAAGGTCGCTATGCTTATGGTAATCAACCGTATATTGCCGGGTGGAATTTGGCTCGTTTTGCCGAGACGCTTCTGCAGTTGTTGCATGAAGATGAAGAACAGGCCGTGCAACTCGCTCAGGATGCTATCGCACAATTTTCTGAATTGTACCATCATCATTGGCTCCAGGGAATGCGTGCCAAACTGGGCTTGTTGGATGAAGAGGCCGAAGATGAAGCATTGATCAAGGAGCTTCTTGAACTCATGGAGAAGCATAGTGCAGATTACACCAATACGTTCCTGGCATTGACCTATGATAGGTTGGAAGGGACAGCTTTGTTTGGCACGCCAGAATTTGCTGAATGGCATGAGCGGTGGCAAGCAAGATTGGACAGACAGCAAGAGGAGAAGGAAGTCTCTCGACAGTTGATGAGAACAAACAATCCAGCGGTCATTCCCCGAAATCATCGGGTCGAGGAAGCCCTTGAGCAAGCGGAGAATCACGGAGACCTTAGCGTGATGGAGAAGCTTTTGGCAGTTCTTTCAGATCCGTTTGCACACTCACCTGAACAGGCTGAATATGCCGAACTACCTGCACAATGTAATACTTCGTATCAGACTTTTTGTGGGACCTGATTGAACAGTAGGAATAAATATGAAGAGGCTGCCTTGGGCAGCTTTTTCATTTTTTTATTCTGTCATGAACGTTAGAATTCAACGTTTTATTGAATTTGGAGATTATCATGCAATAATCAGACAAGTAGAGTTTTACTTTTGCAGAGGCAGGTGCATTCATGTCCAACATGTTAAGCAAAGAACAATTGGCAGACATCCTTTTACAGCTTTTAGATAGTACATCTTTTCCCAGGGAACAGATGCAGAACTATGTTAACCGCTTGTTTGAGACCTTTAAATGGGATGGGGTGCCTTATGTAGAGAGTAGAAAAGATACGTATATCGTTCGAATATACGAACGTGGTCTCGTCTCATTGGAGAAACGGGTGAAACAGCCGGATGAAGTCATCTATTGGTTGCTGGAAGATATTATTTTCACCGCGACGCATGTAGGGTTGTTGGAAAGACATGGCGTGGATAATAAAGAGACGCATTTGAACTATACAAATGAAGTGATGAAGGACCTGAACAGGGGTGTCCTGGAAGCCTTCCAGCAGATCGGTGATCCGTATTTACATTGGCATCAGACGGGTAAACGTCAGGAGTTAGAGGGCATGGCATAAAGAAAAGTGAGGTGTGTTACATGAGCGAGCAAGATATTAATGACGTATGGTATGACTATGCTGTGTTATTTGTCGAAAAAAAGAATGAATCTGAACAGGGCTGGGCATCGTTGACTTCGAATGAGCAGGACATTGCTGCTTTATGGCTGTTAGAGGCGGATGTCTTTAATGGCGGTTTTATACAGTTTTTCTGCAACTGGGGGGAAGAGGTATACCGTTACGCGTTGCGGGCATTACATATCATTGGTGCGACTCAAGTCGTGGAGATTATAACGTCAGCATACGGCTACATTGAGCACTTGAAAGAGGATGAAAGGCTTACCGAACTGTGGGATATTCCTAAATTCCTGACAAAGGAACAAGAGCAGCAGTTAGATGCGCTGGATCAGCAGTTTTGGAACAATGAGGATCAGATCGCGGAGAAAGCTTATGGTTATTATCACGGAAAATTGAACATGATGATTATATAATCTGGTTTAAACTATGCATCCGTTGTTCTGTTCAAAGATTAATACTTGGTCTTGCAATGACTGAAACGTTCGGCTATACTTGCTATAAATTGAATACATGAATCACGTTGATAGAGCGCAGTAGCGGCTTTGTCCCTGTTACAGAAAGTCAGGGGTTGATGGAACCTGATACATACAAGGGCTGCGAATTACACTCTGGAGTACTTGGGTAATGCCAAGCGGATGGGCAAACGATATATTGTCAAAAGTGGTATGGATAACGTGTTAAGGTCACGTGTTGTCCATGCAATTTGGGTGGTACCACGGTTATGATAATCGTCCCTGTGTCTAATGAAGACAAGGAGGCGATTTTTTTGTGTCCAAAAAATCCGTTCCAGCGTGTAGTTTCGTAATTTAACGTTGATCATGACTGAATCTTGAGGATAGAAAAGGGGTTATACAAATGAATATTATTGATGAACTACAGTGGCGTGACGCCATTAACCAGCAGACAGATGCAGAGGGACTGCGTGAGTTGACTGAAACCAAATCAATCTCACTGTACTGCGGCGTTGACCCTACGGGGGATAGCATGCATATCGGACATCTCATTCCATTCATGATGCTCAAACGTTTTCAACTGGCAGGACACCGTCCGGTTATTTTGATTGGTGGAGCTACAGGTACGATTGGTGATCCAAGTGGTCGGCAGGCAGAACGTTCTTTGCAAACGATGGAGCAAGTGCAGGAGAATGTGGATGCACTGACAGCGCAGATGAAGAAGTTGTTCGTAACAGACGGTGATAATCAGGTTCGCATGGTGAACAACTACGATTGGACACACAAAATCAATGTGATTGAATTCTTGCGTGACTACGGCAAAAACTTTAACCTCAACACAATGCTGGCTAAGGATGTAGTTGCGAGCAGACTGGAAGGCGGAATCTCGTTTACCGAGTTTTCATACCAGATCCTTCAATCACTCGACTACCTGCACCTGTTCCAAAACGAAGATGTACAGCTTCAAATCGGCGGTTCGGATCAATGGGGGAATATCACGAGTGGTCTTGATCTGATTCGTAAAAAAGAAGGATCTGAAGCGAAGGCGTATGGTCTGACCATTCCGCTCATGCTCAAATCCGACGGTACGAAATTCGGTAAAACAGCTGGCGGCGCAATCTGGCTTGACCCGAACAAAACAACACCATTTGAGTTCTACCAGTTCTGGGCGAATACAGATGACCGTGATGTCATTAAATACTTGAAATACTTTACTTTCCTCAGCAAAGAACAAATCGAAGCTTTGGCTGAAAAGGTAGAGACAGAGCCGCACAGACGTGAAGCACAGAAAGCACTCGCGGAAGAAATGACAAAATTCGTTCACGGCGAAGAAATGCTCGAACAGGCTAAGCGTATTACAGCGGCGCTGTTCAGTGGTGATATCCGTTCCCTGACAGCAGATGAAATCGAGCAGGGTTTCAAGGAAATGCCAACATTCGAAACGGACGGCGAAGCGAAAAATATCGTCGACTGGCTCGTAGATCTGGGGTTGGAGCCATCCAAACGCCAGGCGCGTGAGGATGTCACTAAAGGCGCGATCTCCATGAACGGTGAGAAAATCACAGAGCTTGAATTCACAGTGTCGGCAGAGCATGCCATCGGCGGTAAATTCATCATTATCCGTAAAGGTAAGAAGAACTACAGCCTGGTTAAACTCCAAGCGTAGTGTCTGAGTATTAGAACGTAACACAGAAACGTATAGAGACTACAATAGACACACAAATAAAGCTACAAATACAGAAACAAAAAGACCGCCTTCCATCTCTGTCAGGCGACAGAGGGGAGGCGGTCTTTCGTATATCAGGCCAGTGAGTGACCTATCTTATTGATTAACGATCGCTGTGATTTCTTCATCCAGATCAAGTCGTACATTCTCACGGTACGCCCTGATGTTGTATTCACTGTGCAGGTAACGAAGAATCGCTTCAATCATATTGGACTCCACCAGATATTGACTGCGGCCTTGAATCCAAACTTCAGCGGAATAACCTGTATCTTCTTCCCAGCTCAGTTCTACGTTCACATCGGTTGGACGTACACCCTTACGTTCTGCCATATGAATACAGATTGCATTCACAATTTCATCCATGCTCAGAACCATAGAGATTAGTACCGTCCGTTTCTGTTACGGTCATCATCACGATCATTGCGACGGTCATAACGACCATCCGCTGCAGGTTTGCGACGATTGGAGATGGCTCTGAAGAGTGCCATAGCCAGCATAACAATCAACATAATTGCTGCAACGTTCACGAGCAATCCAAGGATGTTACCCAGAGCGCCCATGCCACCGAATAATCCGCCGAACATCATACCAGCAAGACCACCAAGCATCATGCCTTTCATGAATCCGCCGCCACCGCCGAAGAATCCGCCACGGTTCGTTGTGGCTGCTCCATTGCTGGAATTGTTATTCGTATTCGATTTGCTTACATTGCTGTCGGATTTCTTAGGTGTATTGCTATAACTTTTCGTACCGGATTTGAATCCGCCACCACGTCTTGCATCTGCAGAATCCGGATTCGTTACTCCCACTGTTGCGAACAATAATGTAAAGGCCATAAATACCATCATTAGATGTTTAACTCCGAATTTTTTCTTCATTGTAAAGATCGTAACCCCCCGATTAATTTGTTTGAATCGCCCAAAAATGGGCCTTACTCATGTAATACGGTCAACTTGCAGGAACGTTTCAAATTTTATTAAATTTCTGAAACGCTTGGACTTGGGTCTTGAATTGCAGCTTGGCCATCAAGCAATTGGGTAACCCAATGACACCATTCCAGGCCTGTTTGTGCGTGCATTAACCCTTTTTGTACCAGGATGTAGCTTCCAAAATCTCGGTTGCCTACACGAAGATTATCCTGAGGTATACGTGACTTCAGATCCTCGAAATAACGTATGCGTTCCATAAACCAGCTTTTACGCTCGTTAAGAATGCGTCTCATGCTTCCGTCTTCCGCTATGCCAACACACAAAATACGCAAATTAAATTCATCGCGTGTAACCGGTGCGGTAACAGGAGTAATCATCCATTCCAAGAGCTTTTCAATGCCTTTTTCCGTAACTGCGTACATTTTCTTGTCCGGTTTGTCAGACTGTTGTACCCAGCGGGAGGCCAATAACTCATCGTTTTCCATCTTGGACAGGAGTGGATAGATCTGGCTGTGTTTCGCCTGCCAATGTGGCTGGATTTTCAGCATCAGATCATAGCCCGATGACTCCTCGCGGGTAAGCAGCCCGAGTAATCCGTAGGAAAGTATGTTCATGCACATGTCTCCTTAATATTAGGGCTAGGTCAGAGAGAACAATCGTTTTTACTTTCTTTGACCGCTTTCATAAAAAGTGTACACTGAAACTGTATGGTTTGACAACCTGACAGAGCAACTGCCTTAATTTAGACAAAAAAAGTGCGAACCATAAGGTCCGCACTCCAAACCATTTAGAGAGATGCCTGTTGTCCATACCCCTCAGCGACAAGATCAAGCTCACCTGTGGCAGAATCGATAACCATGCCGTGGACGGGTACATTGGGAGGAAGTAAAGGATGCTTCTTGATCACTTCCACAGTATGTTTTACCCCTTCTTCGACGCTGTCAAACCCGCGCAACCATTTTTGCAAACGGATGCCAGAGTTCTCCAGGGTTGTCATGACTTCTTCCGATACGCCACGCTCAACCATATGTCCAATCATGGTCTCAGCGTGAAGGGAAGCCATACCACATTCCGTATGCCCCACTACCAGGACTTCATCTGCACCCAGTTCATAGATGGCGACAAGTACACTACGCATTACACTCCCGAAAGGCTGAGAGATAATTGCGCCTGCGTTTTTGATGATTTTCACATCACCGTTTTTCAAGTTCATAGCCTTGGGCAGCAATTCAACCAGACGTGTATCCATACAAGTGATGATAACCATCTTTTTGGTTGGAAACTTGCCAGCCGTATACTTTTCGTATTCTTTAGTCTCGACAAATGATTTGTTGTAAGCCAAAATCTCTTGAATGTTGTTCATGTCCATTGCCTCCTGTTATCCAATACGACGAGCACGGCCACTTGCATATGATGCAGCTTGTCCTACGCGCCTTTGCTTTAAATAGTATTTCACGGTCAGCAGATGGAATTACTCCAACCCTTTAGAGGTTGTTCAAAAAGTCCACTTTTGATTACAAATCATGCCTGAGGGCATCATCAGCATCGAAGTTGAACGCCATTTCTATCTTCGCGGTAATGAAAACCAGACTTTTTGAACACGTATCTTTAGGAGAACAATGCAATTTTCATCTGTTAAAAGTTGATTATACGCAATGCAAAAAGTATCATCAATAGGGTATAACATTTTTTTTGAAGAGGTGAACGATAACAATGGATAAACAAACACAGGAACATTTGGAATCCTTCCGTAATCTGGCTCGTAAAATTAAGAGCTATCATGAAGCCATTGGTTTGCTTCACTGGGATCTGCGCACAGGTGCGCCGAAAAAAGGCGTTCCGACTCGTTCGGAGACGCTGGGTATGTTGTCCACCGAAGCATTCAAGCTGCAAACCTCGGCTGACATGAAGACTTACCTGGATGCATTAACGACTCCAGTAGTATTGGAACAGCTCGAAGATATAGATCGTCGTCTGGTTGAAGATTGCAAGAAAGAATATGATCGCAGTCAATCCGTACCACCTGAGAAAGTACAAGCTTATACCGTGCTAACAGCCAAGTCGGAAACGGCATGGGAAGATGCCAAGCATAATAGTGATTTTGCAGGATTCTCACCTTATCTCATAGATATCGTTAAGCTCAAACAGGAGTTTATTGATTATTGGGGTGTGAAGGATACACGTTATGATACGCTGCTTGATATGTATGAACCGGATCTGACGGTTGAGAAAGTGGACGCTGTGTTCGCCCGCCTCAAAGCACGTTTGGTGCCTTTGCAAGAGAAGATTAATGCTTCAGAAAACAAGCCAAATACAGAGTTCCTGAATCAGTTGTTTGACACCAAACAGCAGGAAAAATTCAGTCTGTTCATCCTGGAACAAATGGGCTATGACTTTGAAGCTGGACGATTGGACGAGAGTGTTCATCCTTTTGCAACGGGTCTTAACCCGGGTGATGTGCGGATCACAACACATTATCTGCAAGATGATGTAGCAAGCGCAGTCTTCAGTTCACTGCATGAGGGCGGACATGCCCTGTACGAGCAAAATATTGATGACAGTCTGGCGGGTACCCTTCTTGCCGAAGGAACGTCCATGGGTATTCATGAGTCCCAGTCCCGTCTTTGGGAAAACATGATTGGTCGCAGCCTGCCATTCTGGACACGTTATTACAAAGATTTGCAGCAGCATTTCCCGCAACTGAGCGAGGTTGAACTGGAAGATTTCTATCGTGCAATCAACCGGGTGGAGAGTTCACTCATTCGGATCGAAGCGGATGAACTGACCTATAACCTGCATATTATTATCCGATATGAGATCGAGAAAATGTTATTCAACGATGGTCTGGAAGTGAAAGACCTGCCAGAGACCTGGAATGCAAAATACAAGGAATACCTAGGTATTATGCCAACGAATGATGGAGACGGTGTTCTTCAGGATGTTCACTGGTCTGGTGGTGACTTTGGTTACTTTGCTTCGTATTCTCTGGGTAATATGTATGCAGCTCAAATTCTACATACATTGCGCAAGGAAATGCCGGAGTTTGATACCCTCATTGCCGAAGGTAATCTGATTCCAATTAAGGAATGGCTTGCAGACAAGATCTACCGGTATGGTAGAAGTCGCACACCTTCCGAATTAATTGTTGCCATAACGGGTGAAGAATTGAACCCGGATTATCTGGCTGATTACCTGGAAGCCAAATATGCCGAGATTTACAAGCTGTAGGTATCCCCGTAAATAACATACTGAATAACATTTCGAAGAGCTGAAGAGTCGGGCAACATTGCCCGGCTCTTTTTTGCATTTAAGTTCTTAACCTTTTGTTGGGCATCGGCATATCCATAATAGAGAGAAACTGCTGAAACCAGTGAAGGAGGGAAACAACATGAAATACACGCCATGGTTCGTCCGGGGCATCGTTATTCTGCTGATTATCATTGTGGCGCTCACCAGCTGTAATAAGGAAGAGAATGAAGCCAAGATTACGATTGGCGAAGTGACTCGTTCGGTATTTTACGCACCGGAGTATGTGGCTGTGGCTCAAGGTTTTTTTGAAGAGCAGGGACTTGAGGTGGATATTCAAACGACTGCTGGTGGTGACAAAACGATGGCGGCATTACTCGCAGGTTCGGTGGATATCGCACTGGTAGGGGCGGAGACGTCCATATATGTCTATCAGCAGGGAGCGGAAGATCCGGTCATTAACTTTGCCCAGCTCACCCAGACGGATGGTACATTTCTGTTCGCTCGTAACACAGAAGGTAGCTTCGATTGGGAGCAACTGAGGGATTCCACATTTCTCGGTCAACGCAAAGGCGGCATGCCGCAAATGGCAGGGGAGTTCGCACTGAACAAACATGGCATTGATCCGCAAAGTGATCTGGAGCTGATTCAAAATGTGGACTTTGCCAACATTGCGTCTGCTTTCGCCTCAGGCACGGGAGATTATGTTCAACTGTTTGAACCCCAGGCATCCATCTTTGAACAAGAAGGTCGGGGTAAGGTTGTTGCATCGTTTGGCACAGAAGGTGGTCTTCTGCCTTACACCGTCTTCATGACGAAACAGAGTTATCTTAACGACAATAAGGATATCGTACAGAAGTTTACGAATGGTCTACACAAAGCGCAGGCATGGGTGGATTCTCATACGGCTGAAGAGATTGCTGAAGTCATTTCTCCTTTTTTCAAAGACATCGATCCAGCCATTTTGGTAAGCAGTGTGAACCGTTATAAGGAACAGGGCAGCTATGCAACGGATCCGATCATTGATGAGGAAGAGTGGAACAATCTACTTGATGTCATGAGTGCCGCTGGAGAGTTGAAAGAACGTGTAGATTTGAATGCCATTGTGGATAATGCCTATGCGGAAGAAGCTACAAAATCAAAGTAATGGGGTATTCAGGAAAGGAAGTGAGCAGAATGCCTGAATCCGAAAGTGTGATCCGACTGGAGGGGATCTCTCAAGTATATGTCAGCGAGCGGGAAGCTTCCTTGGTGATTGAGGACTTGAGTCTGGAGATCCAAAAAGGAGAGTTCGTCAGTCTGGTTGGACCGAGTGGATGCGGTAAAACGACATTGTTGTCGATCATCGCCGGGCTGCTCACACCCACCCGAGGAGAGGTTAAGGTTAAAGGGAAACTCGTTGGCGGCCCCTCAGCACAGATTGGTTATATGCTTCAACAGGACTATCTGTTTCCATGGCGGACCATTCTGGATAATGCTTTAATCGGTCTTGAACTGACAGGCAGACTGGATGAACGGAGCCGTGAGCGTGTACGAGAACTGCTGGTAAGTATGGGGTTGGCCGGAACGGAGAATCAGTACCCGTCAGAACTTTCAGGGGGTATGAGACAGCGAGTGGCTCTGGTGCGCACGTTGGCAACCGACCCGGGGATTTTATTGTTGGATGAACCATTCTCAGCACTTGATTATCAAACCAAGTTGCAATTGGAGGATCTGGTCTCGGACACGTTAAAACAGTTTGGCAAAACATCTGTTCTCGTCACCCATGATTTGTCTGAAGCCATTGCGGTCAGTGACCGCGTCATTGTACTGGATTGCAATCCTGGGCGCATCCGTCGTGAATTTATCATTCCCGATGGAATTCGTAAATCTCAGCCGTTTCATGCCAGGGAGCAAGAAGGATTCAATGCGTTGTTTCAGGCGTTGTGGAGTGAACTGGATCAGTCCGGGGGAGGTGAGGAAGACGCGTGAATCCAATGAATCCGAAGCAGGAAAAGCGTGACGAATGGATGGGGCAGCTGCATCGGAATCATATTCAGCAGGTGGCCAGATGGCGACATCAAGTGCTTGCCGTACAGTTATCTATGTTAGTATGTATGTTTTTGCTATGGGAAGTGGCAGGCAGACTCCGTTGGATTGATGTGTTGTTGTTCAGTTATCCGAGTAAGGTTTTTGCCCAGATTGGCAAGGACATCGCTAGTGGCGAGTTGTGGGCACATGTTGGGGTAACCGTAGGGGAAACGGCAGTTGGTTTTTTACTGGGAACACTGGTGGGAACCTTGCTTGCGGTTTTAATTTGGTGGTCTCCTTTTTTGTCCAAAGTGTTGGACCCCTATATGGTTGTGTTCAACAGTATGCCAAAGGTAGCACTTGGCCCGATCTTTATTGTGATGTTCGGCGCGGGTTTTACAGCGATTGTTATGACCACATTGTCCATCACGGTCATTATCACGACACTAGTGGTGTATAACAGCTTCAATGAAGTCGATCCCAATTATATTAAAGTCATTCGTACGTTTGGTGGAGACCGTTCCGAGATTTTTACCAAAGTTGTATTACCTGCTTCTTTTCCGGCGATTGTATCCACCTTGAAAGTGAACGTTGGCATGGCTTGGGTGGGTGTAATTGTGGGTGAGTTTCTTGTCGCCAAACAAGGGCTCGGTTATCTCATTATCTACGGATTCCAGGTATTCAACTTCACACTTGTACTATCAAGTCTGTTAATTATTGCTGCAGTTGCAACAGCCATGTACCAACTTGTTGTCTATGCAGAACGCAAAATGCTGGCTGGCCGCAGGTGATTCTGAAGTGTTTTACTCGTAATGTGACCGGGTATGATATGTATACAATTTCACAAGGGGTGTCACGTTGCCCGATACCGTAAAATCAAGTACCATATTTAGTATGATTATTCCGCGCAGATCCGGAATGAATGCGATGATTGGAGAAGAGGGCCTTGAGGTTCTGTCGCAACGATCTAACTTGCCAGCGTCCCTCATTCGGGGCGTGTTGCTGTGACCGGCATGCATGCGCATGTCGGTTGATGTCGTCTAGTTTACTTTTGGATGAGACATACTAGTCATGATAAATGAATGAGGCGACGAGCTGGCTAAGAATTTTTTTGCAGCTTAGAGGAGATGGAATGTTAAATGGGTTTTAGGGTAATTAAAACTGCAATCGCCGCATTAATGGCTGTATTGATTGCAGACTGGTGTCGCTTGCCGGGACCAACATCAGCGGGATTGCTTGCCATTCTTGGCGTGGATGTAACGAGAAAACGAAGTATTCGCACCATATCGGCGCGGTTCTTTGCTTCCGTCGTTGGACTTTTATTTGCAAGTGTACTTTTTCACTTTCTAGGCTTCCATTATTGGGTGCTGGCGGTATACATATTGATCGCATTCCCGGCTATTGTCCGGGTAGGCTTCAAAGAAGGTATTGTTACAGGTTCTGTTGTGGTGTTTCGGGTGTTTGGCGGCGGGGAGATGGACGTGCATGTCATCCTCGTACAGATTGCTTTGTTGTTAATTGGTCTTGGTTCCGCAATGGCGGTTAACCTGGCCTATATGCCGGCAGCAGATCCACAGATGTTGCGCATTCGCAAACGAATCGATGAACTCTTCTCGAAGATTTTCAAGGAATTTGCGGCCACGCTACGTAATCCCAATGAAGCATGGGCGGGGAGAGAGCTGATTGAAGCAGATAAAGCGATTCTGGGCGGTATTGATGCTGCCAAACGTTCTCTGGAGAATCAGGTGATTCATCCGAATGAGGAATGGAGTGTCTACTTCTATATGCGCAAAACGCAGTTGGACTCAATCCAGCACATGATGCATCTCGTGTCCCAGATCTATCAGAAGATGCCACATGCGGAAATGGTCTCGGAGCTGTTCGATCAGCTTAGTCAGGATGTACTTACTGAATCTTACACCGGACGAACTGAAAAACTTCTTGCGGATGTGCAAGAAGAATTCAAACGTATGGAGCTGCCGGATACAAGGGAAGAATTCGAGATTCGTTCTGCAATTCTCCAGCTGTGCCGTGAACTCGCGCTGTATCTGAAAGTCGCGAAGAAGGACAAAGCGCCGTCCCCAATCTCGGACCGGTCCCAATCTACAAACGAATAATAGAAAATAGTTGTCACCCTAGACGAATGCCCTGCATACACTTGTAGTGAATGATTGTATGGAGGAGGTTTAAAGATGTCATTGAGTCATAAACATCAATGTAGAGAGATTATCACGAAGGCGATCTGCGGCAAAGGTCGTAAGTTCTCTACCGTAACACATACCGTGACTCCGCCAAATGGTCCGACAAGTATTTTGGGGGCTTGGATTATCAACCACCAATATGAAGCCGTATCAGCGGGTGACGGAATTGAAGTTATTGGTACTTACGATATCAACATTTGGTATTCCTACGACAAGAATTCTCAGACGGATGTAGCCAAAGAAACGGTCTCGTATGTAGAACATGTGCCTTTGTCCTATCTGGACCCGAAACACCGGACTTCCACAGTGGAGGTATCTGCGGATGCAACGCAGGAACCTAGCTGTGTGGAAGCCACAGTATCAGCAGGTGGAAGCAGTGTAATTATCCGGGTAGAACGGGAATTCGCTGTGGAACTTGTTGCCGAAACCAAAGTTTGTGTGAAGGTCTGCACAGAGGGTTGCGGTGACTACGAAGACAAGGACTATGACTTTGGCAGTGCCGATGGAGATTATGACGATCTCGATCCCGATCTGCTCGACGATGAGCTGTGAGTTTGACGCCTGTATTTGATAACCTAAGGTATCATATGCGCCAGAAGGCGCGGTGAAGAGGGCGTAAGCCCTCTTTCTTCTTAAATATTAAAAAATGGGTGGTAACGAGCCTCGCAATGTGCCTGGAATACCTTTCACGGGAAGGCTCCGCATTGCGGGGTTATTTTTATTTTAGTTGCATGATCCGGGAGGGGGGACGTAATGAATGTGATGGAACAAGCGGAGGAAGCGCTGCGCCGATATGAAAGGATGACTTCTGGAGAACGTGCAGAACGGTTGAAACAGGCAGGCATTGAAGTATTGTCACTGCACGATCGGCGCAAACGTGAACCAGGCTTGCGTGTACGCTATGACGTAGAGATAAGTTGTCTGCAGGCGATCCGAATCAAACGCAAGGATACTAGTGGCATGGGAGGGGCACAGGAAACTCTGTTGGTGCGTGAAGCGAGTTCAACCTTGTTCAAGCGCGTAGAACGACTTGCAATCAAAACGCTGTATACACTAGGACTGGATCATGGAGCTGTTCGAATGGAATCCTCAGGGAACGGCGGTTGTGCAGTGATTTCAATTGATCCATGTCCCTGGAAAGGGGTGACCAACCTTGCTACTACCTATAGAGAAAGCTGGAAGCAGCATCAGGAACTGCTGGATGAGGAAGTAAGTCACAGACCCATTCCAATACTCGGCATGGACCCGGAGTTTCTACTGGTGCAGATGCCGGAATCCAAAATCGTACCCGCCTCCAGATTTCTTGAACGTACAGGAATGGCAGGCTGTGATTCCGTGACGATTGGTGGACGGCGCATATATCCGGTTGCCGAACTGCGACCGGCTCCCAGCTCCGAACCACGAGAACTGCTGGCTCATCTGATGAGGGCATTCGCAGCCGCTTCCCGCAGCATTAGTGATCACTCACTTATCTGGCAGGCAGGCGGGATGCCACAGCGTGGGTTACCTCTAGGCGGTCATATTCATTTTAGCGGGATGAATCTTACCGGGGAACTGCTTCGTGCACTGGACAATTATCTGGCATTGCCACTGGCATTTCTGCAAGACCCACGAGGATCGGGAAGACGACCCCGTTATGGAGCACTTGGTGATTTTCGCCTGAAATCCTATGGTGGGTTTGAGTATCGTACGTTACCCAGCTTTCTTGTATCGCCCCTTGTTGCGAAAGGTGTTGTGGCCTTGGCAGGTCTGATCGCGAGCGGGTATACTCATTTACGGCAGCGTCCGTTAGCGAAAGCTGAGGTCCATGCCGCTTTTTATGAAGGAAAGCGCGAAGTGATTAAGGAACACATTCCAACTCTGGTAGATGATCTGAAGAGGTTGGATGGATATGCACGTTATGAACGGTATGCGTCTCCGTTAATCCTTCAATTAAAACTGGGAAGAACTTGGGATGAGAGCCGCGATATTCGCAAACTCTGGAATATTCGGGCAGGTTCATGAAGTACGGACGTTTTTTTGATATAATAAGAAACAAGTCTTTTATGAGTAATAAGCTACTACGGAAGATATGGAGCAGCAACCCTTGAAGGAAGTGGCGATTAGCCAACACATAAGGCGGAGGCGCAAACACAGTGCCTGACCGTCTTATTGTCCTTCCAGGATGCGTTTCTTCCTGACATTATAGGAACGGGATGGAGGATATTCATCATGGCTCAGTATACGCCAATGATTCAACAATATTTGCAAGTGAAGTCCGAAGCACAAGATGCTTTTCTATTTTTTAGACTGGGTGACTTCTATGAACTGTTCTTCGAGGATGCGATTAATGCTTCCCGTGAACTTGAGATCACGCTGACCGCACGCAACGGAGGCACGGATGATAAAATTCCGATGTGTGGTGTACCTTATCATTCGGCTGACAATTACATACAGCGTCTGATTGAAAAAGGTTATAAAGTTGCGATATGTGAACAGATGGAAGATGCAAGTGTAACCAAAGGTATGGTACGACGTGAAATTGTACGTGTGGTTACACCGGGAACGGTAATGGAAGGCAAGACACTCGGTGACAAGTCCAACAACTACATGGTGTGTCTTACAGGTAATCAAAATACGCTGGCGCTCGCGGCCTGTGATCTGTCAACGGGTGAGTTGTATGTGACATCCGTACCCTATTCCAAGGAATGGCTCAAGGATGAAATCGGCATCTACGAACCATCGGAGCTGGTGGGGGATGCAGCGCTGCTTGAAACGGTAGAAGCCGAGGCGTCTCCAATCGGTCGTCCTGTGGTCTACACGTCGTGGACAAAAAATAAGGAGGATCTGGTCCGTCAGCAGTTTGGCGAGGCTGTCTGGGCAAGATTAGAGCCTGAACGTCAAGCGTGTATTGCACGTCTTTTCTCCTACCTGAGCGAGACACAGAAACGTTCTTTGGGACAATTAACACAAATCTCAACGTATGAGCCAGATCATTATATGATCTTGGACCCGTTTACCCGCCGGAACCTGGAATTGGTAGAAACCGTGCGTGAACGCTCCAAAAAAGGTTCATTACTCTGGTTGCTTGATCGGACCGAGACGTCCATGGGTGCGAGAATGCTGCGTCGTTGGGTCGATAAGCCATTGTTGCAAAAAGGGAAGATCAATGAGCGTCTGGAAGCGGTAGATATGCTGTACAACCAGTTTATATTGCGTGAGGACTTGCGGGCAGAACTCAAAGACATCTATGATCTGGAGCGCTTGGTAGGTCGCATTGCGTTTGGTAATGCCAATGGTCGAGATCTGAATGCACTTAAGTCATCGCTGGAGAAAATTCCAGGACTTCGTCAGCATTGCGCAGGATCTTCTTCCGCAACATTGCAGCATATTGCCGAAACGATGGATGATTGCAATGATCTGCGTGAAGCTATCGGGCAAGCCATTGTGGACGAGCCGCCGGTATCGGTAAGGGACGGAGGTCTGATTCGTGAAGGGTATCATGAACGTCTGGATGAATTGCGTGAGGCTTCGGTTAACGGGAAGCAGTGGATTGCGGAGCTGGAAGCGCGAGAGCGTGAGGCGACAGGCATTCGATCGCTGAAGATTGGATATAACAAAGTGTTTGGTTATTATATCGAGATCACCAAGTCCAATCTGTCCTCGCTGCCAGAGGGACGTTATGAACGTAAACAGACACTTGCCAATGCAGAACGTTACATTACGCCGGAGTTGAAGGAAAAAGAGACGCTGATTCTCGAAGCTCAGGACAAAATGGTTGATATTGAGTATGGGCTGTTCGCAGAGCTGCGCGAGCGGCTGAACAAAGAGATTGCAAGATTGCAGAAGCTGGCCGAACAGGTTGCAGAGATTGATGTATATCAATCTTTTGCGGTGATTAGCGCTGAGCGTAACTTTGTACGGCCTACGCTGACCGACGGTTATGACCTGGTTGTGGAAGAAGGACGCCATCCGGTCGTTGAGGCGGTCATGCGAGATGGCGCATTTATTGCCAATCACACGGCAATGACCAAGGAAGAGGCACGTATTCTGCTGATTACCGGTCCAAATATGGCTGGTAAGAGTACGTATATGCGACAGGTTGCTTTAATCTCCATTTTGGCGCAAGTGGGTTGTTTTGTACCTGCGGGTCAGGCGGAAGTGCCGATCATGGATCGCATTTTCACACGGATCGGTGCCGCGGATGATCTCATTGGCGGACAAAGTACATTCATGGTGGAGATGGCCGACATTCAGGTCATGACGGACAAAGCCACACCACGCAGTCTGATTATTATCGATGAATTGGGACGGGGAACGTCAACTAGTGAAGGTATGGCCATTGCTCAGTCTGTTATTGAATATGTACATGATATTATCGGCTGTAAAGCTCTTGTATCAACTCATTTCCATGAGCTAGCTCATCTGGAGGAGAGTCTGGACAAGCTGGCCAACTACTCGATGGCGGTACAGGAGAGTGGTGACAAAGTTAATTTCCTGCGCAAATTGATTGCCGGGGCAGCCAGCAGCAGTTATGGTATCTATTGTGCACGTCTTGCAGGTCTGCCTGATAGCATTATTGAGCGGGCGAATGGACTATTGCATGGGTTCGAACATGCGGCCGCGCAAGTAGCTGTGGGCAGTGAATATATCGGGAATGAGAAGCAGGAAGCAGGCTTGAAATTAAAAGGTGTAGAATTCCAACACACGGCTTCAGCACCATTGATCCGGGAACACGAGATTGTGGAGAGCGCAGAGTACACACCTTCTATTGAAGATTCGGTTGGGAAGCAACATGCCAAGAAATCAAACAGCAAAGGACAGTCCAGCGCAAACCATTCGGATGTGGTTCAACTGTCCATCTTTGGGGATGATGAGCCGAATGTGGCAACGAAACCGGATGAAGTTGCGGTGGATAAACCAGCGCGAGAATTCATCCGTACGATGAAAGATATCGATGTCATGAATATGACACCTCTTCAGGCGATGCAGATATTGAATGATCTCAAATTGAAGGCACAGCAATTATCCTGAGTATAAGGGAGGGGAAAACCTGTGGCGAAGATACATGTGCTTGATGAACATATTGCCAACCAGATCGCGGCGGGTGAAGTGGTCGAACGGCCTGCTTCAGTTGTCAAAGAGTTGCTCGAAAACTCGGTGGATGCAGGCGCCACCAAAATTGAAGTGACGGTGGAAGAGGGCGGACTCCTCAGTATTCGTGTCAAAGACAATGGTACAGGTATTGAGCCAGAGGACATGGAAACCGCCTTTTATCGTCATGCGACCAGCAAAATAGCCCATGGCCGAGATCTGTTTCAGATCACAAGTCTTGGATTCCGTGGCGAAGCCTTGGCGAGTATTGCCGCCGTGTCCAAGGTAGAGGTATTATCGGCAAGTGGTAATGACGGGCGGGGGCGCCGCATCGTGATTGAAGGCGGGAACCTTGTTTCTCATGAAGATGCAACCTCACCCCAAGGTACGGATTTTGCAGTGAGAGAACTATTTTACAATACACCAGCCAGACTCAAATATATGAAAACGATCCAGACGGAACTGGGACATATTTCAGATGTCCTATACCGCATGGCGATGTCTCACCCAAACATTTCGTTCCGACTGCGCCATAATGAGAATGTGTTGCTTCAGACGTTGGGCAACGGCGATCTGCTGCAAGTGGTTGCAGCGATCTATGGGACAAGTGCAGCGAAAGCGATGCTTCCCATCCAGGGTGAAAGTCTGGATTACCGGGTGAGCGGGCTGATCAGCCTGCCAGAATGGACACGAGCGAATCGTAATGGTATGTCAACGATTGTTAATGGGAGATTTGTTCGCAATTACGGTCTCAATCAGGCGATTCTCAAAGCCTACCATACCTTGCTGCCGATCAATCGCTTCCCACTTGTCGTGGTGCAGTTGGAGATGCACCCCTCTCTTGTGGATGTGAACGTGCATCCGGCGAAGTTGGAGGTTCGCTTTAGCAAGGAACCAGAACTGTATGAATTTATAGAGACGACGTTGCGGGGTATACTCCGGCAGGAGGTATTAATTCCACAGGTCAAAAAACAGCAGATTCGACGTGGGGACGATAACTCCTTTATTCAGGAGCAATTCCTCTTTCCGCGTGGTCCGCTGAAAGATGCATCTGATGCAGAAGGATATGGGCAACAAGGGCCACTTGGGAAACCTACTGCTGCACCGCTGAAGTTAACTGCAGAAGATGATGATCTGGATTTGGATGCTCCGGCGGATGTGTCTACAGCACAGTTGGTATCTGAACAGGGTCACTCAGTGCCGTTGCCCGAAGCTCCACCTGAGGTTACACAGCCCCCGGAGCAGTTAGAAAGTTGGAACGGGGATATTTTGCAGAAGATTGCTAGTCATGGCGAGGGGCAGACATCCGCTAACGTGCAAGAAGGCACTAAGGATGTAAGTACAAGTTTAAGTTCAAGTACAAGTTCTACCGAAACTGTTCCCAAATCTGACCTCTCTTCTCAAGATGGTGGGGATCGTGGAGCAACGGAAAAACCTTTGGCTGAAGGTAAACCAGCTACGTATCGCTCCGAATCCGTAAATTCACCGGTTAGGGAAGCTCGGTCAACCTACAACCCGTCTTCGATTGCAAGAGGGGAACGGACGTGGAAAACCTCAGGTCTGCCTGATGCCACTAAACTTGCTGCTGCCATTAAATCAGATGCATCCATGCCTGAATTTCCGGAGCTGAGTCTGATCGGACAGCATCATGGTACGTATTTGATTGCGCAAAATGATCAAGGTTTATATTTGATTGATCAGCATGCCGCTCATGAACGCGTGAATTATGAGTACTATTACGAGAAATTTGGTAACCCTGCCCAGGCCTCACAAGAGTTACTGCTGCCTATTACGCTCGAATTTACACCTTCGGAGACGGAAAAGCTGAAAACAAGGCTGGCCTGGTTCGAACAGGCGGGGGTATATTTGGAGCATTTCGGTGGACAGACGTTCCGTGTGCGCTCCCACCCGTTCTGGTTCCCCAAAGGGGACGAGAAAGACATTATCGAAGAAATGTCCGAATGGGTTCTTAGCGAACGCAGCATAGATGTGGCCAAGATGCGGGAAGCTGCATCAATCATGTGCTCCTGCAAGGCGTCCATCAAAGCTAACCAGAAGCTGACGGATCAGGAGGCAGAGGTGCTGATTCAGCGTCTGGGTTCATGTCGACAGCCCTATACGTGTCCACATGGGCGGCCGATTGTGGTTTCATTTTCAACATATGATCTGGAAAAATTGTTCAAACGTGTTATGTAGCTATTTAGGAGGAATCTATGTATATTACAACCGGTGAAAAGGAAGCGGCTTTACTTGTGGAGCGGGCCCGAAACCTTGCTGAAACAACAGGGGGTACTTACGTGCGCCGTAATAAAATGTCTCTGCCCATGATGATTGAACACTATGAGGCGGAGGAGGTTCTGGTTGTACTCCAGGGTAAAGTGCGTCTATTTCGGAAGGATTCACCGTTGCTGGAGTTCCACCCCAGCATGGGATTTGTTCGTGCCAAACGTATATTGCGAGGAGAACCTGATCCACTGCTGGAGGCGGGGGCGGTGAATGAAGGGGATACCATCATCGATTGTACAGCCGGACTGGGCACGGATGCACTGGTGTTCTCGGTTGCAGTGGGCAAAAGTGGACGGGTGATTGCATGTGAGAGCTCTCTTCCGCTATATACACTACTAGTGGAGGGGATGTCTCAATATGAGACGATCAAGCCAGCGGTAAATGAAGCTTTCCGGCGTATTGAGCTGCATCATGCGAATCATCTTGAGTTGCTGCGTTCCATGCCGGATCGAAGCTGTGATACCGTATATTTTGACCCCATGTTCCGTGAACCGATGATGGATTCAAGTGCTATTCAGCCCTTGCGAGATTATGCGAATGCTCACGCGTTGGACGAACAGAGCATTATGGAAGCAAGACGGGTTGCCCGTAAACGTGTCGTTATGAAAGAAAAGCGCGGCAGCGCGGAGTTTGACAGGCTCGGATTTGAAATACTTGATCGGGCGAATGCAAAAACCCTGTACGGAGTGATTAATGTTGAAAGTGGAAGTTAAACCAAAACCTAAACTGCTTGTGTTGGTTGGACCAACAGCAGTAGGCAAAACAAGAATGAGCATCGAGCTTGCCCAAGCTTTCAATTGTGAGATTATCTCAGGCGATTCGATGCAGGTATATCGTGAAATGGATATCGGAACTGCCAAGATTACCTCTGAAGAAATGAAGGGTGTACCCCATCATCTCATTGATATCCATGAACCGGAGTATCCGTATTCTGTGGCCGAGTTTCAGGAGAGTTGTACAAGATTGATTAGTGAAATTCACGAACGCGGTAAAATGCCTTTTATTGTAGGTGGCACCGGTCTGTATGTGGAATCGGTATGTTACGGCTTCCAATTTTCGGATAGCGGTTCAGATGAAGCGTTCAGAGAGGAACAATTCAGCTATGCTGAGCTAAATGGAGCTCAGGCCCTTCATGATCGATTGAGGGAAGTTGACCCTGTTAGTGCGGATCGTCTGCATCCGAATGACCAGCGGCGAATTGTACGTGCGCTTGAGATCCATCACCTCACAGGCGAGAAGTGGTCTGATCAGCTGGCAGTACAGAAGAAAGAGTCGCCTTATGACCTTCTTATTGTTGGTTTGACAATGGATCGGCAGAAGTTGTACGCCAGGGTAGAAGAGCGGATTGATCTGATGATCGAACAAGGTCTGGTGGATGAAGTGAAGTCCCTGTTGGAACGTGGAGTAGCCAGAGGTCATATTTCCATGCAAGGGCTGGGGTATAAGGAGATTGCTGCGTTCCTGCAAGGGGAAGTGAGTTGGGAAGCTGCGGTTGAGTGGTTGAAGAGGGATACACGTCGGTTTGCCAAACGGCAGCTTTCCTGGTTCCGTCATATGAAGGATATAGAATGGGTGGACATGACGGATACCCAGGATTTTGAAGGGAAATACAAGCAGATAAGTGAATTGATTACACGGAAATTTGATTGATTTGAGCGATTATTAGTATTCTTCTGACAGGCATCGATTAGATCAAGATATGTAAACCTCTACCTTCTGGTCATCAAAAGGATAGAGGTTTTTATTTATCACTAGAACAGATGGTAGAGATTAAGTATTCGCTAAACAACGAATAAATGTGCTTTAAAATGAAGATTTTGTCCCTCTTTTGCAAAACAGACAAGCGGTGTATAATGGATAAGTCTTCTATTTGTTCACCTCGCTAAGAATGGGGGTAAAATAGCAGACAAGGGGTTTTTGTGGATTATATGAAACTGTTCATGATATAATAGCACGAAAGCTACTCAGCGATATTGAATATTACTTGAACACGAATTCAAATGAACCAATGGGGGTACGGCTAATGAACAAGTCCATCAACATCCAAGATACGTTCTTGAACCAACTGCGGAAAGAAAATATTCCTGCTACGGTCTATCTGACCAACGGCTTCCAAATCCGCGGGACAATCAAGGCATTTGACAATTTTACGATCGTCATTGACAGCGACGGACGCCAGCAAATGGTCTACAAGCATGCCATCTCCACGTTCACGCCGCAACGCAGCGTATCGCTGATGCAGCAAGATAACAGCGGCGAAGCTTAAAAAAATTACGAAACCTTTTCACCAACCATTTCGTCTACAAGTATAGGTATTGAAACAGAGCAACCTGAATAAAGGGTTGTTCTTTTCATTCCGGGCAAAATATGTTTAATATATGCCTGAGCCTACAGACGATTAGAAATTATGCAACCGAAAGGGAGTCAGGAGGTAACATGCCAAACGATCCGTTGTCGAGGTCTAACAATCGCAACAACAATAACAAGTCACCCAAAAAAGCGAAGCCAAAGACCTCTAAAAAGAAAAAAATTACGGGTAAACGCGTTGGATGGACACTGTTTTTCACAATGGCAATCGCCATATTCTGTGCACTTGGCGGATATTTATTTATTATGGTGAGTGGTGAAAATCTGCTCAAAGCCAATAAGGACAAAACCACAATTAATGAAACTTCAAAAGTATATGATCGCAATGGCCAATTAATGGGGGAACTATCCATTCAGAAGCTGGAACCTGTCAAAGAAGATGATATTCCTGAGCTTGTGAAGCAAGCCTTTGTTGCAACGGAGGATAAGCGATTCTACGATCATCAGGGCGTGGATATCTGGTCCATTGGGCGTGCAGCGGTTAAGGATGTCATGGCTCGTTCCATGGTGGAAGGTGGTAGTACACTAACCCAACAGCTTGCCAAGAACATGTTCTTGTCCCGTGACAAGACGTTCTTCCGTAAAGCAACGGAAGTATCGATTGCCATGGCATTAGAGCGCAAGTACACAAAAGACGAAATCCTGACGATGTATCTGAACCGTATTTTCTTCGGTCATCAGCGTTACGGGATTAAAGCGGCATCTGAATTTTACTTTGGAGTTACTGATCTCAAGAGGTTGAAGTTGTGGCAAATTGCTACATTAGCAGCTATGCCGAAAGGGCCTTCTGCCTATAATCCGGTGAGCAATCCAAACGACTCAAAAGCACGCCGAGGTGTGGTATTGCAGCTGATGTATGAACAAGGCTACATTACCAAGGCGGAGATGGACGAAGCAAAAGAGATTAACTATAACTACAAGCGACCAGAGAAAGACAGGAAGTATCAAGGTTTTATAGATTATGTGCTCCGTGAAGCTGAACGAGTAACAGGTAAAACGGAAGATGATCTGAATATCGGCGGGTACAAAATCTATACAACTATGGATGCTCAGGCTCAAACAGCCATGGAAACTGCCTTCACAGATGATAATCTGTTCGAGGCAAGTAAAGACGATCAACAGGTTCAAGGCTCCATGGTTATCATGAACCATGAGAATGGTAGCCTCGTTGCCCTCCTGGGAGGACGGGATTATCAGACTAAAGGTTATAGCCGTGTAACGCAGAGTCGAAGACAACCAGGTTCAGCTTTTAAACCGATTGTGTCTTATGCACCTGCGCTTGAATCAGGAAATTACAGTGCCAACTCGTCGCTGAGTAATGCGAAGCAATGTTTTGGTAACTACTGTCCTGGTAACTTGCATGGATATTCTTCAACGATCAGTATGACGGATGCCATTACGAAGTCGGAAAATATCCCTGCGGTTTGGCTGCTTGATAAAATAGGTGTTAACACAGGCATTAATTTTGCCAAGAGTGTAGGCATACAGCTGACAGATGAAGACAAAAACTTGGCGATTGCCCTCGGTGGTCTAAGTAAAGGTACAAATACACTGGAAATGGCGCAAGCCTATAGTGCATTTGCCAACCTCGGAGAATACCGACAAGCCTATGCGATTAAAGAAATCAAGGATAGCGCAGGCAAAACCACTTATAAACATGATAACTCGGACACAACGCGTGTCATGAGTGAGCAAAATGCGTATCAGCTTACACAGATGCTGCAGAACGTCGTTAATGACGGTACGGGACGTTCAGCACGTCTGGATCGTCCGGTAGCGGGTAAAACAGGAACAGTTCAAAGTGGTATCTCTGGCAACAGTGCCAACCGTGATGTATGGTTTGTTGGATACACCCCGGAATGGACTGCCGCAGTCTGGATGGGCTATGACAATCCGGATGCCAATCATATGCTTAAGAACAGCAGTAAGCTGTCGGCAGCTTTCTTTGCCAAAGTCATGGGAGATGCTTTAAAAGGCGTTCCAGTGAAGCAATTCAAAGCACCAGCTGGAGGGCAGGCACCTCCGCCAGTAGAAGAACCAGAAAAGCCGGCTCTGTCCGTTAGTGGGCTGAGTGGATCATACGATCCAAATGCACAAACCGTCTCCCTGAGTTGGACTGGAACGGGTGACGCGAGTACGCAATATCGAATTTATCGGAAAGAAACATCTGAAGCCCAGTTCACTCATCTCATTGATGCAATAGGAGCGACCAATGCACAAGATTTAAGTGCGTTGCCTGGTCTAACCTATGAGTACTATGTGACAGCTTACGACTTGGCATCAGGACTTGAGACGGATCCTTCCAACACCATCTCCTTGATGATTGAAGCGCAGGAAGTGCCGCCGGAGGAACCTGATCCTGGTATAGACCCTGGAACAGAGATAGATCCTGAGCTGCCAGGTACGGAGAATCCGGACAATGGTACACCGGATAATGGCAACTCGAACGGTAATAACGGTAATGGAAATGAAAATGGCAACAACGGAAATGGTAATGATAATAACGGAAACAATGGCAACGGTGGTAATAACGGCGGAAACGGTCAACCTGGGGAAGGCAATACGACCCCACCTGGTCAGGGCACAACAGATCCTGGCGGAAATGGTGAAGGTTCCGATGATGGGGCCGTAACAACGCCAGGCGAGGTTGTAACTCCGGACAGCGGAACAAGTGGGGATACTGGAGGGACAGATGCACCTGCAGATTCCCAAGCTGGCACCGGCGGCTAAGCCAATGAATCACTAAATAGCTACATTGAAAAACTGCTTCCCAGGAAACCGGTGAAGCAGTTTTTTGTGTTATACAGAACCAACTGTAATGGAAGCTGATTTGATGAATAGGTGGGACAAAGCTTGATTTTGAGTGTAAACCTTAAATATGGTAAGCTGTAACTATTCGTAATACGTTGTGCAAGGGCGGGCCCAGAGCGCTGGAATCCATCAGGCGGACGTTATTACATTGTTCACCAATAACATCAGAGCAGGTCACGGACCTGTAGTCGGCAAAGAGGGGTTCGTATGAAACGGAAATTCGGGGATCGCGCGAACTGGCGCCGGATTACGAACCGACAATTCACATGCCGGTTCGTTCAATCCAAAATTTTCACAGGTTATATTACGTTGTACACCATACAGGATTTGAAAGAACCTCTGTGGAAAACTTATGGAGGCAGTACCTTCTGTATCGCAGATAAAGGTTATTCCTGGCTACAATACTATCCGAAGGGAGAGCACTTTGTAGTTACGGCGATGTTTGACGATCAGGAACGGATTGTAGAGTGGTACATTGATACATGTCGTAGTCAGGGGATAACCGATCAGGGTGTTCCTTGGTTTGATGACCTGTATCTGGATGTCGTTGTATTGAAAGATGGGGAAGTATTTTTGCTGGATGAAGATGAGCTTGAAGATGCACTGTCACGAAAACATATTACAACGGGTGATTATGACTTGGCTAACAAGACGGCAAAGGAACTGCTGCATGCCATTGATGCACATGTATTCCCATACTTTCAGTTATCACTGAAGCATAGGCCGAGTTTGTTTGAGAACGGAGAGTTTCGAAAAAACATTCAGATTTGAGTCATCTACTTATCCGTAGAATTCTTCATGATCCTTCTAATATTGGAGCACCTGATAGAATACATTAATAATCAGGAGAGTTCAGCCCGATAAAATAGAGGTGATGGCGAATGAACGGACGGGTCATGGCTGCAGGAGAGCAACCAGGAGGCAGACCATCCAGACAAATTAATATTGTGTTGCGTAACCAGGAACCTCAGATGTTGGTCAAAGATGAAGCAGCGGCAGTACAGGCAGCCAAGAGTATAACCAAACATGCGCACTTCCAAGAGATACAGGGTGAATTGGAGCAACTGGTTGGACTTGAAAATATCAAAGACTTGGTGTTTGAGATCTATGCTTTTCTACAGATTGCTCAGATGCGTACCGAAGCAGGCTTACTTAGTGGTGCGCACGTGTATCATATGATCTTCAAAGGTAATCCGGGAACCGGTAAGACCACCGTGGCGAGGATTGTTGCCAAACTCTTTCAGAAGATGGGTGTTTTAAGTAAAGGTCATCTTATTGAAGTAGAACGTGCAGATCTGGTTGGAGAATATATCGGTCACACGGCGCAGAAAACAAGAGATCTGGTTAAGAAGGCACTCGGTGGGATATTGTTCATTGACGAAGCTTACAGTTTGGCCCGCGGTGGAGAGAAAGATTTTGGCAAGGAAGCTATTGATACGCTTGTAAAATCAATGGAAGACAATAAAAACCAATTTATCCTCATATTGGCTGGTTATTCAGATGAAATTGATTTTTTTCTTCAGACCAATCCCGGATTACCTTCCCGCTTTCCCATTCAAGTGGAGTTTCCAGACTATAGCATTGATCAGTTGATTCAAATCTCTGAGATTATGGCCAAAGAGCGCGATTATATTCTAATGCCACAGACCATACTCAAGCTAAAGCAGCATTTGCTTCAGGAAAAAAATGATTCGCTGCATGCTTTTAGTAACGCCAGATACGTTCGTAATGCCATTGAGCGTTCGATCAGGCATCAGGCGGTTCGTTTGTTGGAACAATACTCGGAAGGCAGTCCAGGAAAACTGGAGCTGATGACAATCCGTACAGAGGATTTGAACTTTGAGCGAAAGTAAGCGATAATATAGTTTTTACACCAGCCGGCCGGGCCAACCGGTTCGGCTTAAGGTATGCCATGGCATATTCGTGGCAATGTATATCAACGGATTACTTTAGTAATTAGAGGGAGTGAACATATACATGACAAATGGTACACATGATACAGATATGGTCAAAAAAGATCGCGCCGTCTTGGTGAGTCTTGTCACGGATGATGTAAAACGTACAGGTATTAACCCTGAGTACTCTTTAGAGGAACTGGTGAAACTTGCCGAGACAGCTGGAGTGGAGGTACTAAGTGTACTTTCTCAGAACAGGGAAAAACGTGATACCAAATGGTTCATTGGTAAAGGTAAGGTGGAAGAGCTCCGTGCGATTGCAGAGGAACTGGGAGCAACTACGGCTATTTTCGATCAGGAATTGTCAGGTGCACAGGTTCGTAATCTGGAAGAAACACTCGACCTCAAAATTATTGACCGTACCCAATTGATTTTGGACATCTTTGCACAACGTGCCAACACTAGAGAAGGTATCATTCAAGTGGAATTGGCTCAACATAGCTATTTGCTGCCACGGTTGTCGGGTCATGGTAAGAACCTGTCCAGACTCGGGGGCGGAATCGGAACAAGAGGCCCGGGTGAAAGCAAGCTGGAGACAGACCGCCGTCACATTCGTGGTCGTATCGATGATCTGAAGCGTCATCTGGAAGAATTGACTCGTCATCGTAAATTGCATCGTGAACGCCGTAAAAAAACAGGTATTGTTCAGGTAGCCCTTGTTGGTTATACCAATGCTGGCAAATCAACCTTGCTCAAGCAGTTGACGGCTGCAGATGTGTATATTCAAGATCAGCTATTCGCTACATTGGATCCTACATCACGTACGATGGAACTTCCGAGTGGAAAAGAAATCGTACTTACCGACACGGTTGGATTTATTCAAAATCTACCGCATGATCTGATTGCAGCATTCCGGGCAACGTTGGAGGAAGTGAATGAAGCAGACCTGATCCTGCATGTTGTGGACGCCTCATCAGCTATGCGTGAAGATCAGATGCGGACGGTTAATACGATTCTGCAAGAACTTGGTTCAGGGGACAAGCCGCAGTTAGTCCTGTATAACAAAAAAGATGCGTGCACACCAGAGCAACTTGAGATGCTTCCATTGGATAAAGGTCATATTAAAGTAAGCGCATTAGACTCGGAGGATTTGCTTAAAATCCGCGAATTCATTCAGACAGAGCTGACAGGTGATACGAAGCGCTTCCGTATTCCGGCAGAACGTGGTGATCTTACGTCGGTACTCTATAAAATTGGTGATGTAGTGGAAACCAGCTTTGAAGAGAATGATGTAATTTATGAAGTTGAATTGCAAAAAGGTGAATATGAGAAATTTGGTTATATGCTTGAAGAATTCATTGAATTGTAATATTCATGACATATTGATGTGATAAGTTACACGATAATGGATATTCGACGTCAGATTCGTGCTATGAAGGGGAATGAAGTAAGATGGTAAGCTTTGATTCAGAAATATCTGAACTTCAACGTCAAGTGGAGCATCAGATTGAAGGACAACTTCAACAGATTGATCGGATCACAGATCACAATCAATGGAAGGTGATTAATGCTTTCCAACAGCGAAAAGTAAGTGATTTTCACTTTGCAGGTTCAACAGGTTATGCCTATAACGATCGTGGGCGTGAAGTGCTTGATGAAGTATATGCTGATGTATTCGGCGCGGAAGCCGCGTTGGTGCGTCCTCATTTTGCTTCAGGTACTCATACGATTAGTACAGCTCTCTTTGGAGTTTTGCGTCCAGGTGACGAATTATTGTACATCACGGGTAAGCCTTACGACACATTGCATAAAGTTATTGGCAAACCCGGTGATGGTACAGGTTCATTACGCGATTTTGGCATCGGTTACCGTGAGACGGCCTTAACTGATGAAGGTGGAGTGGACTGGGTAGCAGTTGAAAAAAGCATTACACCGGCTACAAAAGTCATTGGGATTCAACGTTCACGTGGTTATGACTGGCGCTCATCCTTCTGTGTTGCTGAGATTGCTGACATGGTTACGCGTGTTAAAGAGCTTAAGGAAGATGTCATCGTATTCGTAGACAATTGTTACGGTGAATTCACGGAGGAACGTGAACCGACAGAAGTCGGAGTTGATCTGATGGCCGGATCACTGATCAAGAATCCTGGTGGAGGCATTGCGGAAACCGGTGGATACATATGTGGGAAGGAACAATACGTACAGCTGGCAGCTTATCGTCTAACAGCCCCTGGAATTGGGGGAGAGGTTGGAGCAATGCTGGGGACAACACGTGGCATCTACCAAGGACTTTACATGGCACCGACAATTGTAGGACAAGCTATCAAAGGAAGTACGTTTGCTGCTGCGATGTTTGCTGAATCCGGATTTGTAACCAAACCCGCCTGGAATGAAGCTCGCACAGATCTGATCCAGGCTGTTAAGTTTAGCTCTGCAGAGCATCTGATCGCCTTCGTGCAGGGGATTCAGCGTGCAGCAGCTGTGGATAGCCATGTGGTTCCTGAACCGTGGGATATGCCTGGTTATGAGCACCCTGTCATTATGGCGGCAGGTACGTTCATTCAGGGTGGAAGTCTGGAATTATCAGCCGACGCGCCTATTCGGGAGCCGTATATCGGGTATATGCAAGGCGGATTAACGTACTCTCATGTCAAATATGGCGTTTTGATGGCGTTACAGACTATGAAAGATCGTAAATTATTGTGAGTTTATCTAACACGTCATTGACACTTGGTAATAACTAAATGTACAATAGGGTGAAGAATAGATGACTGGAAGGTTGATGAACATGGGTGATGAAATCCGCAGAAATATGGCCTTATTCCCAATTGGTATTGTAATGAAACTTACGGATCTGTCTGCACGTCAGATTCGTTACTATGAGCAGCACAGCTTGATCGTTCCTGCGAGAACGTCAGGTAATCAACGGTTATTCTCTTTTAATGACGTAGAGAGATTGCTAGAGATCAAGGCTTTGATTGAAAAAGGAGTTAACATCGCGGGCATCAAACAAGTGATGAATCCTGTTTCAAAAGAATCCGAGGAAGCTACAGTTATCACGCCAGATACTGAAGTTAAACGCAGAGAGCTGTCCGATACGCAGTTGCACCGCTTGCTGAAGCAGCAGCTTGTATCAGGTAAGAGACCAGGACAAGTATCTCTCATTCAGGGAGAGCTTTCCCGATTCTTTAATAAAAACTAAATTCGCATAACTTGGCGAGTGAGGGGAAAACATGCACTTTTGGTGTGAGACTCCTTGACCCGTGGAACTTTCTAATGTACAAATATAACAGGCAAGCCAAATACGCAGATAAGAAAGGGAGAGGTTATAGTGAGTTATACAAAAGAAGACATTCTCCGCATTTCGAAAGAAGAAAACGTACGATTCATTCGATTGCAATTTACTGATTTGCTTGGAGCTATCAAAAACGTTGAGATTCCTGTGAGTCAGTTGACTAAGGCTCTGGATAACAAGATGATGTTCGATGGATCTTCCATTGAAGGTTATGTACGTATTGAAGAGTCCGACATGTACCTCTATCCAGATCTAGATTCTTGGCTTATTTTCCCATGGGTTGCAGAGAACCGTGTTGCACGTCTGATTTGCGACGTATATCTTCCAGATGGTAATCCGTTCCCAGGAGATCCACGTGGTATCTTGAAACGTAACCTGAAGGAAGCCCAAGATATGGGATTCACTTCCTTCAACGTTGGTCCTGAACCCGAGTTCTTCTTGTTCAAAACAGACGAAAAAGGAAACCCAACTAACGAACTGAATGACCAAGGTGGTTATTTCGACCTTGCGCCTACGGATCTTGGTGAAAACTGTCGTCGTGACATCGTTATCACACTTGAAGAAATGGGCTTTGAGATCGAAGCTTCCCACCATGAGGTAGCTCCAGGTCAGCATGAGATCGACTTCAAATATGCTGATGCTCTGAAAGCTGCTGACCAGATCCAAACGTTCAAACTCGTTGTTAAAACGATTGCACGTCAGCATGGTTTACATGCTACATTCATGCCGAAACCACTGTTTGGTATGAACGGATCCGGTATGCACTGTAACCAATCCTTGTTCAAAGGCAATGAGAACGCATTTGTTGATGAGTCGGACGAGTTGGGTCTGAGCAAAACTGCTCGTCACTTCATGGCTGGAACTCTGAAGCACGCACGTGCGTTTGCAGCAATTACTAACCCAACTGTGAACTCATACAAACGTCTTGTACCAGGTTATGAAGCACCTTGTTATGTAGCATGGTCTGCTAGTAACCGTAGCCCAATGATTCGTATTCCAGCTTCCCGTGGTCTGAGTACACGTGTTGAGGTTCGTAACCCGGATCCGGCTGCTAACCCTTACCTGGCTTTGTCTGTTCTGTTAAAAGCAGGTCTGGACGGAATCAAACGTGAGCTTTCCTTACCAACTCCAATTGACCGTAACATCTACATCATGTCAGAAGAAGAGCGTGTGGAAGAAGGCATTCCAAGCTTGCCAGCTGACCTGAAAGAAGCATTGAATGAATTGATCCGTAGCGAAGTCATCTGTGATGCTCTCGGCGACCACGCCTTGGCTCACTTCTATGAGCTGAAAGAAATTGAGTGGGATATGTACCGTACACAAGTCCACCAATGGGAACGCGATCAATATATCACGTTGTACTAGGGATATCTAAACCTTGGTAGTGCTGGATTTTCAGCGTTCCAAGGTTTTTCTCTTTTTAGAGAAATATCGGTGGGATATTTGTTATGACCGCGGTTTTGACCGCGACTATTAAATCAATCTATTCTTCTGGATAGTCCATGTAAGAAGAGTATTTATCTATGCTTCTAACTTCTATCACTTCTGTAATATGTGCGTAAATATCAGACGTGACTTCAATAGAAGCGTGTCCTAATCTTTCCTGGACTTCTTTCATACTTGCCCCGGATTCTAACATCATAACAGCATGTGTGTGTCTGAGTCCGTGAACAGTGATATCTTTATCTATTCCAGCATTTTTACAGATCCTTTTGAGCGCTCGTTGTAACGTTGATTTTGCAAAAGGGCGACCATCACCTCGATTAAAAACCAATTTCAAGCTTGTTTCCTCGGTAATTCCAATTTGTTTCTCGAACTCCTTTTGTATGAGGATTTGCTCGTTTAATTCTTTAGCTAAACTTTCAGTTATCATAATGGATCTTTTTGAAGCCGCGGTTTTGGGAGGCGCAAATAATTTTTCTATATCAAACTGATTGTACACAATTGTTTTATTGATTGAAATTCGCCTTTCCACCGTGTCTATATCATCTCTTTGAAGCGAAAGTGCTTCGCCTTTTCTTAATCCAGTTTCAATAAGAGTTTTGAAAAAATAGTAATACTTAGGATTATCTTTTAATGCCGCTGACAAAAAAACAAACACTTCCTGTTTAGTAAGAAAGTTAGCTGGGTCTGAAGTATTCAGTTTATTTAAATTCGGATCCGGGATAATTATTTTAGAACAAGGATTTTTCTTAATGATTTCAAGATCTAATGCTTTGTACATAGCACTCTGCATTGTAGTATGGATAATTTCAACTGTACGTTTGCTGAGATGTGTGATTAGCCCGTTAACGAAAGTTTGATATTGAGCGTTTGTGAGCTTCGAAACCTTAATAAAGCCTAGGTTTGGTACCAAGTATTTTTCCACTCCATATTTGTGTTGCTTGAAAGTGTTCTCTCTAACAGTATTCCTTTTGTAAATCTCTAGCCAATCCATAAGAAAATCCTTAATCAATATGTCCTTGCTTTGATTTGCGAGATTTCCGCTTTCAATTTGGATTTCTAATTCTTCTGCAGCCAATTTAGCTTCTGTTTTAGAGTTGAATCCTCTGCGTGTTGTATTTATCCTCTTCCCTGTTTTAGGGTCAACTCCTGTATCAATCTTGAACATCCATAGTGTTCCTTTTTTCTTTGTTTTATATTTGATGTAAGATGCCATTTTACAATCTCCCCTCGAAATGATTGTTTTTTGCCAACCCTCCTTATAAGAATATACGTTCTATTTTTACATATAGGAAATAGCCTTACGGCTATGAAACCTAAAAGTGAGAAGATTTTAATCTTAGTGTTATGAAGTTATTTGTCTTGGTCAGTCAATGCTTCGGCATATCCCAAAATACGCTGTTTAAGTTCTTGAGAAATTGGTTTTCCGTTAAAACTAATTTCAGGTTGATTAAGAAATTCTTCTAAATCTTTAATGTCATTTTCATCTTCTTTGTAAAGTTCATGTTTTTTAGCTATTGAAGTTAACTCTTTTAACAAAATTTCTTTTTCCTCATAACTTAACTTTTCAAGTATGATTTCTGACAAAACCTCGAAATTACAAACTAAGTTAAAAGAACCTTCAGTAATTTCATTTAGAGTTAAAGGATCATCCTTAAATTCATTTACTCCTCTTTCGTATATTTCAAAAAAGGCTGTGGACTCCTCATTAATTTGAATATTTTTAAAAATCTCAATTGCATCTTCTTGTAGATATGAGAAAAATAATCCTTTCTCGTCAGTAAGCATGGCTGCTACATGCTTTATTTTCTCGTCAAGATCAGAATTCAAGTTAAAATGATCGATTCTTTTCAAGGGTTCATTATCATCTTCATTTATGTGACCTGCCATAATCATCAATTCATTAAAAGATATATCTAGAGCTAGTGATATCTTTTTCAAAGTATCTGGTTTTGGAGCGCCGCGTTTTCCAGTCTCGATTCTTGAGAGTTGAGCAATACTTATTCCTGATTTTTTTGAGACGTCTATCAAAGTGAATCCTTTTAAATCGCGGGCATTCTTAATCAATGTACCAAGTTCATTAGACACGACGATTCCACCTTTTTTCTTATTGGTAATTATAATACCATCTTTTTACCTCGGGGTAAACAGGAAATCTAGAATACAGAAGGTATCTGATGAAAAACAGCGTAATCAATGAGCCAGATGCAGAATTTGGCGAAATATAGCATTTTACCAAAATGAAAAATACTGATATTGTTTTACCCAGAGGGAAAAAGGTGGTGAAAAAATGGCTAATATGTTTGGGATATATCTAAAAAAACAACGTAAAAAGAAAGGGTTGAATTTGATCGAATTATCTGAATTATCGGGAGTAAGTTGCGCACAGATTTCAAGAATCGAAACAGGTAAACGGGGTATGCCCAAACCCGATACATTAAAAAAATTCTCGGTTGCCTTAAATCTAAATTATGAGGATTTAATGATGAGAGCTGGGTATCTGGAAAAGGTGACCAACTGCTAAGGAGGAACGAGATGGAAACTAACATGACAATTCATATTCCTGACGTAGATAAGTATGTCCAAGAACTTGTGAAAAAAGCATATGAAATCGGAGTCGAAGAGGGGAGAGTCAAGTACGACTATCCTCTTGTACTCACTAAAAACGATCTGAAGGATATATTTCAAGTAGAAGCGTCAGCAGTAAATAAACTTGTGGAAAATCCTTCTTTTCCTAAATTCAAATTAATTCGAGCGAGGTACCCGAGAGATCTAGTTTTCAATTGGATAAGTGAAAACTCCTCTAATCAAACAGTTGGATTCTCCAGAAGGAAGAATAACAATTAATCTGTAAAGGAGAATTAAAAAATTGCAAATTACTATTGAAAAAATAAAGGTTAATGACCGCATTCGAAAGGACTTTAGTGGCATTGAAGAACTGGCGCAAGACATTGAACGGAACGGACTTATCAATCCTATATTAATAACTCCTGATTTTCAATTAGTAGCTGGAGAACGCCGATTACGCGCTCACCAACACCTTGGTCGAAAAGAAGTGATGGTTAGGGTTATGGAAATTGAAGATTACGAGCACCAACTCCGGTTAGAAATTTCAGAGAACGAGCACCGGAAAGAATTTACCTTCTCGGAGCGTGTGGAATGGGCTAAACGCCTTGAGGAAGTCGAACGAATTAAGGCCAAAGAACGGATGGCAGGAGGCAAGGAAAATGTTCCTGAGCAGCCGACCGGACAAGTTCGAGATATCGTTGCAGAACAAGCAGGATTTGGTTCTGGTAAAACGTATGATAAAGCCAAATTTATCATGGAGAACGCCACTCCGGAAATCATTCAGCAACTCGACGCAGGAATCATTTCAACACATAAGGCTTTTACGGAAACAAAAGAACGTCTTGAAGCCGCGGTCCGAGAAGCAGAAACGCGGGCAGCTCAAGCTGAACAAGAGAAAGAAGAACTTCAACGGCGATACAAGGATGCGATCCCAGCCAATCAGGTGGATGAAGCAGTAGCGGCGGCAGTAGAACGCCGAGATGAAGAGACAGAAGTTCTTCTCGAACAGAAATCTCAAGAAGCTGCTAAGAAGATCAAAGAGCGTGATCAATACTGGAAGGACAAGCTTCAGGACGATGTTGAGGCTGAGCGTCTGAAGGTAGAAGAACTGAAAGCCGGTTATCAGCGGACGAAAGAAGAATTGGAGACTATAAAGCTCCAGCAGTCAGATGACTTCGATGAACAACAGGCGACCGCTCAAATGAAGAAACTTCGCTTCGAAGCTGATAGCAACACCATACAGGTCAGCATCCATGTGAAGCAGTTTCTCCAGAAGGTTGGGATTACATCGTTCATGCTAGGTGCAGTATCCGGCGCAAGTACGAGTGAGAAGAAACGACTATCAGAAGGTCTTGATATGCTCCAATCCTTCATAGACCAACTTCGTCCGGCAATTAATTCAAGAAAGGTGGTAGACAGACATGACATTGATTCCTAATCAGCCTGACTATCTGACAATCGTTGAAAGACAGTTGCAACTTACAGAGGCGCAGGGAGTTGCTATCCGAGGATTATGGGATGGCATGAAACAAATGCAAGATGACGTTGCTGAAAAGGTCGGAGAGGTTCAGATGATGGTGCAGGAGGTTCGAGATAGTGTAACGCTGACGGATGCAGAGTGCTACCAACTCCAGTCTCTTGTCCGCAAGAAGTCGAACTCGTTAACAAAGGACAGGTATAAAGAGTCTGACGAGAAATTCAAGGTCCTGGTCGGTCGTTATCGTAGGGTGGTCTGGAGTAAATTGAAAGATCGGTTTGAGGTAGCGAAATACAGCCATGTACGGCGTATCGACTTTGATGACGCAGTTGATTTCATTAAGGAATTTCGTCCGGAAGACTACATCTGATCTGACAGGAGTTGAAACCGTTGGGATACAAATTTATGACTCTGGATGACTTGGCACGTATCTGGTCACACAAGCCATTGCAACATGAAATTATTCAGAGAAACATTGCCAAAAAGAAATGATGATTCGTGCTCAGAAGTTAATGCAAACCAGAATGTCGCGAAGACAGATCAGGGATTTATGTGATGACGCAATCGACGCACTCTCAATGGAACTTAATATTAAATTCATCAAAAAGAAAATTAAAGTGCTCCGTAACGATCTTGAAAAGTTGGAACGCTCAATCGATAAGAACGCAGAATATGAAGGACTAATCTGGAAAGAACCATCAGGCTATAAGGTTGAAGGGACAGTGATTGGTTTGTGTAGACACTGCGATAGAGAAGTGTTCTCAGGACAAAAATTTCCTGATCCAAAAGAAGAAGGACTCTTTTGTAACTACTATTGCAGAAGAGTCTACCGCAACAACAGTATCAAATGAGTCCTTAAGTTAATCGTGCTACCAACACGATCATTTAAAAAAATATTCAACGGCAGTATAACATGAAAACTTAAAAATGGAAATAGGGGGATGTCCCGTGAAAGAAAATAAGAATTTTGCTGTACGGGAAACGAATATCACTGTTAGGGGAGATAAAGAAATATCCCATCCCATCTTTCTGCGGATGTTGGAAATGATGAGAGGCAGAGGATTTACCGTTGGTTCTGACCCGAGAATAGATCGTGATTATGCGATCCTTTCAAAAGATCACTTCGCTGGAAGCAAGGGAGACCTCCTTTTCATAGCCGACAAATATAACACAGGTGCTCGTATTGAGTTTTACCAAGAAATCAATGTTGAGAACAGGAACGGTGGAAGGTATGACTTCAACAAATTTAAAAAAATGCCTTATTTGATCCAGAAACGATTTTTGGTAGAACGAAAACATATTGAGGATTTTCTGTTGCAAGAAGGTTTATCTTGTGACTCTGATCCTGAATTGAAAACATCATATGACAAGGTGTTTCACAAGCTAAACGAACCGAGTAGACATTGGAGATCCGACAATTTACCTGATTACAACGCTCTTGATAAAGATGGAGTGCGGATCAGCAATGGAGAAGTTAAGTACTTCCGTAATCGCAGAGGTGTACTGATGCGCGGAACTGTCTATCACAACATCAATAACATGTGGTGGGTGATTGTAAACAAGGATCACTATACAAATCTAGCTGCATTTGAACTCTTCAACCTTGATACTGTTCCTGAAAACTCTATCAAAAAACTTATACGTAGATCAGGGCATAACAATCCAAAATCAAGATTCGTTCCAACAGATGAACAATTGAAAGACTGGAAACGGAAAGCGAAGCAAGCTGGCAGGGAAGGGAGAGTTCAGTTTGCTAACTCTATACTTGAATACCTTTATGAAATCAATTGGTTGTCACGAAAATTCCAGTTTGTCATTAAGGAAACGAACCGACTTGGTCTTGTTGAAACAGAAGGAAATCCATATTTTCTTGGCATGAGGATGGGCGAGCGGAAATATGATCCACCTAAAACTCTTCCTCTATATCCCAAACCAAGGCATATGTCTGGTACAGAATCAGGCTGGGTAGAGAACATACGCGATTATGTATCGCATGGAAAACCGACAGTCTCCCGGTGGTTTTGCAAAGATCAGAACGGTGAAGGTGGACAAGCTTACCTTTGGCCTGAGGTTAGAGGAAGATTGTTGAAGATCGGCGCACATGTTTAGTAATGGAAAACTCAAACTGTATGACTTTGGGGTGAGGTGAGTGGCAAGTCCCCAGTTAGGAAACGGATATATCGGCATTGCTAATGAGATATGGGATGAGATCATCAGCAGAAAGTTCACCGAGCGTCAGCAGAAGATTCTCAAACTCGTTCTAAGGTTATCTTATGGCTGCCAAAAGAAAGAGGCTGTTATCCCCCTCCTGAAGCATTTTGAACTATGTGGAGTGCGTATACAGGACGCGAAGAAAGAAATTGTCTACCTACAACAATGCAAAGTAATCATGTGGGACGGAAATCAGGTTTATTCTCTTAATAAAAACTATGATGAATGGCGAGTTAATCTTGTGAAAGAGTGGGATAGGGACAAGTTTTCCGAACTCATTTCTATAAATTTAGGTGCTAAAAAAGTTACGAAAAGTGTAACTCGAAAAGAACAGAAACATGCTGAAAGTTACGAAAATCGTAACTTGGAAGTTACGAAAAGTGTAAATGAAGAGTTACGAAAAGTGGAAGTCGAAGAGAGTCTAATCCCTTGCGGGAGTAAGGATGAGGGCACCTCTAAAGACATGTTTAAAGACAGTATTAAAGTTGGTTGTTGTTTAACTGATCCCGATTCGATATTTGAACCGTACATGGGAAACAAGGATTCTGTTCCTAATACCGAAGCAGATGCTGACTCTGATCGGGAGGTTTCCCAAACGGAATATCGTAATCAAGTGGCAGCTCGTTATCTCCAGAGAAGAGGCAAGGGACTGGAGATAACCTTAAACGATGAAGATGCGGTTAAACAGTTCATAGCTGAGAGGATTCCGCTCCAAACAGCTATCGATGGTATTGACCAATCGTTTGACAATTTTAAACCCAAGAACAAATGGGATCAGATACGAAACCTGAGTTACTGTGCAACGGTTGTATATTCGTTGCATGCCAAACGTGAAAAATCAAACACAGCTGAAATTAAATTAGTGACTTCCATACCAAATGCGCCGATTGAAACGGCATCAACCGTGACCGCAGATGATTTAAAAGAGTTGCTTGCTAATCTAAGGTCAAAGCAAGGAGTGTGAGTACATGGGCAGCTTTCAGGAGGAACTCAAGGCACTAATTCCCCCAAGGTTTGCAGAAAGACAGCAGGCAGCTATTCAGCAGATTGAGAGCCATCCGGAAATCAAACGGCTCCGACAGGCCTATCCTGATCGCTCAGGAGACCTGGTAAGCCCAAGACGGTACAGGGATGTATCGGAACATTTGGCTCAATGTGATGCATGCGCCACGTGCCCCGGTCTAATAGGGTGTCAGAACGTCCAGAAAGGGCACAGAAGCGTTGAGGAACCAAGCCCTGACAAAGTGGACGAGCTGGTATTTAGGCTTAAAAAATGCGAACTGTTGAAGTCTTACGAGCGACAACAGGGCATAGGGGAACGAATTAAGAGTCACTTCATTCCTGAGCATATTTTGAACGCCACCTTTGACGACATTGAACCTGATCCTCCGAGGATGGCGGCTATTGCGGGAGCAGTGAAGTTTTGTAGTGAATTTGTTCCCAGGGAAACGGTTCAAGGTTTGTATTTGTACGGCCCAATGGGAGTGGGCAAGAGTCTTTTTGCCGGAGCTATCGCACGGGAGTTAGCTAAATGTGAAGTGGATGTCCTCATGGTGTACGTACCTGACTTTATCGAAGAGGTTAAGGATGGCATTGGCTCCAAAGAGAGCGTAGCAAAGAAACTGGATGCTCTCAGAACGGTACCAGTGCTTATCATGGATGATATTGGGGCAGAGTCGATGAGTGGTTGGGTAAGGGATGAAGTTATTGGTCCGGTTCTCCAGAGACGTATGGAGCGGTTGCCGACCATCTACACATCCAATCTAACGATACAAGAGTTGTTCAAACATTTTGCTAATGCCAAGGGATCTCAGGATGAGAAGAAGGCAGCTCGGATCATTGAGCGGATCGAACCATTTGTAAAGTTGCTGCCAGTAGGCGGAAGAAATAGACGGAGGGGATAACCGAATGTGCAAAACATGTAACGGTCAAAAGGTAACGTACCAGTTCAATGGTGCAATGATGATGTTGGGTCCTTGTCCAGCATGCAATCCTAATGCTAAAAGAGCTGTGAAGGAGGGAATCCGACCTTATGAAAATAGTCGTGGATAGTGAGCTGCTAGTTGAAGCTCTCGAAGATGCAAGTAAGGCTTTTGCGAGTAAGAGCCTCATGCCGATTCTTGATTGCTTCCTGATCGAAGCAAACAGCGAAGGGCTTAAAGTTACAGGGACGGATACTCGGACAACAATTCAGTCGTACATCTTCAGCAAGGATGTCCAGGTTGATTCAGATGGAGTGATAGCGATCCCGAAACTATCGTTGGAAATGATGAAGAAACTTACTGGCGATGTCAGTATTGAGACAAAGGGAACTACTGTGATTATTAGGTCCCGAAAAAAAGAAATCGACATGGGTATTTTCGATCCGGAGGAATTCCCGCAAGCGCCGACTATTGACGATAGTGAGCTGTTCGAAACTACTGGCAAGGAACTCAGGAGATTGTTCAAAAAGGCGACTTATGCAGCCGATCCCACGGGTAAAAATGCAGCAATACTCGCAGGAGCACACATCTATATCGATGACGGTTTGATTGGTATTGAAGCGACAGATAGACATCGACTTGCGAAAACGGAGTATGCCACAGATGTTGCTAAATTAGGCGGAGCTGTTATTGAGGCCAAGGCACTCGGGGATCTCCAAAAGATAATTTTGGATAAAGACAATATCGAATTTGGTTTCTCGAAGTCTGCTGGAGGAGAAGTGGTCCACGTATTTGCGAGAACGGACAGATTCACTTTTTACTCCAGGGTACTGGAAGGTGCCTTCCCGGATGTGAGCCGGATGTCAGTTGTGCCAGAGGGTGTCACCAAAATAACAGTAGATAAAAAAGAGTTAATGAATTGTCTTGAAATGATTTACACACTCGCAAAGGAAGACAAACACAACAAAATTATTCTTAACATCTCAGAAGATGAAATGAGTATTCGAGGACAAGGGAAAGAGACTGGCAAGGCAAGTGAAAGCATTGTTCCTCTGTCGTTTAGCGGTGAGGATTTCGCTGTTGCCTTAAACTCAAAATACTTCATGGATGCCATCAAAGCATTGGATGGAGATCAAGTAACTTTGGTGTGCTCAGGTAAAGTCAAACCTATCTATATTCTGGATGAGAGTGATGAAAGATCGGTTCTCATTGTACTTCCTTATAGGACGGAAGAAGTGTAATGAACAAATATAATGCAACCAAAGTGATCGTCACTGAAGACGGGACATTGTTCTCGGAATGGATCGTTAAAAAGCACAATCTGGATATAACCGGTACACGATTTGACAGCGTGGCTGAGGGCGAGTATTACCAACTTCTCCTCCAGCAGAAGAAATACGGAGATATCAAAGATTTCGAGTGTCATCCTAAATTTGTTCTTCAAGAGAAACCGAAGGTCACTTACATTGCTGACTTCCTGGTAACGGAATTAGATGGCAGTCAGCGGGTGGTGGATATAAAAGGAATGGAGACCTCCACATTCCGAGTCAAACTGAAACTATTCCAAGCTAAATATCCGACTTTACCAATATATATACTTGTTAAAAAGCGAGGAGAATTCATTGCTCTTGCACAATACAAGAAGGAAAAATCAGCGCGTAAACGAGCGGCGAATGCACTTAAAAAACGAGTAGATGAAGGGAGTAAGCAAAATGAAAATCAAACATACCGTAATCAAAAACGAGGACATTAATAAGCATCTTAACCAACAGGAGAAAGAAGAATTGCTGCGCTTATTTCATAAAATTCAATATGGTCGAGTTTCGGAGGGGAAAGTTGGATTTAACCTCTACCTGGTCGTAAATACAGACGAAACTTACGCTGAAGACGTTGTACGCATCTTACAAGAAAACGCTCATTGGGAACCAACATACGATCCAAATCAAGTCGAGTTTAGGCAAGAGGGAGATACGATGGAGCTTCCAGAAGTTAAGAATCCCGTCTGAATGGAAATTAAAAAGGAGCACAGAGGTTTAATTATCCTCTTGCTCCTGAGTTTTAAACAAATCTTCTACGCCGACACCTAGCGCTCTTGCAATAGTGAACAAATGCGTAGACTCATGTCGGCTATTTCTATCAAATCTACTTAACGATCCCTGAGGAATACCGGTCATTTCTGATAATTGTTGTTGAGTAATCCCCTTTTCTTTTAAAAGAGGCATTAAATTAGGTTTCACGTTAATCATAGCAGCCACCCTTTCAAAGAGATTATACGATAACGAATATTTATTAGCAAGATGGATTGACTGAATATTCGATATCGTATATGATTAAGTCAAGAACAAATATACGTAATGCGATAACGAATAAAATTATGGGGGCTGAATCACTTGAGAAGAACTTACAAAGAAACACCATACTGGACCGATGGATATTGGGAATTTGAATACGACCTCACTTTACTTACCATCTGGATTAGAGAGTTGAAAGTTCGTCTGAGCGAACGAAAACAGGCCATTAGGCTCAGAGCGTTCACTGGATACGTCCAGTGAGGTTGGCACCACTCAGAGGCAAAGGAAACATTTCCTGACCTCAACAATGAAACAGTGTACTGGAACGATCAACGTTGTGCTAGAACTAAATAGTCAAAAGGGAGGTTTGCTCTATGACTGAAGCTGAAAAAGATGAATTCTGCACAGCTCTATCTGAAAGGTATGCACAGATTAGACAGGCAAGTTCTTATAACAAAGATTTGTTGAATGTGTGGGATGAAGTTGTCAGTGATTTACCTTCTGACATTAAATCAAAATTTGATGAAAAGTACAGTCGATTGTCGGCATTTTAAGGGAGGTTTTGATGTGAGTACAGTAGATTTGAACAACTTTGATGAGCAACCTGCCGAAGTGCAGCAAGCTATTGCTTTTTATGTCGGATATTCGGTAAACGGAGTTCAAGCGACTGCCGAGGAAAGACAAGCACACTATGCCGTTTTGGAACACGTTGGGTTATTAGAGCCTATAAAATCCGTAGTGGAATAGCAGTGAAATAGGTTCAAAATATAAGCATAAGCACAGGGAATAGGAAGGAAAGGTGGATGAGGAAATGACCCATCAGACATTCTGGAAACCGGAGAAAAAACTAAAAGAAAAGAAAGTGAGCAGCTTCGGGCGGAGTAAGAAAGACAAAAAGCCTGTGCCTGAATGGAAGAAGGACATTTTAGCCCATCACCAATCCAGACCAGGCTCGAAGGAGCGCGGAGATTTCCCGAAAGAAGTCATAGCTCAGTTTATCGAAGAATCAAACGGGATTTGTGAATGCTGCAAATTTGTTGAAGCAACAACTACTCACCATGTATATCCGCGAGGAAGGAAAGGGCGCGGAGTTAAAACCAACGGTCTTCGTCTTTGCTGGCCCTGTCATGATCGGATTCAAACCAATGAAGAATTACTCCAATTTTGGATTTCCGCCTTCCGTGATAAATACGGAGACCGCTTCTGGTTCGATGAACAGGATTGGGGCGAGTACAACCGTAAGCAAGGGGTGCAGCAGAAAGCGGATCAGGAGAAACAGAACCGTCAGCAATCTTTGAACCCGGTTAAAGAACTAATTTCTTCTGCGGCAGGACGTTCATTGAAAGCAAAAGAGGTCAGACTTATTGAAATGATGGATGATAAACAGATCGCAATTTTCGAGACTTTAATTAACGATATTGTAAGAGTTGAAGAGAATCATCAAGTCCCGTTTGGATACGGACATTTCGATGATTAATATGCAATTAATTCATATAACAACGAATTTATAATGTTATTTGGAGTTGTGTTTCTCTGGATAACAGAGGAAGGGAGATAAGACATGAACACGCGATGGGATATTTATGAGTGCGAATGCGGACTAGGCTACGCGATCCGACAGGAAGTGGACAATGAAATCGAAGAACCGGCTTGCCCGCATTGCGGCGGAACAGATGCACGACTGATCCAATTAAAGGACGGTGAACGAATTGAGCCAACTGGAGCTAATCGATAAACCCGTTGTTGCCAAACCATCGACGGACTGGATCGGCGCGGACGAGAGAGTATTGGCTCTACAAAAGCATCCTAATTTCGCAATAGGAGAACTGGTTGCATACAAAATGGTTCCATCCATTTTCGATTCAAATAAGGTGTTGGTCTATGACTGCATCAGCAAGGATAAAGGGAACAAGAAGAATCCCTTCCACTACGGGAACATTCACCACACTTTAACTGGTGGTCTGTATGATGCCATTGATCGCGAATACCAGTTAGGAAACCCTGGGTGGTGGATGCTTAATGAACCTTCAAAAGATAAAGCGGATGCACATGCCCAATGGCGACCGTGGATCTGGAAGAATGAAACTGTCAAAAAAGAATTCATGGAATGGCATGCTGATCATTTCTACGGCTGGACAAAGGAAAAGTGGAAAGAGAGAAATCATACATGGAAAAGAGAAGATAGGCAGATCGTGGATGCAGAGGAACCAGCACAAGCTATCGAACAAGCTGCACCGGAGCAATTAACACTTTTTTAACAGAGGAAGGGAAACAAACATGAAACAATACGCAGTGTATAAAGGAGAAAAATTGTTAGCAATGGGTACGTCATATCAATGTGCCCAGCAGATGGGTGTAACAGCAAAGTACATCGTATGGCTGACAATGCCGACCGCTAAGCGACGACTCACGAAGAGGAAGAACCCTGATAAAGCTACGGTCTGTGACGTGCTTGATTGATTAGGGATAAGGGAATACCTCCCTTCCCACCACACAAAGGAGCGGATAAACATGGAAGCAATGAACGTGTACCAATTTCAGTATTCAGCAGCTCATTTTGATGAAGCATTCACAACATTTCAAATAGCACCAACACCAGGAAAGGCCAAGAGCGCAGAGTTCAGTTCCTTCAGTGACTATGATCCAGATGCGAAATACCTTGAATTCCTCAAGATGGTGAAGGTAAGGAAGATTGGTCAATCTACACCAAAGCGAAATGAAGCGCCTTATCCAGGCCAGGACAGAATTGATCTGATAAATGAATTGATCAGAGTAATCGGAAGGTCAGGACGGAAATTTTTGTACAGTAAGCAGCATAACCGATTTGCGGCATTTCATTGGGCAGATGGGCAGCTGTGGTTGGTAGACGATTACACGGATAGGCCACTACTTATGGACGAGTCAGTACCGGGCCAACACTATCATTTCTCACACGGAGGAACACTCTGGGGCCTTATGTGCGACTTTAGGGATTATATCTTGGGTGATGATGATGCGAACCATAACAACGGCTACGGCGGCTTGTACAGTCCGCATTGGGGATATCCGGAAGAGGACATGGATTTAATCCGTGCTTATGCGATTGAGATCGGATATTTAAAACCATGGGGTTAGGCCCACTAAAGGAGAGATAACATGAGCCAAGCTGAAATAGTGTTCCGGGAGCGGATGGATATGGACTATACAGACCAAGAATGCCCTAAATGCAATCATGCCTACCAAACTGTCGGTGAAAGGTTGGTGTCCCTGCCGTACTGCGGCGCTTGTGGAAAGACGGTGTTGGACCTTAATCATAAGTATTGCGGCTGGTGTGGAGTACAAATTGAGATGGGGGTGGGGAAACAATGAAGGCTATAACAATTATTCAGCCGTGGGCAACACTGATCGCCATTGGCGCAAAACAGTACGAGACACGTAGCTGGCCTACCAAGCATCGGGGAGAAATTGCCATCCATGCCGGGAAGAAGATTGACACTGAAGCCTGCAAAGAACCGGAAATCCGAAAAGCATTGGAAGAGTACGGATATATGATAGACAACTTACCAGTGGGTGCGGTTGTGGCGACAGCTCAATTAACTAACTGCCTTAAATCGGTGGATACATGGACTGACGGATATGTATTAGAGGGGAACAGATTGGTCTACTCTCCTGAATACGAATTTGGAGACTTTGAACCCGGTCGATATGCGTGGGAAATGTCGGATGTAAAGATGCTAATGAAACCTCTTCCGGTTAAGGGGCAGCAAGGATTGTGGAATTTAGCTAACCAATTTTAGGGTTGAGGCGTGGGCCTCTCCCTACTAAGGAGGATATACAAGATATGAGCAAAACAATCGAATTCTATAAAACTAGCAACATGGCAATTGAGATCACTTCAATGTACTGCGATATCTGTGAGCACCCATTTTATGAACTGGATGGTCGAGAGCTTGACTGTTGCCCTAAATGTGAGCACCCATTTGTTTCGTACACCCCAGAAAAAATCGATTCCGATTATGACACCTATCTGTTGATTGTAGACCCGGTAACAGGCATTCCAGCAGTTGTAAGACGTGACGGAGAGCCTGTGTTGGCTCCCAAGGAAGGAGCGGATACAGAATGAGACAATTCGGGTTAACTTACGACGATGCCATTGCAATACAATCCTGCCTGGTGATCGGTCTTGAGGCACAAAAGATTAGATATGATGAACACTGTCATGAAATGACGTTTCCTGATCGGATGAAAGCGCAATTGGACTCCTCACGAACCATGAAAAAGATTGCTTACCTCAACAAATTCACCGGGTCTCATAGCAGACGGAGCCTGAAAAAGTTAGGGAAGTTGGTGGTGGAATGAACAACCGTGTAGCTGGTTTGATAAATGAGTGGGAAGGCGTAGATCCAGAGGATTTGATTGAAGCTATAAACGAACGTGATCAAGCAATGAAAGAACTGACTGAAATTAATGCTAAGATTGCTTCAGACCGGGATCAGGTTAAGAGGGAACTTGAGTGGTTCGAAGGTCGGTGCTTGGAATTGATGAGAGAAAAATGTAAGCGGGAGATCCGGGAGGGAACGGCATGAGCACAGAAAAAGTAATAGTTATCACATCTAAGCAGGAAGACACTGATGATACTAATAAGATTATCCAGTTAAACTTTTTTTCGGATGTAGATGAAGAAGATATCCGTAAAACCAAATGGCTTCTCGGAAAATATGTAGACATGATTGATATCATCCAAAATTATGAGTATGCGCTCAAACAGATCGAGAATGGAATGTCAGCCTATGAGCTGCTGTCTGCTGAGGGTGCAGTTGCCAAGCGAGAATCAGGTCATGAGCTGACAGCAGACGTTACAGCTAATTCGGTAATAATGAAGGACAAGCGTCATGAAAACTACAAATTATACGTGTTCATAACTAATAATGTCAAATTTGCCATAAATAACATTAAAGATCCCCATGAGGGAGTTGCGGCGAGATTGTTGTTCTTGGAAGGCAAAAAATATTTGAAAGCCCAGAGTTACATGGAAAAAGGATACCGTAAGGACGTTCCTGGCATCGCGGCGACTACTTTTGCAGATAAGCGGCGCAAGTCCATAGCCAACATAGCTAATAGTTTGAAATTCAATCGAACTTTAGACTTTGTAATGATAGATTACGGTCGTGGAAGGAACCAAGATGGAGAGATTGGGTTAAAGTTACCAATATGAAAATGAACAAAACAGTCGCTGGAAACAACCCCAGCGACTGTTTTGTTTTACTCATAACTAATGTTCGTTAAATTTAACAGAGTGTTCCCCTTCTCTAATAAGAGAAGGCGTGATATGTTATATACACCAAAAAAATAGTGCACTTTAAAGGATAAAACCAACATAAGGAGGTTATTTTGTGAAAGTGAAGATTATTGAAACAGGTGTTGTTGAAGAGCTGGATTTCTTTGACGAAATGACTGGTATTGATATGGCTTACAAATTCATTGAAAAGTATGAAGGTTTTTCTGATGGTCAATTTATTGAATTGACAGAGGAAGGGTTATTTTCTGCAAGTCAAGCCACTTATAGTTGGTGGAAAAAAGTTCTTACTGAAAGGAAATTACAGAATCAAAGAATAAGTGAGTTGGTAAAAAAACACGGGAAAGAAGTAGTTGAAGATATATTAAGAGAAGTCGATTTCAAAGTTCCTTCGGACATAGAATTATTGAATCAATCTATTGCAGTTAATGAAATTTTGTTAGATTGGAATTGGGCTTTAACTAATGAGCACTTATTAAATAAAAATCGCACGATTCGGGCTATATCCCCAACTGGTCGAGTTTACTCGCTTACAAATGAACCGGGAGAGTATTCTCAATCAGATCTTGCAAAAGCTTTGGGAGTTTCTACGGCAGCAATACGAGATCGTATACGTCGAGGAACTTTACCAAATTATGATCGATACACCACAAGTGGACGTGGCTATTGGAATTCTGATACAGTCAAACATTTACTATAATTACAGGCTAAAAACCGAAGTGGGAATGTATCAAAAGCATGTTATCTTAAATCTATAAAATAACGTAAATAAAAAGGTCGCTCTTAGGAGCGGCCTTTTTATATTGGAGGGAAGAGCGTGGAGGGTAACTATTTCAGCAGAGCTGAACCGGCTATTCCAAGGGTATCGGAGAAGCAGCCGGAACAGTGTCGTGGGTGTGGATGGGGAACTTGGACAGGTGTAAATCAATTATGCATCATGCCGCGGTGCTGGAAAGGATCAGAAGAGTCAAAGAAGGTGATTGAATGAGAAAGGTACAACCAATTCGCGACGAACGTGTTATAGAAGGGATGAAGGAATACTTCTATATAAGAAGCATGCGCAATTACTTATTCTTTTGTATGGGTATATACAGCGGACTTCGTGTTTCTGACTTGCTTAGTCTCAGGGTGTGGCAAACCAAGGGAACTCACATAAGTATGGTTGAGCAAAAGAACAAGCATGCTAAAACATTTATAATTCATCCGAGTATTCGGTCAGATCTCGATGAGTACACTGCGGACATGTTCCCGAATGATTGTCTATTTCCAAGCCGCCAAGTTAAAAAAGTAAGTCGAATGCGGAAACAGCCGATTGATCGGACCACTGCATATCGTTTTCTGAGTGAAGCCGCTCGTGAATTTAGATTGAAAGATATAGGTGTTCACTCATTGCGAAAGACCTGGGCATACCGTCTGTATATGGACGATCCAGAGAATTTAGCGTTACTAATGGAGATGTTCGGACACAGCGATCCAAGGGAGACTTTGGACTACATTGGGCTGACTCAAGACATGATGGACAGAGCAATTCTTAAGTTGAGGTGAAATGAGTGAAACATAATACAACGATTTGTTCACTCACAAAAGAAATATCATGGCATTAGATGAAGAAACGCAATATTTTATGCCTAAACTGAGTGAAACACTATTACCTTTATGTTTCAGTCAACTTACATTATTTAGTGGATATGAGTATAGAACAACAGCCTGCGATTCAGACGGAGGCTTATTTTGATTCGTAACGTTTGACTATTACTGACCTTAAATAGGAATTCCAACTCAATTACATGAAAGTGGTGATAATTTTGTGAGCAGGAAACAGAATCCGAATCGGAAGAAAGCGTTCAAAATATGGAAAGATAGCGGCGGGGTGATGAAGCCGAAAGAGATTGCGGAAAAGTTGGGCATTACACCTGAATCAGTCCGAAAGTGGAAATCGCTTGATCAATGGGAAGGGAAGATGGCTAACGCTAAACCCGGTGCTCCTCGTGGCAATCAGAATGCTAAAGGCAACAGAGGTGGTAAAGGGGGTCCACTCGGCAATCAGAAAGCTGTCACGCATGGTCTGTTCCGTAAATTTGAGCCACAAGACGCTGAATACCTTGAACTCATTGATATAGTGCAGCAAATGGAACCTATAGACATGATCTGGCATAACATCACCCAGGGATTCCGTAAAATCATTTGGGCGCAGCGAATCTTCTTCATCAAAGATAAAGAGGATATGACCAAAGAGTTGAAAAGGGAGAAACCAGGCGAGTATGGAGATGAATACGAATGGGAAATTCAATTTGCTTGGGATAAATACGCTAGTTTCATCAAGGCAGAAGCTACGGTCATGCGTGAGATCAGGGGAGCTATCAAACAATTCCTTGATATCACGCCGCAGGAAGATGAACGCAGATTGAAGTTAAATCAGATGCAGGCCAAAGTTGAGAAAACCCGCCTTGAGATCGAGAAACTGAAGAATGGTGATGGAGATACCGAGGATGATCTAATCGAAGATTGGGTGAAGGCGGTGGAAACTGGTGAGTAAAGAGTCTCCGCAAACGAAACGCCGCTTTGCTGCATTCAAAAAACGTATTCCTGAGTACCGGATGAACCCGGTTCTTTTTTGCGTGGAGCTGCTGAAATTCACTCCTGATGAGTGGCAAGCAGAAGTATTGATGGACATAGCTGGAAGTCCGCGAGTTTCCGTGCGATCTGGACAGGGTGTTGGTAAGACCGGTCTTGAAGCTGCGGTGGCATTATGGTTCCTATCGTGTTTCCCGTTTCCGAAGGTTATCTGTACAGCTCCTACACGTCAGCAGCTACATGATGTACTTTGGGCAGAGATAAGTAAATGGCAAGAGAAGAGTCCTCTGCTCAAGCGAATACTCAAGTGGACAAAGACTAAGATTTACATGCGAAATTATGAGGAACGCTGGTTTGCTACAGCCCGGACAGCAACCAAGCCTGAGAACATGCAGGGTTTCCATGAAGACTACATGCTTTTCATTGTGGACGAAGCTTCAGGGGTTGAGGATCGGATTATGGAAGCGATCCTGGGTACACTCTCAGGAGAATTCAATAAGTTGCTCATGTGTGGAAACCCGACTCGGACCAGCGGTGTGTTTTATGATTCTCACAACAGGGACCGGGCAGATTACAACACGCACAAAGTTTCCTGTCTGAACAGCCCTCGGACAAGTAAAGAGAATATAGCTATGCTTGAACGTAAATACGGTAAAGGTTCTGATGTATGGCGTGTCCGGGTTGAAGGGGAATTCCCTCGTGGAGAATCAGAAACCTTCATTGCTCTGGAAGTGGCTGAATTTGCTGCCAAAGATGTAAACTTAGAACCGGTAGGTGATATCCTGACCATCGGCTGTGACGTTGCTCGTTTTGGCGATGATGAGACGTCTATGTACGCGGGGATAGGGCCCGTAACAGTCGGGCAACATCATCATTTCAAGAAAGATACGATGGTTACTGCTGGCTGGGTGTTGAACTTGATAAGAGAATTGCTTCCACAGTACCCCGAAATCGTTCATACGAGAATAAGGATAGATGATACTGGTGTGGGTGGTGGAGTGACAGATCGGCTGAATGAAATCATTGCTGAAGAAGGATTGCCATATGAGGTCATTCCTATAAACAATGGAACATCCTCATTGGATGAGCATTACGGGAATTTGGGTGCAGAAATGTGGGCATCCATTAAAGGACAATTGGAGCAGAATATGAGCAATTACATGAACGACGACCCTGCTGTGTTACAACTACCTGATGATGATGTATTAACATCCCAGTTAACTACAAGAAAATGGTCAATGACCAGTAAGGGGAAGATACTCCTTGAAAGTAAGAAGGACATGAAAAAGCGTGGATTAAAGTCACCTGACAGAGCTGACGCATATGTCCTGACCTTCGGTGAATATTCGATGGGAACACCTCATTCTATGATGCTTCCAACAATAAGTGGTGTATCAGTAAAAAGATAAAATGAAATCACCTTCTTTTAACCAAAGTTTGATGAGAAAACAAAGCAAAAACAACTCACAACATACGTTTTAAATGCGATTGACGAGAAACCTACCCGACGCGCTGTAGAATATTTAGAAACTGTTCTGCAGTTACGACAGACCGTTTGGTTCTTCGTGAGGTCCAGTCATGCAGGTAAGAATATAGAGAACATCAGTGTACCAATGCCATCACTAACAGACAGAACGGATTACTATATATAACGTTGACAAAGAAGCGGAAATGAAAGAAAAAGACCGCTTGCTCAGCCTGACAATGTATTACCCAACATGAAGTTTATCACCGAAGCTACCTAGATGATGAAGGTGAATTTGATTACATTAGCTGTAAAGTGATGTTAGCGAGTGATAGCACTTTCAGAATGATAAAAAGAGAGATTATGCAAGTTCTTGTGCTTTTATTTAGGTCTAGAAACCATTAATGAAGTGATCTAGGCGTAGATTGAAAGGAAAAATAGATATATCATATTGCACAACAATTACAAAATATTGCGCAATCAAAAATTAAATTGCGCAATTTATTGACATCGTTGTGCAATTTGATGTAAAATACTGAATATAGCAATGAATCACATTTTCAGAGAGGAGAATTAGTATGGAAAGTCAATGTTCTTTTAATTTAGGATGCGAGTATCAACTCCCTGAACTTCCTGGAGTCTATGTTATAAAAGATGTAAATACTCATGAAGTTTTATACATAGGGAGAACGCGGAACTTAAGAACACGATTTAAAAAGCACTTGAAAGAATCACACAATTGGCGATTGAAGCGAAGAGTAGTAAGCAACGAAGGGTTAACATTTGGATACGAATTAACAATTTCTCAAAAAGAGATGATTGAGAAGGAAAAAGATTATATAAGAAGTTTTGAACCAACATGTAATGAGGTTCGTTATAAAAAAATTAATTAGGGGGAATTTATAATGGCGCGTTTGTACCCGTCTTTGAGAGGAAAACTAGGAAGTACCGAATATTACCTTACGGTTATGAAAGCAGCAGATGTAATAAAAGAGATCAGATCTGCTGATGAACTTGTAGAATGGAATGATTTCACAATTGAAGAAAGGCTTCAGAGGGAGATTAACTGGGGAAGAATTAAATCTGAATTAGCTCCTTATCTACTCAGTGAAGAAGATCGATTCTTCGGTTCACTAATAGTGGATATTTACAATGATAAAGGAGTAGATTTTGAACCTTTATCATCTACGTTTAAAACAAATAATAAGTTCTACGAGAGTGCTGCACAAGGCTTTGGATTCTTAGTTATGACCGGTGGTGAAAGTTTGTTTGCCCTTGATGGTCAGCATCGTTTGAAAGCACTACAAGTAGCAATTACGGGTAAAGGAAAAGGTGGAGAATTTGTAGATTTACCAGATGATTTGACTCACAATCCTGACCTTGGGGAAGAAGACATCACCGTAATTTTTATACGGCACGATAATAATTCGCATAAAATTAGAAAGATATTTAACAAGATTAACAAACATGCGAAACCCACTTCAAAAGGTGACAATATTATAACTTCAGAAGATGATCCTTTTGCTTTAATTTCTAGAAAACTTATTGGTCCTGACGCACCACTTAAGGAAGCTCAAGTAAATTGGCGCTCAAATACATTAACGAAAACTTCCAAACAATTCACTACAATAGGCACTTTGTATGAAAGTGCAGAAATATTACTAAATCCCTATAATGTAAATAAAAAAGAACTTCCAGTTGATCTTGCGAAACATTACGATAGGGTGAGATTGGTTTGGGATACACTCCTTAAAGAGTTTGAGTTATTTACTGAGATGATACATTCTACCGAGATAGGAAAGTTGAGAGAAGAAGTTCTTGTTGGAAAACCAGTTGGACAGATGGCTCTTATTGAAGCAATTCAGAACTGTAAAGCACATAACATGCCTGATCTTCACGAGGTAATCAAACAGCTTAATAAAATAGACTGGAGTTCAGATTCTGAAATTTGGTTGCATATTATGTATGAACCTAACGGAAGAATAAAAGCTAACAGTACCTCAAGAAAATTAGCTGCACGAGTTATTGCATATATGGTTGGTGCAGAATTTAACGATAATGAAAAGGCAACACTTCTTAATGACTATCGCAAAGTAAAGAATGATTTCAATGCTATGCTTCCTGATCCGGTTTAAAAGCATTTCTGGAGCCTCGTAAGATTGTGGGAATCGAGCGAGAAAGAAACGAACAGTTGTAGGAAGCGGTATATGGCTGTGCCGTTTCTCTTCTCGTTTATCTTAAGCAAGATATCTTAATACATTATTCGACTTAAATAGAGGGTTTTCATTTTGATGTCGAATGCGTATCCAAAAAAAGAGGGTGAAAGATATTAGTCAATGGATTTACATAACTATTTTAGTAGTTGCTATTAGCATGTTGTTCTTTCTTGTTTCATATGTAAAAACTATAGTTATTAACTATAAAATTATGGAAATGAAAGAAATTAAAAATAACCTTGTGGTTTTTTACTTAATTCTTGGTCCTTGGGCAACGGAATCCCTTTACGTGAAACCTGACAAGCCACTCAGCGTGGAGGAAGAAATCAAGAATTTCTATGAAGTCGATTTAAAGAAAAAGATAAAGTCTATAAGAGGAGCGAAGAGAATTGATTTAATTGTAGAAGTTTTAATTTCAAAAAAATTTAGTGTTCATGAGAGAAATATTTTGAGGAGCTATATTGAGTCAGATGAAGTAGAAGATAGTAACTTTTTGAATGTTATGTCTATATTAGTTTCTATGGCAGTTGCTGTTTTTATTGGACTCATAGCATCTCAACTATCTGGTGCTTCTAATATGATATTGTTGTTTACTATGATTTTATCGTTAGTATTACTTTTCATGTATGCGATCTTACTCTTTACTTATTCAAATCTTCGCTCAAAAGCTAAGATGATAAGAATAGCTTTGAATAGGTATGAGAAAACTTATGAATGAGTGACAGATTTATAGGAAACAACGGTTTTTTTGATCTGAATTTTAAGTTGTTGGTAATATAAAATGTTTTTCTATAGTCACAAAAGCACGTATGTTTCAAAGCAAAAAAGCATAGACTGTTTGTGGCCATTTTTTTAGGCGCAAACTTTTAAGACGTGGCAACATCATAAGTCGCTCCTCCATGGATCGGCTTTTTTTGTTAGGAATCGAAGAATCAGTAGCGGAAGAGGTGAGAAGAACCAGTTCCCTTAAGCAGCTGATGAAGTGCAAAGGTTGTGTATGGGGTAGATGGGATGGTGTAAAGCAGTTCTGTAGTAGACCTGTTTGTCCTAAGGATATAAAATAAAGGGAGGGGGGATGGAAATGGATAATTTAACGTCATTGACTCAATTTCTTGGTATCGATTCGGACTCGATTCTTGGTGTATCAATAGAGGGTACAATGGATCAGATGCCTTTAGTGGGGAAGGTATTGAATACTTTGAAGATGAGAGAACTTCAAAAAAAAATAAAATATCTAGAACATAAAATTCAACGCTTGTCAGATAGTATGATGGAAAGACCCGATGATTTTGTCAGCCAATTTTTTAAGGAGAGGGCATTTCCATTCATGTTAGATCAACTATTAGAAGAACAACAAGAAGAAAAAACTGATTTAATTATGAATGGCATTGAATACATTTACGACCAGAGGATAACCGAAGAAAACAAAATGTTGATTCATTTTGATATTCTAAAGGAACTACGAGTTACAGAAATTAAACATCTAATGACTTATACAGCGGATGGGAGAAAAGCTGTAAGAATAAAAAACGAAGATGAAGAAGTCTCGGAAAGTGATTTAAAATATTATGAATACATAGATAATCATCTTGAAAAGTTAGGTCTTGTTGACAAAGGGGTTCGATCATCTAGGGAGGTACAGCAAGATGTTTTTTCAACTCTTTCTAATGCTGTCTCGACTAAAGATGGGATGAGAGGGAGAGGACTAATAATTAAAGCTCCACAAACAACTTTAACACCATTTGGGAGAGAGTTCGTTCAATTTTTCAAGTTAAAATCTTTGATTCAATTACCTGCTAATTAGAGTGTATTTGTTTTGGTACTTTGCTACTAAAGTCTAATGTCAAAATTTGATTACAGGCGGTGCAAATCTTATGTTTAAAAACAAAACAGAGGCTTTTCTTGAGGCCTATGCTGAGCATAAAAAAACTAGAGGAGCCATGGCAACACAGAATGATATTTTCTTTGAACTACTATATGGCTACATTAACTCTACTAGGAAAACTGATAAGAAAAAGTATGCAAAAATGATTTTAAAAACAAAGCCAACAATGTACAGAACCTCTCTGTGGGAATACGTTGATGAAGAAGAACTACTGGTAACTTCCAAAACATAGGTAGAAATTGCCGTTCTAAGGCTAATACAGCGAGAAAGTCTGATTACAGGGTGCAGTCATTTGAAGAGCGGAGAACAGCATCTGAGTGAGCCTACTCATGCATATGAAGCTCACCCTAACGTTGAAACTAACTCAACACAAACCAAAATAATCTTAAATCAAACCTTCTCTTTATCACCATTTGATGATATTATATATAAAAATAGTGATTTTAGGGAGAGTTGAAAATGACAAATTATTATTTGCAAGATGATGTGTTTATGACACCTTCGGAAGCTGCTTATCGTTGGAATGTTAAAAGAAACACGTTGATAGCTGCACTGAATCGCGGGAGGTTCAATGAGTACATCGGTGATGGAGTCAAAAGATTTACTCAGCATGGTGCTACTGAGTGGCTACTTTCTGTCAAAGCTATGAGAGATTTATTTGGAGGGGAAGATAAGGTTCAAGTGTTTGAACTGAACAATCTTCCTAACGAAACCACTCCTTCTCGTAGTGCTGTGTACTTTAATCACAGATGGCTATGTATGACTAACGTGGAGGTTGATGTTACTGAAGAAATGCTTGAGACATTCCGTACTTGTGAATCTTACGAATCTGCTAAACAAATGGCCGTGCAGTTTGGATTTGTGTGTCGCTCTGTGGAAGATATAATCGGACAGATGCCTCTATTCGGATTTCCAGACGTTGAGGATATGGAAACTTTGAAACATAATAAGAAAAGAGCCGAAGAAGTTATCGATGACTGTCTAGACGAATTGGAGCGCTCGATTCAAAAAGATCATAGCGGTGCATTCAGTCCTTATATAGCTAGCTGTAAAAAACTTCTCACTGATGTTAAGAGTCGTCTGTAGACTTAAAGGGCAGTCATATGGATCTGCCCTCTTTGCTTTACTGACCTTGGCCGTGTGTAAGTTTGGCAGTCTTGTACTGGTAAATGGCGACGATAGCAGCACAGATTGCCGGGATGGTGATTCCTATTAGAATCTCCAGCATGGTTCGTTTCCTCCCTTCTTCTCTTGTCTCTCTTTAAGAATCGTTCTATACACAACAAAGATAGTTGCTAAACAAATCCCCTTTTAAATGTCCTTTGTACAACTTCCAGAATTTGATTATGATATTTCTGAGAGAGGATGGGATAGAATGCGATATGTTGGCATTGAAACATTGTATTTGGAACTTGGCGATCTGCAAAATATTGAATTATATTTAAAAGAAACTGCTGGTGCAACTTTTTTGGGAGCATTAACAGTAGAGGCTATAAGTAGTGGAATAACCTCTGACAACACAATTCCAGCACGCTACAAGAAATTAGAGGCGAGTGATATTGCAAAGTCTAGTTACCCAGATTTATTTGCCCGTATAGAGGATGCATTTAGAACACGCAATATATAAGTACGATGATTAAGGACGAGCCATAGCGCTGGTCCTTTTTTTGTTGCTATAAAATCACTGGAGTTGGAGAACATGAACATCAGAAACGTGCCAATCGATAATACAGTAGCATGGTTTAACCTTTAACAATGAAATAAGAGTAAGAGGAGGAAGAAGGATTTAGACTGGCTAATAATTTGGTATAATAAAACATATAGCAGTAATAAACGGGGGTGAAGAAAACGAATTTTCCTCAAAAATTATTAAGTCAGTTTCTTGAAAATAGAGCAAAGGAAAAACAAATTAAAAAATTTTCTACAGCTGATATTAAAACATTGTCCTCAGCAATCATTGCCATTTCTTGTGTGCCAAATCTTTTCTTAGAAGAAGCCCAGGAGGATATGGAGTTTCAACATGTAGTTTCATTGCTCCATGTAGCTAGGGAAGAAGATGAAATCTCTACTGAACTATCACTGATTTTTACTCGAAAAAAAGATTTAATAATCCAGAAATTTAAGGACTTAAAAATTAGCTTAGAACAAGAAATATTTAAAGATAAAAGACCGCAAATTGAACACCTAATGAGATCAGATGAGGCGCAGAAAAAACAAATCGCTGAAAGGATGACTCAATCATGCTACGATAGTCATCCTGAACTCACCTCAAAGATACAATTAATTGATATGAATACTGCCTTAATCGATAAATCATTTTCACTTCATCCCAACATATTGTACGATGAGAAATTTTTATATCACTATGCATATATCATTCTTCATCCCGAAGTGCTTACGAACGATTTTGAATTGGAAGATGAGTGGAAGGACTTCCCTCTAAAGTGGCTTGTAAATAAAATGTCTCCTGCTGATGCTAGAATCCTATATATATATTATAAAAGTAGACAAGATTACTCAGCTATTTTTACTTCTCGATATGATGATGAGAGTAGATTTGAATGGCTAGTAAATCAAATTAATGCTCACAATTTCTCGGAATTTAGTAATCGTAGTTCTTTGATAGAAGAGGCGATTGAATGTTATAAACAGGGCTATTATGGTGCAACCATTTCTCTAATAATACCTCAAATTGAAGGTGTTATATGGGACTATGCAGAATACTTCAATCGGAAATTTAATAATGTATACAGAATTGAGGATGATAAACATTATCTCTTAACCTTAAGTGGTAAGGAGATGGACAATTATACTGTTGGAAATCTTCTCAAACAATCAGAGTTTGGGAAGGTTTTGGATCAAGACTTACTTTGCTACTTCTGTGATGAACTTTATAATGAAAGAAATCCAATTTTCCACGGTAGAGATAACACTTTTTCTTCCAAATTTAACGCTGCAAAGAAACTATGCTCATTTGAATATGTTATTGAACAGATAAATGAACACTTAATGAATGAACTGTTAGACAATGGATGAAGTTATTGATCCCGAAAAGGTTGATCTTGTACTGGAGGGAAAATTGCCACTTAGTTCTTTATTACCGAGTCCTAAAGATTAAATATTTGACTTCTAGGCTGAAGCCAAATATTTTACCTTGATACACAGAAAAACCTTTAAGGTGCTGCTTTGCTTTATTTGCAGTTGAAAATGATGATGAATGTAGGAAGAGTATTAAAAATCCGTAGTAATATTATAGTAAGTCGATGATATTATAAATCCATAGAAGTATGAAGAAATGTAGAAGGTAAGGAAACTTTTCCTGCCTTCTATTTTTATGTCTGGAGGTGAAACTTTGAAATGGTATCATAAAGCCATTTATTCATTTGCGAATTCGGTTCTTCCGACTGCTGTAAAGCGTCAGATGATGGGTTTTGGTAGGATGACCTCACCAAGATCGTCAAACGGATGGGATATATTCAATTGGCTCCCGAAAAAGTACCAGAGTGCCCATAATATCGATCTGACCAAGCTGCAGAATCATACAGCGGAGGAATTACTTGAAATTCTTGTGTCTGTTCATCCTGATATTTCGCATGCGCTCTACAACTTTCTGCGTATGGGAGACACGCCACTTACATTTACAGCAAAGAAGCAGAGTGGTAGTGACGATAAGAATGGGCAGAGATCGTTAGATGCAATCAAGAACTTACTGGATTCCCCACTTCCCTCACCTGGTTATCAGCATGGAAGGTCGCTGGACAAGCTTGATACGATTCAGCGGATGATGATCATGGTACGGGGTGCTTGTGCTGGTGAAGTAGTTTTGAACGAGCGCTGTAACGATGTGATTGATATCGTACCTGTTGACCCTGCGACAATTTGGTTCAGGAGAGAAGAAGGAACCAATCGACTTGTTCCTTGGCAATACATCAAGAATCCACGTCCTCGTGCTGGCGAAGAATGGTTTGGTCAGTACAAGAAAATTGATACACCAACATTCATTTATGAAGAGTTCGATCCGATGATCGATGATCCCTACGGACGGACGCCAATCCTACCGGTGCTTCAAGCGGTTTTTTTTCATCTACAGGTTTTGCAGGACTTGAAGGCGGTTGTTCACAATCAGGGATACCCAAGGCTGGATATATCCGTGGTTGAGGAAGTTTTATTAAAAAACATGCCTAATCAATATAAGAATAATCCTGAAGGTCAGCAGAAGTGGTTAACAGAACGCATGAACGAACTAATGGGACATTTCAACTCCTTGAATCCAGACGATGCCATGATACATTGGGATAGTGTGAAAGTTGAATATCTCAAGGGTGGTAATGCTGGCCCGATGATTGATATCAAGAAATTGATCGATATTATCGATACGCAGATGGCGACGGGATTAAAAACACTGCTCACATTACTGTCCAGGCATCAAGGTTCCACTGAGACATACAGCTCCGTGGATACACAAATTTATATCAAGTCTGTAGAGTCCGCCCGGAACGTGACCAAACGTTTCTGGAAGCGGGCTTTTTCTATGTCCGCTAGAGTTCGTGGTGTTCAGACGCTTGTCGAAGCAGATTATGCTCCGATTGATTTGCGTTCTGAGATGGAACGAGAACGAGATTTAAGAGCGAAACTGAACAACTATGTGCTCGCAGAAAAAGAACGTTACATCACGTCTAAGGAAGCCGCTACAGAGGCTAGATGGATCATGGGGCTTGATCCTAACATTCCGCTTGAGCTAGTTGTAGAACTGGAGAATAAACGCTTTGTTGCACAAACGCAGCCTCCTGTCACTCCACAGAATGAGTGAGTTGGCAAGTTTACTATATCAAGGAGGTGAAAAACCAAATGGCAAAACCGTCTGCAGAGCAACTGTCGAAGATTAATCAGAAGGCACTTGTCCCCCTCACCGAAGAACAAGTCCATGTGTTCCAGGCAAGGATCATCGGAACGAAGAGGATTGATAAGTACAAAATGAAAATAACTCCAAACTTTCTTCGTAAGATGGCTGATCAGGTTAAAGAAGGTGTGGCACTGCTAGTGGACCACCCATGGCAAAAGTGGGAATCACTCTCTTTCCCATATGGCAGAACCTTCGACAGCCGTATTGTTGAGGAGAATGGAGAACTGGAGCTATACGGTGACCATTACATGGCTAAGGGTCTTGAAGCAAATGGGATATCCACGGACCAATTGGCTACCGGTATTGATGCGGGTACGATCTTCGACACATCAGCTGGCTTTATATCCACGAAGCATAACTGTAGCGTTTGTGGTGGGGATTACTATCGTAATCCTGATTGTACGCATATCAGGGGATTGGAATACGATGGCAAGGAATGTCTTGTTCTTGCTGATGAAGGTTACATCATGGAAAACTCAATCGTATTCGATGGAGGTTATGAGGGAGCTGGCATCACGCGTGGTTCCCTCTCGTCAAAGATTCAAGAAGATAATGAGGTCCAACAGCAAACTGAATATGAACCACTTCCTCTAGATGCGAAGTCGCTGTATGGCGATGGACGCGTCTTTTATTTTTTTAGCAATAAAGGCGGTATGAATGCTTTTGTATCCAAACAGCACCAAACATTAGAACAGGCCAAAACACAGGCCGAAGGAGATGATACTGTGACAGAAGAACAAAAGGCTACTTTGGCAGCAGCGCAAACTCAAACAATCGCACTGACTGCTGCAAATAGTGTACTCGGACAAGTCCGCGCTGCGTTGGGCGTTGAAAATGATGCGGACATTACTGCTAAGTTGGCTACACTGAGCGCTCAGGCTGCTGATGGTGCAGTCTACAAGACAAAGGTTACGGAGCAAACTTGTGGAGCTGGTGTACGTGCGTTGGGAGAAGCGTTTAATACGGAAACTATGAAAGCTATGCTGTCCCATTTGCCAGTATCTGAGATTGAAAAAATCGGCGCGACTTACGAAGCTCAGGCACAAGTTGCATTGGGTGGCGGTGGTCGTCATACCGAGGGTGATAACCCTGATCTTCCTGCAGGAGCTGCTAATGGAACAGCGCCAACTAACGTGCAGGCTGCTGGTCAAAAGACACCAGAACAACTCCAAACAGAGGCAAAAGAAGCGGCTAGAGCTGATGCTATAGCTGCCCTCAAAAATACCGGCAGAAGTAATCTGCTGAAGGAGGATAAGTAATATGATTGGATCTCAATATAACGGCGCACCGGGACCGGGTCAGATTAATACGCAGGAATTTGTAGAAGTTCTTGCTTCCACCGATCTACAAGCACGGATTCCTGGCGGGGTGTTGCTTGCCCAAGGGAGTGGAGTAATCAAGAAAGGAACTGTCCTTGGGAGGGTTACAGTTACCAACAAATTTGTTCCTTATCTATCCTCAGCATCTGACGGTTCGCAAGTCGCTGTTTGCATTTTGGACAATGATCAGGATACTACACTTACCGATATCGGTGCTTCTGCGTGGATTGCTGGTATTTTCACTGAATCTAAAATTACAGGCATTGATACAGCGGCTAAAACAGCGCTGAAGCTTTGCTACTTTGTATAAGGGGGAACAACATAAATGGCAAACGTACTTGACCCATACTTCCTTACGGAAGTCGTTCGGAACATTCGGACGGATATCAACAGCTTTCGAGGTGCTCAGATCCTTACCAATGGAGTTGATTTCAAACCAGAACTTGGGCTGACAATTGAATATGACATCACCTATGACGATACAGGCATGACACCGCCAACCGGGTTGAACGATCCATCACCTATTCACGCAGCACCTGTTGTGAAGCAAATGAACTTCACCAACCAGGAATGGCGCGAAAAGGCGATAATTGACCGTGAAAAGATTGCTATTCTTCGCAAGCCAGGTACGAGCCTTGAACAAAAATGGGGCGAGGAGTACATGATCGACCAAATGGTTAACCTTAATCAACGCCTTGAAACTCGTTTCGAGTGGATGCGGTGGCAGGCGCTGACGGGTGGGCTTGTTATTCCAGCGACAGCCAATAAACCTTCTCGGAAAATCGACTATGGCGTTCCTGCAAATAACAAGCCTACGGCTGATATCCTGTGGAATAATACAGCAACTGCCGATCCGTTAAAAAATCTGGATGAATGGCTACTTAGATTCCGGGGAAGCGGGGCGAGAGGCGTTAAAGTTGTGGCTAACAAGAAAGTGGATACGTACCTAAAACAGAATGAAAAGATCCGTGATCTGATTAAATTCACTTACGGTAAAGATATTGTTACGGATGGTTCGCTTTCGGAAATCGTCAGTCAAAACCTGAATGGGCTTCAATACGAAGTGTACGATGGTGGATACATTGACAATAAAGGAACATTCTACCCATTCATCCCTGACAACGCCGTAATCATCATTGGTCAAGGCATGACAGGTTCTATCATGGACCTAGTGACCAGTCCTAATAACTACGAAGACATCTTCACTGGTCACACTGGCAAATTCGCGCTTGCTAAACTGATTCAAGGTGACCCTGACCAATGGCAAGTAATCAACGGCGCAACAGTGCTGCCGCGTATGAAATACGTCAACTGGCATATCTTTGCTACAGTGGCGTAAGGGAGGGATGACCTATGACGATCGTAAAAGTTTTGGTTGATGCTGTTGGGGAATACAATGCGGGGGACATCGTAAAAGATGCCCCTGATGGACTTATTGAGATTGCTAAAAGGCAAGTTCGCAATGCGGCAACCGGAAAGTTGTTAGCTGAAATCATTGAGGGAGATGTGAATTCTACGGACACTCCCTCGGAACGCGAGCAAAAACTTCAAGCAGAATTGGACGAATCGAAGAAGCGCGAAGCGGATCTTTTGGCTGAGATTGCTGAACTGAAATCCGATTTGCATAAGGACGATTCGGACGATGAACTGAAAGATCTTAAATCAACTGCAAAGGACTTGAAGATCCAAGGTTACACCAAAATGAGTATCGAAGAATTGAAAGAGGCAATTTCCACCACTAGCGGTGAAGCCGATGGTCAATAAGATACTGACAACTGAAACATATCACGAAGAAGTGAGAGGGCGCCTAGGCGTTGGTGAGGATGTAATACCTGACTCCGACATAGACGCTATTTCTGTTTTGCCAATCGGTGAAGCGAGGATTATAAAGGCAGTTCCAGATTACGCTGATTTGACTGGTGATGATCAAGCCTATGTATATGCAGCAGCTATTTGTATGGTTGCTGCTATACTTGCTCCATCTATGGCTGCCAGAATCAAAAAAACAATGAAAGATTTTGATTTTTCTTTCGAAAATCAGGCAGTTAATTGGGAGAAACGTGCATCGCAATTAGTTGATGAGGCTAATGAGTTCATTGGATTAATTTCCACCGTTCAAGAAACCATGGATGCTCCATTATTTATGTTGTCTGGTCCCACGAGGGAGAAGGAAAGGCGCGCTTCTAATGTTTAAAGATTTCGCTCATAGACATTCTCCTTGTACTGTAAATGGGGAACCGGATAAAGTCATTCTGTCCCGAGAAACAAAGGCGACTACGGTTCTTGGTAAAGAGTATATGTACAACGGCCTTTTTGCTCCTAAGTCGCCTGTATTACCTGGGGATGTTGTGCAGAATGATATGATATTCTTTGTTCAAACTCTCCGTTTCACCGCAACCAAAGACAAATACTGCTCCTTGATTAAAACGAACGTTATAACGGAAGTTCAACGATACATGCAGGAGTTCGATATGAATGACAATCCCAAGGGAAAACCTGAGTTTACTTCTGTTGTTACAGAAGTTGTTGGGTTTGCTCAACATGTCTCTGCACAACTCAAACAAGAAGACCCTGGTCTTCTATCTACAACTTCGCTGGTTATTCTTTTGCATACCAGTGTTGATGTCAGGGAACCGAGTGATCCGGAATTGGTAAGTCCAGACCGCATCGTGATTGCTGGTAAGAAATATCAAGTGGATGTGGTGGATCGGATCAAGTATCCGAATCTTCTACATATTCAGTTGTGCGAGGACAGGCGATGATTACCGGGTACGATGCAGAACGTGCAGCGAAGGACTTGGAAAACAAGTTGGCGGTTGAAATCACAGGTCTAACGAAAATCGTATTACTTACTGCGAAGACCGGCATTCGATACTACCCTGCTGTCCGTGAGCGGCTGGAGATGCAAATGATCGTGCTAGCGAACCAAATGATTTCAGGAGACATCACCGCTGATTACTGGCAAGCGTGGCTTGAACAATTCGGTAAAGGCTCACTTATGGCAGGACCGAGCCAAAACCCCGGTTTGATCAGTTATATGAACAGTGAGGCGTGGAACAAATTGAGGTCAAAGGGTAGCCGAGTAGTTGTAGGTCGGGGGAGAGGTACTTACCGAGCTATCGACGGCACAATTAAAAAGTCCAAAGGCGGATACGCAGGTGTGGATTTGGAGGAGTTGGCAGAACGTGGGGACCTTGATCCTTCGTTCAAAGCCACTCCTCCTACTTATTTCATGCGTATAGCTCTTGAATCCAATCGTGATCGGATATTAAACGGGATTAGTCGTGTCATTACGGAATTTCCATACCACCGATACTTCCGGGAGGTGAAGAATTGAGTTTGGAATTGTTAGATGCTGTGCAGCATGCGCTTAAAGGTGACGCTGAACTCATGGAAATGCTTAATCTTAATTCTTCATCTCCTTCAAAGGAGATCGTGAAGAGATTTACAAAAGGAATGGAACCCGAAATCGTCGTAAGTCATGAAACTGTTCCGCATATCTGCCAATATGTGATGCCAGGGCGCTTTTCTCCAAATCAATTAGTCTTCGAAGGAAAGTTTTGCTTAGATTTTTATGCTGGTACTGGTTATGCAGCAAAGCTGCTCTTTGAAAGAGCGTTTCGTATCTTACACGATAAACGGATAACGATGCCAGGTTGGGCGACATACCTATGTGTACTGACGTACGATGCTGATTTTGCAACGGGTATACAAGGTGTCAAAGGGTATAAGGCAATATTTGATGTTGACTATCTCCGGATGAATTGAGGTGAGGATATGTCTGAAAAACAAACTGAAGTAACAGATAACAAGCCGGAACTTAAGGAAGAATTTCCTGAGCTAGAGAAGTTGATCCGAGAAAAGATTCGTCTTGCACAAAAACTCGGATTGATGGATGGCAAGGAACCGGTTGAAGGATATGAAAACACGAAGGAATACAAACGAATTGAAGAGATTGATGCACGGCTCTGGGAGCTTGTGTAATCAACTTCATACCCAAGGAGGATAAATATGAGACCACTCGTTTTTGATGGCGTAGGAACAATCGTAGCCCGTAATTTGGATAACACAATTAAGTATGTTGAGGACAAGGTAACAAAGGTTACGTTACAACTGCAATTTGACTGGCAGGCGGTCATGGGCGGCGACAGTGGATATGCATTCCACTACACAGCAGGGGATCTACAAGACAAAGTCAGTATTGAAGTGCCACGTTACTCTGCGGCAATCGCTGATATGTCTCAAGGTGGTAAAACAGAGAAGAAAGAAATTGTGTTTGACGAAACAGAAACAGCTTTTCTGAAGAATGGCGAATACAAACTGGCCTTCGGAGAAACCTTGGTAGCGGATAGTGACGAAGTCTATGTCAAGGACCCGGATACAGATGCATTGACTCAACTTACCCGTGTGGCATCAACGCCGACTGATCAACAATACACAATCACTGCTGAGGGAGTGATTGAATCTACCACGGCAAATAATGATAAAGAACTGCTTGTTACCTACAAGTGGTCTAACCAGGGCACGGAAACTTCATTCGATGGAACTCGTCGTCCAACAGCGTTCAAATTCACGCACAGATTCAAACTGATCGATGACAAAACGAACAATGAGATTCAATGCCAGCTCACCATTTACAAAGCCTTGGGCGGTGGTACGCTTGACGTATCCCAAGAACGTAAAAAAGCTAATACTTCCACCATGGATTTGCAAGTCATGGAGCCTGAACGCACACCAGATAACCCGAATGGTCATGCAATGACTATCAAGTTCGGAATTTAAACTATCACACACAACCCTGCCGGTAATCGGTGGGGTTCTTTTTTGGTAAAAACCACTTTTCAATTAAAAGGAGAATGAACATGAGCGAAGTAGAACAAGCAGTTGAAACCCAAGAAGAGAAAACATTGGACCAGACTTTAAACTTTGGCAGCACCGTACGTCTGGCTGAAGGTATCCATAAGACTATCCAAATCGGGACAATAAAATTGATCCGGGAAGTACGGCAGCATGCGAAGAACCTCGGGGGTATTCGCTTCAGCTATGTAATTGGACGTGATCCTATTGAAGCAACGCAAGTTGGTGAGCAGGATATCCCTGCTATTGACTGTCCGGCTATTGAGCAGGCCTATCAAAAAGCCTTCGATCTGATTTTTGTTGAGGGCCTAACGGATGAAGAGTATGAACAAGTGGACATGGAGGGCATCCAGGCATTGGATGATGTTTTGGACCGATTTCTATAAGGAGTCTTTTCCTCCAGATCCTGATTCCGATGACGATGATGAGTATTCTGAGGATGGTGAAGTAGATCAACCAGGAACGGACTGGATGGGTCTATGGGCACTCTGTATCAGCAACGGTATATCTGATACAGAGTGGCTTAATATGACCATACCTAAAATCCGAGCACTGATGAATGAAAAACAGCGCTCCCGTGAATTTGAAATCACTCTTCATGGAGGTTCGGTTGAAAACAAAAAGCCGAAGAAAGCAAAATACTTATCTGATCTTGGTTTCTTCCAACCAAGGTAGGAAGGAGGCAATATGGCAGAGGGTACAAATAGAGATGTCGTTGCTGCGCGGATAAAACTAGACACTGGTACAGTGCTACAATCATTTAAAAACATTGATACGGGTGCTAAAGGTAATGCTGATGCGTTCAAGGCGCTGAATGCTGAGTTATCATCCGCTGAGAAGTCATACAAGAATATATCATCAGCAATGGATAAGATGGCCTTAACTGCGGATCAACGCCGCCAAAAGATACTCGCTGAAGTTGAAGCTCAACATAAGCAAAAACTTGCTCAAACTGCCTTGCTTGGTGCGAGGGCTCAACAGTTGGAGCAAACTAATCGCTTGATTGATGCTAAAATGCAGGCTCAGCAAGCCTTGATCAAAGGGCGTAATCAACAGATTGAGCAATCCGAACGTGAACATCAACAAAAGATGCAGATTCTTCAGAATCGTTCTGTTAAGACCGGGCAGGAGGCAGCAAAGGCAACGGGGACAGGAACGGATGACCGGACGAGAGAGCGCGTACTACAAGAGGAACAGAAGATTCGCATGGCCTTGACTGAGCGACAACGTAAAGAGGAAGCTCTCAGGGAAAAAGTGTTACAAGAGGAACAACGGATCAGACAAGCCTTGTCACAAACTGAACAGCAAACCAAACGGATGGGGTCCACAATGGATGCTGTCTCTAAAAGTTGGATTGGTAGAATAGGAGACATGGCTTCACATGCCGTTGTCTTCCATACGATGTACAAAGCGATGCACGAAGTCACCCAGGCCATGAAAGAAGGATTGGTTGACATCGAATCAAACATGGCCGGTTACGTGCAGACCAATGAGCATTATTTTGTGCATTTCGAAGATGGCACCAACAAGATGGTTATGGATACACAAAAGCTAAACCGTGAGACAAAAGCCTTTATCCAAACTGCTCACGAACTTGGATCAAACATATTGGATGTAACCGAATCGGCGCGGCTTTGGGGCAGGATGTACAAGGATGTTAATGTGGTTCAGGAGCTTGTCCGTCAGTCTACAAAGTTGTCAACGGTAGATATGGTGGAACTCGAAGACGCAACCAAATCTATGGAATCCGTTATGTCTCAGTATGGTGTACACATCAGTAATGCGAATGATGCCATGGTAATAGGTAACCGGGTTTTGGACTCTTGGTCTAAAGTTGCACATGATACGATGGCTCCAGCCCGTGACCTGGGAGCTGCCTTCCAACGTACTGGTAAGATAGCCGCGGAAACAGGCGTATCGTTCGACGTAATGAACGGGCTGATCTCCTCCGGTGTGAGGAATACAGCCTTATCCGGGGAAAATTTGGGTAACATGTGGAAAACGGTTCTGGGTACAATCCGGACAGATAAAGCCGTGGATGAAATTGAGCGTCTTGGTGTCAAAACCAAAGAGGTTGTCGATGGCGTCGAACAATGGCGTAAAGCTGAAGATATTCTATTGGACCTCTCCATCCAGGTGACAGACAAGAACTACGACCTAACTCAGTCATATGCAGATATCTCTCGTGGTGTTTATCAATATGCAAAACTGGCCGCTTCACTTAACGTTGGAGATATCTTGCTGGGTACTGCTGCTTCTATTGGCTCATCCGGCTCTACGATGCAGTATTTGACTGTTCAAATGGACACAATCCAGCGTAAGGCAGCTCAGACCAGAACTTCACTGCTTGAAATCTTTAACACAGCTGGCGAAGATGGATTGCGTCAGATGATTAAAGATGTGTTGGATGGAATTGACCAATTGCTAATTGGATTGACAAAAATACCTACAGGTGTATATGCTGCCGCTGCTGGATTAAGCGGTCTGCTGTTGGCGTACAAAGCCCTTAGCGGACCTATTGCATCCGTTATAGCGGCTATTCAAGTTTTAAACGCTGCTAAAGCGCAACAAACGGTTTCGACGGTTGCCAGCACAGCTGTAACAGCTGCTAATTCAGCTGCAAATACTGTGAACATCGTTTCAAGCGAAGGCGTAACCATCTCCACAGTTCAGCAAACTGCTGCAAGAGAAGCGCAAGCTGTAGCTACTACCACGGCAACGGTAGCAACCGGTGCATTGAGCAGGGCGCAGGCGGCGGCTACCGTTACTATGGCGGCAACAACTGCTGGACTTTCTCTGTTGGTAGGTGCTATTGCTATTTTCGCAATGAAGAGTGGGGAAGCAGAAAAAGCAGAACGTGATCGGGTTCAAATGATGAAGGACAATGATTCTGCGAGTCAACAAATGATTAGCCAGTATCAAAGGCAGATTGACTTGTTGCCTAAGATGGTCAATGCACACAATTCCTTAAAAGCGATGATTGATGGTGGAACACTATCCACGAGTAAACAGGAGCAAGCAAAACGCCAACTGGAAGAAATATCTAAAGCGCTTGCGATGACTATAGGAAAAGAAGGACTAGCTCAACTTGAAGCTGCAGGGTTTACAGACGAGGCAACTCAAATACAGATCTCTGCTCTTAATACGTTGATTGACAAGCAACGAGAAGCTAGAAAGGCTGTATTGGAAGATCAAAGAAGCGGTCTACAAGACCAAATGAATGAAAATATCGCTGTCATTGAAAAAACGAAGGAGAAGATAGAGTCTCTTGAAAATAGTTTGATCGCAGGCGGCGTAGAATTTATGAAGAACATTTTCAGTTTCAAAAGTGTGGATGAATCATCCAATGAACTGGAGAATTTACAAAATAAACTTGATTCTTTAGAGACGAAAAATCGTGAGTTGGAAGCTTCAATAAGTGATGCAAATGTCCAAATGCAACAAATGACCGTAGAATCTGTCGAAGCCCAAAAGGAAACGGATGCTTTAGCGGGGATAAACGGGAAGGCATCGGATACGATTGAAGAATTGACTGAAAAACTGGTTGAGCAGACGAAAGCTTTGAGAGAGTCCGTTCAAGCAAGTATTTCTTCAGTTTCTGAGCTGAACCAAGTTGCAGACACGCTCTCCAAAGGACAATCATTAAGTGCATCTTCTGTGGCAGACTTGATTCTAAAATACCCTGAATTGGCTTCCCAGATCCGGAAGACAACGGATGGATGGATATTTGAAGGTCAAATTCTAGAAAAATTGCGGCAAGCGAAGATAAAGAAAGCTATTGATGATCTGAAAGCTGAGAGGGATTCAACACGAAGCGTTGCGATGGAAAGTTTAAAACGAATTCAATTTTATGGCCAAGAGTTTGAGTCTATCTCAACCTTCGCCGAAGCACGCGAGAAAATTAAAGATATTGAAAAAGAAATCACCGAAGAACAGAAGAAAAATGCTTCTGAATTAAATAGCACGCAGCTTATGAATCAAGGCATAGCTAATTTTCTTCAACAAAAGGCCAATGAGCAACTCGAAGCTAAAAAACAAAAACTTAATGAGTTAAATGAAGTCGTTAAGAAATATGCCGGTCAACTACAGCTAAGCAACGAACAGATCGAAGCCATGACTAAGCTTCTGGAAGATGACACTTACGGGGTAGAAGACAATAACAAGGCCAAAAAAGAAACCGTAGAAATTATGACGGACTTACAGAAAGCGATTGAAGGCTACAACAAGTCATTGGAAAAATTGGATTCACAACAGAAAAGAGTTGCGAAGTCGTCCAAAGAATACCTTGATATACTCGCTGAGAARCGTAAAGCATTACTGGAGGAACAAAAACTTTACGAACAAGGATACAATGATCCATCTCAACTCGTGTCCTCTCAAACGGAGATAACGACAAGCGGTGGGCCTTCTTCAGACATAACAAGAATGCTGACTACTGCCGTTAACCTGGCTAACTCTGGTGTAATGAGATACAAGCAAATAGACGGAGAATTTACCGGTTCGTTTGATGACTTCAAACAGCGAGCCTATTCAGACTGTTCTCAGTTTGTGCAGGAGATGTTTGAAACGATCGGAGTACAGGTACCGCGTACGGCAGCTCAACAAGCTAAAGCGGGGACTGCGGTATCAAAGAAAAATCTTCAAGTTGGAGACCTTGTCTTCTTTAATACGAATGGTAAGGACAACTCTCACGTTGGGATTTACATGGGGGACAGCAAGTTTATCCAAATGGGGGAGTCCGGACTAAAAGTTTCGGATTTAAACAATAGCTATTGGGGGCCTAAGTACAATGGTGCAACTCGTATTCCTGGGCTTTCGACAGATGCTGCCTACCCGACATCCACTAGTTCCCAAACAACCTCTGGTGGAGTGGCATATGCCGGTAAATACGCTTCTGAGATTAATGCTGCTGCCAATCAATTTAATGTTGACCCACATCTTGTTGCGGCTGTGATTCAACGCGAATCCTCGTTCGGAGCCAAAGGAATTACCAATGTCATGCAAGTCAATGGCATGAACAATTCAACTGTTAAACAAAGTATAGATGCAGGTACGAAGATGTTATCAGACCTACTGAAGAAATCAGGTGGGGATGTCGCCATGGCTCTTGGCGGATACAACATGGGCGCTGGTATCATTGACTGGTTTAAAAAATCAGGTGGATACAATTTAGCGGATATGAAAGCTTACTCTGCTAAGTATGACAAAGTTTATGCTGGTGACGGATACGGAGATGTAGGGTATGTAGATAAAGTATTGGCTGATTATTCTCCACAAAAGTCCAGTACAACACAACCTACACAGAAGCAATTGAAGGATGCAAAAAATACCGCTGATAGCGAACTGCTTCGGATTAGTGATGAACTTTATAATATTGATGTTTCAGAACTGGAGAGTAAACTCGGAATCAAAGATATGAAAATCTCTGACAAAGAGTTGTCTTTAAAACAATCCGAAGCACGGCAGAAGAACATGAAGAAAGACTCCCAAGAGTACAAAGCAGAATACGAGCTTCAATTGAAACTCAAAACTGAAATACAGAAACTGATGCAGGAGCAGCGTCAGATGATCGAACAATCCGGGCTGAAATCAGATGAGTTGACTAATAAGCGGCGAAGCCTGACTGAGAAAATCGGGGATGTGCAGTCCGAGAAAGAAGACATGAAGGATCAGTATGCCAGCGACCAATTTGATACCGCACAGGCCAATATGGAAGCTCGTGTTGAACGCATGCGTCAACAAGGCCGTTCCGAGATGGAAATGACCAAGACGCAGCTTCAGTTTTATCAGGGACAACTCAAAAATACGGCCCTAACTGAGGAACAGCGTGTTGAATCAGCTAAACAAGTGTATGACTTGACGAACAAGGTTACGGATCTGAAATTTAAAAATTCAACCAATTGGATTGATAAACAAACGGATCAGATGGAACGTCAAGGTAAGTCTGAGGTTGAGATTTATCAAATGCAGGCCGAGGCTTACAACCGGATGCGAAACGACACCACGCTAAAAGCAGAACAACGAGCTGAAGCAGAGAAAATGTATCAAGATACTTCCAAGAAACTGATTTCGTCTAGGTACGAGTACTCGGAAAAGTGGATTAACAAAGAAGCTACGAAGATGGAAATGTCCGGTGCTCAAAAAGTTGACATCATGAAGTGGGAGCTTCAAGAGTTTCTGAAGATGCAAGCTGATAAGACGATGTCTTCTGAACAGCTATGGGATCTAGAACAGAAAATATATAAGCAGCGTAATGATCTGGATAAGGAGTACTATTCTGCTGCTGAGAAACGAATTAATCACTTGAAGGCGATCGGTGAAATGACTACCGAACAAGAACTTTCCGAGTATATGAAACTTCAAGCTTCTTACCTGGTAGGAAGCGATCAACGGATGGATGCAGATGAAAAGGTCTACGATCTAAAGAAAAAACTCATGGACGAAATGACCAAAGCTGTATCCGAATCGGTAACCAAGCAGAAAAAGTTACTGGACAATGCGAGGGATGAGGAGATTAAACGTATCCAGGCAGAGAAGGATGCTTTCACCTCGGCTCAAGAGGCCAAAATCAAAGCCATTGATGATCTGATTCAAGCCATGGAGCGAAGTAACGATCAGGATGACTATGAGAGATTGCGTGCGGAGAAAGTAGCACGTCTGGAAAAACTTCAGTCCGCTGTTGGACCAGAAGGTATTGAAGAGCGGAAACAGGTACAGAAGGATATCGAGGATATGGATCGTGAACACGGGCGCAAGCTTGCGAAACAAGCGCTTGAGGATCAGAAAACGGCATTGCAAGAGGAAAAAACAACTCGCGAAAAAGATTTTGACGATAAAATCCAAGATGCTAAATCAAATTACGATAATCTGTCAGCAGCCTTTGATGAATTTTCTTCAAATACTGAACTATCTGCTGAAAACCTGAAAAACATTCAGGTACTGAAGGAGAGCGAGAAGAACGAAACGATCCTCGGAATGCTTGATGCATTTGTTTTGGAGTACCAGAGCCGTCTTGATCAGATTGCTGCGGCAAGTGCTTCACTTGGAGTTACTGTTGTCTCTGGGGGAGCTTTGGCTCCAGGAACCGCTTCGAAGGACTCTTCATATCAAAAGGAAATTGATCTGTACACATATAACGCTAACAAGGATGCGTGGGATGCAGCTAAAGCTCGTGGTGATGCTGAAACTATGCGACTTCTGAAAGAACAAAACGATGCTATTCGCAAGAAATATGGAATCGATAAAGATACAGGCAAACTCCAGCATTTTAGTGAAGGGGGAGTAGTCAAAGGTCCTCGTGGTGCGGCTGATCCAGTTATCGCTCATGCTGGAGAGGCTATTCTTAACGATCGACAACAGGACTCATTGTTTAATCTCCTGAATCTACGTATGCACAGACTAGACTTCACAATGCCTGAATTCTCAGTTCCTCAAGGTTCAAACGGAGTAAATCCGGAGAGAACCAGCAATCAATTCGTAATTAAATCAGGAGATACTTATATCGCGGATGAATCGACCGCGAAGGTCTTCTGGAGCGAGCGCGATAATTTGATGCGGAGGATGCAGGCAAGAGGAGGTAAGGGATAATGATCAATGCTACTGCTGACGGAAAGTCTTTTCGAGAGATTGGGCTTGGCCTGAAGAAGCACAACATCCCGGTGTTGCCACCGACGAGGGACTACAGTCTTGAAATTGCAGGACGGGATGGAGAGATCGATTTTGGTAGCACCTACGGTCCAAGAGTAATTAATCTGGAGTGTATCGTTATGGCAGACGATGCTACCCTTGACTATCACAGAAGAGTCGCCCAAGTGGCGGCTCTTTTTAATATCAAAAAAGGGGACATTGTACTCACGTTTGAGGATATTCCAGGCAGAAGATATATCGGAAGGTATGCTGGGACGATGGATATTGAAAAGATTATTTTTGATGGGGAACTGACAATTCCAATCAAAATGGGCAAACATCCCTTTCCGGAAAGCGATGAAAATATGTTGGAAGAAACAATCACCCGGTCACCAGAAACACTAAAAGTGAATTCTTTGGGAGACGAACGGGCAAGCCCTGTCATCGTTCTGACCAACACTGGCTCAAACACAATTACACATTTTAGGCTTCAAAATGAATATTTGATAGAGGGGTGAACGTCTTGGCGAATATCGGCAAGTATTTAGCAACGAAAATTCTTAATACAACAGCGCGAGGGGAAAAGTTTGTTTTTCCAGATCAACTTTATGTGGGTCTGTACACCTCTAATCCCACCTTTAACGATACAGGGCAGGAAGTGAGTGGTGGGGCATATGGTCGAAAAACCGTATCCTTTGATGCTCCTGTACAGGCTACAGTCAGGGAGTTCCATCCTAAAACCGGGTTGCAAAGTGATATCCAAAAACTGGTCATTAGATCTTCGGCGGACGTACCATTTGATGTAGCATCAGGGAATTGGGGCGTGGTTACACACTTCGCCTTGCGGGATGCAGCAACTGGCGGGAATCTTTATTACTATGGTGAACTAGAAAATCCGAGAAGCATTTTAACAAACGACATTTTTAAATTCCTAACAAGTCAGGTTGAGATTCGTTTAAGTTTGAGTTAAGGAGGGATGAGTTTTGCTAAAAACCATGTACCCAGCAACGGCCAATAGTAGACAAACCGAATTGGTTGCTGCAATAGATGATACGCAAACCAGCATAACTGTACTGGATGGTTCTGTTTTGCCGGATGCTCCGAATGAGCTGGTTATTGATCCGGCTAATGAAAATGCTGAAACAATACTTTACACAGGCAAGACGGGGAACACGCTCACGGGTGTAACCAGAGGATTTGAAGGAATGGCACAATCATGGGTGGCAGGCACGAAGATTGCCCGTTTTTTTACAGCCCATGACTTTAACACATTTAAGTCCAACATTGAGGACTTGGATAATCGTTTGGACAATATTCCTGCACCACAGGACGCCTCTTTAATAGATAAGGGTAATGTCCAACTATCAGAAGCAACAGACAGCCAAGATGTAGATAAAGCTGCCACGCCAAGTGCTGTGAAAAAAGCATATGATCTTGGACTAGCTGCACAAGCTATTATCAATAACAGAGATGGATACGGTATAACAACTAATTCTGGCAATGCGTATTCCGTATCGGCTACCCCTGCACCAACTGCACTGGTTGCTGGCTTACGTGTGACAATCAAAGTCAATGCTGCAAATACTGGAGCAGTGACGATCAATGTAAATGGATTTGGTCCTAAAAGCGTCTTGAAGTCAAACGGTGGTGCCATGACTTCCGGGGCGTTCAAAGTCGATTCGGTTTATTCGGTGGTCTACAATGGCACAAATTTTATCTTACAGGGTGAAGGGGGGGCTGGAAATGCACTGCCCTCTGATGTAGTGCTCGGAAAAACGTTTACGAATGATGACGGCGAAGCGGTGGGGACTCGCGTCAGTTATGCATCAGGAGATATGATACCTTACGCCAAAATGGGTCTAACGGATATGGTTCCTAAGACAAACATCTTGCCGCCTAATACAAGCGGGAATACCACCGTGCCGATGGGACTAACCCAAGCCAAAGACGGATCGGGTTATTACATTGTTTACCTGGAACTAACTAATGTCTGGCTGGCTAAATACGACAATTTCGGGAAATTGATATGGCGCATCGGAGTCGGTACTTCGAATACCCTTTCGAGCTTAGGCATTCCCATAACTGGAACAAGAGACGGGGGAGTATGCCTATACTTTTACAACACTCAATGGTCTGATCCGTCCATTGTCAAATACACCTCGGATGGATCGCTTGTTCGTAGGTATGCTTATACTACCGGAAGTTACATTCCGATGGACATACAAATAGATTCTGATGGAGCTATTTTCGTAACCTCATCTAACGGAGGCGTGGCGAGGCTGGCAATCGATGATAGTTTTTCTTCGACGGCAACAACGGCGTCAGATACATGGAGATGGACCCAGATGTCCGTAAACACGGATATCGTTATCTATCGTGATTGGATTTACTTCATTGCAGGTTCTCAAAATAGCCCGTATTTAATTCGGTTGACAAAAGGTCCGAATGCCCCGACAACGAGCCAGTATAGCATTTCAATTTGGTCAGACGAAGGTTTGAGCGGGACTGGGTTAGTTGGGAACGGGGTTGGCGGTTTTTACGTCAGCTCAACAGCTGGCAGGATTTACTGCTTATCTTGGACTGTGGTTAAATCTTGGGACACGCAAGTTTCTTCAGGAGCTGCGAGCTTTGTTGCGGACATAATTTTTTACAATAACTTCATCTATATGTTCAACAAATTGAACGGGTTGACAACCGAAAATTCCTCTTCCACCAACGATCTAGCCCGTCTGAATTCTATAAAAACTTTATCTTTCTCAGGTGCGCTTCAGTCAGGAGAGTTTCCTGTTTTTATCAAACATGCTACCCAACCGCAATTAGATGGTAGATTAAGCAGCGGGAAGATGATGCAATTTACGTCTGACCCTCCTAACAATGTGATCCTTTGTTTGAATTCGACAACCACACTATATGCGAACCAGATGCAGATACAACCTTAAAGGAGATGGTGACCATGATTTTTATTCACGGAGAAAAAAAAAGAAAGTTAATGATGGTTGCATTACGACACTATGACCCGGAAGCGATTGAAAAATCAGAACCTGACGTTTTCAAGGAAGGTTACGTAGTTGAATCTGTACCGGATGCGCCTTACAAACCGGGCATGTATGCAACGACCTATTACAACACAGAAACGTTGGATTTTGAGTATGAGTACTCTCCTGCTCCAAAAACGGAGGAAGAGTTGGCGAACGAAAGATTTGCTCAGTTGCAGAAAGATAATGCTGAATTGAGACAGGCTGTATCTGAGCTGAGTTTGGTTATGGCAGCAGTCATGGGAGGAGGTGAGTAACTATGACATTTACAAAGGAAAGCGGCTTGGTAAAAGTGTGGGTTGGTCTTGTGCTGAGTGATGTTTACAAATTGGATCAAGTGCCACCATTATTTAATCTGAAAGTCGTTGTAACTGAAGTTGTCAACGGCACAGCAGCAGTGTAAAAAGCGTTCCAACATCGGAGCGCTTTTTTTATGTCTAATTCCAGACCATTTAACAACTTACAAGCTAAGTCGTATAGACCTAATAACAACAAAAAGGAGGAATTAATCATGCCAATTGAAACGAAACGTTTAAAACTTCCCCTCCCTTTGGGGAATGAAAGTGTAAGCCGAGTAGGTATTAATGCCATCTTTGAGAAGATTGATGAGGGTGTTGCAACACGAGAAGATGTGGAAGAACTTCGCCAATTGGTCAACGAGATGGACATTCCTGATGCATCACTGACTCAGAAAGGTAAGGTGCAGTTGTCTAGCAAGACTGACGGAACGTCCGAGTCGGTAGCCGCGACAGAGAAAGCTGTAAAAGAAGCATACGACCGTGGTAGCGCAGCAGTCACAGCAGCTCAAGATGCACAGGCTATCATTAATAACAGAGATGGATTCGGGATAACCACTAAAACCAGCGTATACAATTATGCAGTCACTCTTACGCCTGCACCCACCGCTCTTGTTGCTGGTTTAAGAGCCACCATCATGATAAATGAAACTAATACTAGCTATGTGCATCTCGATGTCAATGGCCTTGGCCTAAGGAATATCTTAAAACCTGATGGGAGCCTCCTAAAAGCAAATGCACTCCGGGCAACCGCTGTGTATTCGGTGGTCTACAATGGCACAAATTTTATCTTACAGGGTGAAGGAGGTGAGTATGGTACAGCGGTAGCGGGGGATGTCAGAGCAGGCAAAACAATAGGGACTGAATCTGGGTTTGTAACTGGAACCTTACCTGAAAGAAATACGACTATTATAACACCAACACCTTCGCCGCAAAACTTCCCTGCTGGTATATACTCAGCATTTACTGTAACAGGACAAACTGCCCAAGTGTACCAGTCATCTATGTCTAATATTCCACCAGGCACTCAAATGGATTTACCGCAACCTTTTATACCCTCTGTATCTATGGTTTATAGGTCAGGATCGGCACAGGGAGCCGCATTGAACAATCAGGCGAATGGCGGATTATGGAATAGGGCGAATCTGGATATACAAAATAACTTCAGGGCAATTCTAGGCGACACTGCATTACTTGTATTGATAAACTTTTCTCCTACAAGCGCTACAATGGAATATAAATCTTTTAGATAAGGGTGAGGAAATATGCAGACTGTTGATGGATTTATCAAAGAGAATTATGAGTTGAAATATTCAGAGATTGCTGGATCTACAATGATTATTTGGAACGAAACAACGTCCACTATTTATGATTTTTTTGTGAAATTCTTTGGCGAGATAATCGAAGATGGGATAATAAAAGGGTTAAGTTCTGCTGACATTTCCAAAAACATGATTACCGAATCCATTAAGAATAATTATGGCTTTACTGAACTGATATTGATTCAGTCCGATATTAATCTGTGGTCATGAAAAAAAATGGATAGCTAGTTTATGCCCTCTGGAGTGGTCAGAAGAGTACTCAAAAATTACAAACACCCCACAATTATAGCTGGGGTGTTGTTCTTCTATGTGCACAAACTTTTTTTGCTAAGTAAAAGGCGCTGAGATTATTAGAATTTCACAGTGTAGTAGTTTCTGTCGCGAAGTATTGGATCAGAAATTTTAACATCAGAAACTTTTACGCCTGGCTTAATCAACTTACCAACAGATACACTTGACCACTCGTTTACAGTAATATTTCCCGAAGCGGTTGTTCCACCCATATACTCGACTCCAGTATCTAAAGTATAGATATCAATAAAATGGATGGAAGCCCATTTTGGAAATGTTGTTGGTTCTTTTTTAACTAACACATCGAATTCAACAATCGCGTATGTAGCACCTTCTCCTGCAGGTGAGTCATTGAAACTACTATCATATCTAACACCTGTAACTTTAATGTCAAAATAAGGTGTTTTGACAACATCGCCTACATTGTAAATCTTGGTTTGTGGTTGGTTTGTAGTGCTAATGCTAGGGGGAGTGGAGGAATTGTTGTTCAAAAACGATTCCCCTTTAGTTTCAAACTCAATTTTCTTTTGCTCTTTGTCATAAATTAATTTGTAACCAGTCATTTCTGCAACATCACGAATAGGCAAGTATGTTTTTCCGTTATAAACCAGCGTGTCAGATTGCAAATTTTGTTCCTTGCCATCAACAGCGAATGAAAATTTGGTCAATATGGCATTAACCGTAGAGGGGGCTGCAGCAGCAAGGGTTGCTGATCCGATCATCATGCCAATACCGAGAGTAGCCACTGTTTTAAATAATGATTTTTTCAAAGTGTGAGTCTCCTTTATAAATGGGGTATACACTTTATTTCGGTAAACACTGGAAAAAGTTTATAGCACCTCTCCCAAAAAGACGGTACTTAATATGTTTGCCTAAATGAAATCACATCGGTTTTGCCGGCTGGGTCGAGGGAATAAAAATGAAGGAGGGAAGGCCATGTTTAATCGAGGGGGATTTAACCGCATGGCCTTTAACCGCCAAATATCCGTATTCGTCTTTGGCCGGGCAGTTGCTGACATATCAGGATCTGCTGGTGCTTCTGCAACGATGGAAATGACGGGTTCGGCGGTTATGGATGTCAATGCGGGAGCGGCAGGAGATTTTGTCCGTGAAATATCATTTGCGGCCGTTATGGATGTAGCTGCCGGAGCTAAGGCTGATTTTGTCCGTGAGATTACCAAACGGGCTGTAATGGATGTAGGTTTTGGGGCAGTCGCCAAGGGGAGTAGGTACCATGTGGAATTCCTTGAATTCACAGGACCATTTAAACCAGGTGATCAAGTTATTATTGATGCTAATACGTATAAAATCACCCAAAACGGAGTGAATGCTTCACATTTACTTGTTGAAGGTGATTTCTTTGATTTAAACCTTGGGGAAAACAATCTCACATGGACAGACCCTGAAACAGGTAGAAACGTTCTGATTCGTGTTACACATAGAGACAAATTCCTTTATTAATTGAGGTGTAATATGCCTAATCCAACAATGAAAGTATTCGACAAGAACATCCGGAGTGTAGGTACGTTGGTTGATAGTTCAGAGATACAACGAAGAAGACGTATTAACAGTGACTATGAAGTAACATTTATGGTCCCAATGACCTCAGATGATTACCGCGAAAAAATAGCAATCAAAGGCCACGTTCAAGACGAACGTGGCCAATTTTATGTCATTCAGTCCCGGAGCCGGTCCCGTGAAGGTCGGAAGCTGATGGCTTCAATCTATTGCAACCACATTATGTTCAAACTGAATGACTTCAAGTTTCCGTACTCGTCATATATTGATGAAGCTTATGGCGTACATCTCAACGAACTGACAGAATTGATTACAAAAGCCACTGGTGGGAGATTCACATTTGTTATCCACGATACGTTTGATCTACATGACGTTAAGGATTTTGGGCGGGGGACATGTCTTGAAGCTCTGAACCGGATTGTGGAAATGTATGAATGTGAAGTTGAACCTGATAATTTTGTGATTAACCTCAAGAAGAGAATTGGATCAGATCACGGATTGCAGTACCGGCTTAAAAAGAATATTGTATCCAGTTCCTTCAAGGACAAAGGCGAATCCCTTGTAACCCGGATGTATGCTCAAATGAAGGATGGACGGACATTCATCGGTATGGATGCTTCCTTGCTGACGGATCTGGAAAGAATCCTATTGTCGAGCGTACCAGGAACAATTGTGAACGGAAAGCTGGCGGTCAATTATCTCATATCTCCCTTTGCACAGTACTGGGCGAGTGATTCGGTTCCATTTTACGATGGAGAGATCATCGAACAGGATATTGAGGAAGCAGAGGACTTGCTGAAGGCTACACGTAAGGCGCTGCTTGAGCAAGAGGTTGTTTCTCTGGAGGCAACTATATCCACGGCAGACTTGTTCAAAATCGATCACACCGAACCCAAGCCTCATTTGGGTGATGATGTCATGTGTATCGACCCGGACATGGGCATGAACCGGATGAAGGCTCGTATTACAGAACTTACCGAGTATCCATATAGTATGGATAAGCATGCTGAACCAACAATCTCCAATCTGAACTTGAGAGATTATGATGATATTATCAGTGACCTAGAACGAAATAAGAATATCACCAATAACCTATTTTCAAACGGGAAGATCCGGACGGATGTCTTTGAATCATTTGCCAAGCAAGCGGTCATTGACATCAACAACAGCAAAACCGAGCTGATCTATCCACCAGAAGGCGGAATACTTGCTCAAGAGAAAACGAATCCTCTGGAACAAGTCAGATTGACTTCTAAAGGGATAGGGATATCGACAGATGGCTGGAAATCGATACGTGCTGCCATTACAGCCAGAGGCGTTGTAGCGGAGCAAGTAATAGGTCAACTCGGTAACTTTGTCTCTATGCTGATCGGTAATGGTGAGGACATTGTACAGATCAACACGAATGGTATTGCAGCAGGGGCATCGTCATTTAATAGCGCACCTTTCAGACTGAACATGAAGGGCGATTTGATTGCGAATAGCTTAACCGCCAACTATGCCAACATTGAGTACTCCAACTTTAAAAACGGGGCCATCGTTGGTTCCTCAATAAACGTAGGCAATGGGATGTTCACAGTTACTTCAGGAGGGATAATGTCGGCTGTAGGAGCAAACTTCTCAGGATCTATTACCGCATCTACAGTAACAGGTACAAATATTAATGGTGGTACAATTACTGGGGCATTGATCCGTACGGCAGCAAGCGGTAGACGGATAGAGCAAGACAGTGTAGGGTTCCGTTCATATGATGCTGGGAATAGAGTACGCATCCAAATCGCTACTACAGATGATGCAGCAGTAGCGGCAATTATTTTTAGGGATACAAATGGTTCATCAGTAGGGGAGATTAACTCTTATGACTCAAGCGGACAATTGACTATTTTCAGTAACAATCTGTTCTTGGGATCTAACAATACGGGCAATCCCATAAGGCTATATGGTCGTGTGATTTTTAGTGGACAGACTAGTGGATTGACACTAGCAATAGATGATGTAAGCGGATTGAGACAGAGATTAACAAATTTACAATCAGATATAGATAATCTCACTCGCTTGTTCAACAACCATAGTCACAGTGTCACCCTACCAACCCACAATCATGGAATTTCTGGTGTATCAAGCTGGGGCGGAACCTTCTCAACTTCGTCTCCGTAATGTATCATAATAGGTAAATTGCACCAATACGGAGGTAGAATGATGAAGAGGTTCGCTCATAAAGTTGCATATATCGCTGGTGGTATCATTATAGGAATAGTTTTTTCGACAACCGCAGGGGCGTTTGCGGATCAGGTCAAATCGCTTGTTGGGAAAAAGGTTACAGGAGAATATACAATTGTTGTTGATGGCAAAAAATTATCTGACAAGGGAGCTGTGATTGATTCTAAAGCTAACGTTCCGGCTCGCGCCTTGTCTGAAGCATTGGGGGCTGATGTATCAGTGGAAGGCAAGACAATTAATATAACGTCAATTTCTAAGACTGATCAGAATGTAGTGATCGATACAAAAGCGAATGTCAATAACAAGTATATTGGAGATACAAAAAGAAGTTTAGAACAACTTAAAGAAAGTATTTTAGCAAACATATTAAATCCAACAAATGAAGGTAAAAATAAAATCCAAACAGATATCGAAGAATTAAAAACTTTTGGTGCAAATGATGCAGTTGCTGCAAAAGAAAAGCAACTTGCACAGTATAACGAGGACATTGAAAAATATGAGAAGGAATTAAAACTAATTGATGAAGCATTACTTACTGCTAAATAAACATAGAAATCTAAATTTGAAATTGGTGATAAAAGTTGGCAGGACTTAAAGAGATGGTTGAATCATTTTCAAGTTTGACTGGGAGAGCATTGCTATGGCGGGTAGGAGATAGCACGAAAAGTGGTTACATAGCCGAAGCTAAGGATATTATCTTAGACGGTGACACTTTAGTGCTTATTCTATTTGATAAAGATGATTTAATAATATCTAATGAAACTAGAATTCAGGATTTTTATGAAACAAAATCAAAGTTTCAATTCACGGTAAATTCAATTAAATACACATTGTTCAGAGAATATGAGGGCGATGATGATTTTGAAGAAGAATGGGTTCCAAAAGCAAGATGTGCAAAATGTCATAGAGTAGTTGTATTTAGAGGCGAGTGTTATTGTAATAAAAATGATTTGAGTGTGACATTGTCTGTAATTGAATTTACTAATGAGTTCAATTACAGATGTCTCCTCTTTAATAAATTTGGATCGGAACTATTCGAGACTTCATATGGAACGTCACCCTCAAATGCTTGGAATAAGATCAACAAAGATGAATTTTCGTATTTTGTTGATATAATCAAAACTGAAAACGGTTTTTATTTTGAGGAGGAATGGATTGAAATTGCGTCTGAAGTTACAGATAATAAAACTAATGAAACCTCTTATTACTTTTGTAGCAAGTGCTATTTAAACACAAAAGTATACTATTACGAAGATCGATGGCTATGTAAGCCGTGTCAATTAGCGTTAGAAAACAAAAAGAAAGGGTACATTTAAGTTTATACTTGATGATCCGTAGTACAGAAGCATTAATAATCAAATAAGATGAATCTATAGAAAGCCCTATTCCTTAATTGGAAGGGGCTTATTTTCGTATAGAGAGGAGGAAAGGTCTTGGCAAAGATGACACATACACTCCAAGTTGAAATGGATTTGAATAAACCGGTTGAAGAACTGACCCAAGTAATCTCTGCGGTTCTTAGCTCGCATCCACTTAATCAAAAAGAGATTCTGACAGCTTTAGATTTGGAGATTGGGAATGCACTGGCAGCAATTGAGATTCAAGAATAAAAAGAATGCACAAAGACAATTGAATAGGGCAGGAAACATTTCCTGAACAGAGAGATGGGGGAAAACGATGGAAGCCATACCAGGAGGTGTGAATGACATGCAGGATGTGAACACGATTGTTGATTTAAAGGTCCAATTAGCTCGGATTGAGGAAGCGTTGAAACCTTTGGCTGCTTTGGCTCCGGGCGTAGCTGAAGTCAGAGAAATAGCCAAGGAAGCATTGCAGGCGGTCCAACAAATGACTCTTCGAATTGTTGAGATTGAATCCGCTCTGAAGAAGACAGCCGATGTTGCTCATGATGCAAAGCGTGATGCAGCAGATGCATTGTCGCGTTTAAATAAGCATGACGAGGACCAAAAGTGGTTGAGACGTACCGTGTACGGAGCGGCTTTAACTGGAGTAACTGGACTTATTGTTGCGGCTGTATGGGCCGGAATTAAGCTAGGAGGAATGTAATTGTGGAATGGGAAATTATTAACGGCTTGATCGATGCGAAATTAATTATTGTTTTGGCAGCATGTTGGGTCATCGGCTTTGTGTTGAAGAAGACACCAAGGGTACCGGACTGGACGATTATTTTTATCGTTACTGCGGTAGCAATCGTGTTTGTGCTGTTGATGTTGGGACTTTCGGTGGAAAGCGTGGTTCAAGGCATCTTAGTTGGTGCTGTGGCGGTCTATGGTAATCAATTGGCTAAGCAGACTCAAAAGGGAGCTGATCGGCAATGACTCTCACATTGGATTATGTAATGAGTAAGTCTGCTGCCAGGCTGACAGGTTTATTGCCTGTCGTGCGTACAGCTACGGAGCGGCTTATACAGCGCTCTTTTGCTATTGGAATCCCGATAGTCATCACGCAGGGATTGCGGACCATAGCAGAGCAAGACGCTTTGTATGCACAGGGTCGAAGCAAGCCAGGGAAGGTTGTAACTAACGCACGCGGTGGATACAGTTATCACAATTTTGGTGTGGCCGTGGATTATGTGTTGCTCATGCCTGACGGTAAATCAGTAAGTTGGGACACAGTGCGGGACGGCAACGGAGACAAACGGTCTGATTGGCTCCAGGTCGCTGAGATCGGCAAGGGGTTGGGCTTCACATGGGGTGGAGATTGGGCGAGCTTCCCTGACTATCCTCATTTGCAAATGGACTTTGGTTTATCAACAGTGCAATACCGTTCTGGGCAGCGTCCAACACAGGCGAAAATTAATGCTGTTATGGCAAAATTACAAAACAAGGAGGACAAACCAATGACGTCAGAAGAAAAGAAACAAATGGAGGAACTAAAGGCTACAGTTGAATCTCAGGCCAAGTGGATCGCGGCTCAGAAGGCTAAAGAGAACATGGAATGTCCTAAGTGGGCAGAAGAAGCTTATGAATATTATGAAGAGTGTATAACTGATAATAAAGGATCTTATGATTTCTGGCGGCAAATCGTCATTATGTACAGAAATGAGAATAACATTAGAAAATAAGTGTTTTTTAATTACGTTCCTAACTCTTAAAAATAGGAACGTAATTGATACATAAAGAGTCTTTTAGACCTATTTTGGTTATTGTTTAGGTATAAAGAATTAGATTTGAATAATGTTTTTTTAAGTGTATAATGGATTTATTTACAATCAATATCCGCTAGGAGTGAATATCATGGATCCCATGGGAAAGATATTCTTGACCACCTCAACGTCATACAAACTCGATCAGAATGACATAAGTAATGACATAGCTTTTTCAAAACAAAAATACGTCATAATATCTTATGATTATGTTTCGCCTAAAGGTTATACAAAGATGCTAAATGAAACCTTCTCTTCTGGATTAAAGCAGGTAATTTTTACACCATTTAAATTCCAAAAAGTAATCGAGAGATTAAACAACATGAATCTGAGAGTAAATTCGTTTGAATTTGACCCTCCGTTGGGAGACGAAGATCAGCAATATATTAACGATTTACTTAGGGGGGACGACTATAACAGAAAGGACCTTGGAGGTTTATTCAAAGAGATTGAAAATTTTGATGAAAAAATGAGTATTATACCCAAGAAAATATCTTTTTCTAACCAACTAGGCAACCACTGTTCTATTTACAACAATGGCACTGTTTTGGTAGAGGATGTTCAGGATTATGAAGCTATAGATCCTATAATTAGTTCGGTTATAGGTGTTTGAATGAAGAAAACACTTAACATACTGAAATATATTCTCTCTATTAGTGGGTCTCCAGCGACACTTGCTATAATGTGGTTTTTCGATATAAGACCATTCTCTTATATTTATGATTCTTTTAAAATTAGCAAGGATATCCCTGATAATGGAATGATTGCACTTGACCTCGCGTTGCTACTTCTAATTTATAATCTTCTCATAAAATGTTTTGAATGGATTTTGACTAAGATAGAAAAGCCAATATCAATTTCTTTCGCAATCATTGACCAGTCGCATCCAGATAAAAATAATTCAATAACGATTTATGCTAATGAGCAAAAGTTACACAAGCTCACATTGAAAGTTCAGGTCAATTATAAACATCTATATATGAAAAAGCTGACGAAACCTTACTTAGAAATACACTGGAGCAGATGGATCACACTAGAAATAAACGAAAGTAAATCTGCCCAAATGGGTGGAACAATGAATGAGAATGATTGGAAGGCACCCTTATTGTACTCAATTGGAGAAATGGAGCATGAGATGCATTTTGATGTTCCTATGTACATTACACCAAGCGCAACTTTTTCGAAAAAGGCATATATTATTCCAAAATTGAATTTCGATGACAATAAAGCCTTTTCATTTCTTGTCAAGTTACTTATGATAGAGGTGAAAGAAAAAAAGTTTGAGATTATTTTAAAAGAAGGGTAGTGTATGAATGTTTACAGCACAGATTGTGAAACTTAATGAGATTGATAGCTTAAGACAGGCTGCAATAATCTTAGAAAGCAATTCAATTTTAGATGACACTGTAGATCACGATGATTGGCCTGCGCATGAACCTTTGACTAAACGATGGTTAGGTGTAGATCAATTTGATTTGGGGATTAGTGAGCTAATGGCTGGAACTAGAGAGACTGTTAGATTTATAATTGCTCATGGTCATAACGAACGTGCTAAAAGAGAAAACGGTTGGTATGATGGTGATGTGTTTATAGAAGATAAGTCAGAACGTATTAATACTGCTAAATTTAATTCCATTTTTTTTGAGATGGGAGACTTTGTTTATGTGGCAGTTTTGATGCCGTTAAGCGCCAATTTAAATACATACATAAATGATTTGCTTCCTGAAGAACTTTGGGGTTCTAAGACTAGAGAACCCATAGATTATAAACTCCATCAAGATTTTTATTACTGGTTATTGAATGCCTTTACTAGGAATAATAGAGTAGCTTCCAGCAATCCTGTAATCTATATTCGTTCTTGGACTGGATTCCATGGGACTACTCAAGACACAATTCACAGAATGTCAGGTGAAGGAGAGAGGATATCCGCAATTTTAAGTACTTTGGCATTCTTGTTTTCAGACGATCCTTTTAAATCGCTCAGCTTGGCTATACAATACGAGAATGAAAGGATTCCTGTCCATTTAGGAGAGACCGGCTATCTTACTATTAGCAATTACGAGTACGAAGGAATGTTCTCAAATGCTTATCATGGAACTTCTAGAGAAATTCTCTTAACAATATTAATGTACACAAAAGTATTGCCTGACTTGTTCAGGTCATATGAACTGTCAAAAGAAGAAGGACGTTGGAACGAGACGACTAAAGAAGAGTTTAGGAACTCAATTGGAGACCAAATTATCAGTAGAGTAAGATCTGAATTGGAAATTTCAGTTTGATTGCATTGGACACCCTAACAGAAAGCAAAAGGAAGTAACAAAAAGTCTCTCTTGTCAAATGATAAGAGAGACTTTCTATTTACTGTGGTAGATTACCTGAACCTACATACTTACCTTTCTTGCTGTCCCATTTATAGTTTGCAACAGCGATCTCCCATCCACCTTCTGGGTAGTGGCTCTTCCACAGTTGCATTATTTCCCCGGTTTTCGAAATATTTATCCCAACATCACCCATAACAGACAACTTCTTTTTAAGAGTACCATCCTGATACTTGTAAACGAGCAGTTCAGTATTCGAGGGTAAATAGTCCAGAGTAACAGCTACATGCTTTTCTTTAGCCGAAATATTGAGGATATGAATTGTAGGTTCTTCATCGCTATAGTAATTTGTATCTATAAGTACGATAACTCCTTTAGAGTTAATCAAATAAAAATTGCCTGAGTCAGTGATCAACAAGTGTTCTTTCTTATTGTCTCCGTTGAGATCTAATGATTTACTGACTGTTACATGCTCCCTAGGGAATTTCTTCTCTAACAATGTCTTTGGATTTACTGTAGCAGCATCAACGTAAGATGGATTAAAAATGAATCCAAACATTGTTACGGCACAGAGTAAAGCTAGTACTCTTTTCATAGTAGTCTCCTTTATAAATTATTTCTCTTTTGCGTCACTAGCACTGAACATTATTCCAATAGCATCAGATCCAGTTATTCTATAACGAATTCCGTTTAGTTCTGTTGATTCATTAATTGTTGTCCAATCCACACCTTCATTAAGAATACCCAGGTCATCAAGAACATTACCAACAGCTTTTGATGGTGTGTCTGGATTGGTTGCGAGTATTACCAAACCGATAGTTAAAACAAGATCTGTTCCAGATGAAAGAGTGCCATTACCTTGACCTATCATCATTACATCACGTAATGATCCGTCTGCTTTGTTTACTGATCCGGCTATAGCTATGTAATCTGTGGTCATATACTGGAATACATCTTGAGCTGGTCCAGTTTCAATGTTTAATTTCTTGCCAATTTTCAGTTTGGAGTTATTAAGCTCATCTGCGCGTTGATTGAACGATTTACGAAATTCTTCCGGAGTCATTCCCAAAGTTCCTGGTATTTTGTCTTGCTTCTTTACACTCTCTTTTGCTACCTTAACTTCCTCGGTCTTAGTTGCAGATTTTTCAGCAACAACAGTTTCTGACTTGGTTTCAGCCGGAGTGGAAACTTCGGTTGCTGCAACTTCTTCTTTTTCAGTTTTCTCCTCATCTTTGTTGCCGAAGATACCTCCCACTATAATCACAACAATAAGCCAAAACCACCATTTTTTCTGAATAGGCTTTTTCAATCTTCTTCCTCCTGATATAGTAATAATTAACAACAGAACATAGTCTATCAGAACTAGGTATAATTTTCTAAAAAAATGTCTGGATGTGGGAGAATGAATACATATAGAGTACTGCAAACAGATATGGATTTCCTCACGGCAGCCTTAATACAGGTTAGGGTATCCGTCTGGCATGTTTTAGACGATCGAGAGAACATCATTGACTATGGCGGTCCGGTGGAGTCTTATACCGAAGTATCCATTAAGATCATGGGGAAAAGATACTTTCGTGATAAGTTTGAGTTTAGGGTACAAAAATAGGAGCCATATAGTGGCTCCTTTGTTACCAATCTCTTAAAAACTCCATGAAACCCAATATAAGTAATAGACCACCAGCCACAGAAACAACTCCTGATATAAAGCTGCCTATTATAGAATTGGCGACTACATTTATTTGTCCAAAATTATCTCCACAATAAGGACATATAACGGCAGTTTTAGATACCGAATTTCCGCAAGATCTGCAAGGTTCCATACTTGATAATTTACCTCTAATGGCAGCCCTTATATTTCGGAACGTAGCAAGAAACAAACCAGCAGCTAAACCGAAAAACAACAGAATAAAGCTTGAAAACATAATTATTCCAATAATAAAAGCTATTTTCTCTTCCATATATTCCTCCAACTATGTAATCAATCCAGAATAGTCTATCAGACCTAAGTGGTTATTTCCATATAATTCTGAGTTGTAAACGACAAAAAAGAGTGACGACCTACAGTGTCATCACTCTTTAATTCTATTCCTAATTTACTTCCTTTAAAAGCTCATCAGAGTTATTCCTCACATTTCCAACTTCTTTAGGGACCTTATAAGCTCTCATCTCAGAAGCCTTGTATGGATTTAGCAATCTGAGTAAGGACTGCACATCATCATTATCTCTTCCTAGCCATTCCGCCTCATCGTCAGGCCGCAGAATAACCGGCATGCGATTATGAATGTCCTCCATTAGACTGTTCGGTTCCGTTGTGATGATGGTACACGTGCTCAACTTGTTTCCATCCGGATCTGTCCATGTATCGTACAGGCCAGCAAGCGAGAATAAACGGTCATCCTTCATCAGAATGCGCATTGGTTTCTTTTCCGTTCCTTCCTTACGCCACTCATAAAATCCGTTCGTGGGGATGATGCAGCGTTTGGAGCTGATTAGACGTTTGAAGGAAGTCTTCTCGGTTAACGTCTCAGCACGGGCATTAATCATCTTGTTCCCAATCTTGTCATCCTTGGCCCAAACGGGTACCAGGCCCCATCGGAGTGAACCCAATCTATTTCCGTCCTTGCTGCCGATGATTGTCGGAATGTACTGCATGGGTGCTGCATTGTAATTAGGTTTGTACTCAAAGCCATCAGCTATAGATGCATAGTACCTGTCCATTATGGCGTCTAAGGGATCAGTAATTGTAAATCTTCCGCACATAGTAATGCCTCCTTTGAGACTCTATACTATTTAATTTTACTCAAATATTTAAGAATAGAAACGGGTAATTTGTGGAGATGATCATCCAATATAAAATAAAAATGCAATAAATTAGATGATATTTATAGATCAGCAAGTTTATGTTTAGACGTTAATCCTGTAGGTCGTTATAGTTAGTTCTATAATAAAGAATAAGGAGATTAACGATGAAAAAAAATTGTTTGGCATTTTTGACTGTTCTGCTTATAATTCTGTTGTTTTCTCATTCAACAACAGGAGCGGCATCTCCATTAAGTAATAAGGTAGATGGAATGCTTGGATTTTCTCCACCCAATGGAACTGAAGTAAAGGCAAGTAGCGAGTATTCAACATACATTGCGAAAAATGTGATTGATGGTAAGCTGAAAAACGAATGGAATGCAGGTACATATAGAGGTACCATTGAACTAAAATTTCCCGAAGCAATTGAATTTAACTTTGTTCATATTAGCACTGCAGCAGAACCGATAAGGTCCGTTACATATCAAATCTATGGATTAAAAGATGGCACTTGGACTGCTATTAGCCCTAAAGAAACCCAAGCACTTTCAGAAAGATTTAATACACCTCCACCGGTTAAAGTTACGCAAGGAGTATATGAGGGCATAAAGATTGAGGGGGATGGTGGTTCTTCTTGGTTGGCAATCGATGAAATTACATTAGGCAGTTTTGAATATATCAAACTAAATGGTTCTATCACAGGAACTACTGCTACCTTAAATTGGAATACAATTAACGATGCTACAGGATATAAAATTCAATATGGTACTGAGTCAGGAAAATACACAGATTCGATTACAGTAGAAGGGAAGGATAGCGCAACTTATAAAGTACCAAATTTGGAGTTCGGTAAAACTTACTACTTCCAAATCGTAGCTATTTTCAATGGAGTAGAAACAGTTATTTCGAATGAAGTAGCATTAACTATAAATAATGATAACACCGAGACACCAACACCGGAACAGCCTGCAGGTGATCGTGCAATCCTTGTCGTGACTATGACTACCGGTCTTGAGAAAGAGTTTGACTTGAGCATGAAAGCAGTAAATAGTTTCATTGATTGGTATGAAACAAAACAAGCAGGAAGCGGAAAAGCATCATACGCGATTGATAAGCATGACAATAACAAAGGTCCGTTCAAGAGCCGTAAAGACTACATCCTGTTTGATCGAGTCCTGACGTTTGAAGTAAGCGAATACTAAGCAGTCAATACAAAAGGCTCCGCAACTCAATGCGGAGCCTTTTTTGCATTATCTCAGACAATAAATCGATCAAACACAGGGATACGCAGCAAGCCTGATTTGGTCCAGTTGCGCATTTTAACTCTGGCCTGAATTCGAGGTTCAAGGTAAACGTTGTTCTTGTCTTCACCTGTTATCAGCTGCTGGCAAACTCCACGGAATGCTTGCTTATGTTTTGTACTGGGGCCATGCTCAATAATTCCCACTGGGCGCATTCTGCCAGTTGTATCTGGCACAGCTGCAAACCATCCAAACTCAGTTTTCTTGTATCCTGTGATAAACACATCAGCATAGGACCAGTTAATAACCTTCAGCCAATCCTTTGACCGTCTGCTGACATACTGGCTATCTTTGCGCTTGCCAACTATACCTTCCATACCCATAGTCTCTATCTGAGCGTACAAATCTTCTCCAGCGCCTTCTATGTGCGGTACGATGCCAAAGGAGGGAGAGGGCAGAGTAATGCTATGTAGAATAGCTTTACGTCCCATGAGAGGTAGTTTACGCAAGTCCTGACCTTTGTACTGCAGGATATCAAATATGGCAAACGTGGCCGGAAGCATCCGAGTGAGTTGTTGTATCTTACTATCCTGTTTAGTACTGAAGCGGCTCATGACTGCTTCGAAATCGTTCAATCCAGTTGTCGGATCGGCGCATGCTACTTCGCCATCCAAAATGATGTCGGAGTCAAACGGCAACTGTAATTCCGGGTACTGACGAGTACAGTCATTATTGTGACGTGTATATAACCGGACATTGCCGGACTGTTGCGAATATATCAACCGATGTCCATCAACCTTCGGTTCAAAAAGGTAATCCGAATGAGAGAAGGGACCCGGTGCTGTTTCAAGTAACATAGGACTTATGAACATAAAAACACCTCAACCTAATTATAGCGTTTTGCCATAAAGGGTTGAGGTGGTAAGTTATGGGATATGTAATTTCAATTCTATGTTGTTTTTGCGATGATCTCATCTAAAGTTAAATCTATGTAATTGATCCACCAAGAAGCAGAGATCTTTTCCTGGAGCGGACCTAACTTTTCAAGAGAAAGAACTTTGTCATAAGCCTGATTAAAAAACAAATATTAAAATTCCTGCTGCACTCATTCCTCTCCGATCAGACTCAGGTGAAAACGTCGCCATACACCAGCTATAACTCCATATATATCCATGTGTCTAAATTAGGAATGAAAGGTACTGTTGACTTATTGTTAGTGGGGCTTTTTTCTTTTATATGAAATACATAAGGGTATTAGGAATCAGTTGTATATTAGTTAATAATGCCCATGGTTTATTGTGGTAATTTTATAGATAATAATATTTGTATGATCAAAAGCTTGAATGGAGGGTAGAAGGGCACAAATATACTAATCCTTTGGAGGTAAGATAATTCATGAAACAACTATTAAGAAAGAATTTCGCCTTGTTATTAGCTTTAGCACTTGTACTGGGACTTTTCCCTAATTCAATTAGTGCAGAAGAAGATAGCAATCCAAATAACAACGAGAATGCTATTTCATCTGAAATAAATCTTGATCCTGTTGTTGATCGAGATCTCGTTGATGATTTCAAGGAAAATAGTGATGTTCCTGACATTTACGGTACAACTCCAGAAACTACTTATACATTTGAAGTAAATGGAGAAACAATTCAACCAGGTGAGAGTATTTATATTTATTCCTCGCCTGATATGCAACAGCCGTTAATTTCAACAGAAGCAAATTTAGCAGAAGTATCTGCAACATCAAAAGTTTCTCCTGCTGCAGTGGGAGTAAATTCAATTGGTATTCAACCTGTTTTGAACCCAAAGGGAGGCACAAGTAAGATTACTGCTGGGTTGGGCGTTACAAAGGTAGTCGGTTCCAAACCTGTCTTAGTAGGTGTAAACTACGTTCTAAAAAAAGCTATGACTAAAGGAGGTACGCCACAAGTCGTATCTAGAACCTCAGATAACATCACATTTCCAGGGCTTGGATCGTCAACTCAGAAAAACATCGCTTTATCAGGTGTAGGTTATTACTCGGTTACTTTTGAAGTAAGTGTGCACTACCCAAAAGAAATAGTTCCTTTGGTATCTTCGTCTTCAACGCTACTACTTAGTAGAACAGCTCGCCCTTGGCCTGGGGACTATGTTGACCCTGTATCAGGAAAAAGAATTACAGACCCAGTTAGTTTGACTTGGGCAAAAACCTCTACTCCTGTAGATTGGACTGATAAAGAACGCAGACCATTTAGACAGTGGTACCAAAGAACGTACAACGTACCCAATTATAATTGGGATTTAGTTGATATACATCACATCAGACCTAGAGAGTTTGGTGGCACCAACGATAATAGTAACTTAATCCCGTTAAGCAAAAATGTCCATAAACTTTATACATCTTTCTTTGCTGGATATAAGTAAGAAAAGGAGAGTATGAATATGACTAATTCTGGAGTCAGTCAGTTTCTTAAGATTCTGATTTCACAAGCGGAAAATAAAAATTCTTTAAATGTGCTTCGAGGAGATGGAGAGCTCTATAAGGCGAAATTTGTTTTTCATAAGCCGGCTCTCCAAAATGATATCCATGCGCTTGAAAAAAAACATCAAATAAAGCTGCCACAAGATATTATTGAGTTTCTTAAGATAAGTAATGGTGCTTCATTGTTTGATACTGGCGATGGTGAATCGCTGGTTGTATATAGCGTAAAGGAAATGGATGAAGAAGCCGATTTTTATTCTCCAGATATTGCTCCAGGATTATTCCCCTTGATTAAATATGCGGGAGGCACGATATTTTTTGCTTCTCAGAAAGATAAAAGAAATTTGTTCTTAGGATCATCTGGATCAGATTTTGATTATTTGGGTCTCACCTTTGCTGAATTATTAGAATACTTTATACGAAGCAATGGAAATTATTTTTGGGAGTGGAGTCCTTTGCTCGCATGTAGGACTCTTGATGAAGAAGAAGTTAAGTTTAAAGATTGGCTTGAATTATAATAAAAAGGTTCACCAGCAATTATTTGCTAGTGAACCTTTTTATTTATATATTTTGAATTTGGTATAAAGAAGCCCGGTCTCTGGGGGTCTCTGGGCTGGGTATTTTTTTCTGTTGAATAACGAACATACATTCGCATATAATGAAAATACAAACAAATGTTCTGTGAAGTTGGAGGGGTGAACATGCCAGTGAAATACTTGGGTTGGTTGGTTGAAATTATCTATGAGGATCAAAGTGGAAAGATCACCAAACGACGTATCCAGGTCAAGAGCATACGGTCGGGGATGATTAGAGCTGATGATCTATTGTCCGGAAAGCCACGTACGTTTAGGGAATCTGGTTTACTGGCATGCCGTCCAATAAGAACGACAGCATAGGGGGATTCAAAATGTTGACGGATTATCAAAGGAAGGTCCTTCGGATCTTATATAACTACAAAGGTGGACGGCGTAGGTTTCCCACTATTCACGAGCTAACGATTAAAACAGGGAAGAATAAGCCAGATATCATGGCTGCTTTGGACGCTCTTATATTCGCGGAATACATCCATTGGGAAGATAGGTCTGACACGGCCAACATAGTGATCTTGGAAGGCTGGGAACGTGAGGGAGAACGTCCCAAGGTGGACCACACACCATCGTCTGGGAACATTGACTATTGGACTCAATATTAAGGGGGGCTTATCATGCGTAGCAGACTGAAGGAAAACGGGTTGTATGAGACATCCAGGATGATTATGCCTGAACATAGAGAGGCATGGTTGGCTCAATGTGAACAACAGAAGAGACGCGGTAAGCCAGATCTGGACGATCAAGAGATACAACAGATCAGTGAAGTTTTAGTGGAGTCCTATAGTAGTAGCCGCACAGTTGATCTGGTGTTATTCAGCCCATTCGATGATGAGGATGTTTCCGGGATAGTTGTTGGACTAAATACGTCTCATCATAGAGTTAAGTTGATGTTAGAAGAAGAATATAGATGGATTCAGCTTGCGGAAATTATATCTGCATCTGTATAGCATTTGTATGAATTTGGCTATGGAATTGCCACGTTGTCCTTTATAATAACTTTAAAAGTTATTTTAATTAGGATGGTGCCAAGTGGGGGTAATTGCTTATATCTTGATAGGTGCATTTGATGTATTTGCTGTCCTGGCACTGATGTTGAGGCTTTATCGTTTGCCAGTAAGGGATAGATTTTGGGAAAAAATCATCTTTTCTGTTCTGGCCGCAGTAGCATCATATTTCATAAGGATTGTAATTGGAATACCTATGATAGATACTGCTGTGTTAATGCTCCTAGTTATACTATTTATGCGTTATGTACTGGAGATCAAACTATTTTACGCGGCTCTCATGTCTAGCGCAGGTATGAGCGCGTATGTTGCTATTCAATTAGCGTTAGCTATGGGTTACATGGCTATCGGTGGCAATGCGCAGGCCGTTATAGTTGAGACGCATGGATACAAAGTTCAATTGCTTCAAATTACAGCGATATGTATTGCGTACATTGTCTCGTCGATAATGACGCTGTTCCGTTGGGGATTCTCATTTGTACCTCTACCACCGCACGATTTCAATATTGAATTGGACTACTCTAAGAACAAGGGTCTTTTGATTACAACTATCGGTGTTCTAATCTTCATTTCATTCGCTATGGTGTTATTGCTGAATTACATGATTGTGTTGTTGGTTCCAGCAGCCTTGCTGAGCTTCGGTATATCATATTACTTTTCAAACCGGAGGGATCTCCAAATTGATTGAATTGGTATCACGTAAGTTTGCAATGTCAGTTAAACGTGCATATCCGCCGGCCAATGAGGAAGTAATAGCTTATGAGGTGGGACGGCAACTAAATCTTTATTCTATTGTTATATTGACAATAGTTTTTTCATTGTTAATAGGTCAATTAATTGGGTCGATTGTTGCCATGTGCACCTTTGCATTTGCCAGAAAAATTACTGGTGGGTTACACCTTAAGTTGACTCTGTGTACAATAGTTACTGTGTCATTATTCATAATAGCACCTGTAATTCCCATGAGCACATTTAGTGTGGTAATATTAAGCGTGCTAGTATCCTTTTTTTACATGGGACTTAGAAGAGAACAGTCACGTTGGTTGATAGTGATCGTCAGCCTGGCTAACGTGAACATTCTTTCTTCAGAAATTACACTTGTGCTTATGGCGCAATTATTGTTGGTATGGGCGGCCAAGATAAAAGGAGGTGAAAACGTACATGAATGAAAAAATTGCCAAAATGTTATCTCTTAAAATCGAGCAAGATGCAGCCGATAAAGTAGATAGCAAGAAAGTGTTCATCGGATCACAACCAGTTCCGGAGGCGCTTAAAAAGAAGAAGCAAAAGTAGAGTGAATTATGGATGAATTAAAGCATCATGTGGCTGGATCAAGAACGGTTGATGGCAAAGAAATTGGAGAGTATGATTTCTATAGTTTAGCGGAACTTTGTTACATAGATATGTTCTCTCCTAAAAAGAACTACCTTGTCCCTCACTATCATACGAAGCAATTATCCTTCAGTGATATTCGCACGTTTGAAGCATCTAAAAAGCTTTATCCGAATCTGGTGCAATTAGATAGTGGTTTACTAGTTAACATGGATCAAGTAGAGAAGATAGAGGAAACGAGGTTCGGCCTAATGGCTCACTTTTACGGTGGACTTCAACGAGAAATAGCGAAGAACAAGATCCACTTGGATTTTGTTAAAGACAAGCTGAAATGAACCCGAGTTCTTCGAGAATCGGGTTTTTTTGTACCATGAATTAACAAAAGTGTCAAGAAATTTCGATACTAGGTACGAAATACTGAAAGCATCAGGGGCTAGACGACACTCTTCGACATATTCCACTATTTTCATGTGCTATGCTTTATTTGGAAGTAGAGGGGAGGGGTTGAAAGAAGTTGTTAGATGATTTTTACTATAAAAAGTATCTACCCGTCGATACTTTTTCCCGGGGGGACGCCTGCTTATAGGCGTTAGGGTTCGATATGCCAGATATACAAATCCTCAGCGTGGCAGTCGAGGATTTTCGATATAAGAACAGCGGCTTCGTAAGGCATTGGCTCACGATTATTGGCCCAGTTAGAGATACGTTGTGGCGTATACCTGGTTCTCCGAGATAACTGTGCTTGAGTCGTACGAGCCTCCTTAATCCTAACTTTAAGCAGACATCTGCCCCGGGAGATTTTACTCACTTCTTATTCTCCTTATACGGGGTAAGACTATTTAGTTTCGAGAGACATTATAACATGGTGGTAATATCAGGTAAACCCTATACTATGACAGCACATCACATACATCGTGGGAGAGATAATTATGCAAAGTCCGGAGAGAGATTTTTTCCAAATAAAAGATACTGACAAATTCAAATTTATTCTTGAAGGAGGAACCGTAGAAGAGTTGAAAGTAGGGAACATGTTGGAGAAAGAGTGGGAGTATGATGGGAAGAAAATATCCAATAAAAACTTAGTGAAAATTCTCAATTTTATTAAGAACATAACCTTAGCGGATTGAGGCCAATAAAATGCTTTGGATCAAAGTTTCCTAAGCTATTTATTGACCGCATTTTGACCGCGCATTCTGAAGAAATAGGAATAATTAAAAGAATATATAGTTTATGATTTTTATGAAAACCGTAGTGAATACTATATAAAAGTATTTAAAAATACGTAGAAAATGATACTGGCTTTGTACCGTACACAAGTCCACCAATGGGAACGCGATCAATATATTACGTTGTACTAATAGCTCAATCCCTTGGCGCTCTAGCGCTGAGGGGTTTTTCTTTTTGTGGGCAAGTGCCTATATATTTAAAGAAAAATCAAAGTGCCCACAAAATGCCCACAAAATATTTTTCTATTCGAAAATTTCTTCAGTGAATTTCTCAAATCTATCTATATTGCTTTTCTGGATCTTGCCAGAGATGTGGGCATAGTTGACCAAAAGACAAGCAAAAGCATTAGCTAGTTATTGTGAGTGGATAACAGTATCTGGATTAAAGAGTTCTACGGTTTAATTTTGAATTTAAAAACGCTCTGTCAGAATATACTGGTCAGAGCGTTTTTATTGTTTTTGAACGAAAGATGTAGGTTTTCGGCTAATAATTAAAATGGAAGTGAAACAAATATTAGTTGTAACATGCTAATTTAAAACATCTCTTTCTGGTAAAGTAAAGACTAACTTATAGTCCTTATTGTTAAACCTTTTTTAATGGTTTAAGGCGTTTCTCCCGAGCCTACATATTTGCCCTTCGTACTATTCCACTTATAATAGGCCACAGCAACATCCCAACCTCCTTCAGGCAAATGACTTTTCCAAACTTGTCTGATTTCACCTGATTTTGATATCTTAATACTTACATCGCCAACAATAGTGAGTTTCTTTTTAAGGGTTCCATCCTGGTACTTAAAAACAAATAATTGTGTATTGGAAGGTGGGGAGTCTAACGTTATAGCAACATGTTTCTCTTTTGAGGAGATATTAAGTAAATGGAATGTTGGCTCTTCTTCGTTGTAATAATCTGTATCTATAAGTACGATAACTCCTTTAGAGTTGATGAGATAAAAGTTGCCTGAGTTAGTGATCAATAAGTGTTCTTTCTTATTGTCTCCGTTTAGGTCTACTGACTTACTGACTGTTACACGTTCTCTAGGGAATTTTTTTTCTAACAAAGTCTTTGGATTTACTGTAGCTGCATTAACATAAGATGGATTTAATATGAATCCAAACATTGCCACGACACAGAGTAGAGCTAGTACTCTTTTCATGATGATCTCCTTTAAAATTTATTTCTCTTTTGCGTCACTAGCACTGAACATTATTCCAATAGCATCAGATCCAGTTATTCTATAACGAATTCCGTTTAGTTCTGTTGATTCATTAACTGTTGTCCAATCCACGCCTTCATTAAGGATACCCAGGTCATCAAGAACATTACCAACAGCTTTTGATGGTAAGTCTGGATTGGTTGCGAGTATTACTAAACCTATAGTTAAAACAAGATCTGTTCCAGATGAAAGAGTGCCATTACCCTGGCCTATCATCATTACATCACGTAATGATCCGTCTGCTTTGTTTACTGAACCGGCTATACCTATGTAATCTGTGGTCATATACTGGAATACATCTTGAGCTGGTCCAGTTTCGATGTTTAATTTCTTGCCAATTTTCAGTTTGGAGTTATTAAGCTCATCTGCGCGTTTATTGAACGATTTACGAAATTCTTTCGGAGTCATTCCCAGAGTGCCTGGTATTTCTAAGTTCTTATCCTCTTGCTTCTTTACATTCTCTTTTGCTACCTTAACTTCCTCGGACTTAGTAGCAGATTTTTCAGCAATAACAGTTTCTGACTTGGTTTCAGCCGGAGCGGAAACTTCGGTTGCTGCAACTGCCTCTTTCTCAGTTTTCTCCTCATCTTTGTTGCCAAAGATACCTCCCACTATAATTACAACAATAAGCCAAAACCACCATTTTTTCTGAATAGGCTTTTTCAATCTTCTTCCTCCTGATATAGTAATAATTAACAACATAAATAGTCTATCAGACCTAGGTATATATTTCTATAAAAACGTATGGATGTAGAAAATGAATACATATTGAGTCTTAGATACAAACGAAGAGTTCTTTGTCGCAGAATTATCCCAAATACGTGTCTCTGTCTGGCTTGTGAAACCTGGTCGAAAGATAATTATGGACTATTGTGGAACGTTGGAAGCGTATAGTGATGTGTCTGTAAAGATTGCTGGGAACAGATATTTTAGAGACCAGTTGAATTTAGAGCGGAAAGAAGTGGATAACGGTTGATCTTAAAGGCATTATCTTGAGCAATTAAAGAAGAGGTTTAATAAATCAAAAGTTGCTGGAAACGAATAACTCGATTGTTATCCAGGGGAAATCCATAAAAAACTTGGTTTCAAGAATCGCGATAACTGGAGATATAACCTCATCTGAGAAAAGCGGAAAACCTGCTCTGACTAGTCCCTTACTTTCAGCTTCCTTAATAATGGTTTTATTGAACGTTAAGTATAAAGGAGAATAGAGTAATCTAAATTTTCAAGAAATTATATAATGTAAGGCTAATTTCATATGTTAAAAATAGTATATCCGAACCATTCCTCTTATTCCATTATATTACTATAATTGAAATAGACAAAAAGAGAGGATGATTTTATTTATGAAAAAATCTTTATTGGTAATTTTTACTTTATTATTAGTGCTTGCTTTCCCTGTTTCTTCGTTCGCAGCTGAACCGACGGAAGCACTGCCAGACCAATTCACATCAGAATTTCTACTTGTTGAAAAACAACAAAATGACCCTGACGTAGTTTCTACGCAAGCAACGCCTAAACCAGCTGGATATGGAACTATCCTTTGTAAGGCTATAGGAAGCGGGAAAATGGAATGCAACTGGACAATCAAAATTACTAAGTCTGGTGAAGCGATCCAAAAAGCAGCGTTGGTATTTGTAATTGATAACTTTGATGGAAAAGAAGTAGGTAGAAGAAATGTGACAGTCGAACCACTAGGTACTAATTACAATACATTGCGTGGGCAAGAAACATTTACCCCAGGTAAAGGTAAATTTAAAGTTCATAAATATGGTGCAGTTGAGGGAAGAAAGGCTATATATGAAATTGTAGCTGTAACTGCAGATGTTATTGAAGTAAAATAACTATTAAATAGAATTGCGAATGAACACTGTCCTACTACAAGGCAGTGTTCATTTAATTAGGAGAGATGAAACAATGTTGTTGAATGTTTTTAAGGTTATAGATCTCATAGAAAGAAACGATGTAGAAGAGAGTTTTGATGAACCAACATTTGAAATAAAAAGATTGAATGAAGAACAGAGAACAGATTTGTCTTACGAATTTAAAGATAATACACTTTTACAATGGGTAATTATTCCTTTTTTAAATGCTGGAGACAGAGCGATAATGCAAATTCAGATACATTCACAAGAAACTGAACTCTTTCTCAGAGAACATATAATTCCTCATTTCGAAAAAGTTGAGGCTATTTATCTTAACGGAGAATTAAAAGAAATACAAATAGGAGAGATGAAAGACTCTTCTAAGAAAAGATTTCAAGATCGTGCTAAAACGACTGCTGATGTTAGCGATGTAATCAAAGATTTTTATTTGAAAGAACAAATTATCAAAACGGAGTCAATTCAATGCGTCGATTATGTGATGGACATTAAACAATTCCGTTCTTGTGTAAAATTAGAGAATATTGAGGAGGATCTATCTTTAGCAAAATATTTAAAAGAATCAATTACATTAAACAATGGAAGTTTGTTTTTATCTCCATTAAATTGGAGGTTTGACGATGAACTTTTATCATCATCTGCGCTTGAATATTTTTCTCGATTTGCTGATAGGATCTACGTTACTGTTAATGAAACTAATGGTCATATTAGATCCATTGAACTAATGTAATAAAGTTGGATAAAGAAAAGCCTTGCAGCCTAAATAAAGCTGAAGGTTTTTTTGTTGTTGATAAAAGAACGTATGTTCGCATATAATATTGATGAGGTGATTTACATGTTAACGGATTATCAAAGGAAGGTCCTTCGGATCTTATTTAACTACAAAGGTGGACGGCGTAGGTTTCCTACAATCCATGAACTGACTGTCAAAACAGGCAAGCATAAACCAGACGTTATGGCTTCTTTGGATGCTCTTGTGGCTGCGGAATACATACATTGGGAGATAGGTCTGACACGGCTAACATAGTGATCTTGGAAGGCTGGGAACGTAAGGGAGAACGTCCTAAGGTAGAACACGCACCACCGTCTGGAAATATCGACTATTGGACTCAATACTAAGGAGGCTTGTCATGCGTAGCAGACTGAAGGATAACGGATTGTATGAGACATCTAGAATGATTATGCCTCAACACAGAGAGGCATGGTTGGCTCAGTGTGAGCAACAGAAGAGACGTGGTAAGCCGGAACTGGACGATCAGGAAATGCAACGGATCAGTGAAGTACTTGTTGACTCTTATAATAGAAGTAGTACGGTTGATTTGATATTATTTAACCCTTTCTTCGAAGAGCCGCTCTCAGGAGTAGTTATGGGATTAAACTCTGCACGGTATGAAATAGAGTTGATGTTAAAGGATGAGTTCCGCTGGGTTTCTTTAGCCGAAATTGTCTCTGTTAATTAATGAGATTGTATCGCTTTAGAATTGCGAGCTTATACTTTATAATATCTGTATAAGCATATTATTTTAATTAGGAGATTTTTGATTTAACCAGCGTCATATGTCAGAGTAGTAATGCAATAAAAGTGAGTATATGAAACGAGTTTCTTCATTATAATAAGAAAAAAAGGGCGCCCACAAAAGCGCCCACAAAATGCCCACAAAAGTCTGAATAATTATGATTAGTTTTGAAAAGCTGATCACTGATAATACTTGTTTTAAGCCGATTTCTTATGGTGGATGATTCACTTTGAAAGCATGGAACATAAATAGAACACAAGTCCACCAATGGGAACGCGATCAATATATCACTTCGTACTAATTGAAAAAAACCTTGTAACTACGGGGTTTTGAAGGAATGAGCCGGGGGACGTTTTGAGGGAATTGCACTTCTATTGAGGTTGCGTCCCCCTAAACGTCCCTCGGTTTTTGATTTTCTGAGCCAAAAATACGGGAAGTGTACTCTTCATATTTATCAATGTTACGCTTCTCTAGCTTTTTAGAAATATGAGCATACACATTGGATGTAATTTGCACACTGCCATGCCCAAGCTGCTCTTGTACAAATTTTATTTCGGCCCCAGCTTCAAGCATGATCACGGCATAGGTATGTCTGAAGGAATGGATCGTTAAATCCTCACTTAAACCCGCTTTTCTCAAAATTCTCTTCGAAGCATTAAAAAGACTAGATTTAGGCATCGGACTACCATCATTCCTGCACAAGACGAGATTTAAATCGTGTCTGTACATGGACTCCCCTAAATTGATCTTATTTTGATTCTGCCATGAAGCATGATACCTCAAATCATTTATGATGGCGTTACTTACACTAATGGTGCGTGTAGATTTTTTTGTTTTTGTATCTCCGAAAAGTTCATCCTCGTCTGCGGCTTGAAAATCGAGTGTTTCATCCACGCGGATCGTCTTTTCTTTGAAATTGATATCCGACCACCTGAGAGCGGCAGCTTCACCTTTTCGTAAACCCGTTTCAATAAGCACTTTGAAGAAAATCCAATAAATGTACCCATACCCTCGAGCCGTATGAAGAAATTTGGGGATGTCTTCTGAATCAATGAATTGGATCGTCTTCTTTTTGTGCGCTCCTTTAATAATTGAACCTTTACATGGATTGCGTAATATTTTTCCTTGAATCAGTGCATGTACCATGGCTGAGTATACAGTAGAGTTGATGATCTCAACCGTACATTTGCTGAGTCCCTTTTTAAATAAAGAGTCTAAAAAGACCTGATACATATCTGGTTTTAAATCTTTGAGCATCAGACGCTTAAAATAAGGTTTGATATGGGTATTAAGGTTGTTTTCATGTAGTTTGATCGTATTCTTTCGTACAACTTCTTTTTTGTAGTTATTTATCCAATTTCGAATTTAATCGACCAAAGGAATGTCGCTCTGTTCGAACCCTTGCTTTAGCTACCTTAAAAATTCAGCAGCAGCTAATTCAGCCTCTGGTTTAGTTCGAAAACCCGCTTCGGATTTCTCTTTTTGTTGTTGAGTGAACGGATCGGTGTATTTTAACCGATACCTCCAGCCACTTTTTAATTTCTTAAAACTTGCCAATTTCATTCCTCCCTACTAGAAARAGGAGAAAGAGCTTCGAATTAAAGCCGGAAAAGATATTTTAAAGAAATCATCAAAAAACGAGCCTTCGGTAACTAAGGCTCGTTTGTGCAGGAGTCATATTTGGCTCCAATAACTATGTTTGGATTAGTGCAGAGGTTTGTTGCGGAAAAGTAACTAAAACAATTCCACCCTATTTCACAGGATTTGACCATACTTTAGCTTTAAAGTTCTTGTCCTTGGTTCGAGACCAGAACTTGTACCGATTGCCGAAAAGGAAATGATCTGATTACCGATTAGATAAGTATTTAACTACTTGTCACTGCTCTAATTCATTAAGCTAGCGGGCAGTTTAGTTTAAGATTAACTGCGGTGAACCATATCATCGCTAGTGATAAAGCAGAGAATTGAACTGGATATCGCATCGGCAACGCTGAGTTTGCAGGAAGGAGCTTAAAGTATTCACGTACTCGATACATGTGGAGTGTCTAATATTGATGGTCCGTAAGGAATAGATGAGATGTGACAGTTTAGCTCAAACGACTTAATTGTATAGTGTTGACACTTCGCCCACTTGGAGTAATATGTTACTATTGAGATAGCATTCTATTTCCGATGAAGATAGTTTGAATGTTATTTATGAAGGAGTTGACAATGTTCGAGATATGTTCTATGCAAAGTCTATTTTATGAACAACGGCGGTTGTTTGTATAGAGCTAATAATATAAGTAACCGCTTAAATCCGGATAGATAATTGTTATAGTGTAGACTTTGCTACCTTAAAATTCAACTATTTTAAGGAGCGGCTATCATGAGATATGTAAATGCCGACATCATCTTTCCGGAAGAATTACTAAATGAAATACAAAAGTATATGAACGGTGGATTGGTTTACGTCCCTAAATCAAAAGGTTTGCGTTAAAAATCGGGGTGAAAATTCAGGCAGCAGAAAAATTATAATCTTAGAAATGGTGAAATCCGGCGAAAGTTTCTCGATGGTGACACTATCGAGAAACTTTCAGATCGATTTTTCCTTTCAAGCGATACTATTAAAAAGATCGTTTATACAAAATAATAGCTTAACCAAAGTCGCATTGGAAGAAATCCTAATGTGACTTTTTTGTGTATAGTATAGTTTAAATTGTTTATTACATATTTTCAAGCTTTTACTATCGTTATAATAACATATAAGAGAAGTAGTTGATTTACTTCATAAAATAAAAACTGCAGGGGGATAACAAATGAATGATTTTTTTAGATTTGATACTGATGAAGAACGGCGGGCGTTATTAATCAGAGCAAGGAAAGTCGCTTTATCTGCAATTCAAAAGTATAACTTAGAATGGGATAACATCCAGTTTATTCAACTATCCGATACGATCACGTATAAAATTGAAACCAGTACAGATAACAATTATTTACTTCGCATTCATTCGGACCGATTAAGCAGAGAGGAAATTCGTTCGGAGCTGCTACTGTTACAAGCCCTGAACAAATCGAAAGATCTAAATGTACCAGAAGGGATGGCAAATTGTGATGGTATTTATGTATTGGACATCGAAACAGAGACAGGATATAGGCGCCCTTATATAACGATGATGCGATGGATAGAGGGTGAAAAAGCAGCAGGTGAATTTACAGATAGTCAAGCATATAATATGGGTGTATTGATGAGCAGGCTCCATGAAGCAGCAAAGGATTTCAATCCACCTTCTGATTTTGTAAGACCTACTTGGGGCGTAGAAAGTTTTAAACGTGAAATGGCTAAGTTGGAACGTTACTATGAGCGTTTTTTATCCGAAGAGGGATGGAAGCTGTATCAAGATGCAGCTGAGAAGGTTGTATCCCAACTTACCACTATGCTTCCAAGTGAACATAACTATGGGCTCATTCATGCTGATTTACATACCGGTAATATGGTTTTTAGAGATAATCAACCCTATCCGATTGATTTTGGAAGATGTGGGTACGGATATTATCTCTATGATATGGCAGGTACCATATTGGAGCTTTGGCCAAAGCATCGATGGATGCTTATCCAAGGTTATGAGAGCATGAGGAAGTTGGAAAAGGACTATATTCGCGATCTGGAATGTTTTTTTGTCATGTTCATGATCGAGAACACCTGCCATCACTCCTCTGATCCAAGAGAAACAACCAGTTTAATCGATGAACAAAAGTATGCCCAAGCATACATAAGAGAATATTTAAATGGTAATCCATTTTTATTCGAAGTGATCGAGCCTGTAAATGTGGATTAATACTAACCGATACCGGGCTAAAATAATGATATCTTATGGTGATGATTTACAATAGGTCGCTGTTTAGAGTGTTTGTTCATATCATCAAGTTTTAAAAACGTGAGATATGACTTCGAGTTTATATAAGATCTACTTGTGTACTTAGCGCTGAAACTTTTCTGTTTATTATGAAGATTTATGCTTATTCATGAAGTTTGTCCGATCCAGTTGTTCTTCAGCTTCTCTAGTTCCCCTTCATTTTCGGGGTATATTTTGACGGAGCTGTTTGGGTCGTTTCGTGATTATTTAAACTGGCATTGAGTTGGAATGAAGGCGACTCGAATTGGTGGGTCGTCTTTTTTCTTTTCTAGGGGTTTGATGGTTTGCGCCGAATGTTCAGTTCAGCGAGATGCCAAAAACGGTTGAGGCATTATGGAAGATCGAGCTTTTATATGGAAAGCATCCGTCCTATACGGAGCGTCCAGAAGGGGTAGCTGTAGGAATGATGGGAAAACTTCTGATAAGAGATGATGGCACATCTCGAGAGAACGGGTACTGTATAGAACGTTATTTCTTTTTTTGTGTATGTAAAACCGCCTTACAGCGGTGTAAGCGCAAGTTAATCAAAGTATCGAACAGAGCAGTAAAATGTTGTTGTTGAAAGATGTAAAAAGGAAAATCTTCGAATTAGTAACAGAAAAGATATTTTACAAGATACATCAAAAAACGAGCCTTTGTATATAAGGCTCGTTTGTGCAGGAGTCATATTTGGCTCCGAAAGTTATGTTTAGTCTACTACATTTGTTTTATCGCTGAGAAAGTAACTATAACAATTCTACCCTATTTCAGAGAATTTGACCATACTTTAGCTTTATAGTTCTTGTCCTTAGTTCGAGACCAGAACTTGTATCTTGTACCAAGTGTCGGAATAGAGATGTGTCTAATAATTGTGCATTTAACTGAAAATATCATTTAGTATCCTAGCGCATGAGAAGTTACATATTATTATATAGCAACTGAAACGCTGAGATAGGGAGTCAGATATTAAAAAACGAAATATAGTATTGAAAATAGCTGTTGAGCAAAGGGAATTATACTGGTTATAGCTATCATCATAAATATTATTTAAAAACTTTAAGGTATATAAGATAAATTATACCAAATTTATCTTATAATATTTTTGAGTTGGAAATACAATACTTGATTCTGTGAACAAGAGGTGAGAGCAACTATGAAAAATAGAAACATAACAGGTATTGTATTGGCTATAATCTATTGCATTGTTCTTTACTTTATTTTAATAGATTCTCCGCCTGGTGAAGCTCCAAATAATCCGTTCTGGGTTTATTTGTTTATTCCAATTGGGTCTATTGTGATTACATCTTTGTTTGATTACGTAATCAAATTCGATTTTTTTAGAAAAAAGAAAGATTAGAATTGAATGGATTACTAAAATGATACAAACAATGAAAATTGCTAAAACATTTTTAGCCGGAGTCATGCTTTCTACATCTATCTCAATTCCAGCATTCGCTCAAGATCAGGCAAATTCTTTACCAGCACTTCAAGTGGAAAATAGCCTTTTAGAACTAGTCGAAAGTACAACCGATAATTCCATCACTTTTAAAGACGGTTCTACATTAATTCAATATGACAGCTATTATATTGCAACAGATTTAAATAGTAAAGATGAGTTAAAAATTACAAAAGTTGATGAGACTAAAGTAAAGTATGAAAATCTCCAAACTGGCGAAGTGAATTATGCTACAAACGAAATAAAACCTATTCACGAAGATCTCAGTTTCTCGCCACAAGCATTAGCAGACGGTTATGTATATAAAGGCAAAGTAGAAAATTCCACAGAGATAATATATGCAACTGCTTCTGCAATAGCAGGTATACTTGCTTCCTTTATAGGAGGACCTGTAGGTGGTAGAATAGCGGGCATACTTGTAAGCATCGGTGGTTATTATCTTTCTAAGGATGCACCCAGAGCCTATTGGGTAACAAAAACATATACTAGAGATGTTAAGCATAGTGATTTTAATGCGACTTTATTCATCAGGAAAGACCATCATTATTACAAATATCATGATTATACCGGTTTTATTGATACCGCTTCGACAATCCAGACTTGCCAACCTTTTGGTTGTGATCCAGTAAACGAGTATAATTCTTTTATGTTGTGGGATAGAAAAAGCCGATTAAAGTCGCTATTATAGCGGCTTTTTTTTGTTTTATTCGTACAAGTTCATTTTTCGATTACCGATTAGATAAATATTTAACTACTTAACAGAAACTAAATAAATTGTTAGAGTGGTCTTACGAAAAAGCAAAGCTCAACCGATAAAGCAATTGATGCTTTAATCCGTTGGCAAAATATTAAAGGAGTAACAAGCAGGTTTCTAACTGGCGTAGGTGTTGTTGTCACTCTTCCAGTAGCTAAACCAGCTGATTAATGTACGTGCAAATACGAGTGCTCACATGCGTGGTTATAATCCAAAAGATGATGAAGTTAAAACGTTGGTTTTTTCGTGTCTTACCAGACAAGCTGCTACAGATATTTTGAAGGCTGGTATAAAACCGGGCAGTATACCTGTAAAGAATGCGATTAAAAAGATTTCAAACGTAGCAATTAAGACTATAAATCATGTTTGGTGAAAAAGGTATTATGTTTTCTTTCCAAATAAGTGTAGCCCAGCTGAATTAGACTTAAAAATAGTTTTAAGATAACGGACAGGATAGTGTAATTATTACGCGAATTATCCTAGGGAGTTGCATAAAGAAGGAAAAACGTATCTAGAAAAATAAAAAAACTTCTTAGTGAGACTGGTGGAAAGTGTGCAACCCGGGATGTTTAAGAATAGAGCCTGTTGATTACCATCAAATCAAGGTATGGGCAATTCATAAAAAACACGAAACTAGGCACATGATTGCGTGGAAAACTTAAAATAACTGATGATGAGTTATATAGATGGAAGCAGATAAAAGGGTCACCAAAGAAGCCTATGTTTGTCTGTAACCATGGCTTACTTTTAACATGATGCATTCGTTCACCAATAGATAATCGTAAAGCTCTCTTTTCATTAATGAAAGGGGAGTTTTTTATATGTGGTAACTAAACATTTCTATTTTAAGAAATGTATCAATTCATGTTAGTAACAGCGCAAAAACCATTGTCATTTATCTAGTAACCCATTAAAGAGAAACTGAAATTAGAATTCTTTCTTACAGTGCATCAAACTGTCGGAAGCAAAAAATCTAAATTAAGCTTCCTTAGAAATTCTAATAGCCACTACATAGTAGCAAGTACTAGCTTTCACTCTATAAAAATTCCAACCATCGTTCAAATACATACAATATGGATGTTTCAACTGTATGTTGAAAGTTTCATATAGAAGAGGTATACTTTAATTAAATTTTGAGCAATTTAATTTTAAATAATTAATTGGAGATGTTAATATGGATCAGGCAAAACAACTGGTGACAGAACAACGTACATTTTTTTATACAGGACAAACTAAAAATATCGAATATCGGATTAATGCGCTTCAACAGCTTAGAAAGGGAATTGAAAAGTATCAGCAACGGATTCAAGATGCACTTCGGGCAGATTTGAACAAATCAGAGGCGGAAGCTTACGGTTCCGAGATTCGCATTGTTCTGGGTGAACTGGATTTTGCATTAGAACATCTGCAGGAATGGGCTGCACCAAAACAAGTCCCAACCAATTCGGTTATGCCGGATGGGGTGAGCACCATTTACCCTGAACCATACGGAGTGGCTCTTATTATTGCACCTTGGAACTATCCTTTCCAACTGGCCTTTGGTCCACTGATTGGAGCAATTGCAGCCGGTAACTGTGTAGTTATCAAGCCTTCTGAATTAACACCAGCGGTATCTCGTCTGACATATGATCTGATTCAGGAAATCTTCCCTCAGGAGTATATCGCCGTTATGGAAGGGGAAGTTGAAGCCAGTACAGCATTGTTGAAAGAGAAGTTTGATTATATTTTCTTCACAGGAAGCACAGGTGTTGGTCGCATTGTTATGAAGGCAGCTGCGGAGCATTTGACTCCTGTAACCCTGGAGCTAGGGGGCAAGAGTCCTGCTATTGTCCATAACGATGCAGAACTGAAGCTGGTGGCCCAGCGTATTGTTCGTGGTAAGTTCCTGAATGCAGGCCAAACTTGCGTTGCTCCGGATTATTTGCTTGTAAATGAACAAGTTCATGACGAATTGATCAATCTGATTGGCGCAGAGATCAAAGATAAATTTGGGGACGATGTGTTACAGAACGCTGATTTCCCGCATATTGTTAACTCGCGTAACTTTGATCGGTTGTCGAAATTCCTAACAGATGGCAAAACGCTGATTGGTGGACGTTCTGTACGAGAGCAGTTGCTCATTGAGCCGACTGTACTTGGAGATGTGAACTGGGAATCAGCTGTCATGCAAGATGAGATCTTCGGTCCGATTCTTCCTGTATTTACGTACAGTGACCTGAATCCTATGCTAGATGAGATTGTTCGCCGGCCAAAACCATTGGCGCTATATCTCTTCACACAGGATGAGCAGCTGCAGGATCAGGTTCTGAATCAAGTATCCTTCGGTGGGGGATGTATTAATGACACACTTTCTCATATGACTTCACACTACCTCCCGTTTGGTGGTGTAGGAGAGAGCGGTATGGGCTCATATCACGGACAACAGAGCTTTGATGTGTTCTCGCATCACAAGAGTGTTCTGAGACGCAGTGAATAATTAGCCGCTAAAATAACATAAACAAGAAAAAAGAGGTTGTCCTGTTGATCAGGACAACCTCTTTCGTATTTCATTACATCTAGTTTTGTTACTCAAGTTAAATATTAATGAATATCTCGGAAAAGGCCAATGACTTTACCCAGAATACTAACATGTTTCAAACGTAAAGGTTCGAAGGTCGCATTCTCCGGTTGAAGGCGAATATGATCTTTCTCTTTATAGAACGTTTTCACTGTAGCTTCATCGTCTTCAGTCATTGCAACGACGATATCACCGTTATCAGCAGTTTGCTGTTGACGGACAATAACGTAATCTCCATTAACGATTCCAGCTTCCACCATACTATCTCCCACTACTGAAAGCATAAACACTTTTTGTTCGCCTACATAATGTGTAGGAAGAGGGAAGTAGTCTTCAATGTTCTCGGTTGCAGTGATTGGAACCCCGGCTGTAACCTTACCAACAACAGGAATACGTGCAACGCTATGAGCAAATTGATGAGAATGCTCAGATTCTTCCTGGCTCAAAAGCTCAATGGCTCTTGGCTTGGTAGGGTCGCGTCGGATCAAACCTTTTTTCTCCAAACGATCCAAATGTCCATGTACTGTTGAGCTGGAAGCCAGTCCAACCGCTTCACCAATTTCCCGTACGGAAGGAGGATACCCCTTCAACCGGACTTCATTTCGTATAAACTCCAGAATAGCCTGCTGCCTGCTGGATATCTTCGACATACCGTATCAACCCCATTTTAGTAACGTTTGGGAAAATTATAACATAGAACCTCCGTTCGTACAAACATAAGTTCTAAATAAAATAGCATTAAATCAGTGTTTTTTAACTTATAGAACAGAAATTGTTCAAAAGTCAGAGCATAATATTGCAAATGCTTTGCAAATGTACTTGAAATAAGATATTGCTCCTTCTAAAAAAGAAGCGAACAATTGTTCTGAAAATCTATTGAACAAAACAAGTGTTCGTGTTATATTGATTTCAACAGATAGGAACAAACGTTTGGAGGCGGGTATTTAATGAGATATTCTACTTATCAAAGCATTTATGAACCAATGAATTCGGAACTGGTGAAGTCTAACATAGGGAAATACAAGAAGGTTTTAGCGCGTTTCAAGATTTCTTCATGGATGTTAAAGGTAGCCATTACCTCTTTGATTATATTTATTGGATGTAGCACTGTTTTAACTGTATTTGCCGGCAATGAGAATGATGTTCTGCCTGGAGGAAAGATAGCTGTTTCACAAGGGGAAACATTATGGAGTATTTCTTTGGAACATAAACCGACGAATATGGATACACGTATTTATATAGAAGCAATTAAGAAAGTGAATCAACTTCATACAACTTCCATCCAAGTGGGACAAGTACTAGCTCTACCGCAATTTGCAGAATAAAATGCACATCAATAAGTGTTAGCGCGTGTCAGCTTGACAAGCAGCCTTTATAATGGCAAAGTTAATATGACTTTGTATTTTTGGAGGGGACAAGCTTGGATATAGATAGTCTGGTAGCACGCATTAACGAATTGGCTCGTAAGCAAAAGTCCACTGGATTGTCGGAGGAAGAACTTGCTGAACGTGCCGAGCTAAGAGAGATTTATTTGAGTAATATTCGCAGCAATTTCAGACAACAACTGGATACCATTGAGATTGTTGATGATGAGAATGACAAAGGCCACCAAGGCAAACTCAAACACTAACGAAACCTAATGATATCATTATGATATTTAGGTTTCTTCCTGTTATTTTGAGTGTGCAATTTATAGGGGGAAATGTTGGTTTGCAATTATGTAAGCCGATACAAAGACACATAAGGGGGATTCTCATGTCGCGTTCGTTCGAGAGAACGGTTAAGAAAAATTCCAAGCAGTTAAATCAGCAACGCAAAAAAAGTGGTCAACCAATCACAGGTACACCAGGTGAAGAAGTCTTTAAGGGACGCAGCTTGTTGTTCCCAATATTTTTGATCGGTCTCGCCTTTTTGTATCTGTTTATGAGCACATTCCTTGTGCAAGCTCCAATGACAACTTGGGACTGGGTGACCATGCTGCTTTACGTATTTTTGGCAGTCATCTTCATGCTTCGCCGTCCATACATCAAGATTAGCAGTAATCGGATTATAACGACGAAGGGTAATCGTGAACGTTCAATTGGGGTTGACGATATCGTCAAATTCAGAATTGAACCAGGTACAGTTGTTATCGAACATAACAGTCGCGGGAAAAGATGGGTGTTTACCAAGTTATTGAACCGTTACGATACAGATGCGATTGCAGAACGTTTGCTGAAATTTGCGAAAGCACACCAGATCACCGTGGAAACCGTCGAAAAGTAATTATTGCATAAAGGGGTAGATGATCGGAATGGCGTTAAAAGCGATTTTGTTCGACCTAGATGATACTTTATTATGGGATGAGCGTAGTGTTCGAGAAGCTTTTCATGAGACTTGTCTAATCGCAGCGCAAGAGACTGGGGTCAAACCAGAAGAACTTGAAGAAGCTGTTCGTAATGAGGCACGTGGGCTGTATGAATCATATGAAACCTTTCCTTTTACCAAAATGATTGGAATCAATCCGTTTGAAGGCCTTTGGGCTAACTTTACTGGTGGGGATCAACCTGAGTTCCGTCAGTTGGAACAGCTTGCTCCAGTTTACCGTAAAGAATCCTGGCGTCGTGGCTTGTTGAAGTTGGGTATAGATCAGGAAGATCTTGCTGAACAACTGGCTGCGCAGTTTGGAGTAGAACGGAGATCTCGACCACATGTATACGAAGAAACGATGGATACCTTGCGTCAGTTACAAGGCAAGTACAAACTGTTGTTGTTAACGAACGGTTGTCCTGCTTTGCAACAAGAGAAGTTGGATGGTGTACCTGAATTGACTCCTTTCTTTGATGAGATTATTATCTCGGGTAACTTCGGAAAAGGAAAACCAGATCCGTCGATATTTGAACATGCTTTGAGTAAACTGGGTGTTAAACCCGAAGAGAGCATGATGGTTGGAGACAAGTTAACGACTGATATTCGTGGTGCTTTATCATCTGGCATCCAATCCGTATGGATTAACCGTGAGCATAAGAACAACAATGAAGCGTATGCGCCAGACCATGAAATCAAGCATTTGTCTGAATTAACAGGTCTAATTGCTAATTTCTGAACCCACTTGTGATTTCACTAAATCAAATATAACATGAAGCATTGCGGCTATTTGGACGGTATTATCGTTCACATAGCTGACAATGCTTTTTTGTTTTTAGGGTGGTTTAGCGGGTACGATGACCGAAATGAATATTACATCTATTTATTATTTATTATGGTAAAATTTATTGAAATTGTATAGGGGGTCAATTAAAATATAGTTGATATACTAGTGCCGCGGCCATATCAAATTTAAGGTAGAGATGTTTTAACAAATTTCTAACCGCAATTATAGTAAATTGCCAGTCATTCAAATGTCTACTGTGCTTTATTATGTATGTATTCCTAATGGGATACCATAATACTGCAATTCTTGAATGGAGGGAATTCGAAGTGGAATACCTACCTTTTCACTGATCTGTGCCTCCCGAGCTCGCTCGAATTAATAGATCACAGAGGACGCAAATGCTTGGGGTGTAAAACGGCTCACGAATTCCTTTTCGCTCATCTGTCACCCTGGGCTTGACAATCCGTCATAAAGAAAAATGAAATTTAATCCTTTTAATGGATTATAGGAATCCAAATAGTTACTAAGCCCACCCAAAGGAGACTCTTATGGATAAAATCATCTCTCTTACTGATTTTCAATATTTCAAAGGTATGAAAAAAATGTTCCCACATAGCAATCATCCCTTCCTAAATTGCAGCCATAATTCTCTAATGACAATTGCCGACTATTTCAAAAAGGATAAGTTTTCTATAGTTAATAATTTCACCACGATATACAGATTTGATAAAGATAAACTAGGAAGTACCGGTTATTTCAAACTGGATATTTTGAACTTTAAGAGGCTAGATCAAGTAATGGATGAAATGTGTATTTCAATGAATTTTACTTCACCACATATAGATTCGTTACAATCAGAAATCATTAGTTCGCTTTCAAAAGGAAACCCAGTTTCCCTTGTTATTGATTTATATTATCAAAGAGGCCGTGAGTTTTATTTTAACAAAAAGCATGGTCTACATCCCATTTTAGTTTACGGCTTTAATTTAACAACCAATGAGGTCTATATTGTTGATGATATAACGGAGTATAAGAAGTACGTTGTACCGTTTACGGAAATCAAAAAAGCTTGTATGAGTGAAGAAATCAAGCCAGATGAGCCTTATTTTATTGAATTTATAAACAATGTTAATTATCATCATGAGAGAGACCCTAAGGAAATGTTGCACGAAAGTATCAAACGTCTTAAAGATAATATGCTGAACCATCAGGACGAAATAATTGAAGGGATACAAAGTATATCATTATTGGCTGATTTTTACGGAGATAGTATAACTAACGAAGATATTATAGAAACTTTAAGTAGCACCATCTATAGAAAGTGTTCGGAAAAGTTTAGATTAGTCGCTCTTTATGAACAACTTAATCCAGATCTTATCCATACAACAAAAGAAGAAATTGATTTAATAATTAATGAAATTATTATGGATTGGACAAATATTAGGGCAATTACGACCAAGGCTATCTTCTCACAAAACATTAATAGCGACACAGTTCGTAAATGCGTCCAGTTAATTAGACATTTACATGACAAAGAAATAAAGTTCATAAAGCAATTTTATAATCTACTTAATATTTTAGCCATCTAGAGGAGCTTTCTCTGGCATAACTTCTGGAGCTATGAGGCATCGCAGTCGTAATTTTTCATCCGTATCACGTCAACCAAAGCAAGGGAGTTGAAGAATCTATAAACGAGCTTAGGTTCTAAACGAGCATGCAACTACTTGAAGCGGGCAAAACTTATATTGGAGTCTCAGCGGTCTTACATCGTCTAATATCGAGTTGATGATTCTTTTGGAGTAATATGAGTTGTTTGCTGTTTGCCAAGTAACTTGAAGATAGTATGCTGGAAGTAGGCAAATGTTCAAATTCCAGGCACGAAAGAAATGCTAACCTAGTGAGAAGTAAAGATCACGGAAAAAATGAAAACGGGACGAAGTAAGATAGATCTCTGCTTCGTCCCGTTTTCAACTTATGAGAGTTGTTTCACTAAACCGATCGATTTAAAGGTCAGTTCGTTAGGTCTTTGGGTCAGGGGCCATGAAAGACCTGAACACATCTTGAAGGGTCAGGCGTTCTTGATAAAAGTAGGATCAGGGTATGGATCTGCAATCCAGCCATCTTTTTCGATGAACAGACGTACAGCAATAATTTGTTTGTTCTCCATTAAAGTGAAGAAGTGCGGTGTATTCTCAGGTACAGAGATAACGTCTCCAGGAGACAGTTCTACATTAAAGTAGCCCACATCATCTGTAGCTTTGATAACAAAGATTCCTTTACCAGCAACAATTGCACGGATCTCATCTTCAGCGTGGGTGTGAATTTCTTCGAACTTGGCGAGCTTTTCTTCGATATCTGGTGTTTGTTCGGACAGCGTGATGACATCCCAGATCTGGTACCCGCGACGTGCAGCCAAATCTCTGATTTCATAATCGTAAGTTTCCAAAACCTCGGTTTTCTGTTCATCAGTTAATCCAAAGTTATTTTGCAGATCAGTGTTCAGTTTGGAAGCGTCCCACTTCTCATATAATACTTCGTATTTGTTTAAGAAATTTCGAACATTTTCGTCACCAGTGATGCGTTCGTTCGTATTTCGGATAACAATTTCAGCCATGTTCTTTCCCTCTTTTCCACTTGGTTTAATTGAATTATATCGGATTGCTTTGTTTTTGTCGATTCTCAAATTCCGTTCATATTCGTGCAAACCCGCCATCTTTCGGGACCAAACCCGATCTTTCACATTAAGTTAGTTTCTGTTAAACTAAGATCTAACGTTTTGCGGGGGTGAAGATATTGGATAAGATTAGTCTACACGATGCATTAAAACAACGAATATTAATCCTCGACGGTGCAATGGGGACCATGATTCAACAAGTTGATCTGACTGGCGAAGATTTTGGCGGCGAAGATCTGGATGGATGTAATGAAATGTTAGTGCTTACTCGTCCAGAACTGATCCAGCGCATTCATGAAGAATATCTGGAGGCGGGCGCCGATTTAATTGAAACCAATACATTTGGTGCCACATCCGTTGTGCTTGCTGAGTACGATATTCAGGATCGGGCACGCGAGATCAACCTGGAAGCAGCCAGAATTGCGAAAGCTGCGGTTGATCGTTTCTCTACACCTGAATCTCCACGTTATGTGGTAGGTGCGATGGGACCAACAACCAAAACACTGTCTGTAACTGGGGGCGTAACGTTCCAGGAACTTATCGACAGTTATTTGGAGCAAGCGCTTGCTTTAATAGAGGGAGGCGTTGATGCGCTACTACTCGAAACCTCACAGGACACCCTCAATGTAAAAGCAGGCAGCATTGGAATTCAGCAGGCCTTCGAACAGAGTGGTGTTACACTGCCCCTGATGATATCAGGAACGATAGAACCGATGGGAACGACCCTTGCAGGTCAGAACATCGAATCCTTTTATATATCCTTAGAACACCTTAACCCAATTTCGGTAGGACTAAACTGTGCTACGGGTCCAGAGTTCATGCGTGATCACATTCGCTCACTTTCCGCGATGGCATCGGTTGCCGTTAGTTGTTACCCGAACGCGGGTCTTCCGGATGAGAATGGTAATTACCATGAGTCACCTGACTCGCTTGCTCAGAAGATTGGTGCTTTTGCCGAACAGGGCTGGTTGAATATCGCTGGTGGATGTTGCGGGACAACCCCTGCACATATTCGGGCGATGCGCGATACACTTGCCCAGTACCCCCCAAGAGAAATGAACGGAACACATCCACCGGCATTGTCTGGTATAGAACCGATCTACATCGAACAGGACAATCGCCCATATATGGTCGGAGAGCGTACGAATGTGCTGGGATCACGGAAATTCAAACGCCTCATTGTAGAAGGCAAATATGAAGAAGCCTCGGAAATTGCACGTGCTCAAGTGAAAAATGGAGCGCACATTGTCGATGTGTGTGTACAAGACCCAGACCGCGAAGAGTCTGAAGACATGGTGAAGTTCCTTGAATTGGTTGTAAAAAAAGTGAAGGTTCCTCTCATGATCGATACAACTGATGCTTCAGTAATTGATCTGGCCCTCCAGTACTCACAAGGTAAAGCGATAATTAACTCCATTAACCTTGAGGATGGCGAAGAGAAATTTGAGCTGATCACACCGTTACTTCATAAATATGGTGGTGCAGTTGTTGTCGGAACGATTGACGAACGGGGTCAGGCGATTAGTCGGGAAGACAAGCTTGACGTAGCCAAGCGCTCTTACGATTTGCTGGTGAACAAATATGGACTCAAACCAGAAGACCTGATTTTTGATACTTTGGTGTTCCCGGTAGGTACGGGAGATGAACAGTACATCGGTTCAGCCAAAGAAACCATTGAAGGTATAAGAGTGATTAAGGAAGCGATGCCAGAATGTCATACGATCCTAGGGATCAGTAACATTTCATTTGGACTGCCTGAAGCGGGCCGTGAGGTGCTGAACTCAGTATTCTTATATGAATGTACCAAAGCAGGTCTTGACTATGCGATCGTGAACACAGAGAAACTGGAGCGTTATGCCTCCATTCCTGAAGAAGAACGCAGACTCTCCGAAGAGCTTTTATATAACACGAATGATGACACTCTGGCGGCGTTTGTAGCGGCGTTCCGTAACAAGAAGGTTGAGAAGAAGGAAAAAATCTCGAACCTTTCATTAGAAGAGCGTCTCGCTTCATATGTAGTCGAAGGAAGTAAAGAAGGATTGCTGCCAGATCTCGAACAGGCACTTGCAAAATATACAGCACTTCAAGTGATTAACGGTCCACTGATGCGTGGGATGGAGGAAGTAGGTCGTCTCTTTAACAACAATGAGTTGATTGTAGCTGAGGTGTTGCAGAGTGCGGAGGTTATGAAGGCTTCTGTAGCATATCTGGAGCAATTCATGGAGAAGAACGAGACTTCGGTTAAAGGCAAGATCATTCTGGCCACGGTCAAGGGCGATGTGCATGACATCGGTAAGAACCTGGTTGAGATCATCCTTTCCAATAACGGTTACCGAATCATTAATTTGGGTATAAAAGTACCACCTGAACGTATCATTGAGGCATACCGAGAAGAAAAAGTCGATGCGATCGGTCTCTCGGGTCTATTGGTAAAATCAGCGCAACAGATGATTCTTACCGCTCAGGATTTGCGAACAGCAGGTATTGATGTGCCTATTATGGTTGGCGGAGCGGCGCTAACACGCAAATTCACCAAAAATCGTATCCGTCCTGAATATAACGGAATGGTTGTATATGCCAAAGATGCGATGGATGGTCTGGATCTGGCGAACAAATTGATGAATCCTGTTTCACGTGAAGTGATGCAACTGGAGATGGAAGCTGAGAAAGAAGCTGATGCTTCAGGTGCTGTAGCTGTTCAGGCTCTTCCAGAGCTTACGCGAGTGGAGCGTTCGGATATTGCTGTAGATCATCCGGTTCTTGTCCCGCCTGATCTGGATCGGCATACGATGCGTAACTATCCTTTATCACATATCCTGCCATACGTGAACATGCAGATGTTGCTTGGACATCATCTGGGGTTGCGCGGCTCAGTAGAACAACTGCTTGCTTCAGGTGATAAGAAGGCTACCGACCTGAAAGCAGTCGTGGATGATATCATGCAAGAGGCTGTTCGTGACGGGATTATTCAGGCGCATGCCATGTATCGTTTCTTCCCGGCTCAGTCCAGTGGTAACAGCGTCATTATCTATGATCCAAAGGACACCAGTAATATTTTGCATACATTTACGTTCCCACGTCAAAAAGTCGAGCCGTTCCTATGCCTGTCCGACTTCCTGAAACCTGTTGAATCCGGTCAGATGGATTACGTTGGTTTCATGGTAGTTACTGCCGGACACGGTGTGCGTGAACTATCCACGGCGTGGAAAGATCAAGGGGATTATCTTCGCTCGCATGCTCTGCAATCCGTAGCGCTCGAAGTAGCAGAGGGATTAGCTGAGCGTGTGCATCATATGATGAGAGATATCTGGGGATTCCCGGACTCTGCCCAGATGACCATGAAGCAACGTCATGGTGCACGCTATCAAGGGATAAGAGTATCTTTTGGATATCCGGCTTGTCCGGATCTGGAAGACCAAGGGCCGCTGTTCAAGTTACTACAGCCTGAGGATATCGGTGTAGAATTGACGGAAGGTTTCATGATGGAACCTGAAGCTTCCGTATCAGCGATGGTATTCAGCCATCCGCAAGCTAAGTATTTTAATGTAGAGAAGGCATAAATTCAGTAGAGTGTCAGGCAAAGCCCTCCGCATTGTCGGAGGTTTTTTGCTGGCAACAGAAAGAGGTGCGATCCAGAATGGAACTATATTTCCTGGGAACTAATGCTGGTGTACCTACGCTTCAACGGAATGTAACTTCCATTGGGCTACGCATGTTGGATGAGCGCAGAGCTTTGTGGTTGTTTGACTGCGGGGAAGGGACGCAGCACCAGATTTTAAGTTCTCCGCTTAAACTGAGCAAATTGGAGAAAATATTCATTACACATCTGCATGGTGATCATGTATTTGGACTTCCAGGACTGCTTTCGAGCAGAGCCTATCAAGGTGGCACCACACCATTAACCGTATATGGTCCGCCAGGTACGGAACGAATGATCAGTACAACAATGGAGCTGAGCCAATCCCGGGTTAACTATGATTTGAATATCGTGGAACATACGGGCGGCGTCCTGTTCGAGGATGACAGTTTTATCGTGGAAGCTGCTTTGCTTGAGCATCGGATTGACAGTTATGGATACCGGATTACCGAAAAAGATCGTCCAGGAAGCCTGGATCCAGCCAAACTGGCGGAATATGGTCTGAAACCAGGCCCATTGTTCGGCCGACTGAAACGTGGAGAAACCATTACGTTGGATAACGGTGATTCGCTTCGTCCAGAAGATGTATTGGGAGCGCCCAAGCGTGGTATGGTGATCACCATATTGGGTGATACACGTCCATGTGACAACGTACAGCCACTTTCCATAAATGCAGATGTACTTGTACATGAAGCTACATTCATGCATGATCTGGCCGATACAGCGCATGAGTACTATCATAGTACTTCTAAACAAGCGGCAGAAGCGGCTAGAGCAGCCAATGTAGGGCAACTAATCATGACTCACTTCAGTTCACGCTATAAGGATGAGGATCAACTTCAGCCACTTTTGGAAGAGGCGCAGTCCGTATTCCCGAATACCAGACTTGCAAACGAACACCAGCTTATTCCTGTCGTGCATCGCAAGCAAGAATCTTAACCCTGATTGCGAACCAGTGCACGGCTAAACACGTCATATAAAGATCCGGGTAATTGCACGGGACTGAGGGTGAGGAACTCCCGCGGTCCCTTTTGCAATCTGGTCAGAAAGCGTGTAGGATGGGCAATATGAAGAGGGAAATGATTCAAATTATTTTCCGGGAAAGCGCAGGAAATGACAAGCTTGTACAGAAGACGCGCGAGTTAAACCGTCGGTGTTCGATCCGGTTCGACTTGTTGCGTGCATATGCCAGCAAGCCATTATTTTTTGCCTGAATACATAGGTTCGCTGTCAAGTTCGAGGTAATTGATTAAGGACATGAAACGTTAATGGAATGAAGAAAGGAAGTGCTGTGTGTGATTAAGGCCTATCTGATTGACTTGGATGGTACGCTCTATCATGGCAGACATCGTATCGAAGGAGCCGATCAGCTTATTCGAACACTGCAAGAGCTAGGAAAGCCGTATTTATTCGTAACAAATAATTCTTCCCGTACACCACAAGGTGTGGCAGATCATCTGAACGGGATGGGCATACCTGCCGACGCGTCTCAAGTATGTACTTCTGCTGTGGCGGCTGCTGAATATGTTGCTGAAGAGTCCCCGGGTGCAAAAGTGGCATGTATTGGAGAAGCAGGACTGCTGGAAGCCATAGAAGAAGCAGGACTACAGCTGACGGAAGATTTACCAGATTACGTGATACAGGGGATTGATCGTGAATTTTCCTATCATAAACTGACCAAGGCGCTAAGGTGGATTAATGCGGGATCAAAATTCATCATGACCAACCCGGATCTGCAGCTTCCTTCCGATGATGGACTGACACCTGGGGCGGGAACTATTGGAGCAGCAATTGAAGCAGCAACCGGAGTTCATCCTACCGTTATTGGCAAGCCATCGAGTGTTATAATGAAGTCAGCCATTAGCCGGCTAAACCTGGCGTCTCATGAAGTGGCAGTGATCGGAGATAATATGCGAACCGATATTGCAGCTGGAGTGGCAGCAGGGTGTGAGACGCTGTTGGTACTTACCGGTGTGACAACACGGGATAATATGGATGGACACATTCAAGCAGCGAAGGCTCGACCTGATCATGTGTTTGAAGATTTGCATAAATTGATGGAGTGGCTGTCGCAAGAGGCAGACCAAGCTTCCAAAAAGGGGTAATGTACGATGCCGGAACTGCCGGAAATGGAAAATTACCGGACCTTGCTGTCCGAGGAAATACTTGATCTACTGATTACAGGTGTTGTAATTAACCGCGATAAAACGATAAATACGGAGCCTGATCTGTTTATTAATGAACTTACAGGTAATCGCATCATATTTGTTGAGCGCCGAGCGAAGCATCTAATTTTCCACTTGGCTAATGGCAAACGCCTGGTGCTGCACCTCATGTTGGGCGGTATGATTTTCTGGGGCACGGAAGAAGAACGTCCTGATCGTTCCACACAAGTGGAAATTCAGTTTGGCGATCACATTTTATTCTTTATCGGACTGCGCTTGGGTTATTTACATCTGCTTACTTCGAAAGAAACCGAAGAGGCGATGTCTGATCTTGGACCTGAACCTTTAGATCGACGGATGAATGTGGAACGTTTTGCTTCTCTGTTGAAAGGTCGCCGGGGTACGCTCAAGACAACGTTGGTAAACCAACATATTATTGCGGGGATTGGCAATTGTTATTCGGATGAGATTGCTTTTGCTGCCGGTCTGAGACCAAGCTCCAAAACGCAGAACATCGCGACTTCACCAGAGTTGACAGAGCGTTTGTTCCATTCAATGCAGTCCGTGTTGCGTGAAGCAGCTTCTGAGGGCGGTTATATGGAAATGCCGCTGATGCAAGGGGATACGAAGACAGGAAGTTTTGACGAGCAATGTCGCGTATACGATCGGGAAGGCGAGACTTGTCCGCGCTGCGGGGGAACGATTGAACGAGTGGAAATTACGGGCAAGAAGGCATTCTTCTGTCCGAAATGCCAGCATGAAGCCTAAAACCGGAATCGGGGCACATGTCAGCACCAGAGGCGGATTTCTTCAGGCAGCCAAGAGAGCACATGTGATGGGGGCAACGGCGTTTCAGTATTTTCCGAAGAACCCGCGTAGTCTTGGTCTGAAAAGTCTGGATCTCAAGGATGCTGAGCAGTGCAGGGATTGGTGTGAACAGCAGGGACTTGCTTCGATTGCACATTCACCCTATCCCACGAATCCGGCGTTGGGCATGACCCGTGGAGAGGCGGGGTTTCATGCTACAATAGCTTCTATTCGCAATGATCTTGAAATTTCGAATGCTTGCGGTTCTGTTGGGACGGTGGTCCATTTTGGACATATCAAAACAAACAATCCGCTGGAGGGTTATCAGAACCTCATTCATTGTCTGGATACCGCCTTGGAGAATTGGAATGGACATTCAAAGGTACTGATTGAGAATCAGGCAGGTGATCATGGCCCGATGGGCACGACAATGGAAGAAATGATACAGATTCGCAAATTAAGCCGATATCCCGAGCATATTGCTTTTTGTTTTGACACATGCCATGCTTTTGCTTCAGGTTTGTGGTCGTCAGGCAACGAAGCGGCGATGCTCGAAAAGGGCAGGATGCTCGGATATTGGGATAATGTTGCTGCTGTACATTTTAATGATTCCAAATATGCGTCTGGTTCCTGTAAGGATAGACATGCAAGGATCGGACAGGGATATATCGGAAATGAATCAATGAAAGCATTGTTAAAGGCGCCTGAGTTCCAAAAAGCGGTTGTTGTGCTCGAGACAGAAACGGGCGAAGATGGAACGCACCGTGATGATATAGCGCTCATGCGTTCCTGGATATAATGGGGAGAGGAGCGATTGTATGCATGTTTTTTTGGATGACTATCGGGCATGTCCGAAAGGATTTGTTCTGGCAACGAATGCAGAAGAGTGCCTGATGCTGCTAAGAGAAGGTGACGTGGACATTTTGTCTCTGGATTATGAGCTTGGTCCGGATTCGCCTAATGGCGGTGAGGTCGCGGCATCCATTGTACGAGAAGGTTTATTTCCGCGTGAGATCTATTTGCATACGTCCAGTATGTTTGGGAAACGCCAGATGTACGAGATGTTATATAGCAATAAACCGGATTCGGTAACCATTCATAATGGGCCAATGACGGGTGAGGTCATGCTACGTGTTGCCGCGGGAGAAGAAAGCTAATGAAGCCAATTACATCCAAAATGTTAATGCGCAGTGTATGGGAAGGCATGCCACAGGCTGTATTTATATATACCCCTTTATGTGGGACATGTGCGGCAGCCCGCCGTATGTTAGAGGTAGTAGAGCACATGCTACCAGAAGGTATTTTATTGGAAATGAACATTCATGACATTCCTGAACTTGTACAACAATTTAAAATTTCAAGCGTTCCAGCAGTGATGCTATTTGACGGCCAGCAAGATGTTCCAAAAATGGTTTATCGGATGAGCTCTGTGGAGCATCTGCTCTCGGAGATCCGGAAGGCGGTGCTGAAATGAGTATAATCTCGATGGAACATGTCTCACTTAGACGAGAAGAGAATCAAATTTTGGATGACGTACATTTGCGCATTGAACAAGGCGAACATTGGGTTATTTTGGGTCGGAATGGATCTGGCAAAACAACGTTGTTGGAAATGATGAACGGATATATGTTTCCAAGCCAGGGACGTATTGAAGTACTCGGTAATTTGTATGGACAATGTGACGTCAGGGAAGTACGTAAGGAAATCGGTTATATCAGCCAAACGTTGATTGAGAAACTCACACCCAGAGATCCAGTATGGGAGGTCGTCGCTACAGGAGCTTATGCTTTTTTGCGTTTTTATCAGACAATTCCGGATGAAGTAAAAGCAAAGGCAATGAGTTTGCTGGATGACATGGGCTTTGCCAACCTGGCTAACAACCCGCTTGGAACGTTATCCCAAGGGGAGCGCAAAAAAGTCATGCTCGCTCGTTCATTAATGGCCGAGCCAAAATTGCTGATTATGGACGAGCCTTGTGCCGGCCTAGATTTATATGAACGTGAGAAAATGCTGGCTGAAATTGATCGTCTGCGCCAGCGTAACATTACAGTTGTGTATGTAACACATCATGTTGAAGAGATCGTACCTTTATTTACACATGTGGCCTTGATCCGCGATGGACGTATTGCGGCAGCTGGCCCCAAACATGAAGTTTTGACACAAGATACAATTAAGCATACGTACGATGTTCCGGTCGATATCCAGTGGGATAATGCTCGTCCGTGGATACGCGTACGTTCTGGAGGGTAACACAATTTGAGTACACAATCGTCTTGGGAAGAAGGCAACTTCTCCCGTTTTATCTGCACAGCCAATCATGGCTTTGCCCCTTATGCTCAGGAAGAGTTGCGCCGTACGTTTGGTGCGGTGAAGAGCACGGTACTCGTACCAGGAGAAATACTGCTTGCGGGTCTGCCTGTAGCTGAGGAAGAAGTTGCAGATAAGCTGTGGGCAGAGTATCCAACGTTTTTACGTCATATTCAACCTGTTCAGTTTCAGGAGAATACTGAAGATTCGGAGCAGTCTATTGAGAAATTGGTTGCATTTGTGTTGAATCATAAGGAATTGAACGGTGCCTCTGTCGTGCTACAGGTACGGAAGACAGAAGGGGCCTTTTGGCAAGAAAATGCAGCCTCATTGAAGCAACTGCTAACTGAAAAGCTGGATGAGCTAGGCTGTGAATGGGTTGTACGTGATGCTGAATATGTCATTTCTGTATTTGCAACGAATGATATGTTGTATGCTGGCATATCCAGACCTGAACAGAACTTGTCAGACTGGAGCGGGGGAGCCGTACGTTTTCAAAAAGAAGATGGGCAGATCTCGCGGGCCAAATTCAAATTGCTTGAAGCCGAGCTAACGTTTGGCATTGACTTTACTTCATTTCATAAAGCACTTGATATCGGTGCAGCACCAGGTGGATGGACCTCGTTCTTGCTTGAACGCGGGCTTGAAGTAACGGCGGTAGATCCGGCGAAGATGGATCCAACGCTGCTGGCATCACCCAAACTGACTTTCTTGAAAAAGAATGCAGGGGATGTTCGTTTTCGCGAAGGAGAATTCGACCTGCTCGTATGTGATATGAGTTGGAGTCCGAAGCTGATGAGCCGACTTGTATCAGACCTTCTATACAGTCTGCAACCTGGGGGAACAGCGATTGTTACCGTGAAGTTATTGCATAAAAAACCGCTCGCACTCATTAAAGATGTGATTGATACGTTTGAGCGTTCGCGGATGCAGATTCAACGTTCCAAGCAGTTGTTCCATAACCGGGAAGAGATTACACTTTATATGGTCAAATATTAAGAGATCTAGCTTTAATTAAAGTAGCTAAAGGCATTATGAAATTGATTCGATTAAGCTCATTTTATTTTGTGCTTTACAATCTATTCCTGCCTGTACTATAATGATACCAATATTAACCATAACAAACCTGAGGGAAAGCATCCCGAAGTGAACGAAACCGGATATCCGGTCTGTTCTTCTTCGGTGAAGCTTTCCCTTTTTTGTTGTGTATTGAAGGAGGAATTGGTATGAGACATCCGGCCAGGCTGGAACGCGGAAGCCTGCTGGGAGGTAGATATCGTATCGTATCCATTCTGGGAACAGGCGGAATGAGCCATGTATACGAGGCGGAAGATCTGAAGTTGCCGGGCAAGATATGGGCAATTAAAGAAAGCGTAACGATTATGCCATATGAAGGCAGTATGGAGACGGAAGCCGCTCTTCTGACATCACTTCGCCATCCAAGATTGCCGCAAATTGTTGATTTTTTTGTCCCGGATGAAGACGGGTACACATACTTGGTGATGGAATACATCGAAGGGTTAACGCTCAGTGAGTATTTCAAGCAGTGTCGTGGGAAGATCCCGATGGAGCAGTTGACGGCGCTTGTACTTCAATTGCTGGATGTGTTGAGTTATTTGCATAATCTGAATCCACCTGTGATCTATAGGGATCTGAAACCATCAAACATTATGATCACGCCGGAACATGAAGTAAGATTAATTGATTTTGGCATCGCCAGAAGTTACAAACCGCAAAGTGCTGAAGATACCGTTAAGTTGGGAACCGCTGGTTTTGCCGCTCCAGAACAGTATGGCGCGGGTCAGACCGATGCGCGTTCAGATCTATATGGACTCGGAGCATTGCTACTGTATCTTATGACAAGTGGTGCGTATACGGAATGGATTCAGGGTGTGGAAAGCTCTATCCGGAGTGATGTTCCGCGGACATACATCCCTGTGGCGAGAAGACTGTTAAGGTATAATGCCGAAGAGCGATTCCAATCTGCCGATGAGGTGCGGAAGGAACTGCTACGAATACCCGGCGGAACAACGCCTGGTGGAGATACAACGATGACCTTGAATGGGGGAACAAGAGTTATTGCCCTGACTGGTGCTTCATCTGGTGTAGGGGTTACCCATACGGCTATAGCTATCAGTCATTATCTCGAAAGGCAAAACTTCAAAGTAGCTGTGATTGAAATGTCACCTCGCTCTCAATCCTTTGCAAGGATTCAACAAATCGCTCAAGCGGGTAAACCGGTGCCAGCAGGCAGACAGTTTGCAGTCGATGGTGTGCATTATTGGAAACAATCCGGGCGAGCGGATATTTTGTCTTTGCTTGGGGGGAGTTATCAGTTCATCGTGATGGATCTCGGTAGTGGTCAGGATCAGAACCGGCTGGAAGAATTCCTGCGTGCAGATCTACCTATTGTTATAGGCTCAGGTGCCGAATGGAGACAGGCGGAGATTGGTGCTTTTGTTCGATCACATCATCGGTATCCACGAGAGAAATGGATATATTGTCTGCCCCTGGCAGCAAGTGAGGCTGTTCAGCGCATTCGTAAAGCTCTGGATACATCGAGTGTATATGGTCTGCCGTTACATATTGATCCTTTTGACAAGGACGCACAGATGGATAAAGTGTTTTCACATATTTTAATGCATATGATGGCACAGCAGCCCAAGAAACGTTCATTCTTTTCAAGAAGGAAAGTACATGATTAGAAGATTACGAAAGGAGAGCCTCTTTTGTCTAAATTAAGAAAACAAAGCCGTCAACTGATCTATGCCGGACTTATCGGAGCAGGAGCTGTAGGGTTGGTGTTTGGAGGATATGTTATTTACAATGTCAAAACGATGGGGGATGTCAGGTCAGCTGTAGAAGCCCGTTATTTATCGGCATATGAGGAAAAGGAAGCTGAATTAAAGCAACAATGGGATTCGGGAGCACAAGGATGGGTTACGATTCGGGATATTGAAGCAGGTGAACCGATATTACCGGAGGATCTGAAGCTCATTGCTGTTCCGGATGCACAAGCACCGCGAAACCTCTGGTCCAGTACCAAGCAGATGGAAGGCCAAGTGGCCAAAATAGAGTTGAAAAAAGGAACAGCCATTACCACCGAGATGGTGTATGAGGATGTACCGGCTCCTCCCGATTTAAGAAATCGAGAGCTGCAAGTTGTATTACTGCCGTCCTCACTTGTTAAGGGAGATATTATTGATGTTCGTATTCAATTCCCTACCGGACAAGACTATGTTCTCTTATCGAAGAAAAAAGTGGAACGACTCAATGCAGCTACCTTATGGATTACGATGACGGAGGAAGAAATTCTGTCACTCTCAAGTGCAATTGTAGATGCCTATTTACATAAAGCTTCAATCTATGCCTTAACCTATGTAGAACCACAGTTTCAGACACCTGCAATCGCGACGTATCCTGCCAATTCAGAAGTGTTAAAACTGCTGGAGAGTGATCCGAATATTGTTCGACGAGCCGAGCAGGAGTTATCCAGACAGGTGCGAAGTTCGCTTGAAAGTTCACTGGCCGCCTCCATGACAGCACCGTCAAAAGGGGTTGAACAGGATGTGGCACAATCCTCAGTTACATATAACAGTCGTCCATCATCAAATAATCCGGCAACGTCGGATGGAGTGATGTGGAATGATGGTTCAGGAAACGGAGCAGGAGCTAATTCTGGAAGCGTAAATGATCCTGCTGATGCTTCACAAACAGAACAACAGAGCTTGCTAACGGGTGGAGAATAGAGCGAAATCCGAGGTTTACTTTAGAATAATTCAGATAACAGGGGTTTAAGAAAAAGAAAGGAGTTGTAACATCTATGCATACATGGATCTTTGCGGGTTTATGTGAGAAGAATGATCTGATGCTGTATCTTTGCAAGATACTGGCTTCGACAGGCAACAAGGTTTTGCTCGTAGATGGAACCTTACAGCAGAAGTATGGGTACGGTGTAGGTGACAGTCAGCAGTCTTTGCGAATTACGGAATTTGAAGGATTTGATATCGCTTGTCATTTTGTTACTTCAGCAGCAGTAGAGAATCATCTTGAAGTAAATGGCGAGCGATTGGACAGTTATGACTATGTGTTATATGACATGGAGACCTCGCATTTTGCTTCACGTAATCTCTGGCTAACCGCTGATGTAAGAGTCTGGGTGAGTGATTATGAGCGTTACAATCTGGAACGTGGTAAGGGATGGTTGAAGCGGTTGCTTGAAGAACAGTCATTACCTGGTGAGCTGTCATTTCAGCGGCTCTTAATTAACGGGGTTGACTGCAAGCTTGAAGTTCGTTATCTGTGGGCGTATCTGGAGGGCAGTCCGTTTGTGTGGACAGGAGAATCCTTAGTGCTTCCTTGGGATGAGTTAACAGCTGCGGTTAAGCTTGAGAATGAGCATCATCGCCGAGTTCATCTTGGACCTTTGTCACGAAATTACAAAAAGTCGTTGTGTCGCGTGGTCGAGCAGTTAACAGGTTGGGAAAGTGTTCGCAGTCGCCGTGCGATGAAAGAAGCAGAGAGGATGAGAGCATGAGCACCATTACCTTTTGGAGCCCTTTTGCAGGAACGGGTTGCACTTCAAGCACATTAATTAGTGCTTATGCGATGGCACTTCACTACAGGACAAGAGTGTTACTTGTTAATGCAGGCTTTGCAGGAACTGGCACAGAAGCTGCTCTACCATCCAAAGATACGGATTCAGCGGATTTTATGTTCTCCTTTGAAGAGGGTGGCTGGGATGCGATTGAACGGCTGCATTCGAGCGGCAGTCTGAATAAGCACAATCTCAGGGATTATACCAAGCCACTTCTGAAGGAAAGACTTGATTTCCTAACCGGAAAAATTGATGAGATGGAACGTTCCCCGCAGGAACATGGTGAGACAGTGAAAAAGCTACTAAATGTAGCTAACGAGTATTACGATCTGGTTCTTCTGGATGCAGATCATGCTGGTGTTGATTCACAGCTCAAGCTACAGCTGGCGGACTATGTTGTAATTAATCTCGATCAAAATATGCGAAATCTGGAGTTGTTCTTTGAAAAGATCCTGCCAGAACGAATGAACAATAAGAATATACATGTTGTCATTAACAAATACGATTCGCATTCCCGTGCAACGCTTTCCAATATTCGGCGCCAGTTCAGATACAAAGGCACGATGTCTGCGATACCGTACACAACCGGATACTTGGATGCAATGAATCGGCGAGATGTCGCTAGATACTTGCAGTTGGAAAGTTTGACTGAGGATAAGGATATTCGTAAAGGGAGTTTTGCTGCAAGCATGAGCGAACTCGCTCGCCTGATTATGGACGGTGCAGGTATGCGCACAGTTCTGAAGAGGCTGGAAAGGGGAGCGTGAACCTCCGATGCTCTGGAATACCATATGGATAAGTTTGATTTTGATTCTGTGCCTGACTTATATCTGGTTCAAGTATAGAACGTTTCTTCGTGCAAAGAGTGCTCGTGTTCCTGAACAGGAATCATTCACGATTGACATGTTGATTGAGAAGGTGAAGAACTCACTTCATGAGCTTAGTCATAGTCAGCTCGCGGATGCGGGTCTGCATGAAGAAGAATATCGTCGAAGAATTAATCAGCGTGCCGAGATGAGAAAAGCACTGAAGGGCTGTGTCTCAGGCAGTATCAGCGACAAAACGTATGTCAAAAATCTGATAGGGGATCTCCTGACCCGAAGCATAGGGCTGAACAAATCAAATGTGGATGAAGTTATTTTGTTTGCAGAACCAGATTTGCTGACGATCCAGGACCGATTCGAAATTGTATTTTATCTGTACCGACAGCAATTCGGTGTGGATGCACTCTCCCGAATGATTGATACCTACGATCTTGGCAGACTGAGAATGGAGGAAGGTACGGACGATGGAGGAAGTTATTATATCTCTGAGGAGGATATTCAGTATGTGTTCGAGTGCGAATATCGAGAGCTTGGATTCAGAGAAAAGACGGATATCATCGTGCAACGTATCTACCAACATTATAAAGGATTCTCGGTTGTTGATGAGATAAGGGACCAACGTATTGACGGTGTTAGTGGTGGTGTCAGCGGTATGCTTGATGCTGTTCATAATATGGGACTTCGAAAACCGGCATCATGGAATGATTTGCTGGATCAAGGACTGGAGGATAATGCACATGAAGAACCGCTTAGCGGCATGGAAAGTGTCTGGATTTTCTATAAAGGTAAGTCCATTCATCTATCCTTTCTGTCCTTCGGCAGTATTCGTGAACTGAAAAGGGTATGCCAGAATATATACAAATACAATTACCCCGGACAGTTGTCGGAAGCAAGTGGATACAAGGTGAACGAGATGAAAGACGGCTCCCGTGTCGTTGTTGTTAGACCTCCTTTTGCAGAATCGTGGGCGTTCTTCGTCCGGAAGTTCGATATTCCGAATGCTTCACTTGAACAGTTAATTACGGGTAACAACGCAGATCTGCCAATTACATTGCTTCAATACCTGATGAAAGGAAGCCGGATCACAGCTGTGACCGGGGCACAGGGTTCTGGTAAAACAACGTTGCTTATGGCTATGGTCAAACACATCTATGCATCGTACACCCTTCGGGTGCAGGAAATGGCGTTTGAACTTCAATTAAGACGGATCTATAGTCGGCGTAATATTTTGAGTTTCCGAGAAACCGAACACATTTCAGGTCAACAAGGGCTTGATTTGCAGAAAAAAACGGATGGTACCGTCAATATTCTCGGTGAGGTTGCGAGTGATGAGGTGGCCGCATGGATGATTCAAATGTCTCAGGTTGCCAGTCTGTTCACCCTGTTTACCCACCATGCCAAAACGTTTCGTGATCTGGTCTTCTCCCTCCGTAATTCCTTGCTCAAGACAGGTATGTTCCAGCATGAGCATATTGCTGAGGAGCAGGTTGTGAGTGTAATCAACTTCGATGTTCATATGAAGAAAGATGCTGAAGGACGAAGATATATCGAACGAATTACGGAGTGTCTTCCTCGTGCGAATCAAGGTGATAGCGTGGAAGAGAGGGCAGGTTTTACATTTCATAATGTTGTGGAGTACAGAGATGGAGCGTATGTTGCAACAGCTCCAATCTCTTCTGGAAGCATGGTGGATATGCGAGAACAGATGACATTAAAGGATGCCGAGAAGTTTGAACAGTTTATGAAGCAACACTGGGGTGATCAGAATGACAATTAAATGGATTCTGCTCCTCGTATTAAGTATTTGTGCAGGGGGGTTGCTGATTACACTTCTGGTTTTAAGTATGTTACGTCACAGAGGAGGTGGTTCAACAAGTCAATCCGGCGTGATTTTTGTTCCTAGCGGGAAGGGATTCAAAGGACTGGGATCAATCTTGTTGCAGTCCTACCGTCTTGGAATGAAAGTGCCATTGCTATCAGCTTATATTCTACAGGTGCAGAAACGTATTTCATTCCGCCATGTTGGGGATGAGCCCTCACTTCGCAGGCTGACGATGACAGTGGTTCTAATTATTCTTGGAGGTTATGGCGGCATAAGTGTCATTCTGTTTCTTCTGCAGCCGGGTATCGCTTTTGTAATACTGTCCGTGCTCTGTGCTGTGGTACTAAACAGCCTGGTATTGGATATGTGCCTTAGTCGTATGGAGAAAAGGTTGCTGGTGCAGATGTTGGATCTCTTTGCAGATGTAAGGCATCGGTATCATCAGCATGGCATGGTTGAGGAAGCGCTCTATGAAGCCGCTGAAGCAGGTACAGGAGAAGCAGCAGAACAAGTAAGACTGATCTACGAAGCTCTAACTTCTCCAGATCCAAATGAAGCACTTGAGCGTTATTATGAAGTGGCTCCCAACCGTTTTCTCAAAGGATTCGCAGGCGTTTCCTATATGGTCATGGAGTTCGGGGATAAGGACAGAGCACAAGGGTCTATCTATCTCAAGGGACTTGGTAATCTGACTCAGGAGATTCATCTGGAGATTTTGCGGCGTGATAAATTGGATTACCTGCTCAAAGGACTTAATATCATCGCGCTCGCTCCGGTATTATTCACCGCTCCGATCGAACGCTGGGCTAGAGTCAGTTTCCCAACGATGGATGAATTTTATCGCAGCAAAATCGGTTTTGTTACCAAAATATCGATCTATGTGATCATCATCCTTGCTTATTTGCTTCTGCAAAGACTCCAGCAATACGATGAGACCCGTTATCGGTCAGGGCATAAGCATTCATGGTTGGATCAGTTTCTGTACAAGCAAATCTTCATACGGAAATTGGCGATGTTGTTTGCAGCAAAACCTGGCAGTGCACAGTACAGTCAAACGATAAGGCTCATGAGGGAGAGCAGTTCAGAGTTGAAATACGAATGGCTTGCCATTCGACGAGTGTTGTTATTCGCAGGTTGTTTGGTCCTTACAATGGGTTGCATCTTGCTGTTGCACCAGGTTGAACGTAACCACATCTTGTATGATCCAATCCGCGATGATCGAATGTTTGGTGCAATGGCTGAAGCGGATCTCAGGAAAGCTGAGGAAAAAACAGCGTTGGATCAATCCGTGCTGGAAAGTGTAGAAATGAACCGAGGAGCTACATACGAAGAAGTCTCCAAAGCGTTACAGCAGTTATCTCCAGTTCAGTTAGACCATGATACCCAGAATGAGACCATCACGCGCATTATGCAGAAACTTGAGGTATATAACAAACAATATGTACGCTGGTGGGAAATGATTATAGCCATTCTCATGGGTGCAGCGGGGTACTACATGCCCGTATGGCTCATGTTATTTCAGCGGAAAATGCGAAGGTTGGATATGCGACATGAAATCTATCAATTCCAGACAGTGATTTCCATTTTACGTGAGATGGACCGGATGTCAGTCGAGGAGATATTGGAGTGGCTTAATCGATTTGCCGTCATTTTCAAGCGCCCGCTGCAAAAATGTTTGTTGCATTTTGAACATGGACCAGAGCTTGCACTTGAACAATTAAAGGAAGAGGCGGGCTTGCCCGAGTTCCAGCGACTGGTTGATAAATTACAGCTTGCCCTTGGCAAAATCTCAATACGTGAAGCCTTCGATGATCTCGAGAGCATGATGGCATTTTATTTTGAACAACGCAAGCAGGAGTACAGCAAAATGATAGATGTCAAAGCATCATGGGGCAGAACCATCGGATTTACACCTATGTACGCCCTTATCTTTTTGTATCTGGTCATTCCATTGGTCGGTATGAGTTTCTTACAGATGAGCATTTATTATGAGCAAATTCAGAAACTGTAGCACAATTCATCTGTGTGACAGTCTGAAATAGTTTAATAACTTATAACTTGGGAGGATTTATCATGAACAATGCATCAAGCGCTTTAAAGGTGGCAGCAGGGATATTCTTAACAATCGCTTTGATCACAATTGTAGTTCTGTTGTTTATTTCGGCTCAGGAGGCAACCAAGACGGCCCAGAACAATTTTGCTGATATCCAAACCGAGTTGTCCCAGGCTGCATTTACGGTATATGACGGAACAACCATCAGTGGATCACAGGTAACGAATGCGCTGCGTAAATATGCGGACAAGGACCAGTTCGGTATTCAAGTTATTACAGGTAAAAATAAAGCGGGTCAATGGTACGGCAATCAATTAAACATTTCACAGGATCTCAATAATGCGGACTACGGCTCGGTTATTGCACCCGACGATAAAGTGGGGATTATTAACCAGACCATGAGTGAAAAAGAAAATCAATATGTCAATCCAAGTGGTAAATTCAAAGCCATTATCGTAAAAGACCGTTCGAACGTGGTAAGAGGGCTGATCTTCCAGCAATCCTGACAGGAGTTGGTTTAACATGTCAAGGAATACACAGCATCTCATGTTGTTTTGTACGGCGGTTGTCCTGTTTGTGACAGCCTGCCTGTACGGGCAACAGAATGTTAAGATTTTATCAGCGGCCTTGAACGACAGAGTACAGACAACAGCAGGCATGGAAGGTCGGCTGACAACAACACTGCATACCACCAATCTGTATCAGTATAGTGGAGCGGGAGTGTTGCATACCGTTAGACAGATGACAGGCACAGGCATTCCTGTGGAGGTAGATGGAACTTCGTATGTGATCGATCCACTTGTCAGCAAAACAGCGACGATTCCTGTCCAGCTCGATGCCACCTACAGACCAGAGTTTATACGAAATGAAACTGGAGAACTGCTCAAGATTGTTTTTTGGAAGGAGGCGAGTGTGAATTGATTAATGCCGCATCCAAGCTGCTTGCCGTATTGCTCGCAGTCCTTCTGCTCTATGTGTACCCAGCTGCTGAAACAGCCGATCGGCAGGATGATATAGCACGTATGACGGCTGTTCAGAATGTAACACGTTTTGTTGATGCTGTCCGAACGAAAGGGTATATTTCACCTCGAATGTTGGCTGATTTTGAGGAGCAACTGGCCCAGACGGGCAATGTGTATGATGTGTCGATGGAACATTTACATAAGAAATATGTACCTCACTATATAGACCCGATGGACAATAACAGTTTTAACGGGACCTATGAAGTGGTGCAGGATGGATATTATGCAGCTCAGATTCGAGAAAGACTATTCCCATCCTCAGGTGTGATACCGGTTGATGATCCTGGCCGAAGATATACGTTGACGACAGGGGATTTTTTCACCGTGACGCTCCAAAATACAAATCGTACACCTTCCATGCTCATTCGTGAATGGTTGAGTGGCACGGTTCAGGCTTCAGCAGTATTTGTAACATACGGAGGTATGGTCCTCAATGAAGATTACTGAGCTTTCCATTGTATTCGTGCTGATCTTTTTCCCGCTCTTCTGGATCATCTCACTCCATACGCAAGATGCCGAGGAGGCTCAATATCTTGGCCAACGATACAGAGCTGCACTTCAAACTGCAGTCATGGATGCAGGTGCAGTGATGCATCAAAATGAGAAGCAAAATGATGAAGCAGGTTATGATTCAACCAAGTTTGTTAAAGCGGACAAAGAGCTTGCCTTGTTGACATTTACGCAGACGATGGCTTTGAATATGGGGATTCAGAATGATCCTGCAGCTATTCGAAACATGTTTAATTACATTCCTGCCGTGGTTATTCTGGATTATGATGGCTATTATATGTTGTCCACAGAAACAGAGTTGACAGGTAACCGTGAAGATTCTTTAAGGCAAGTGTGGAGTCCCAAGAAACCTTATACATATTCAGATTCTAATGGTAACAGTATTAACTTTACACTGGACGACTACGTATATGCCTTTGACGCAAGCGCAGGGAAATGGATTGAGGGATTCCAAAAAGAACTGGCCTCAAGCACACAGATTCCTTTACTTCAGAATACCAGCGTATTTGAGCAAGTTAGACAAAGCCGGATTGTGACTGCTGTTCAGGATGATCTGGCTGATGTGATTAACCGCCATAATGAGTTTGCCAGAAAGAACGGTATTTCCTATACGTTTACGATGCCCCTGATTGCGCAGGAAGATTGGTACAACTCCATTAACGATACAGGGATTATGGCCTTTATCCAAGGTATAGGTGTGGGTGACCAAAAGATCAACAATTATGCGATCGGTGGAGGCAGACTTGTGAAGAAAACGGCCATCGTAGGTGGGGTAGATTCTTTAACGGGTATCAAGTACTATTACCCCTCCACATGTGGTAATGGTTACCGTGCTGAAGAGGTGTTTACAGACGCAAGACAAGCAGCTGCACAAGGCTATTTTGAATATAAATGCTCTAATCGTTAGGGTAGCCTGTATGATAAAATCATGTAAGAGGTTCCTGAACTGTTTACATTACTTTCAGAAAAGACGGGACCTGTGCTAGAATAGGGTTTCGGAACAATAACAAAAGTAATGTCTAATAGATAGGAGCAACCTCATCTTATGAGTTTATTGTCAGTAGAGAACGTAAGTCACAATTTTGGAGATCGCACGTTATTTAAAAATGTATCGTTTCGTTTACTTGCCGGAGAGCGCGTAGGACTTGTTGGTGCCAATGGTGTGGGTAAATCCACATTAATGAACATCCTTACCGGTAAATTGCTTAAAGATAGTGGAAAAGTGGAATGGACACCTAAGGTCCGTTATGGATATCTGGATCAGCACACGAAGCTTACCCCAGGCAAAACCATTCGTGACGTTCTTAAAGATGCATTCCTTCCGTTGCTTGAATTAGAAAAAGAAATGATGAATATAACGGACCAGATGGCAGATGCAGATCCAGATAAGCTGGAGCAGTTGCTGGAAGAGATGGGCGATATTCAGGAACAACTGGAACAGGGCGACTTTTATCTGATTGACGTAAAAGTGGAAGAGATGGCCAATGGACTTGGTTTGTCCGCAATTGGTCTGGATCGGGATGTCGCAGCTCTAAGTGGTGGACAACGTACCAAGGTGCTTCTGGCCAAGCTTCTGCTTGAGAAACCTACAGCTCTTTTGCTGGATGAGCCGACCAACTATCTGGATGTAGAACACATTGAATGGTTGTCACGTTACCTGAAGGACTACCCTCATGCGTTTCTTTTAATCTCCCATGACACGGAATTCATGAATGAAGTCGTAAATGTCATTTATCATTTGGAATTTGCCAAATTAACGAGATATGCAGCGAACTATAACAAGTTCCTCGAGATGGCTGATATGAATAAAGCCCAGCATATTGATGCGTACGAGAAGCAGCAAGAGTACATCAAGAAGCAGGAAGATTTCATTCAGCGTAACAAGGCACGTGCTTCAACTTCTGGTCGAGCGAAGAGCCGGGAGAAGCAACTGGACAGAATTGAACGTATTGATCGTCCAGATGAAGCGGCCAAACCAACGTTCAAATTCAAGGATGCCCGCGCGAGCAGCAAAACGGTCTTTGAGGGCATTGATTTTGAAATTGGATATACGTATCCTTTGCTGCCTAAAATGACAATGACAATTGAACGTGGTGAAAAAATTGCCATCGTAGGTTGTAATGGTGTGGGTAAATCAACACTGCTGAAAACCATCCTGGGAAAAATATCTCCACTCAGTGGAAAGACTTTCTTGGGCGATTATCTCGAAACGGCCTATTTTGAGCAGGAAGTTCGTGCTGGGAATATCACGCCGATTGAGGATGTCTGGAATGAGTTTTCACATTTGACCCAGAATGAGGTCCGGGGTCATCTCGCTCGCTGCGGGTTGAAAAATGAGCACATTACCCGTCCGCTTAACATGCTGAGTGGTGGAGAGCAAGCCAAGGTTCGTCTATGCAAACTCTTGATGCGTGAAAGCAACTGGATTCTATTCGATGAGCCGACGAACCATTTGGATGTCACAGCTAAAGCTGAGTTACAGCGTGCCTTGCAAGAATTCAAGGGAACGGTGTTGCTGGTATCTCATGAACCTGATTTCTACGAGGGTTGGGTTACCAAAACATGGAATGTTGAAGAATGGTCTGAGAAAAACTAGACAATTCAAGCAACGCTTAATAGAAATGAACGGTGACAAAAAAATCCTTCTATGGTAACATAGGCTACAACTTCATATGAACACTAGGGGGGCCGCACGATGTGGCTGAGATGGAAGAATGCGATTCCGGACCCTTTGCACCTGATCTGGATCATACCAGCGTAGGGAAGTGGCGAGCGCGTTTCAGTGAATGACGTGAGCAAACGGCAATTCGAAAGAATTCAACCGTCTTGCTTAGTAAATTGAAACATGCAGTTGCGTGTATAACGTTATGGCTATAAGGTCTATAGCTTTATTGCACGAAATGAACTGTATGTATCAGTCAGTCATCTGGTCCTATAATTAATACGCAGCCACTCCCCTACGGGAGTGGCTTTTTTGTGTTTTCATAGCATTCACGCATGGAAGGAGATGAAAAGTACGGTAATTTCTCATGAACGTGTACACGGATCATTTGAACTGCATGTTGTATCTACGGGTGTAGGGAATCAAGCATCTTTTGTAAAAGCTGCAAAGGACGTTTGGCCATGGGTGGACTACATCCATATACGAGAGAAACAACTCTCGTGGCAACAAAAGATCGGTTGGGCTGAAAGTCTGCGTGGTGTTGGCGTTCCGTCTTGTCGCATCGTTATCAATGGTTCAGAGCTGCCTTCACAGAATGACATCTATGGCGGTGTACATTGGGGGCAAGATGCGATACGTAACTACAACCCTGCTGTTATAAGCAATGTCCAGCGAATTCGTCTGGGTGTATCTGTTCATTCAATCGATGAGGCAAAAATCGCTGAAGAACGGGGAGCCGATTACCTTTTCTTCGGGCATGTCTACTCAACCAACAGTAAGCCTGATCTTGAACCAAGAGGATTATATGCTCTGGCTGAAGTGTGCTCTGGTGTCTCCATTCCTGTCATGGCGATTGGGGGCATCGAACCGGGAAACATTCACGCTATTCGCTCTGCAGGCTCACAGGGAGTCGCTGTGATTTCGAATGTATGGGCGAGCGATTCCCCGGATCGGGCCGCTGAATCATTAAGGCAGGCTATCGTTGCTACAGAAAGTTTGAGCCGCTGAATCAAGGAGATGAGAGGATGAAAAAGATCATTACTGATAGACCGGATAAGATTTATGCAGAAACGATTATTGTAGGCGGAGGCGTTGTTGGATGTGCCATTGCGTATGAGCTTGCTTCCCATGGACAGGATGTGCTGTTACTGGAGCGTTCGGCGATTGCAGGAGGGACTTCTTGCGCAGCGGCTGGGATGCTGGCAGCAGACAGTGAGGATTTTGCTCATCCTTTGATGGCTAAGCTTGCCAGGCAGAGCAGGCAGTTACTTATCGAGCAACAGGTGCTAATGGCTACACTCAGTGAGATAGAGACTGGTCTGCAACGCCAGGGATTCCTAACTCCTTTTCGTTCATACAGTGAATTAAGTAGTTATAAGGACAATCGGAAGTCTGCGTTGTCTGCTTCTGCTGATGAGGTGTGGTGGGACCGTTCCGTTGTGCAACAGGAGGCATCATGGCTTAACAGAGATACGTATGGAGCCTACTACAGACCTTACGAGAGTGAAATTCTTCCAGTCCATCTAACGAAGGCATATGCTGAATCCGCTCAAGCATTGGGAGCACGGGTTATGGAGGACATACAGGATATACGTGTGCAAGCAAACGAACACGGCGTGCAGGGGATCACCACATCGATCGGTGAGATGAAATGCAAACAGGTCATTATAGCGGCTGGATTACAGAGTGAAGAGTTGATGAGACATGTGAATCTGAGCTTGCCTGTGTGGTCGGTAAAAGGTGAAATAGCCGCCGTTCAGTTCTCAGATGAACATGCAGGGTACAGACCTGATAGAACGGTGTATGCAGAGGATATCTATATTGTTCCCAAAGCCAATGGAGAGGTTTGGCTTGGGGCAACCAGTCTGCCAGGCAGAACGGATTTGAACGTTTCTGTACAGGGTGTTCAGAAGCTGCTAACAGCGGCTACCCACTGGGTACCTGGGATGAAGGAAGCGCAATTTATACGAGCGTGGGCAGGCGTAAGACCGGCAACTCCCGATGGACTGCCTTATATAGGTGCTTGCAAGAGTATACCCGGGTTGTTTGCCGCCTTTGGACATTACCGCAACGGTATCTTGCTTAGTGCGATAACAGGCAGGCTTATCGCTGAGTTGCTCGCTGGCAAAAGCTCAGAAGAACTCGGAATTGAGGCGCTGAGCCCTGAGCGATTGAACAGAAAGGGAGTGGTGCAGTGAATATCATCGTTAATGGTCAACGGATGGAGATTGAAGACAGATTGAATCGTGTGGATAAATTACTCCAATCTTTTGATTTGCAAGTCAAGACTGTAGTTGTAGAGCTGAACAAGCATATTTTAACCCGTGAGTATCATGAAACGACGGCATTAAGAGAAGGCGATCGAATCGAGATTGTACATTTTGTAGGAGGCGGTTGATGATGTTGAACATTGGTAAATATACGTTTGAGTCCAGATTGTTGCTTGGAACAGGTAAGTTTTCGGATCTGGAAGTGCAAAGTCAGGCTGTGGAAGCATCTGAAACGGAAGTTTTGACCTTTGCTGTTCGTCGTCTGAATCTGGAAGAGCGTAACCAGAAGCATTTCCTGGATACGTTGGATCTGGATAAATACACACTTCTTCCGAATACGGCAGGGGCTTCCACTGCGGAAGAGGCGGTGCGGATTGCCGAGCTTGCGCGGGCTTCAGGACTTTGTGATATGATAAAAGTCGAAGTCATCGGAGATGGAATGACGTTACTCCCAGATCCGATTGAAACGTACAAGGCTTGCGAAATTTTGCTGGAAAAGGGCTTCACGGTATTGCCTTATATTTCGGATGATGTCATTCTGGCCAAAAGGCTACAATTACTTGGCGTACATGCTGTAATGCCTGGCGCTTCTCCCATCGGAGCTGGTAGAGGTATCATCAATCCCTATAACCTTGAGATCATCATTGAGCAGGCCGTTGTACCTGTAATTGTGGATGCTGGATTGCGCTCCCCAAAAGATGTTGCTTATGCGATGGAACTTGGTGCCGATGGCGTATTGTTAAATACAGCCGTATCCGGATCAGGGGATCCAGTGAGCATGGCTAAAGCGATGCGATTGGGGGTAGAAGCGGGTAGATTGGCATATGAGGCAGGCATGATTCCCGTAAAGCGTTATGCAGCAGCCAGTAGTCCGGTGGAAGGAATGGTTCATACATGACAGATCAAATAATATCTTCCGAGCAGGCCGATCGTTATTCCAGACAGGAACGGTACGCGCCACTTGGCAAGGAAGGCCAGGCCAGATTAAAGGGCAGCAGAGTTTTAATTGTAGGCGCTGGCGCACTCGGAACAGGAATTGCAGAAACGTTAGTTCGTTCAGGAGTCGGACACTTAACGATTGTGGATCGTGATTATGTGGAGTGGAGTAACCTGCAGCGGCAGCAATTATATGTAGAACAGGACGCGATGGAGCGGATACCGAAGGCAATGGCGGCGGAAAAACGTTTATCTGCCATTAATTCCACGGTTCATGTGGAAGGGAAAGTGTTGGACGTCAGAGTAGATGAGTTGGAAGAACTCGTTCAGCATACAGACTTGATCATGGATGCAACGGATAACTTTGATACCCGACTACTTATTAATGATATGGCACAGAAGCACGGTATTCCCTGGATTTATGGTGGATGCGTAGGTAGTTATGGTATTACCTATACGTTTATGCCCGGAGATACGCCATGTTTAAATTGTTTGCTGGGTGAAGTCCCTCTGGGTGGAGATACTTGTGATACGTCTGGCATCATACCTCAAGCCGTACAGATGGTAACGGCGAATCAGACCGCAGAAGCGATGAAGTTACTTAGTGGCAATGCAAATGCATTGAGACGTAAGTTATTGTCATTTGACCTGTGGAGGAACGAATACATATCCATCAATGTGGATGGTGCGAAAAAGCAAGACTGTCCTTCCTGCGGTACTTCGGCAACGTATCCATATCTTTCTGCGTCCAATCTGGAGAAAACAGATGTGTTGTGTGGCAGGGACACCGTTCAGATCCGACCTGCACGGCGCATGAATCTGGATCTTCAACAAACAGCGGAACGTCTGGATAGACTTCAAGAAGGAAAAGTGGAATCCAATCCGTTTCTGGTTTCTTTTACAACAGGAGTCCATAGAATGGTTATTTTCCAAGATGGACGTGTCCTCGTACACGGAACAAAAGACACAGCTGAAGCACGTACGCTCGTCCATCGCTACTTTGGTTAAAGCAAGAAAGAAGCAAAGTCTGTTCCCTTAAGGAATGGACTTTTTCATTTTACGGCATGCTATCTGTACCAACCATTGCTGCGAGCAGTGGGGATAGAGACAGGCCGGGTGAAAAAGAGTGAAAACAGCCATTTTGCTGATTGGAGCAGGAGAGCAGGTCAGCCTTATTCAGGATGTTTTATGTAGCGAAGGGTATGAGGTGCAACGAATGGAGTGGTCTGAACTAAACCAATCCGTCGAGCCTTCGTTGTTGCATATTAACCTGATCATCCTGGTAGACCGGGAAGAGGGGACGAAACATTGTGGCAAGGATCAGAAATTAGAATTAAAACGATGGTTAGATAAAGGTCAGGTTATACCTCTACTGGTTATTACTTCAATTGCATCTCCTCAGTTCATCGTGGAATGGCTGGATTATGGAGCTAATGACGTGATGGAGGAACCGATCCACATGACCGTAATGCTTGCCAGAATACGAAACTTATTGCGTGTTTTTGCGAATGCAACACCAGAGGGCGAAGAAGTAATTGTAGTTCATGATCTTAAAGTGAATTTGCGTTCAAGACGGGTAAATCGTGCGGGTGAATACCTGACATTAACACCAAAAGAGTACGAATTGCTGGAATTTCTGGCCCTGCATGTGAATGAAGCATGTACTCGGAGTGATATTTTGCGGGAAGTATGGGGATATGAGTATGCGATGGATACCAACGTTGTGGATGTGTATATCAAACATCTGAGGGTTAAGGTGGATAAGGGAAGAAGTGTGAAACTGATTCATACTGTGCGTGGGATCGGTTATATGTTGCATGATAAAAATTAGATTACTAGGTTAGTTCCATGAATCACCAGTTTAAAGTGTGGCAAAAAGAGGGTAAAAATAAAAGACCGGATAATACCCCCGGTCCTTACTCATTAGCTATGATGTGAATCTAAAGTACACGACGAGCTTTAACATACGTTCTCTTCCAAGTACCAGAGTCCAGATCAGAGAGGGTTACGCCTGGAGATCCGTACGTATGCAGAATCTTACCATTTCCCGCATAAACGCCTACGTGAGTGACATTGGAACCGGTAGAACGGCTACCACTGGAGAAGAATACCAGGTCGCCGACACGCAGATTAGCTTTAGACACAGCTTTACCTTCTTTGGATTGTTTCACGGAAGTGCGCGGCAAATCTACACCATACTTTTTGAAAATATATTTCATAAAAGAAGAGCAGTCAAAAACCTTGGTTGTTGAAGTTGAAGCACCAAATTTATATGGAGTTCCAGTGAATTTTTTGCCATAGTTAACAATTTGTTGACCTGTGGATACAGAAGCAGTTGCTGCCTGTGCAACAGGTGCGTTAGTCATTAATACAGCTCCAAAACCTAGTGTAGCGCACAACCCGACGGTTACGGCCTTTTGGACAAAGATGTTTGTTTTCATGTTAGTTAGTACCTCCAAAATTCGTTTTCGTTAAGTTGCTAGAGCGAGTATAACAGCTTTGTAACAGCCTAGAAATTGGATAGGGGAGTATAATCCCTTGCGCCACAATGGTTTGGGTATGTTTATTAAAATATGATTAAAAATGTCAAAAAATTAATCATTGACGGATGAAGAATAATGATGAAACAACAAAGACCCTTGAATATCAAGGGTCTTTATTATGTGTGAACCTATTTTCTTCATTGAATCACTGGTTACAAAAACGTAATAAATAACTATATAGCATTCGAATAGATTCAATCTTTGCTCTGAATAATCAGTAATAAGCCGCTATCGATAGTGACTGTACCGGAGGAGCCTAAGAGCTGGTTGCTTACACCCAAGGATTGTCCCATGCGAATGGTGGCTTGATCTAGTGGATACATAAAACCATCTAGAGTTATTCCTGCAACTTCATGAGTCAAGGGGAGCAGAGAAACATATTTATAGTCACGGTGCTCAACCACAGCTTTAGATGTGGTCAGTGTCATGTAGTTGTGCTTGTCCTGAATGGCACAGGAGATATGATGCTGCATCGCGCGAACCATGATATGTACATTGGCGAGTGTGTGATCCATACGTGTACCTGTAGCACCTAACATTAAGATGTGAGAAGGTTCGTAATCTAGCGCTGTCTCAAAAGCCATTTCTGTATCAGTAAGATCTTTGTGAACAGGGTCGCATGTAATGAACCGAATGCTATTGTTACTTACAATGATACGTTCCTCTTCATTAATGGAGTCGAAGTCACCAACTGAAATGTGTGGCTGAATGCCGTGTTCAATTAAAAATAATGCACCGCGATCGGCCGCGATGATCATATCATCTTCTCGTATTTCCTGAAGTAATTCTACAGATAAGTTTCCGCCTGTAAAAATAATAATCCGTTTCGCTGTCATTTTATTTCATCCTTCCTAATTCAGAGAAAAATAGTTCATAGTCCAAATCTAATGTTGGAACCTGTACAAATATATTCACCAAACCAGTATAATCCACAAAATGTGGTTGCACAATTTAAGTGCTCGCGGATACAATGGGTAGAGCGACATGGAGATGACTTGAAAAGTGAGGTTTGAACAGGTTGGACTTACACATTTTTGAAGTATTCAGCATTATAGGCACTATCGCATTTGCAATGTCCGGCGCTTTCGTGGCAATGGAAGAGGAGTATGACATTCTGGGTGTACTAGTGCTTGGACTTGTCACGGCATTCGGAGGCGGGATTATCCGGAATGTACTTATAGGTATACCTGTAACGACACTATGGAGTCAGGGATCACTTATTATGTTAGCCTTAGTATCTGTAGCAATTGCGTTTATATTGCCTCTCAAGTGGATTAGTCACTGGAAGCGAACAGAGGCGTTGTTTGATGCAATCGGACTCGCAGCATTTGCAATTCAAGGGGCGCTGTACGCGGCGAACATGGGACATCCCATTAGCGCAGTTATCGTTGCAGCAGTGATGACCGGTATTGGTGGAGGCGTTATTCGTGATGTGCTTGCTGGACGTAAACCGCTTGTATTGCGTGACGAAATCTATGCTGTATGGGCAATGACAGCCGGTTTTGTTATAGGTATGGGTTGGTTAACAACGAATGCTGGATTATTATTTTGTTTCGCGGCCGTTGTGTTCTTCCGGATGTGCTCTGTACATTATAAATGGAAACTGCCACGTCGTTCGCTCGTACCATCTGAGACCGGAAACGTCAGTCCTCAGCCGGAGAATATTGTGACACAGCCAACATCGTCGGTACTTCAAGGTACGTTAAGTAAGGGGGATTAATATGATTAATGTTTTGTTTGTATGTCTGGGCAATATATGTAGATCACCAATGGCTGAAGCCGTTTTGCGTCACAAAGTCCTGGAGAAGGGGCTTGAACACCAGATTCGTGTGGACTCAGCGGGTACAGGGGACTGGCATGTTGGTAAACCTCCGCATGAAGGGACTCGAAAATTGCTGGATTCGTACCGGATTTCTTATGCCAACATGGCAGCAAGACAGTTCGCCAGCGAAGACTTTACTCAATTTGATTACATTGTGTGTATGGATAATTCCAATGCAGATAATGTGCGCAACGTTCCAGGCGGAGCTGAGGCGGACATCATCAAGTTCATGGACATGCTTCCCGAGGAAAAACTCAGAGAAGTACCTGACCCATATTACACAGGCAATTTTGAAGAGGTGTACGAGCTGGTTAACTCAGGCTGCGATGTTCTGTTGAGTAAGATTGAAGCGGAACATTCCTTAGCCTAAAAAGCAAACGAAATTCATGCTTAATTTGTAATTCGACAAAGAAGCAGGATTAGAGGACTTAAAGTAAGCAGGATATCCTGCTTCTTTTTCAGGTTACAATTGTAAGCGGTATCATTAAAATGAAAAACAATAGCGGCATTTCAGCCGCCTGTTAAAGTGGTCCTTTTATCTTTCCTGGAGAAAATAAAGTAATGCTTCGGGCAATTCCTTCTGCCAAAAACCCCATTGGTGTTTTCCGTCTTTCTCCTGGTAGGAGACGAGGGCACCACGTTTTTCCAGCAATTCTCGAGTATCCCGGTTTAATTGAACGAAATCATACGTACCTGTGTCTGCTTCGAAATCAGTCTCCTGCAAACCAACAATCATCCAGATCGAGAGCCAAGAAAGATCTTCAGCTGCGGCATAGATTTCCTGAGAAGCAGAGTAGAAGGCGCCAGACAGGCTGATCACACGTGTGAACAGATCCGGATATAACAGAGCAAGATGAAGCGAAACACTGCCACCGAGCGAGTCTCCGGCAAGAATGCGTTCCTGCGGAGAACGGCGCACAGGATATTTCTCTTCTATATAGGGAATAATCTCTTCAGCGAAGCAAGCGGTATATGCCTTGAACCGATCTCCAAATGGAGCATATTCCTTCGTTCTCACGGACACATCGACCTGAACCCCTACAATAATGAAAGGTTCGGCTCCTTCGTCCAGAATAATTTGGTTAGCTGTTGTAGCAATTCGTCCGAAATTAAAAAATTCTTCGCCATCCTGACAATATACGACAGGGTAGCTAAGCAATTCGTTATAGCCCGGAGGAAGGTAAATACGGAGCGTTCGCTTCTCTCCAAGATAGCGACTTTCAATCTCTTCCTTCACAATCGTGCGTTTCAAATAGCGGGAATCCGTCATAAAACGTCACCTTTCTCGGTTAATTTTTTGCATTCGACCGCGCAATACGGTAAGATTACCCTTGTGCGGGGTTAGGTCAAACACGCAGTCATGTATTATGCTGTTATACCAATATTAAGCCCCTGTTATACATACAATCCGGCAGGAAACATAAAAAAATTACGGATTTCTTTGACGTATGGAGTGAAACAGGTGTATAATAATATTATAACAGCGGAACTTGATATTCAAATTTTTTGTTGAGGTGAAGAAAAAAATGAGCAAGGTTCCTTATGAAGTGTATACAGAGGATGTAGAAGCTCTGTCCGTGCTGTCTCCTGACGGCGAAATTGTTAACAAAGACATGATGCCTACACTTTCCGATGATCAATTAAAAGAAATTATGTACCGCATGGTATTTACCCGTACTTGGGATGACCGTGCAGTAAACCTGGGCCGTCAAGGTCGTCTTGGTTTCTATGCTCCAGTATCTGGTCAAGAAGCTACAATGGTTGGTAGTGAATTTGCAATTGAAAAAGAAGACTTTGTATGTCCTGGCTATCGTGACATTCCGCAACTCGTATGGCATGGACTTCCTCTTTATCAAGCATTCTTGTACTCCCGTGGACACCAACATGGTGGACAAATTCCAGATGGCGTTAATGTATTGATGCCACAAATCATCATTGGTGCACAAATTCTGCATGCAATGGGTATCGCTATGGGTTACAAATTGAAGAAACAAAAACAAGTTGTTATCACGTACACAGGTGATGGCGGTTCTTCTGAAGGTGACTTCTATGAAGGTCTGAACTACGCTGGTGTATACAAACTGCCTGTTATCTTCTTTGTACAAAACAATGGTTATGCCATCACTACTCCTTTTGCTAAACAAACTGCAGCTCTTTCCATCGCTCACAAAGCGGTAGCAGCAGGTATCAAAGGTGTTAAAGTTGACGGTATGGACATCTTCGCTGTTATCAAAGCTGTTCAGGAAGCTGCTGAGCGTGGACGTAACGGAGAAGGCGCAACATTGATCGAAGCAGTAACTTACCGTTTCCGTCCTCACTCCCTTTCGGATGATGCTTCCAAGTATCGTACAAAAGAAGAAGAGGCAGAATGGTCTGCTAAAGATCCTATCGCACGTTTCGCTAAATATCTGGAGAAAAAAGGTCTTTGGACTGAAGAAGATACAGCACGTGTGAAAGAAGAAGCAAAAGCTAAAGTAAATGAAGAGATCAAAAAAGCGGAAAAAACCGAGAAAATGACGATTTCAGGCTTGATCGACAGCATGTTCGAACAAACGCCTAAGCACTTGGAAGAGCAAAAAGCTGATTTCCAATAAGTTTTTTCCGATAAAGCATAAACATCCGCGACTTTAATGTCCCGGTATACATGTACGAATTCAAATGTGAACTGTCAATGTTTAAGGAGGAAATGAAGCAAATGGCACAAATGAACATGAAAGAAGCAATCCGTGATGCGCTTCGCGTGGAGTTGAAACGTGATCCTAACGTTCTGCTTTTCGGTGAAGACGTAGGTAATGTAGGCGGCGTTTTCCGTGTAACGGAAGGTCTGCAAAAAGAGTTTGGCGAAGAGCGTGTATTTGATACACCACTGGCTGAGTCCGCTATTGGTGGTCTGGCTGTAGGTCTGGGTGTACAAGGCTTCCGTCCGGTTGCTGAGATCCAATTCGTTGGTTTTATCTTCGAAGCCCTTGACCAAATGGTAGTGCAAGCTGCTCGTATGCGTTTCCGCTCCGGTGGAAAATACAATTCTCCAATCGTATTCCGTACACCATTCGGTGGCGGCGTAAAAGCGGCAGAATTGCATACAGATTCCCTGGAAGGTCTGCTCACGCAAACACCAGGTATCAAAGTCGTAATTCCTTCTAACCCTTACGATGCAAAAGGTCTGATGATCGCTTCTATTCGCGATAACGATCCTGTATTCTTCATGGAGCACTTGAACTTGTACCATGCTTTCCGTGCAGAAGTGCCTGAAGAAGATTACGTTGTTGAATTGGGCAAAGCGAACGTTGTTCGTGAAGGTTCTGATGTAACGATCATTACTTACGGTATGATGGTTCACACTTCTGTGAAAGCAGCAGATGAACTCGAAAAACAAGGAATCAAAGTTGAAGTTATCGACCTTCGTACGGTTAGCCCGATCGACATCGATACTATCGTTGCTTCCGTTAAGAAAACAAACCGTGCAATTGTTGTACAGGAAGCTCAAAAGAGCGCAGGTGTTGCAGCTGAAGTCATTGCCCAAATCAATGAAAAAGCAATCCTGCACTTGGAAGCTCCGGTTCTGCGTGTAGCTGGTCCGGACACTGTATATCCATTTGCACAAATCGAAGATACATGGCTGCCTAACCCGGCGCGTATCATTGCTGCGGTTAACAAAGTCGTAAATTTCTAATTTAATCATCTGACATGCCGCAAGGCGCAGTATGGTGATTCACACCGCAGCGCAAGCTGCACTGTAAACAGCCATTAGCCCCTTGAGTAACAGTTATTTGCATTAGCAGTAACAGTTGTTTCTTGGAGTTAAGGGTTGTTTTCAGGATTGAGCACATAATCAAGGAGGTTTTTCAGTTGGCTAAATTTGAATATAAATTCCCTGAATTGGGCGAAGGCCTGCACGAAGGCGAAATCATCAAGATGCACATCAAAGTCGGTGACAAAGTAACTGACGACGACATCATCATGGAAGTACAGAACGACAAAGCGGTTGTAGAAGTACCTTGTCCGGTTAACGGAACAGTTACAGAAGTATTCGCTAAAGACGGTCAAGTCTGCCACGTTGGTGAAGTTGTAGCGATCATCGATGCAGAAGGCGAACTTCCTGAGCAAGACGACGCTCCTGCTGGCGATCAAGGTGAGCAAGAGAAAGATGCAGCTCAAGGCGGAGCTGACACAAGCGGTTCTTCTGCAGCAGCTTCCAGCTCGGATGCAGCTAAAGAAGGCGGCAACAACAGCGTTCCGGCAGTACCTGCCAAAGACGTTCTGGCAACACCAAGCGTGCGTAAATTTGCTCGCGAACAAGGTGTAGACATCGCTCAGGTTAACGGCACTGGCAACAACGGTAAAGTAACCAAAGAAGATGTTGAATCCTTCAAAAACGGTGGCGGTTCTTCCGCAGCGGTATCTTCCGAAGCTCCGGCTCAAGAAGAGAAAAAATCCGCAGCACCAGCAGCTGCAGCTGATCAACACGTTGAAGAAGAGCGCGTACCATTCAAAGGTATCCGTAAAGCGATCTCTAATGCAATGGTTAAATCGGCTTACACAGCACCTCACGTTACAATCATGGACGAAGTGGACGTAACTGAATTGGTTGCTTTCCGTACTCGCATGAAACCAATTGCAGAGAAAAAAGGAACAAAAGTTACTTATCTGCCATTCATCGTTAAAGCACTGGTTGCGGCTTCCCGCCAATTCCCGGCTCTGAACGCTATGATTGATGAAGAAGCTAACGAAATTGTTTACAAAAAATACTACAACATCGGTATCGCTACAGATACAGACAACGGCTTGATCGTTCCTGTTATCAAAGATGCTGATCGTAAATCCATCTGGATGATTGCTGATTCTATCCGTGATCTGGCTGCTCGTGGTCGTGAGGGCAAATTGAGCGCGAATGAAATGAGAGGAAGCACAATCTCCATCAGTAACATCGGTTCTGCTGGCGGTATGTTCTTCACTCCAATCATCAACTTCCCTGAAGTTGCTATTCTCGGAACAGGACGCATCAGCGAAAAAGCAGTGATCAAAAACGGCGAAGTAGTTGCAGCACCTGTAATGGCTCTTTCCCTGAGCTTTGACCACCGTATCATCGATGGCGCAACAGCACAAAACTTTATGAATTACATTAAACAGCTGCTCGCTAACCCTGAGCTGCTTGTTATGGAGGTGTAAGATATGGTAGTAGGCGACGCTTCTCTCAATATCGACACATTAGTAATTGGTGCGGGTCCTGGCGGCTATGTAGCTGCCATCCGCGCTGCTCAACTGGGCCAAAGCGTATTGATCGTAGACAAATCCGAACTGGGCGGTGTTTGTTTGAACCGTGGATGTATTCCATCCAAAGCCCTGATCTCTGCTGCACACCAATATGAGTCTGCACTTCACGGTGAAGCTTTTGGTATCTCTGCTGAGAACGTAAAAGTGGACTTCAGCAAAACTCAAGAGTTCAAAAACGGCGTTGTTAAGAAAATGACTGGCGGCGTAGCTGGTTTGCTCAAAGGCAACAAAGTTGAAGTTTTCAACGGTGAGTGCATGTTCATCAACGAAAACGAAGCTCGTGTATTCAATGACCACGAGTCTCCACGTTACAAATTTAAAAATGCAATTATTGCAACAGGTTCCCGTCCAATCGAACTGAAACCTTTCCCATTTGGTGGACGCATTCTGTCTTCGACAGAAGCTCTGAACTTGCCTGAAGTACCAAAAAGCATGATCGTTATCGGTGGCGGATATATCGGTGCTGAGCTTGGTCAAATGTACTCCAAATTCGGTGCAAAAGTAACAATCATCGAAGGTTTGGATACAGTACTGCCAGGTTTCGATAAAGACATGACTAGCCTCGTGGCTAAAAACATGAAGAAAACAGGCATCGAAATCGTAACGGGTGCAAAAGCTGAAAGTGCTGAGCAAACGGATAAAGATGTAACTGTTAAGTACTCTGTAAATGGTGAGTCCAAAGAAGTAACTGCAGATTACCTGCTGGTAACTGTTGGACGTCGTCCAAACACAGATGGAGAACTGGGTCTCGACATGATTGGTGTTGACGTTGACGAGCGTGGATTTGTCAAAGTTGACCACCAAGGTCGTACCAGCATTCCTCACATCTTTGCTATCGGTGACATCGTATCTGGTCTGGCTCTGGCACACAAAGCTTCTTATGAAGGTAAAGTGGCTGCTGAAGCAATCGCAGGACAACCATCTGTAGTTGACTACAAATGTATGCCAGCTGTTGTGTTCACAGATCCAGAATGTTCCAGCGTAGGTTACACTGAAAAAGAAGCTAAAGAAAAAGGTTACAAAGTAAAAGCAGGCAAGTTCCCTTATGCGGGTAACGGCCGTGCTGTATCTTTGAACCACGCTGAAGGCTTCGTGAAAATCGTAGCTGACGAAGAAAGCGGCCTTGTATTGGGTTGCCAAATCGTAGGTCTGGAAGCTTCCAACTTGATTGCTGAGCTTGGTTTGGCAATTGAGATGGGCGCTACTTTGGAAGATCTGGCTCTCACAATTCACGCTCACCCAACTTTGGGCGAAATCGTGATGGAAGCTGCGGAATTGGTTATGGGTCACCCGATCCACATCATCTCCCGTTAAGATCAACTAAGCTTCGGATCCGTCCGGCATTATACGTATATCAGAAGAGACGAATGACGTTAACGCGTTATTCGTCTCTTTTTTCTGAGCAAGAGTCGAGAAATATAAGATACTCGTGTATGTGATATGATGAAAATTTACACGCTCATAAGTTTCAGTGAATTGATTTTATCCAACAACTCAATTGTGGTACACTGTAGTAATGATCAGTCATGATGTGGCTCCAAGCCAATCACGGTCTATATATTTAGTTAAACTAACCTTTTACACGAGAACGTAGAGAACAGAAAAAACCTGAAGAAGCGGAGCAAAAAGCTTTCTGAAGGAAAGCTGCATCGGAAGCATACGCTTCGCCTTTATCCCCGGATTTTACCTTTGGAAAAGGAGATTAAAAAAATCTGGGGATAACAGCGATCGGAAGGTTGTTCTGTCATCGGAGTGGTAAGTGTAAATATTCTTTAGTGAGGGGATTTCAACATGAAAAACTATCTGGATTTATTGCAGGATATTCTGAACAACGGCGTGCATAAAGGAGACCGTACAGGAACAGGAACACAATCTGTATTTGGCAGACAACTCCGTTATGATCTCTCCGAAGGATTTCCGCTGGTAACAACCAAACGAATTCATCTCAAATCGGTTATTCATGAACTGTTATGGTTTTTGAGTGGCGATACCAATATATCTTATTTGAAAGAAAACGGTGTGAAGATCTGGGACGATTGGGCGGACGAAAATGGGGATCTCGGTCCGGTATACGGCTCGCAGTGGCGCACATGGGAAGCACCAAACGGAGAAAAAATTGATCAGATCTCTGCAGTCATTGATTCGATCAAAAATAATCCGGATTCACGGCGTCACCTTGTCAGTGCATGGAATGTGGCTGAGATCAATAATATGAAGCTTCCACCTTGTCATTTTGCGTTTCAGTTTTACGTTGCAGAGGGTAAATTATCTTGTATGCTTACGATGCGTTCCGTAGATACGTTCCTCGGATTGCCGTTTAATATCGCGAGTTATGCGCTCTTGACTCATATGATCGCCCAGCAATGTGATCTTGAGGTAGGTGATTTCATCTGGTCTGGAGGGGATGTTCATATCTACTCTAACCATGTTGATCAGGTTAAAACGCAGCTGGAGCGTGAACCTTATGCTTTACCTAAGCTGGTAATCAAGCGTAAGCCGGATTCTATTTTTGATTATAAGTTTGAAGATTTTGAGTTTGAGAACTATCAGCATCATCCGGGCATTAAAGCTCCAATTGCAGTCTAATTATGTGTTCAATCTCGACAAGAAACTTGGATTGAAGGAGTGTATTACCCTTGAGTATTGAATTGGTATGGGCAATGGGGGAGAACGGTGTGATTGGATTAAATAATTCGATTCCATGGCGTTTACCCAAGGATATGGCCTTTTTCAAACAACGTACGCTGAACAAAACAATTATCATGGGACGTAATACGTGGGAATCTTTTGGTGGTAAGCCGCTTCCTCAGCGTCGTAATATCGTAGTGACAAGAGATCTGAACTACAAGGTGGAACAGGCTGAAATTGTACATACGATTGAAGAGGGGCTGAGTGTAACCAAAGGTGAGGAACTGTGCGTAATTGGGGGTTCCCAAGTGTATCGTGAGTTCCTGCCACTTGCAGATCGTCTTGTGGTGACCAAAATTCATGAGAATTTTGAGGGAGATACGTTTTTCCCTGAAGTGGATTGGTCCGAATGGGAACTGATTGAACAGATTGAAGGCGAACAGGATGAAAAAAATGTTCATGCGTATACATTTGAATTTTACGAACGTAAACGGTAAATGTGGCATAAGAAATTCCTGACTTCGGTCGCATTTGTATGATGAGAGGCGCTGATTGCGAAATATTCGTGAACAGCGTCTTTTCTTTATAAAAAAATGAGTCACTTGTTTAAACTGGGATACATATAACATTAATATAACATGAGTAATTGGTATTTATGTATATTATACATACGGCCAAGCATTAAACAGTAAAAAAGTGTAAAAGTTTTGAAGTTTTAACGTTGTGAAGCCCTAAAACAGGTCTGATATTCGGAATTGAGAACGATTTATAGCAAAATATGTTGAATTTGATGACAAATTATCTGACATTCACTTAACGTTTCGACCTTTTATTTCTTTAACACACACCAGATTTCGCAGTTCAAAACCACATTTAACACCAAATAAGGGTATTGACCATGGGTAGACTTGAAAGATATGATGTATAAAATACAAATAATTATGCGGATAATCCATTTAATATTCAGCACAGTAAATGCTACTATAATTGAAATATCTTCGAGAAGATTTTGTGATACAATAGACAAAAACTCAAGTAATGAGTAATCCATTTCATATAGAACCATGCACATGAAGGGATTAAGACAAGAACGGATGGGGGAAAACGTAAGATGTCTACACCTACTGGATTTATGGAATACAAACGTCAACTGCCAACAGATCGTGAGCCAGCGGAGCGGATTAAGGATTGGGAAGAGTTTCATAAACACATGGCTGAAGAAGAGCTCAGAACACAAGGTGCACGATGCATGGATTGTGGTACCCCGTATTGCCATACAGGTATAGATATGATTGGTGGCACGTCAGGTTGCCCCGTGCATAACCTGATTCCAGAATGGAATAATCTTGTATATCGCGGACTGTGGAGAGAAGCACTTGAGCGCCTTCACAAAACGAATAATTTCCCAGAGTTTACAGGTCGCGTCTGTCCAGCTCCTTGCGAAGGATCATGTACAGTTGGCTTAATTGGTCAGCCTGTAACCATCAAAACGATTGAAGAAGCAATTATTGAAAAAGGTTTCGAAGAAGGATGGGTCGTTCCCCAACCTCCTGAAAAACGTACGGGTAAACGTGTAGCTGTGGTAGGCTCAGGTCCAGCGGGATTAGCTACTGCGGCTCAGTTAAATAAAGCAGGACACTCGGTAACCGTATATGAGCGTTCGGACCGTGTCGGCGGATTGCTGATGTACGGTATCCCAACGATGAAATTGGATAAAAACGTAGTTCAACGTCGTGTTGATCTGCTCGAAGCAGAAGGCATTCAATTCATTACGAACACCGAGATTGGTAAAGATATCGCAGCACAACAACTGGTGGATGAATATGACGCTGTTGTATTGTGCGGTGGTGCAACGAAGCCGCGTGAATTCAATATTGAAGGCAGCGACTTGAAAGGCGTTCATTACGCAATGGATTTCCTGAATGGCAGCATTAAGAGTTATCTGGACTCCAATCTGGAAGATGGTCAATATCTGTCCGCTAAAGATAAAGATATTATCGTCATTGGTGGCGGTGATACAGGATCTGACTGTGTGGCTACATCGCTGCGCCATGGTTGTCGTACGATCACTCAATTCGGTACGCATACACAAGCGCCTATGGAGCGTGATCGCATTAATAATCCTTGGCCACAATTCCCGAACGTATACACACTTGATTATGCGCAAGAGGAAGCCAAAGCGTTGTTTGGTCAAGATCCGCGTGAGTTCTCCATCATGACAACGAAATTTGTCGGAGACGATGAGGGGAACCTCAAAGAATTGCATACAGTACAGATCGAGCGTATTGTGGATGAGACTGGTCGCAAGATTTATCAGCCGATTCCAGGTACAGAGCGTGTATTCCCGGCTCAGATGGCCATGATTGCCATTGGTTTTGATGGACCGGAACAAACGTTGGTAGAGCAACTGGGACTTGCAACAGATCGTCGCACAAACGTTAAGGCACGTTACGGCAAATACAACACCAATGTGGATAAAGTATTTGCAGCAGGTGACATGCGTCGTGGTCAAAGCTTGGTTGTATGGGCGATTAATGAAGGCCGTGAGGCTGCTCGTGAAGTGGACAAATACTTGATGGGTGCTTCGGTTCTGGTGTAAAGTATAGAATAAGATATCAATGACAACCTTCGCGATCAGCGAGGGTTGTTTGCTGTTATTTTAACCAATTTGACTACATATTTCATGTAAGTGTGAGCAATATCATTGCTTTTCAAGTGATAAAGATTTATTATTATATTATAATGATTATAAATAAGGATTAACTGAAACCATGAATCTGTACGATAAAAGTAAATTTCAATGAATATAAATCGGAGGTGCGACCTGCTATGGCAAGTAACCGGGACAAGTCCATTTCAGAACAGATCTTTCACATTAAAAATCAATTGGTTGAAAAAGGATATAAGTTAACACAACAACGGGAAGTTACTGTACGTGTATTGCTTGAACATGAAAAGGATCATTTTAGCGCAGAGGAAGTATTTCTGCTGGTTAAGGAGCAGTTCCCTGAGATTGGATTGGCTACCGTATACCGCACTCTCGAACTGCTGAGTGACCTTCAGGTCGTTGAAAAGATCAACTTTGGTGACGGCGCTGCGCGCTTTGATCTGCGAAGTACAGACGGTTCCCATCACCACCATCATTTGATCTGTACAGAATGTGGTAAAGTGGAAGAGATTATGGAAGATGGTCTGCTTCGTTTGGAACAACAAATCGAGCGTCAGTATGGCTTTGCTGTTACGGATCATCGTCTGGATTTCCAAGGAGTATGCAAAGAGTGCAGACAAAAGCATGTATTAAAGGAACAGGCAGCAGGATAATTCATTTCGGGAAGGTGCTCCCGAATCCGAAATCTGATATAATGAGTTTCAGAAGCAAGGGGCTTCCGTCGGCGGAATGCCCCTTTTTGCCGTCATGCGGACGGTGAAGGAGGAGAGATGGACGGATGAAGACACTGGTTATAGCGGAAAAACCCGACATGGGTCGAACCATTGCCGCCGTCATAGAACCAAAGGCCAAGAACAATCGCACGTATCTGGAGGGTGAACATTACATCATCACTTGGGCGATAGGACATTTGCTTGGACTGGCTGAACCGGATGCCTATGATACAAAGTACAAACGCTGGAATATAGCGGACCTGCCGATCATACCCGATCAGTTCAAGATTGTACCCAATCCGAGGACTAAAGATCAGCTTAAAATGATTGGAGAACTGGCAAAACGGGCTTCAGCGATCGTTAATGCTTGCGATGCAGGGAGAGAAGGTCAGTACATCTTCGCCCTCATACAACAGCAATTGAAGCTGCGTCAGCCTGTAAAGCGTTTATGGATATCGGATTTGACGGCAGAGAGCATTAGACGTGGTTTTGATGGTCTGAAGGATGCCTCTGAATTTGAAAATCTGACCCATGCTGCTCGCGCCAGAAGTGAAGCCGATTGGCTGATCGGGATGAATGCCTCACGGGCGTTTACAACCCGCCATAATGCATTGTTGTCTGTAGGCCGTGTGCAGACGCCGGTACTCGCGTTAATCTACGATCGTGAAATCGAGATTGAAGCGTTCCAGTCACAGACCTTTTATGAAGTAGCCGCCTGGTTTCGGCAGGAAGGTGTTGAGTACCGGGGACTGCGTCAGGGAGATAAGTTGACCGATGCGGAGGCAGCAGAGGCCATTGCAGCCAGTGTGAAGGGCAAGACAGGGCAGATTACCAAATACGAAGCGAAGCAGACGAAGGAGTATCCGTATCGTTTGTATGACCTGACCCTTTTACAGCGTGAAGCCAATGCCAAGTTTGGATATGGTGCCAAAAAAACACTGGATATCGCACAGGCCTTGTATGAAAAACACAAGGTGATTTCGTATCCGCGGACAAACTCCAACTATGTTACAGAACAGAATATTGAAGGTATGCACAAAACACTAAACCTGCTTAAAAATGGTACCTATAGTGAGCTTGCGCAGGGGGCCAAGCCGGAGCTTGTTCATAAGAATAATAAAGGGGTATGTAATCCGAGCAGGGTTGAGGATCACCATGCGATCCTACCTACTTTGAAGCGACCAGGTACCTTATCCAAGGATGAGCAGAACATCTATGATTTGATTGTCAGACGATTCTTGTCTCACTTTTATCCTCCGGCAGAGTATAAGCAACATACCGTGCTCACCGAAGTGGAGAAACATCAGTTTAAGACATCTGTCAAAGAGCTGTTGTCCCTCGGATGGAAAGTGGTTCTCGGTTCTGGAGATCAGGAACAGGGCGGTGCAGGCAAGAAGAAGACCAAGAAAAACGGCAATGAGGAAGAGGAAGCTGAAGAGTGGACGGACAAGGCTTTTAGTGTGCAACCTGAATTGCCTGTTCAATGCACGAAGAGTGAGTTCAAGGAGAAGGCGACCCAGCCTCCCAAAAGTTATACCGAGGGAACATTGCTGAAAGCGATGGAGAGTGCAGGCAAGCAGATCGAGAATGAAGAGCTGCGAGACGCGATGAAAGATAGTGGTCTGGGTACTCCGGCTACACGTGCGGCTACAATTGAACGCCTCAAAAACGTAGGTTACATTACGCTGCAAGGGAAGAAAATGCAGTTAACGCTCAAAGGCAGAACAGCTATTGAGTTGATTCGTCGCGCGGGTGTAGATCTGTTAACTTCACCTGAGATGACCGGGCAATGGGAAAGAAGATTATATCAGATTTCCAAAGGTGAGGCGGGTCAGGACAAGTTCATGGAGAACGTCAAGAAATTCACCTTGTCCATCATTGAGAAAGTGCGTGTACAAGCTCCTGCTCCAGCAGATGCTTTTGGAGAAGATTCACGGGCAGGCAGGGGGAAAGGCAAGGGAGCCAGAACCCAGGCAGGCAATACAAGGACATCAGCCAAGACGGCTAGTGGCGGTTCAACTGTAAAAACGTCCCGTCAGACTTCGGCATCTTCATCGAGAGCCGGCAGTGGGAAAAATGTGACCACCAAGGCGCCGTCCTCAAGTGCGAGCCCATCGGGAGTGAGAGAGTTACTGGCACCTTGCCCCTCTCCTGGCTGCACGGGTCAGATTATAGAGGGCAAGAAGGGTTATGGATGCTCACGTTTCAAGGAAGGCTGTTCATTTGTGGTCTGGAAAGAGTATGCAGGCAAAAAAATTACCAGTACGATGTTAAAATCGCTGATTGAGAAGGGGAGTACACAAGTACTGTCGTTTAAAAGAAAAGACGGGAGTACGGTGAAAGCACGTATTATTTTGCAGGACGTAGTAACAGGCAAATTATCTGGTGAGAAGCAGGATGCTTGATCTTAGTTAACAGTTAACATACAGCAAAAGGACCCTTATCCAAGGGTCCTTTTCTGTTGCTGCTGTTGTATATTTTCGTGTATGACTTTTGGTACCTCTTCCAGTGCAGTGATGGTATACATCGACGTTTCCGGATTAGGCTGAAGTTCTACGATGTTGTATTGCCATTCATTCGGTTGTTTGATATAAATGCTGTGAATTCCGGCTTTTACCGCAGGCATAATATCTGTGCGTAGTGAGTTGCCAATCATCCATGTTGCACGACGATCAAACGGACCATTAGACAGAATGCCTTCCAGTGCCTCGACGTTTTTGTGTTGTCGGATATAGATCCGATCATCAAAATAAGCCGAGAGTTTCATCTGATCAATCTTGCGCTGCTGAATCACGGTTTCGCCGCCGGTATATAAGTAGAGGGAATGTCCAGCACCTTTAAGGTTTTCAAGCGTTTCAACCATATGAGGGTAGGGTTCAACCTCCTGGTCGTATACACTCATGCCCAACTTGCTCAGATAAGACTCTTCTCTGGGAGAGGTTAATCTGGCGAACTTGCTGGAGAAATAACGATAGGTATCAATCAGGGATTGCGGGAAATGATGACTCGCAAAACCAAGCTTGTTCACTCCGGTTACATCGATCTCCAGCTGTTTTTCCCGAATCTCTTGTGTTGTCAGAGAATGTCCATCAAACCACTCTTGCATATTCTCAAAGAATTCTCCCAAAATCAGGTTGAAGTATTTGTTGCAATATACGAGTGTATCATCAAGGTCAAACAAAATATGTTGTTTCATTATTTTCATGATCTAACTCACTCCTTGTAGCCAGTAAATCCACAATGGTTCAACTAAATTAAATGCGAATATAGGATTCCAGGAACATATTCAATTCAGATACGCCATCCGGCCGAATACTGTATTTCTCTTTACGGTTACTTCCGAGCAGATGGGTCCGTAGCAGACCTGCGATGCGTAGCGCCATAACCTGGTCTTTGACCGTGTCTTCGTCTTTACCTAATTCTTCACACATCTCAGCGAGGGATTTGGGTTCATCCGATACGTAACGAAGCAGGCGAAGTCTTTCGGGATCAGCCAGCGCATGGGTAAAACGTAAAAGACATGTTGGTGGCTGGTCTTCGTTCTCTTCAGGTGCATCTACGGGATACTGCATGATCATCATACCCTCATAAAAACAGTACATATTAATAGGACGATTGTGCACCGTTGGAAACAGGATGACTTCGTTCAGTCCCGGCATCGGTTCAACAAGAACGCCCGCTGTAGCATATTCAATAAGCAGTTCAGAGCCCATTTTATCAAGCAAAATGCGTTTTTCTTCGGCATCTTCTTCCAGCCACACACGCTGATCTTCGCTCATATTCTGACAGTAGTGTTCATCCCATAGTCGCAATAATGGGACATAACTGTTCCGAATGCGCGTAGATTCTTCTATTGTAAGAGCCGGCAGAAGAGGAGACACACGTGCAAACAGGTCTTCCGCTGTCATTCCGGCAAGCATGTCCAGGAAATCACGATTCTCCGATGTATCATTTTGATAGGCTGCCCATGCAAACAAAACATCAAAATCATCAAAAGGCCAAGTGGCAGCAGGTGCGAGCGCAGCTCGTACATTGGAACTTAGTTTGCCTTCCACTTCCAGAATCCATTCAGGACCAATATCCAGATGCTGAATCCATTTTTTCGTGACATAAACCAGAAAGCTGTTGAGCATTTCATATATCGGTGAAACATCAATTTTCACATGATAAGCCATATTGTTGCAGAATCCTCCCGTCACATCTAAATGTACGCAGCGACTTAAGTACGATTAGTGCGTGTTCAAAAAGTCTGGTTTTCAGTACCAAGAAGATGGAAATGGAGTAGCGGAGCGTAGGAAAACTACGTGAGCAACGGACATTTCGGCTGAAATTCATCTTCGAAGCTGATGATGCCACTAGGCATGATTCGTAATCAAAAGTGAACTTTTTGAACAACCTCTATTATGGCTTGTTTTGCAGGGCGTTGTCCACTATAATGTTCAAGTCCGGGGCAAAGCCCTGATCTTTGAATAGCAGTTTAAAACCATATGTATAACATACAAAAGTCGTCAGCGATGGCGATTTTTCTTTGTGTGCTCGCAGGAGGAATGAATTCGTGTCATCGATTACTCGTCCCAAACTATCACACTCGACAGCGAACTATCTCATTTTGATTACGGTTATTGTGGTGGCGGGAATAAGTCAGGGGCTTTTGCTGCCTGTGCTTTCGATTTTTTTGGAGCAAAAAGGGGTTTCACCAGGTTTAAACGGATTAAACGCCGCCGCGTTGTACATTGGCTCTTTTGCCATGACTCTCGTTGCGGAGAGACTACTGGGTGCATTCGGTTTCAAAAAGTTGATTGTAGGTGGCCTGATATTAGTCATGGTCCCTTTAATACTATTTCCGTATTTACCAGATATTAAAATATGGTTCATATTGCGTCTGATCGTTGGAATAGGAGACAGCGCACTTCATTATGCGGCTCAGCTCTGGGTGCTACTTGTTACCGCTCCTGAAAAGCGTGGACGCTACATATCACTATATGGCATGTCCTACGGGCTGGGATTCAGTATTGGTCCGCTGGGAATTAAGCTGCTTGGCTTCGGTGATGCTGTCCCTTTCTGGGTCTTGTTCATCTGTATAGCAGCAGTGCTTATACTGGTATTAATGAAGCTTCCGGATACAAAACCGGAAAAAGCAGAGCATGGCCAACTACCTGAACGTCGCTTCCGTCGTAGTCTGGCATGGGCCTGGTATGCACTTTTACCAGCACTCTTATACGGATATATGGAAGCGGGTATGAATAGTAACTTCCCCGTGTATGGGTTGCGTATTGGATTCGATACCAATCAGATTTCGTCGTTGCTTCCTTTTATCGGGATTGGAGGTTTGTTCCTTCAATTACCTCTCGGAATGTTGAGTGACCGATATGGGCGGAAGAAGATATTGATGTTTGCGGGCATCAGCGGGGGAATCATCTTCATGCTGGTTCCAGTCGCAGGTACGCATTTCTGGTGGACGCTTGTATTGTTAACAATCGCAGGCGGCCTGGTCGGTTCCTTTTTCTCACTGGGCCTGGCCTATGCCGCAGACATTTTGCCTAAGGTGTTGCTGCCTGCAGCCAACGTCGTTGCTTCCTTTCATTTCACGATTGGAAGTATTATTGGGCCGAATCTGGGTGGTCAGATGATCAACTGGATTTCACCCGGAAGCATGTTCACCTTGCTCGGAATCCTGTACCTTCTTTTCGGCTTGGCAGGTATATTATTTCGTCGTAAACCTGAGTTCGAATCTGTGTTAAAATAGAAGCTGGTGTTCGCATGGAAATTGATGTCCATTTCCGAGTACACTAGTGGTAGGGAAAAACATGGACAAGAGGAGACATCGCGATGATCAGAGTAGAGAACTTGAGTAAATCCGTTGGCGTGGACCGCGTTCCCGTTCTACGGGATATTCGATTTGATATGCAACAGGGTGAAATGATAGCTGTAGTTGGCTCAAGCGGTAGCGGTAAAAGCATGTTGCTTAAATGTTTGGCCATGATGGAAAAATGGGATTCCGGCCGGTTTACGGTGGATGGCGCCGAGATTTTGAAAGAAGGCTGGTCTGGAAAACGGAAAATCAAACGGGAATGGGCATACTTGGAACAAAATCCAGAATTATTTCCTAGACGTACGGCTCTTAAAAATGTATTAATCGGACGATCGGGTCAGACTCCTGTATGGAGAATGGTAACCGGTATGGTACGTTCCGATGACTATATGGGTGCTATGGATTATCTCGAAGGATTGGGATTACTTGATAAAGCACATCAAATAGCAGAGAAGCTCAGTGGTGGCGAGAAGCAGCGTGTTGCTATTGCAAGAGCACTTGCTCACGGTGCCAAAGTCGTTTTGGCGGATGAACCAGTGATTGGTCTTGACCCTCACACAGCAGATTCGGTGCTGGAAACGCTGCGCAAATTATGTGAAGAAGAACGTGCAACAGTCATTGCAGTACTGCCTATTGAGCTTGCTGAGAAACATGCCACACGGATCTGGGGATTGGCAGAAGGCAAGATTGCTTTTGATATTCGTGGACGAAGACTGACACAGCAAGAAAAAAACCAGATTTAAACTATTGAAAAGAGTGATGAGATTGTTTAATTCACGGTGGGGACGCTTTGTAGCAGCAGGAACTATGGCAATTATGCTTGGTTCTGTTCTAAGCGGATGCACAGTCATAAGTGACCCCAAGGGTTTGATGAGAAAACCAATGATGTCCACCGATAAGGAGAAACTGTACAACGTGGTTCAGGTTAAACTGCCGCCAGAGAGTACATTGATTCGTCCCAAGGATATGAATAATACCAGCATGATTCGGGTGGAAGACCTGAATGGGGATGGAACTCGGGAAGCGATTGTTTTTTATGAGACACCTAATGAGAATGTGCGAATCCATGGCATGATTTTGGAAGAGCAGGGAGGCACATGGGTTAAAAAACTTACATTTGATGTGCCGGGAAATGAGTTGCAATCCTTTAAAGTATTGGATATTACGAATGACGGAAATCCGGATATTATTCTTGGTGTAAGCCTGCAGGAGCAGAAAGCCCTGACTGCATATTCCTACAAGGGCGGGGCACTGGAGCAGGTCTTGGGTGGAGTTCCGTATAATCAATATATCATTGATGATGCGCAGGGGAACACGCTGGATTTGAGCGGAGATGGTAAAAGTGATTTTGTTATCATTTCGCTGAACAACAGCGGTTTTGCAACGATTGCGTTATATCAGTACGAAGATGGCAGCTTCAAGGAAGTAGATCGGGTGCAGACCGATTATACCGTTAAAGAAGTTTATAATGCTCTGGGCGGAGAGATTGCCAAAGGACAGATGGGCATTGTACTGGATGCCGAGCTGGATGATCGGAGTTCCTTCTCGCAAATTATGTATGTTAAAGATAACAAGTTAGTCAATGCTTTCAAATCACCGGATCAAACGTATAGAGATGACAAAATTTTAAGCGGTGATGTTGATAATGATGGTATTATTGAGTTTGGGCTCAAAGAGACTCCAAAAGGTTGGGAGCATTACGTATTTGACTCTCGGTTGTGGTTTTACACCTATTATCAGTGGGATGGCAAAGATAGCAAGAAATTTGTCTCATTCCAATTCCGGGATGATGCTGATTTATTCCATCTAAACCTCAAGCCAGAGTGGTACGGTAAGATCACTATTGATACCAAATCGGAAAAGGAAAAATATATTCGATTTAAAATGATTGATACGGACGAAACCGTAGCAGAGATCAAATATTTCACCCTTTCCAAGTGGGAACAGGAGAAGGGTAAAAGCTGGAAGGAAATTACGCGTACCAAAGATCGGGTTATTGCTTCACGGGTAGCACAATCAGAGGCGGGTAAAGATGCACTGAGCAATACTTCTCAGCTGAATAGAAAGGGAGAACTTAATGAGTAAAGTACTTATTCTTGAGGATGAAGAATCCATCCGCAGTTTTATAGTGATTAATTTAAAGAGAAACGGATTCGAAGTGCTTGAAGCGGGTGACGGTCATGAAGCGCTTCGCATACTGCAGACAGTACCAGATATTGATCTGGCTCTGCTGGATGTTATGGTACCAGGTATTGATGGATTCGAGGTGTGTCGACGGATCCGTGAAACCAATGAACGTCTGGGCATCATCTTTCTGACAGCGAAAGTGCAGGAACAGGATAAAGTGTACGCACTCTCCGTTGGTGCAGATGATCACGTCAGCAAGCCTTTCAGCCCAACAGAGTTGATTGCACGTATTCAGTCATTGTTACGCCGCGTGAACGTGCATCGGGAAACTGCGGCAAAGGTTACGTTCCAGTCCGGGCCATTTTCACTGGACCTGATCTCAAAGCAATTCAAAAAACAGAATGAAGCCATTGAGTTGACTCCAACGGAGTTTTCCTTGATTCAGTTTTTCCTGGAAAAAGAAAATACACCGCTCAGCCGCGATGTATTGTTAGATCACGTATGGGGAAAAGAGTACATGGGTGATCCCAAAATTGTGGATGTCAACATTCGTCGTCTGCGTCAGAAAATTGAGAACAATCCTTCCGAGCCCGAATACCTGCAGACAGTATGGGGTCACGGGTACAAATGGAAGGGCCGGGAGCAATGATTAAAAAAGGCATTACTCGGCAGATCGTACTACATTATTTCTTTGTAGTTTTTCTCGCTCTGCTGTTGGTCGAATTCGTATTTATGTTGGCAGTTCAAAGGTATTATTATGAGAGTATCTACAATACGATTAGTACCCACATTTCTAATTCAAAGGACTTTTTCGAGCCGATCGCTCGTGAGAATACTACGGAGGATGGCAATAATCTGTCTAGACTCCTTGTGAACTTGGCATTGTCCAATACTGAATTGGAAATTTTGGATCTGAACGGGCGCGTATTGGCGAGTTCAACTGCTTTTGAATCTGACCGTGCTGTGCTACAAACCAGTGATATTATGCAGGCTCTGAATGGGGATATGGGACGCTGGATTGGAAGACAACCAGGTACTGGAGAATCCGTCATGGCCGTTTCACACAAGTTTGATCTGGGCGGCGAAAATACTTATGTTATTCGATATCTGACATCACTTGAAGATGTGAATTCAAAGCTGTTGAATATGGGACTACTCGCCGCTGCCGTCGGTGTTGGCGTGCTTGCTATAGTGTTGATCATCAGTATTGGTATGGCAAATTCCATTGTACGTCCAATTAACAACATCACCGCAGTATCTGCCCAAATGGCTAGAGGACGGCTGGATGTCAGGGTTAAGGGGAATTATAAGCACGAACTGGGCGAATTGGCATCAACACTTAACTTCATGGCACATGAGATTGTGCGGAGTAATCAGATCAAGGATGATTTTATCTCTTCGATCTCACATGAATTAAGAACACCTTTGACCAGTATCAAAGGCTGGAGCGAGACACTGGATTCAGGTGGTTATGATCCGGAAGAAACCCGTATCGGTATGGGTATTATCTCCAAGGAAACCGAACGACTGATTGGACTTGTTGAAGAGATGCTGGATTTCTCCAAATTGCAGCAGAATCAGATGAAGCTGGTCAAAGGAACGGTCAACATTCGTGAAATTGTACAGGAAACGATGTTGAATGTCTGGGCCAAAGCGGAACAAAAACAGGTCCATCTCAAGTTGGAAACGGACGAGACTCGTGCTTATAATGTCCATGGAGACGGTAACCGACTGAAACAAGTCTTCCTGAATGTTGTGGACAATGCGATCAAATTTTCACATGAGAATTCCTGGATCTTCTTGTCGGTCAAAGAGGAGAATGGTCAGATCATTGCAGCTGTTCAGGACACCGGTATCGGAATTAGTGAAGAACATTTAATTAAAGTACGGGACCGTTTCTTCCAGGTGAATCATCAAAATGGGGGAACGGGACTAGGTCTTGCGATTACGCAGGAACTGGTAGAACTGCATGAGGGAACGATCACGATGCAGAGTGAACTCGGATCGGGGACAACCGTTACGGTTACGTTACCGGCTGTGGCTGAGGAGATGGGTCCAGAAGAATCTGTAACACAATCTGGTGATGCTGAAGTCACAGATGAGCGAACAGCAAGCGATACAAAATCAGATCTAGAAAAGTCTTAAGGTTGTAAAAGATAAGAGATTTTTCTATCTGATGATCGAGCATGTACGCTTTATAATATCCATACCAACACAAAAAAGGTGAGCCATCCAAGGCCCACCTTTTTTGCATATTCTTATGAAGAAAGTTCGCCAGTGCGCAGGCGCCCACTTTTCTCATATACTTCTTTCAACATACGAACAGGTTGCGTACGGACAGCCGGTTTGGCAGAGACGATCTCGTTAGGTCCAACGACCACAATTTCATCTGCTGTACCTTTAACGATTGCACCGTCCTTGATTATTGCACCTTCACCGATGATGGCGCGTTCGATGTGAACCCCACGGCCTATGCGTGCGTTAGGCATAACAACACTGTCTTTAACCTCAGAGCCTTTACCCACTTCTGCACCGCAGAAGATAACGGAACGTTCTGAACGACCTTCGATTGCACAAGAGTCGTGAATCATGGAAGTAACATGTTCGATCTTTGTATGTCTTGCTTTGTAAGCACTTGGCTTGGAGCGCCAGTCGCGAGTAAACATCGGCCAGTTTTCTTTTTGCAGACTCCAGTCTTCCTCGTTGTGTAACAGATCCATATGTGCATCCCAAAGGCTCTTAACCGTACCTACGTCTTTCCAATAACCATTAAAATTATAGACAAAGAGGGGATTATTTTCGTTCAACATTTGAGGAATAACATCTTTACCGAAGTCATGACTGGATTCAGGGTTAGCGGCATCTTGCAAGAGATGGCGTTTCAGATAATCCCATTTGAACATGTAAATGCCCATTGAAGCCAGATTACTTTTTGGTTCAGCCGGTTTCTCGGCAAACTCGGTTACACGCAAATCAGCATCGGCAGCCATGATCCCAAAGCGATGTGCTTCATCCCATGGAACTTCCATAACTGAAATCGTTGCTGCGGCATTATTGGCTTGATGAGCCTCCAACATATCGCGATAATTCATATGATAAATATGGTCACCCGACAAAATTAGAACATTTTCGGGGTTTTGTTGATCAATATAGTCGATATTTTTATAAATAGCATCCGCCGTTCCCAAGTATTCGTCATTTCCTGTATGATAAGATGGAAGCAAGGATATTCCTGCCTCACTTGAGTTGCCATGTCCCCATGGTTCTCCTCCACCGATGTGATCGTGTAAAGATTCCGCTTGGTACTGCGTCAATACTCCTACAGTATCGATCCCTGAGTTTACGCAGTTACTGAGAGGAAAATCGATGATCCGGTAGTGCCCGCCAAACGGTACAGCGGGTTTTGCGATACTCGAGGTTAAAGGGGCTAATCGCTTCCCTTCTCCTCCCGCCAACAGCATAGCGATGCAATCTTTATTAAACATAATCGTTTCCCTCCCAAAATATTGTGCATTGTAGTACATCATTAACGCAAAGTAGAGCAGATGAAACGATTGTTACTGTAAAAATTCAGAAAAAAGACAACATTTTCTAAACCACCGCATTTTTCTTTTCAACTTGGCTAGACTGGGGTAATGGTTACTGTTATATCTATTTTCTTGAGAAGAAGGTGATCTCTTGGCCATTCAACCGTTAGCACACCCGGACATATTGCCGGAGCATATTTATTTATTTCATGAAGGTAACCTTCATCACAGTTATCGAATGTTGGGCGCGCAGCCTGAGACTTGCGATGGCCTTCGGGGGTATCGCTTTACCGTGTGGGCACCAAATGCCGTAGAAGTAGGACTGGCTCTGGACCGCAATGAATGGAAAGGCGAAAAGGAACCTTTATATAAGATACCCGAATCAGGATTTTGGAGTCGTTTTTTTCCGGAAATTAGCGAAGGAACTTTATACAAGTTCCGTATATTAACGGAAGATGGAACAGAATTGCTCAAAGCGGACCCATATGCGTTTCAAGCAGAGGTTCGACCTCAGACAGCCTCTGTCACCAGTTCAATCGAAGGGTACAAATGGAATGATGGAGCCTGGAGACGCAAACAACGTGCCATGTATAACAAACCTCTACATATTTACGAAATGCACATGGGAACCTGGAAGCGCAAAGAAGACGGAAGCCTCTATAGTTATCGTGAGATGGCTGATTTGCTTGTTCCTTACTTATTAGAAATGAAATATACACATGTTGAAATGATGCCCCTCAGTGAGCATCCATATGACCTTTCGTGGGGTTACCAAAACACAGGGTTTTATGCGCCCACCAGTCGTTATGGGCATCCAAAAGATCTGATGTATCTAGTGGATACACTACATCAGGCTGGGATTGGCGTATTGCTGGATTGGGTACCTGCACATTTTGCCAAAGACGCTCATGGGTTGCGTATGTTTGATGGTACGCCTTTGTATGAGTATGCAGATCCGATGTTAGCAGAGAAGCCGGGCTGGGGCACACTTAGCTTTGACTACTCGAAACCTGAGATTCGTTCATTTCTGATCTCCAATGCATTATATTGGATGGAGATGTATCATTTTGACGGACTCCGTGTTGATGCGGTTACGAGTATGCTACGGCTTGATTTTGAGAAGCAGCCAGGACAATATCGTACCAATGATGAAGGTGGTCTTGAGAACAAGGAAGCTGTAGCCTTTTTGCAACAACTGAATGAGACGGTGTTCAAGTATTTCCCTTATGCATTGATGATGGCTGAAGAATCCAGTGCATGGCCAATGGTGACTTTACCTGTAGATGAAGGTGGTCTGGGTTTCAACTACAAATGGAACATGGGCTGGATGAACGATACGCTTGATTACATGGAATCTGATTTTCATGAGCGTCCTTCCAAACATCATTTGCTGACTTTCCCGGTCGTATACTCCTTTGCTGAAAATTATGTGCTACCTCTGTCACATGACGAGGTTGTTCATGGCAAAAAGTCGCTCCTCGACAAGATGCCAGGAACCTATGAGCAGAAATTTGCCGGCATGCGTGCTTTTCTGGGCTATTTTATGACTTTCCCAGGGAAAAAGCTGTTGTTTATGGGTGGAGACTTTGGCCAGTTCATCGAATGGAAAGATGAGGATCAACTGGATTGGTTCTTGCTGGATTATGACAGTCACCGCAATTTGCATAAGTTTGAGCGTGAGCTGTCTAACCTGTACTTGAGTGAAAAAGCTTTGTGGGAGCTTGATCATTCCTTGGACGGTTATGAATGGATCACTCCGGATGATCAGGACCAGAGTGTCATTTCATACGTACGCAAAGGAAAAAAACCTACGGATACACTCCTTGTGCTCATTAACTTTCAGCCGGTCAAGCGGGAGCGTTACCGGATTGGTGTCATGCGTCCCGGTATGTATACCGAAGTACTGAACAGTGACCATTCCGTTTACGGCGGTTCAGGCATTACTAATGATATGCAACTGCCTACCGAAAAGATTCCTTTTCATGGGCATCCGCATAGTCTCGAATTGGTATTACCTCCGCTTAGCATCGTGATTCTAAAAAAGAACACACGTCGGAAAACGGATGAATCACCTGCGAGTATAACTTCCGTCAGTTCAAAAACGAAGAATAAAAATGAAAGCAACACGCTCAAACCGAAGAGGAGGACAAAGGCATGAATATTCTATTTGCTGCTGCTGAAGTACATCCATTTATCAAAACAGGAGGCCTTGCTGACGTAATCGGTGCTCTCCCGTTTGCATTGAAGAAGAGCGGGGCAGATGTGCGGGTGATTATGCCTAAGTACAAGGGGATTCCCGATGAGTATAAAGACGCGTTACAGCCCGTAATTACAACGGATGTGCCTCTTGGCTGGCGCAGGCCCTATTGTGGAATAGAAATGCTGGTTCATGATGGAATTCCAGTCTATTTTGTGGATAATGAGTATTATTTTGGGCGTGATGGAGTGTACGGTTATATGGATGATGGCGAGCGTTTCGCCTTCTTCAACCGTGCAGTTCTCGAAGTGTTGCCACAGATTGATTTCAAGCCTGACGTGCTGCACAGTCATGACTGGCATGCAGGAATGATTCCTTTGGTGCTTGAAGCCCATTACAGACACGATCCATTCTACAGTGATATTCGTACGGTATTCACCATACATAACTTGTTGTATCAAGGGGTATTCCCGCATCAGTTATTCAGTGATATCCTTGAGCTGGACGATCGATATTTCACCGTGGATGGAGCCGAGTATTACGGTAATGTCAACTTCCTGAAGGCTGGAATTGTCTACGCTGACCATGTAACAACCGTTAGTCCAACTTACGCACAGGAAGTGAAAACATCTTATTACGGATACGGTCTGGACGGACTGCTCAGTTCACTTGGAGATCGATTCAGCGGGATTGTAAATGGCATTGATACCAAGAGTTACAACCCGGCTACAGACACCAAGATCCCGGTGAAATACAGAACAAGTCTGTCCAAGAAAACGGAAAACAAAATTGAGCTGCAAAAGGAACTTGGACTTCCTGTTCGTCCTGATGTACCTCTTATGGTCATGGTCACAAGGCTTGTGGATTCCAAAGGACTTGACTTGGTCTGCCGTATCCTGGATGAATTGTTGTATTATGATGATATTCAATTCGCTGTACTTGGAACAGGGGAGCAGTCCTATGAACACTGGTTCCGTGAAGCCGCGAATCGTTATCCACTTAAAATGTCTGCACAGATCAAGTTCAACGACGGGTTATCCCGTCGGTTTTATGCAGGCAGTGATATCTTCCTGATGCCATCCAGATTCGAACCGTGTGGTATTAGTCAGTTACTGGCTCTGCGGTACGGTAGTGTGCCTCTCGTAAGGGAAACAGGCGGTCTGAACGACACTGTGCAGGCATACAATGAGTTTACTGGAGAAGGGAATGGTTTCTCATTCTCGAGCTTTAATGCACATGACATGATGAATACCATTCGGCGTGCTGAGGAGATCTACAAACAGCCAGAACACTGGAAGAAAATTGTGAAAAATGCAATGGGCGGAGAATACAGCTGGAATGTCTCAGCTGAAGAATATATGGATATTTATCGTCGGATCACACTTGACCTTGTAAATTGATGTAGTCTTGAATGAGTCACAGCACATGATGCTGTGGCTTTTTCTCATCCAAAAAAACACTTCCAAAGTTCAGAATGAAGTATCATCTGAGACGGTGGAAGTGTTTTTCTTTTCTTTTATATGACTGTTTAGAATTTAAACCTCAGTTGTGTTGGATAGTTGCCGGATCAAGCTGTCTGTACAAAATGCGATACCCATAGGGGTCAAGCTTAATGTTCATCATTCCATCGGCTGGAAACACAGGCTCTTCAGTTAATGCATCTTTCCAGTCTTTTGTTTCCATGGGATGAGAAAGCGTTCGATCTTGAGGTGTATTGTTCATCCATACGGTAAAGTGAAGGTTGTCATCCACACGCTCGTACACGATACAGGGATCATTGTGATCAGCCTTGAGGAATCGGAAGCGTCCTTTGCGAAGGGCTTCATTGCTTTTGCGTAGATCGATCATCAGACGATAGAAATCATACAATTCTCTGTCTTGCTTGGCTGGGTCCCATTCCATACATTTTCGACAATCCGGGTCAGCATCACCACTAATCCCAACTTCGTCGCCATAGAAGATACAAGGTGTACCGATATAGGTGAAAAGAAATACAACCGACAATTTTAATCGTCGTTTGTCTTCTCCTAACCGGGTGAGCAGTCGTGGGGTATCGTGGCTGCACAGCATATTAAAGATCACTTCGTTGGTTTGTTGCGGATAGCGCATAATCAGTGAACCCATCTCGTTGGCAAAATGATAACCGTCCATTGAACCACAGAAGAACTGAAGCACTTTGTCGGCAAATGGATAATTCATGACGGAATCGAATTGATCTCCCATAAGCCAGGTCAAGGAGTCGCTCCATACTTCTCCAACAATATAGGCTTCAGGGTTCGCTGCCTTAACAACCTTGCGAAAATCACGCCAGAAATGGTTGTCCACCTCATTTGCTACATCCAGACGCCACCCATCCAGCTTAATTTCTTTGATCCAGTACTCAGCTACATCAAGTAGATATGCCTTAACCTCAGGGTTGGCTGTATTGAACTTGGGCATGTTGCCATAGAACCCAAATGTATCGTAGGTTGGTATACCATCCTTGATCTGAACCGGATATTCATTGATGTGGAACCAATCGGCATACTTAGAGTTTTTGCCATTCTGGAGAACGTCTTGAAAAGGAGGGAAGTCTTCGCTGCAATGGTTAAACACCGCGTCAAGCATGACACGTATACCCAGGCGATGACATTCTTCTGTCAATTGTTTAAGCAGGGCATTATCACCGAAATGGGGGTCGACTTTTTTATAATCAATCGTGTCGTATTTGTGGTAGGAATTGGCCTGGAATAACGGGGTAAAGTAAATGGCGTTCACGCCAAGTTCAGTTAAGTCATACAGATGATCCAGCACACCTTGCAGATCTCCACCAAAATAATTGTCCAACTCAGGTTTGCCACCCCAGTCATGGGTTTCTTTTGGATTCAGCTTGGGATCTCCATTAGCAAACCGTTCCGTCATGATCTGATAAAAGACGGCTTCTTTGGCCCACTCGGGCACCTTAAACAGATCAATTTCATGTATATACGAGAACTCATAATATCCTCCAGTTGGATAGGGGGTCTCATAATGAATTCCATTATCCGCAAGAAACACATCTTCTGAACCGGCAGTTATCCGAAATATATAAGTGAGACGTTTGAATTGTGGCTTGACGGCAGCCTCCCAATAATCAAACATGTTATCCGAAGCAGCCTTCTCCAATTGAATTTCCTTGTACGTTCCATTCCAATCGTACTTATCTCCGGTCAGTGCAGTCACGTATTGCACATCATTACGTTTGGTTCGTACGCGCAGATGTATGGTAGACGAATTATAAGCATAAGCCCATTTGTCACGAGGAACATGATACATGGCTTCGAGCAGCATGACAGCACCTCCTGAATATAAGATAAGTTATAGAGGTTGTTCAAAAGACCGCTTCATCCCATCTTCTCGGTACTGAAAACCGGTCTTTTGAACACACACTTATAGTTATAATTAACCAAGTTAGCCAGCAAACAAATCACATTTACTGTAATAAAATGTATTATTTTCATCGTTTTCAAAGGTTTCTTTCACAGCATTTCCAGCTTTGTGCTGAATATACTTACAGCTAATTTAGAAAAAAGGGTGCCCTGAACAGCTTGGAATTCAAGATTGTTCAGGGCACCCCTATATAACATGTTGAAAGTGAATTTTAGCGAATAGCTTGCTCGAACTCCGTGCGGATGGTTTGAAGCAGCTCTGGCTGGCTCAGTACGTCATAGGCTGTTGTTGCAAGTGCCTTGGCTCCCAGAATCATGCCATCCAGCGCACGCTCCTGAAGTGCAAGGTCACGGAAGGCTATGGAGTGCAGTGTATGCACCTCGTCTACAACACGAATGTAGGGATGAATTGCAGGACATTTCAGGGAAACGTTACCGATGTCCATAGAGCCGTGATCATTACCACTCACAATCTCTTCTTGCGGGATTCCAAGTTCCATCAGATTTTGACTAAACGCAACTGAGAATGCTTCATTGGTAATCATCTCGTCATAGGACGTTTCATAGTTGGATGTCACCAGCTTGCATCCTGTCTGGAGAGCAGAACCTTCAGCGATCTGAATCACACGTTCTGTGAGGATATTCAGTTCTTTACGAGTTGCTGCCCGTACATAAAATTGCGCAGAAGCATAGTCAGGAATGATATTTGCTGCCTGACCTCCGTTGTTGATCACACCATGAATCCGAACGGTGCTTTTCACTTGTTGACGGAATGCATTAATCCCGTTGAACGTTTGAATGACAGCATCAAGTGCATTAATACCTTCGTGCGGACTTGCAGCGGCATGTGAAGATCGGCCATGGAATTCAAATTGCACAGCATCAATAGCCAGCGAGCTGCCTGACTTTTCGTAGGCATAATATGGATGCGCCATGAGAGCGACGTCACAGTCATCGAACAAACCTGCTTCAGCCATCGGAACTTTGGCACCACGTGTCTCTTCAGCGGGGGTACCAAACACTTTAATGGTTCCACCTACTTCATCCAGAATAGATTTTAGCCCAACAGCGGCCCCAAGACTCATCATACAGATCAGATGGTGACCACAAGCGTGACCGATCTCCGGCAAGGCGTCATATTCGCACAATAAAGCAATGGTAGGGCCTGGTTTGGCGGCTGAATAGGTTCCGATAAAGGCTGTGTCTAGTCCAAGGATAGGAGCCTCTACAGTGAACCCGTGATAGACAAGTTCTTCTTTTAGACGAGCAGAAGCAAGGAACTCTTCATTTCCCAGTTCGGGGTTGGCACCGATATATGATGAAATGGCTTTAAAACGGGAAGCATATTGATCAATAACCGTCAGAATTTGTGATTTGTTAGCTGTCATTAGTAAACTCCTTATGCAAAAATGAAAATAATTCATTGATTATTTCATGTTTGCTTCATTTTTTCAGAAACAAGTCAAGATTTGTAATGTCAAAATGCATTGCATAATCATGCATTGTACTTTATAATGACTCAGTCATCAACATGAGAAGCATACAAAGTATTGTAAGGGGAGAGAAAAAGGTTGAAATTAATAAGTCGTTACACCATGATGCTGTTGACCTTTGTTATTCTGCTGACGACTGCCGTTCCTGTGGCACTTGCAAGTGGAACTACAGATAATTCAAGCAGTAAAAAGCTGGTGCTCGGTACAAGTGCCGATTTTGCACCATATGAATTCCATAAAGTGATTAATGGCAAAGATGAAATCGTCGGCTTCGATATTGAGATCGCCAAAGAGATTGCCAAAGATCTTGGCGCTGAGCTTGTGATTGAGGATATGGGCTTCGACGGTCTTCTGCCTTCATTGCAGAGCGGGCGTGTTGATCTGGTGATTTCAGGTATGACGCCGACGGATGAGCGGAAGAAAAGTATCGATTTTTCCGACACCTATTATAAATCAAAACAAGTGATTATGGTTCGCAATGTGGATAAAGACAAATATCCAACCATGGCAGAACTTGAAAATGCGAAGATTGGCGTTCAGAAAGGCTCCATTCAGGAAACGATCGGACAGAGTATTCCAGGAGCGAAGCTTACTGCGCTGGATAAAATCTCGGATATCGTGCTTCAACTGCAAACAAAACGCATTGACGCGGCAATCGTTGAAGATACCGTTGCTGTAGGTTATCTGGACGATATCATTGGACTTGCTGCTGCTGTTCCGGACGAAGAGCAAGCAGAAGCGGCAATCGGGATTCGTAAAGGTAATACCGAGCTGCTAGCTGCAGTAAATGGAACACTAGAGCGACTGAAAAGCGAAGATAAAATCAATCAGATGGTGACGGACGCCAGCCTCTTGATGGCGGATAAAGCGAACAAATCACAAAATATTTTCCAAGTATTCTGGGAGTACAAAAGTTTCTATGCTACAGGTGTAGGATACACACTTCTGTTGTCTGCACTTGGGGTTATCTTCGGGGTAATTATTGGATTGATCATCTGTTTGTTCCGTTTGCATGACGCTGCAATCTTGCGCTGGATCGGTACGGCATACGTTGAAGTGATCCGTGGCACACCGATGCTGGTACAATTGATGATTATTTACTATGGTTTTTCTCTGAGCTTTGGCATTAACTTCACTGCACTTCAGGCAGGTATCATTACACTTTCAATCAATAGTGGTGCCTATCTGGCGGAGATTTTCCGTGCAGGTATCCAAGGTGTGGATCGTGGTCAGTTGGAGGCAGCGCGTTCATTAGGTATGGGAAGAGGCGCCGCGATGCGTTATATCATATTGCCACAAGCCTTCAAAGCTGTATTACCAGCGATCGGTAATGAATTCATAACTATCATCAAAGAATCCTCCATTATCTCCGTTATCGGTATGGTGGATATTATGTATCAGGCAAGTGTAGTCAAGAACATTACGTACCAAGGCTTGAGTCCATTTTTGATTGCAGCAGCCATCTACTTTGTAATGACGTTCATTTTGTCCAAGCTGCTGGGACGACTGGAAAGGAAGTTGAGTGCAAGTGATAGACGTTAGACAATTACACAAATCTTATGGAAATAACGATGTGCTTAAGGGCATAAACGTGACGATTGGCAAAGGTGAGGTTGTCGTGGTTATCGGTCCTTCCGGTTCAGGTAAAAGTACGTTCTTGCGTTGTTTGAACCTGCTGGAACAGCCTACCTCAGGAGAGATTGATTTTGAAGGCGTGTCAATCACGGACCCCAAGCATAACATTAACGCAACTCGTGAGAAAATGGGCATGGTGTTCCAGCACTTCAACCTGTTCCCACACAAAACGGTAGAGCAAAACATTACGATTGCTCCGATTAAAGTAAAGAAACAATCCACTCAGGAAGCGGAGAAAATTGCCGCTGATCTGCTTAACACCGTAGGCTTGTACGATAAAAAAGATACATTCCCGAATCAGCTGTCTGGTGGACAGAAGCAGCGGATCGCCATTGCTAGAGCATTGGCCATGCAGCCGCATGTGATGCTGTTTGACGAGCCTACGTCGGCACTGGACCCTGAGATGGTCGGCGAAGTGCTGGATGTCATGAAACGTCTTGCAGAAGGCGGGATGACGATGGTCATCGTAACGCATGAGATGGGTTTTGCACGTGAAGTGGGAGACCGAATCCTGTTCATGGATGGCGGGGTTATTGTGGAAGAGGGAACACCTGATGAGGTGTTTGGAGCTCCAAAAAATTCACGTACACGTGATTTTCTTGCCAAAGTACTCTAAATGAAGTGATCAAATAGCGTTACTGACTTCGAGTCGGTAGCGCTATTTTTTTATGGATAATAATCACGTATGGATTCGTAAAAGTAACTTTTCTGTTACCAAATATAAAGAAGTCGGTTCGCCCAACTTTTCTGAATTATCCAGTATTCTTACATATGCTTACATGCTAAAAACCATTTGGTAAGAATTACTACAAGTTCAGGTTACAAAATTGTGATATATTGAACTCTGCCGAAACTTCCGGACAGGGAGTGCGGGGGATGTAACGATGCAGATTGTGCAGGGGGAAGATCTACAGCACACTGCTTGGGGTGAATTAGGGGTACATAACGTTTCAAATGTAATGAAGAACCTATAGGGTGGGCTCCTCATCCGAATCCGACAACTAACTTCGCAGGCACAATGAGGGAGGAAGACCATGATTAACAAGAAACGTATAGCCAAAACAGCAGTAGCATTAATGACAACAGCAATGCTCATTCAAGCCGTTCCGGCTCACGCCGATTCAGTTCATGTGGCCAAAGAAGGGGATACCTTCTACACCTTATCAAAACAATATGGAGTAGCACTCAACACGTTAATTAAAGCAAACAACGACATTTCACCTTACAACATTTATGGTGGTTTGAAAATTACGATTCCCGGTAAGGCAAACAATGTAGCAGCCGCTGCGGCAACGGAGAGCAAGACCCAAGCGAAGACTGTTACTACAGCAAGCTTGGACGTCAACGCAGATAACAAAGTGGTTCAAGCCTGGGGTAAGACATTCGATTACAGCAAAGCTGTGAACGTAAAAGCAACGGCATACTCTGCAGATCCGTCTGAAAATGGAGGCTGGGGTGCAGTCGATTATTTCGGAAATGACCTTGAACTGGGTACGATTGCAGTTGATCCAAGTGTGATTCCACTTGGAACTAAAGTACTGGTAACTGGTCACAGCCATCCAGGATTGCCAAAACAGGCTTTTGTAGCCACAGCGCGGGATGTGGGCGGTGCAATCAAAGGTCACCGGATTGATATCTTTATCCCGGGTAGCAAACAGTCTGTAAGTTCATTTGGTTTTCAGGATATCGAGCTGTACATTCTGAAGTAGAGAGAAAATAACATTTAAAATGAATTCAAACAGGGTGTCTGCCAGTTGCTAATCCGCGATTGAACAGCACCCTTTTAATATTCTCATTTATTTCTACCACGGTCATCTTAATCTTTGGCCTTGGGCAATCCCAGCATTTCGTCCAAGGTGACCAGTTCATATCCCCGATTACGTAGTTCCTCAATAATTTCAGGCAAAGCCTCAATCGTGCCGTTCAGGTTTGACCCTACACCGCCTCCAGCATGTTGCAGAACGATGGAGCCAGGTTTCACGGCAGACAGGATGTTATCTTTCACCTGTTCCTTTGAAAGGCCTTTCCAGTCCAGGGAGTCTACGTTCCAGTTCACAATGCTATAGTGTTGTTTGGCAGCCCATCTCAGCTGTTCTTCATTAATGTCTCCATAAGGTGGCCGAATCATCTTAGGCGTATAACCCGCCAAACGTTGAATAATATCCCCGGTATGTAAAATTTGTTTGCGAAAGGCATTCATCGACAGCTTACTGAATTCAGGATGATTGTAGCTGTGATTACCAACCATATGCCCTTCCTTAACGATGCGTTTCACCAGATCCGGATGTTTCTCAGCACGACTACCCACGATGAAGAATGTAGCTCTGACATTGTATTTCTTCAATACATCCAGTACTTGTGGAGTAAATCGTGGATCAGGTACATCATCAAAAGTCAGTGCAACCTTCTTGGTTGAAGGACCATTGGTTTTGAACGTATCGGCATATTTTTGACGTAATTGTCCCAATGTCAGTTGTTCTTCTTCCGCAGAATCCGAACCTGATACTGATTCACTTGGCGGGCTTGAAACATCCTGCGATGAAACTGGAGCATGAGATCCCCCGAGAAAAATAACGATAACCATCAGCATAATGAGGCGTACGCGCATAATAAACGGCCTCCTTTTCCAAAATGACGTTCTCCTTGGTATGCCCGGGGGTTCCATAAAATATGCGTAGTGTGAGAAGTTTCATTGCGGATTTATCTTATGACAGCCATAATTCCTCCATATATAACATATAGAAAAGGATAGGTGGATGGGTATGAGTACATATGATTTGAAATCCATACGTTTACAGGTGATTGAAGCAGGAGAAGATAAGGTTTTTCTCGTTACCGGAGGAAAGGCGCATATTGGCGCCGTAGCCACGTTCTACGTGGATCATGAGCGCGTAAGCGGGACGACAGTCCATATTCCTGGGCATAAAGAACAAGAGCTGTGTGAGCGGCTTGCCCGAAAGGCTGCCTTGCAACTGAAAGTAACCGTTACGGTGATCATGGGTATCCATTTTGATTCCATCACGCGGATGCAGATCGACGAAATCGTGCAGACTGCAGAGAGGTTGATGGAGGATCATCTGAACAAAGATAAACGATCTTCCTGACATAAGAGCCATCGAATGTTTTGATTTTATTTGCTAAAATTGAAACGAGTTGTAGATTATTACGTATGTATGTTTATATACGATGTAATATCGACTAGGAGGAATAACATAATGTCCATTTTCAAACGTTTGCGTGATCTAACTATGTCTAACATCAACGCCATTATTGACAAGGCGGAAGATCCAATCAAGATGACGGACCAATATATCCGTGACATGCAAGAGGATCTGGAAGATGCGGAGAAAGCAGTAGCTCAACAGATCGCCATTGAGAAGAAATTCAAGCAGTTATTCGAAGAGCAGGAAGCTCTTGTGAAGAAACGTGAAGAGCAGGCGCATACGGCGGCACGTGCTCAGAATCTGGATTTGGCTCGACGTGCCCTGGAAGAGAAAAAGGCTGCTGAAGAGAAGATGGCTGAGTACAAAACCAGCTATGACCAAAACAAGGCTTCTGCAGATAACCTGCGTGGCAAGCTTGACGAAATGCGTAAGCAGTTGACTCAAATGAAGAACAAACGTGAAACACTGGTAGCCCGTTATAATGCAGCAAAAGCCCAAACGGAAATCAACAAAGCGTTGAATGGGTTTGGCTCTGATACTGCAAGTGCTGGTATGAAGCGTATGGAAGAGAAAATGATGCAGATGGAAGCACAGGCCGAAGCAAGTAACGAAATGTCTTCCAAAGGAAAATCTTTGGATGAAGAGTTCGAGAAGTTGGGTAAAGATCAGGCTGTTGAAGACGAACTCGCAGCATTGATGAAACAGTACGATAATAAGAACTAATACCTTGGTTGTCAGCAGGGTTAACCAGCGGAGGAGAAGAGTATTTCTCCTTCGCTTTTAAATGCGGTTCATGTTGATATGTGGGGGCTGTGTAAATGGATTTGAACATTTTGGCGATGCTGGTCTGGACCGGATCTGGTTCGGTTTTGCTGTTTGTCCTGATGTATGTTGATTCACTGTTCACGAAATATAAGGATTTTGCTGAAGTTAAGGCTGGCAATATGGCCGTTACTACACGTATGGTTATGAAATTATTTGCACAAGGATATGTACTCGCTACGTCCATTTCTACGGCCGGTCACCTGGGAGAAGCACTGCTGGTCTCCGTTGTATCCTTTATCATTTTGTTGATTTTGGAGAGTGTTGTACACTTTATGATTCGCAAATGGGCCAATCTGGATCTGGATACGGGAATTCAGCAAGGGAAGACAGGGTACGGGTTGTTCTCTGGCGCTTTACATATCGTGGGCGCACTGATTATTGCAGCTTGTTTATAAGATAAGGAACAGGAGTAATTCTCATGAGTGTATGGAAACGAATTAAAGGAATACTAACGAAACCTGAACCACCGCAGGCAGAGAAAACGATGCTTCAGCTTGCACCTGGTGATATCTGTGAGGTTTCTCTGGTCACTTATGAAGTCGTTGGTCGGGTGCAAAATCGTGCTCGAAATGCAGTTGTGCTCACATTGCAGGATGGTACCGCATTTCGATATTTGCATATCGAAGAACGGGAACTCACACGTTACGCCCTATATACACCAATTGATGGCAGGCTTGATGCACCTGATGAGGTGCCTACATTGCTGGATCTGGATGGACGCGCATATCATCTGGAGGAAGAGTATGGAGGCATGGTATCAACGGCAGGTAGAACTCCATATGGCCAGGCTGGAGAACAATTGGTATGGCAGTATCAGTCGGATGATAATATGCTTCTTCGCGTGGAGTGGCAAGACAGAAGATTTACACTGTATGAGGGTGAGTCCATTCTTCCTGCGGATATCAAAGTGATTCGTTCGAGCTAGGAGAGGTTCCAATGAAAAAACGCTTGGCACATGGATTAAAATTAATGCTGGTCCTCAGCCTTGTCATGTCTCTGTTGTCCGCGTGCGGAGCAGCACCTTCTGTTCAGGACACATATCCGCTTGAATCGGTTAACGGCAGTGGTAACTCAACGTCCTATGTGTACCGGGCTTCGGACCGTACCGTTCCGGAAGTGGCTCAGGAATTGTCTGACCAGCGGCAACCGGATCAAATCTCGGCAGAGAACACAGAGCGTATGTTCCTCGTGTATCAGGACGAGTATTATCACCTGCAACAAGACCCGAGCAAGCCGGAGGATACCTTGGTTGAGGTGGACTCCAAGGAATATGTTCGGCAGAACTACGATTCATCTTTTTTACAAGGTTACCTCACCGCTACATTAATTGGTAATCTGTTCGATTCTTTTGGCGGGCGAGGTTATGGCAACTATCGAGGATATACCAATAAAGATACGTATAAACCGAGTGCAGGGTCTTATCGTGCACCAACAAGTAATGACAAGAAGCTTGCTCCACCTATTACTGTTGAACGGAAAGGTACGATTACAAGGCGCGGAAGCGATAAAGATTCAAGCGTGGGATCTGGCGGAGGATTATTCAACCGCAACAAGGATCAGAGCAAGGGAACCATTGATCGCAACAAGAGCAGTGGTGGGTTGTTTGATTCACCTAAGAAATCCTACAAAAAACCAAAAACCAGAGTGGGCGGCGGCCGAATTAAGAGGCGTAGATAATGATTCAATTATAAGCTTGGCTGCCCAACATATAGTTCAATCCAAAAAGAACAGGAAAAGGTATGACTGATTTATCTCTATCCGCGCATTTACCTTGGAACTGTTCTTTTTGGTTTACGATTTGCGAACATGATTGGACTTGCGTACGCGGGGAATCGTTGTAGCAGGTTGTTTGCGAATCCAGCGGATAAATGGAATCATTCGTTCATCCTGTCTCAAGGATTGCAGATCAGTGAGACCAAGGGTTACAATGTCGCGATTGGTGTATAGCGAATGAATCTGTTTGTGACAGGGGATGCACAGGTTGGCCGTTGGTAGAAATGTTCCGCCCATTTCTTTGGGTGTCAGATGATGAATGGTCGTATTCACAGGTTCTCTTTCGCATAATTCACATCGATTACTCATGATTATCGCCTCCCTTTGTCACTTATATTATGGGCAGACAAGATGCCTTTCATGTTGAACATAGGTCAAGGAATGTTACACCTGTAAGAAATAAGATTTGTCACAGGATCAATAAGTGATGTACTTGTTATCTTACAGTATTCGGGCTACACTTTCTTAAAGGATGATAGTCTTTAGGAGGTAAGAATACTTTTGAAAATGAACTCACATTCACATGATATGACAACTGCCAAATTCAATCGTACAGCTGTACAGGTACCGGATGCCCAGGCCAAAATAGCTGCAAGAGTTACTGTAGGCTCCATAGAGAAAGTTCATCTTGAATCTGCTCATGGCCGCACACTTGCAGAGACGATTCAGGCACCCCATCCGTATCCATTTTTCCGAAGATCGGGTATGGATGGATTCGCGATTATCAGTACAGATACCATAGATGCATCGAGTGATCATCAAGTTTGGTTTCGAGTCATTGATGAAATTCCTTGCGGCTACACTTCGGATCACACCATTGTTTCAGGTACGACGGCTCGCATCATGACCGGTGCACAGGTTCCGGAAGGTGCGGATGCGGTGGTCATGATGGAGATGACCGAGAGCAAGGTAGAGGACGGAGAACAGTGGATTGCATTGAAACGGCACATATTGTCGGGTGCTAACATCACCCCAATCGGACTGGAAGTCCAAGAGGGACAGCAACTGCTCGAAGCAGGAACGATCATCAGGGCAGGAGAGCAGTCCGTGTTAGCTACTTTTGGTATAGCAGAAGTTCCCGTATTTCAACGTCCAAAGGTGGCGATATTCGCAACCGGCACGGAATTGCTTGATGTAGAAGAGCCATTACAACCAGGTCGGATTCGGAATAGCAACAGTTACATGCTGCGCTCTCTGGTTGTTGAGGCAGGTGGAGAGCCTGTGATGTACGGTTCTATTGCAGACGATGTGAATACGGCAAGGGCCAAACTGGAAGAAGCCATTCAAGATAATGATATTGTGGTGACCACAGGCGGAGTATCCGTCGGGGATTATGATATTATGGGTGAACTTGTGCTGGAAGAACATGTGGAGATGTTGTTTAACAAAGTGACGATGCGACCAGGCAGTGTGACCACAGCTGCTATATATAAAGATAAATTGCTTTTTGCACTTTCGGGTAACCCGGGGGCTTGTTTTGTAGGTTTTGGTCTGTTTGTTCGTCCAACCATTCGTTCCATGCAGGCGGATGCTCATCCTTATATGGAAGAATGGACTGCGATCTTGGAAGAAGAGTACACCAAAGTTAATAATTTCACACGGTTCGTCCGTGGACGCACAGAGATCCGCAACGGCATGGTGTACGCGATACCGGCTGCCGCCCGTGTAGATGAATCCAGCGTGATGATCACCATTAAGGACAGTGATTGCCTGATTGTTGTTCCACCTGAGAAAAAAGGCATTCCTGCGGGTGAGCAGGTACGTATTCTCAAACTGCCCTCAGGTCATGTGAGGTAGTGGTAGATGACTACAATGAGTGATACAAAGCCACATATCATACAGATTGTTGGATACAAAAACACGGGTAAGACAACCCTGACAGCCGCGCTGATCGGGCACTTTTCTTCTATGGGACTTAAAGTAGCAGCAATTAAGCATGATGGACATGACCATTTTGAGATGGATCAAGAAGGAACGGATTCTTATCGATTTGGAGAGTCTGGGGCTTCGGCGGTGGTTATCATGTCAGAGAAACGTACTGCGATTATGGAGCGACAGGCAACCAAGCTGGAGGATATGCTGAGCTATCTATCGGATTATGATTGGATTGTTGTTGAAGGATTCAAGAATGTTTCTTATCCCAAATTTGTGATGGTTCGAGAAGAGAAAGATCTGACCTTGGTTGATCAGCTTGAAGGGGTAGTGGGTATAATCTCATGGCTACCTTCAGAGCAGTTTATAGAGCGGAGCGCCGTAAGCAGAGAGATAACATGGTACTCGGTTCATGAAACGGAGGATATAGCCAAAGCGTTGTTAGCGATGGTTGAAAGCAAGTGAAGGCAGAATGGTGAAGTCTAATCGTAGAAACGTTAAAAAAGTAGGATATTATGATCGCTGGATATGATTGAATTTACAGAGAGCGTGATTGATTCTTTTTAATACAACGTAATATTTATTATGTAAACTATAATTATTTCTACTTATGCTCTTCTCCTTGAATGATGCAAAAAAAACAAAAAAGCAGCAGACCTTTCTCGGATCGAAATCCTTGATGCGGTTTGCTGCTTTTATTATGTTCGGGATGTTACATCCCTTCGTCGGTACGACGTTCAATGGCTTCGGACATCGTTTTGTCGGTAAGGTGAGCATAGATCTCGGTTGTTTCCGTAGAAGCGTGTCCAAGCTGCTCTTTTGTTTTGTAAATATCATTTTGCAAATAATAGTCGGTTGCGAATGAATGGCGTAATTTGTGCACGGTCAAGTAGGGTTTACCAAAGCGCTTGGCATATTTCATAATCATGGCCTGGATCGCTCTTTTGGTCATTCGACTGCCTTCGGAATCTCCGTTACGCAAAGCAATGAACAGACCTTTCTCCCGCTTGGGCGTGCGGTAACGTGATTGCCGCAGGTTCATATAAGTTGCGAGTTCGTCCTTGGCCTGTTCCCTGAAATAAACGGGTGTTTTGTACGTCTCATCATTGTTACCTTTGCGATAAACATACAGGAGTTTGTTGTTCAGATCGAGATCATCGACGTTCAGGTTCACAACTTCCGACACTCGTAAACCTGAATTTAGAATCAGGCTGGCAATGCAGGCGTCCCGTTCTTTGTTGAGCTCATGGGAATAGAGTGCCTGCTTGTTCTTCTCCATATCGACAGCGTAACCTTCAAGAATATAGCCGATAAATTCCAGTAATTCCTCTTCCTCCAGGATTTTACCTTTGAGTTTGGCAGCGGTGTCCTTGGGTTTATGGGTACGCTTGATCTCGATTTTGGCCATAATGTTCCGCTTCAGCAAAGGATAGAAGTCTTCATCTTCCGCAATTTGGCTCAGGTAATGAAAAAGCGAGCGAAGGGAAGAGAGCTTGCGGGAGACGGTAATTCTGGAATTGGTTCCTTCTCGTTTGGTTGTGAGAAATAACCGATAGGCGGTAACTGAATCCATGCGAAGGACTTCCAGTTCAGTCAAGGTAACTTCTTTATTAGAGCTTGCCTCGGACAACCCTTCTGCTCGCAACCATCCGAAGAAAGCTTCGTAATCTCTCAGATATTCGAGCAGGGTAGAGGGGGACAGGTCAGGCAGCTTGTAGTCCATGAATTGCTGAACGAACCAAGGCATGGAAGGTAGTTTGTCATCCAGCTTGCGTCGATCAATCTCTTTTTGCACGTTGGTCAAGTTCGACACCTCCATGTGAAAAACATATAAGATTAATGTTCAATTTAATAGTATTCTATGCTCTAGTGTACCATAATTTACATGCTCACAGCTTGTTCACCAAAGCAGGCAGTAAGTAGGGTATGCTTCCTTGCCCTTCGGCGCGTAAACCTTTAAAGTAATTAGTATACGTAAAGCAGAGGAGGTGAACCGGATGAATATGAAAATAGAACTGGTTCCCCGGGAACGCAGTCAGGTGATTCGGCATTTAATGCAATTTTATTTATATGATTTTACCAAATACCTGAATATTGATGTGGACAGTAACGGCATTTTTCCGGAATATCCCGGTCTGGAGGCATTCTGGGCAGAAAAGGACCGCAAGTTTCCTTTTTTGATTACAAGTGATGGGGCACCTGCAGGGTTTGCTCTGGTGGAGAAATTGGAGCCTGGTAGTAAGGATAATGACTACTATTTGACTGAGTTTTTTGTGATGCAAAAATATCGGCGCAGTGGGGTGGGCACTCGGGCAGCCTACGAGCTGTTCAAACGTTTTCCAGGAAGATGGAAAGTGACCCAGGTTCGTAACAATGTTATTGCGCAGGCGTTCTGGCGAAAAATTATAGGGGATTATACCGGAGGCCGCTTTCGAGAAAAGATCCATCCGGAACTGGGCAATCCAAGCCAGTATTTTGTAACCTGATTCCCATCGGGGTTTACCTACATATAGAAGTATTTGCATGATTGCGATATAAGTTGAACTAATCATTTACACGATAACGGAGAGGACAGAAAAAACCTGAAAAAGCGAAGCGTTCGCCTAAAAGCTTTCTGAAAGAAAGCTGCATCGGAAGCATACGCTATCCCCGGATTTTCCCCTTCAGAAAAGGGAATCAAAAAATCTGGGGATAACAGCGATTGGAAGGTTATTCTGTCATCGTAGTGTCAGTGTAAATAATCTTTAGTTCAACTTATAAATCTGATGAAGGAGTGAGTGACATGAACGTACCCACATTCCATCTCGATGGACAGACAGCACTGGTGACAGGTGCAGGGAGAGGGATCGGAAAAGCAATTGCGATTGGACTTGCCCAGTCAGGCAGTGACGTTGTACTTGTATCCCGAACGATGAAAGAAATTGAGGAGACAGCAGCCTACATCTATGAACAGACAGGGCGTAAAGCGCTCGCTCTGACTGTGGATGTGACATCAAAAGAACAAATGGAAGAGACGTTTCAAGAGGCGATCTCGGAGATGGGTAGCCTGGACATTCTGGTGAATAACGCAGGTATGAACATACGGACACCAGCACTTGAAGTAACAGACGAGCAGTGGGAGACCATCATGCAGACAAACTTAAAATCGGCTTTCTTCGCTTCGCAATTGGCGGGTCAGCATATGAAAGAACGTGGGACTGGGAAGATCATTAACATCTCTTCCGTAGGTGGGCATACGGCTTTGCGGACAGGGGTTGTATATGGTGCGACCAAAGCTGCATTAATTCATATGACCAAAGTTCTCGCACTGGAATGGGGCAAGTATGGAATCCGTGTCAATTCAGTAGGGCCATGGTATTTCCGAACACCTTTGACTGAAAAGCTGCTGGATGATCCCCATTATTTGCAGGAAATTGTAAGTCGTACACCGCTACAGCGAGTGGGAGAACTGGAAGAAGTGGTAGGGCCGGTTGTATTCCTGGCATCAGATGCAGCGGGATACATAACTGGTCAGACGATATTGGTTGACGGTGGAATGTCCATTTATGGCTTCTAAGTAAATGAAGTTGGTTGCAGTTTGGAAAAGTGGGTGGCATAACCAACTCATGGGTAATAACATAAGGGAAGTTGAAGTTAATCTGTATTTCTATTTATCTGTACCCAATTCACTGAACTTGGAGGAAGATAACCATGGAAACGCGCAAGTACGGTAATACTGGCATGAACGTAAGTACACTTGGATTTGGCGGAGCGGAAATAGGCAAAAATGTATCCAAAACGGATGTAGCAACATTGCTGAATAGTGCCCTGGATGCTGGATTAAACGTGATAGACACGGCTGAATGTTACGGTGACAGCGAAGAATTAATCGGCGAGGTGTTGTCACATCGGCGTGATGACTACTATTTGTTCACCAAATGTGGACATGCTGCCGGGATCGAAGGTCCGGATTGGGATGCCAAAGTACTGGAGCAAACGATTGACCGTAGTCTGAAAAGGCTGAAAACGGACTATGTGGATGTTATCCATTTGCATAGCTGCTCCGAAGAAGTACTCCGACAAGGAGCAGTGATCGAAGTGCTACAGCGTGCCAAGGAATCAGGTAGGACCAGGTTTATCGGATACAGTGGGGATACAACAGATGCGCTATATGCGATTCAGACCGGAGTATTTGACAGCCTGGAGACTTCATTAAATATCGCAGATCAGGAAGCAATTGATCTTACGTTGCCTGAGGCAAGAAAAAGAAACATGGGTGTCATCGCCAAAAGACCAATTGCCAATGCGGCCTGGACGTATGATACACTTTCAGAAGAGGCTTATCCATTTATATACTGGAAGCGCTTAAGTGAACTGAACTATGGTTTTCTGGGTGAAGATGCCCAGGTAGCGGTGGAAACAGCACTGCGTTTTACGCTAAGTACCGAAGGTGTAGACACAGCTATTGTAGGAACAGCCAAGCCCAATCGCTGGCAGCAAAATGCTGATCTTGTGGCTAAAGGGCAACTCCCACAGGAATTGTATGATGAAATTAGAGCACGATGGGAAGAAATCGCCGGAGCAGATTGGACTGGCCGGACTTAAAACAGAAATATTAGCGAAGCCGCCATATGGCGGCTTTTTTATGACCAACATAAAATATTTTCAACATATGAAAAATTCACAACAACTTTCGGATCAGGGGCTGCGAAAAATTTTAGGGAATAATGTCTATACGTCAGCCTAGCCCGAAAACGGGTGAAAAAGGATGAAAGAGGAAAAATCCCAGGAAATATCCCTTCTTATAAGCGACTAAATTTATAAAAAACGACGAAGATATTGAGAAAATACGAAAAATAGGCAATCTACGTTCAATTTAAAAGAAATAACGACTGAGTTATAATATTTCAACATATGAAAAATTCACAATAGAAAGATCATTTTCTCACCTTAGTTACCATCTCTCATATAGCCACATTGACGCACCACCAAGTTTAAAGGAAAACCATTATAAGCGATTGAAGTCAACCACTTTTTTGCGGGTTTGAATCAAATTGAAAATATATCTTTATGAATAATCTCTAAAAGCATACATCTTAAATTCATTATCAGAATAATTTTAACATATTAATTATTATGTAAACTAATAATAATTCTTTTGGTAATACAGACATAAAACCTCCATGACCTGTAAATCGTAAGGGGATAAGGCAGAAGGAGGAGCTTCATGAAAAGTAAGCAACACCGTAAAAACGACGACGAAAAACTAAGTTGGGTCAGCCTATCCTTGTTTGGCGCGGGTTGCACACTGGGAACGGGATTTTTTCTAGGGACCAGTCTGGCGATTCATTGGGCCGGCATATCCGTACTTATATTGTTGGTGCTGGCTGCGGCAGGTACTTACTTTGTATTTGGTGCGCTGGCTCAGATGACCGCAGAAGATCCAAAGGAAGGCGCTTTTCGAACGTATGCGGGCGAAGCATTCGGACCTTGGGCTGGTTTTGGTAGTGGATGGATGTACTGGTTCTCTGAAATGCTCATCATGGGCAGCTCATTAACGGCACTTGGGCTGTTCTCTCAATTCTGGTTTCCCAAGTTTCCGCTATGGGCATTTGTTGCGATCTATGCCGCTATAGGTCTGTTCATTGCTGCACTGGGAGCGAAGGGATTAACCAAAACGGAGAATATTCTTGCTGTAATCAAACTTGCTGCAACGGTTGCATTTATAGCTATAGCAGGAGCGGCTTGTCTGGGTTGGTTACCTGTAAAAGTCACACCCGAGCAATTGAAGAATGAATGGTTCCCGCATGGAGGTAAAGGCGTATGGACCGGTTTCATCTATGCATTCTTTGCTTTTGCCGGGATCGAGGTTATGGGTTTGATGGCAGCTAACCTGAAAGAACCAAAAGATGCAGTGAAATCAGGTCGAGTAATGCTATTGACGGTGAGTACACTCTATGTGATTGCAATTGCGTTGATCCTGTTGCTTGTGCCTTCAGTTCAGTTAACTCCAGATGAAAGTCCGCTTGTCAAAGCCATGTCAACCATTGGATTCACTGTTGTGGTCCACATTCTCAACGGAATTCTGATTATAGCCGGATTCTCGACAATGGTGGCTTCGTTATATGCCATTACGTCCATGTTGGTGAAACTCGCGGAAGATGGAGATGCACCAAAGTTGTTCACGAAGACCCGGGGAAAAAAGGACATGCCACTTCAGGCATTGTGTTGTACAGCGGCTGGATTAGTCCTGTCTACGTTGATGGCATTATGGATGCCCAAGAGTTTGTTTGAATATGTGACGACAGCAGGTAGTCTGGTATTAATGTATACATGGCTGCTCATCTGTATCACGTACATTAAAAAAATGAAGCCCGTGAAGTGGAATCGCATCAAAGTGTGGATTGCCATAGTATTAATTGTGGCTGCTGTGGCTGGGACAGCGATGGAAAAAGCCAGCAGAACGGGTCTGCTGGCAAGTGTGGGACTATTGGTGTTCCTTGGGATCATCACGTATGTTGTTCATAAGGTACGTGGCTCGAAAGCATCGCAGTCAGCACCATCCAAACCATAAGCAACTCTCAGCAACTTTCGTGGAGGTCGTACAACGGATTAATGAGTGCTTTAAGATTATTTCGTCAACTTGCCTAAGGCTTGCTTCATCCGCATGAATGGACATTTGGAAGGTGTCTGCTCATCATCAGGCAGGAAATACTGTTTCCATTCCAGATTATCCTGCTGACCATACCACATCAGCGAAGGGTGAGCAGGTACAGCATCATATGCAGCGAGACGTTTGCGAATTAAGGTTTTCATTTTACGGCCAAGAGGGGTGTTGTCATTAATGGATTCGAATACCCACCGTGGTTGAAAAGCAAACATGAGATAAGGAAAATGCCGGCTGGCTCGGAGTTCATGTGCAGGAGTTGCACAAAAACAAAAGTAAGGCTCTCCGCCAAAGCAAAACTCCCATGATGAATCATGAGGATCGGTTGAAATATGTTCCGGCCACGGCTCGGTATCGTGTGAACTTACCCGATTAAGCATTTGCCAGAATAACGTCTGATATTGCTCTACCGTTGTATGATCTTTCAGATCACTTGGTGTCTCACAGATCACGACCATCGAAGCGTAATGACCGGTGTCTCTGGAGACAGGACCATATTGTCTAAGCAGATCGGCCATATCTTCGGCAGCATGTTCAGATCGGGGGTCACACGTAAATCCGTACCTCAAATGTCCTGACAGAAATCCCATTCGTCCAGGTACACATGGATACGTATTATCTTCGTCGGCGATCATTTTACCAAATTGCGAATAAGCGTCCTGCTGCCAAGATGGAAGACGCTCAAACAAGGTGTTTATTTCGTCGGCACTATACAGCTCCGCCATTGATTCCCAACTCCATTCCACATGATACCGTTACAGTATTAATGTCGGGGAAGTTGGGTGACTGTCCAGCCTGATTTTGTTGTCAGAAAAATATGGAACGTACAGCTTCGTACCCAAAATACAAACCAAATCCGATCAGGCAGATTCCCGAAATGATAGAGATCCAGCGCAATACATTCTCACTGCTATGTTTGTGGAATCGACTGGCCATGCCAGCCATAATGACATCCCACACCAGAATACCAATGAATATGCCTGAACTGTAGAGCAGCAAATGAGCAGTATCCGTATGCTTCACAGTTGTCGCGAGAATAGAGCCATAGATCCCCAGCCAAAATAATATATTCAGTGGATTGGACAGGGCCATCAAAAATCCGGAAATAAAAGATTTTCGAACAGTTGCTTCCGCAGTAGATGTACCTTGAATGCCTTGCTTTAGCTTCGAGAGCGTTTCCACTCCCGTGTAAATCAAAATAAAACTGCCAAATGACCAGAGAAAAGAGCGCATGAACGGCGTGTCCAGAAAATGGGCAACTCCAAAATAAATCAGCAGCATATACACCAAATCTGCAAACATAGCTCCGAGTCCTAGAATCCAAGCATGCATGAATCCGTGGCGGGCTCCACGGTCGAGTTGGGCGGCGTTAATCGGACCGATTGGAGCGGACAATGATATTCCCAGAATGATATAACTGAACAGTACAGACATAAACACGTTCACTCCTTAACGGGTTCGATGAATTGTACCAGTTGTCACAGAAAATGGGTACAAGTCATCGTATTCCCGCAAGGAGTGAATTAGAACAAACTACTTTTAATCATATCGCCTTATGGCCTTGTTATTCTGTTATAGTTCCACATCCAATTGAATTGGGGTGCAGTTGTATCCGTTGCATGAGCTTTCTTCACAAGGACAGGCGGAGAGCCCAATTGTGAGATCCATTAATGCCTCCATCTCGATATAATCACCTGCACGAGAGTCGGGAGCTACAACATCAATCTTGCCTTCACTGTCTACAACGGACTTCATAAACAGGTTAAATGGATAGTGTTGATCCGGCGGTAAGATTCCGAAGGGTTCTAGTGCTGTGTTCAAGTTGTGATAACAACTGGCATGATCCTTTTTGTCGTATAACACCTCATACATCTCTGGTCGACAAGCAGAGTTGAAGAAATCATGTACCCCAACGGTGTCACGGACAATCTTGAGTAAAGGTTGATACTGATTGGAATACACAAACTGTCCCGGTTTGATTCGGTAAGTGCGCAATACATCCATTGTCACGCCGGGGTCCAAGCGATGGTTAGCATCCATAGCATCGTATGCCACAAAATCAATGACTTGCTGTCCCTCCAGATCAGTTATGCGTAGTAAAGAACCCTTGCTTACTTTCAAGGCATATCCCGTTTTGGCTGGGATACGATAAGACTGTTTATGGCGCTGATTTGTATTCATCTGTTACATTCCTCCGCTACTTTTTGCTTTCAGTATGCGGAGCAGATGAAGCTTTCATGCACTGTTATGGTGACGTACTCTACTCAGGCAGGAACATCCAATGGTGAATTTAAACACAACCACATTATATGCCTTTATGCTGGAAACAGTGGATTACCTCTCATTCCAATCCAGAGGTCTGATTGTTCAAGCTGTCCAGCCAGATGTAATAACCAATCTTCGCGTCCCTTGGTTGCCATCACTTGAACGCCCATTGGCAACCCTTCAGGTGTCATATGCAGAGGTACACTTATCGCAGGCTGACCTGTCAGATTTGCAAGCTGGGTGAAGGGTGTATACGTAAGACTTGGCTCAAACATTTCATAGATGAGTTGCTGCTGCTGGGTCTTGTCCAATTCACTAATTCGCATCAGATTACGGATCTGTTCGTCATGAGGTGTTAATTCACCAATCTTAGGCGCAGAAAAAGCATTAACAGGTGTGACGTAGAAGTCATAACGCTCAAACAAGGTGGACATCTGAGCTGCAGCTACATCCCATTCAGCTAAGCTATGTACAAATTCCGCAGCGGAAACCTTCTTGCCTGCTTCAGCCAGAACCCAAGATTCAATCTCCATATCATTGGAGGTCAGAGCCCGGCCCATGGATCGTTCCATGGAAGAGATCATCGCGGCCATCTCACCGCTGTTCATCATGTAATAATTCTCCATCAACCGAACTCCGTTGACGGGACTCAGTTTTTCTTCAACATGATGACCTTGATCTTCCAACCAGCGAACGAGCTTGTATACAGACTCTTTGGCTTCTGCGCTGACAGGTGTTCCCACGGGCGAATCCGTTGTGTATGCAATTTTCAGTTTGCGTTGATGTGGATAGCTCATATCAGCCAAGTAACTGCCTGGAAAGAGTGGAGCATGGAACGCAGCTTCGGGCTGAATGACTTGTAACGTATCAAGCAATGCAGCACTGTCCCGAACCGAGCGAGAGAGGGCAAAATCAATCGATGCGCCTTGCCATTGACGACCAACTCCCGGTCCTACAGGTGTGCGCCCGCGGGTTGGCTTCAATCCAAACAATCCGCTAAAGGAAGCCGGGATACGAATTGAACCTCCTCCGTCACTGGCTCCGGCAAGAGGAACAATACCCGAAGCTACAGCAGCAGCCGCACCACCACTTGAACCACCCGGGGAGTGATTGATATTCCATGGATTGCGAGTGGGACCATGAAGACGGGGCTCGGTAATATTTTTCAAACCAAATTCAGGCGTATTGGTATGTCCTATGAAGATAAAGCCTGCATCACGGAGTCGAGTGACAAAATTGGAATTGCGTAATGCACGATGCTCGCTGAACAAACGGGAGCCTGAAGTCAGAAATTCACCTTCCAAGGATTGCGAGATATCTTTCAGGAGCAGGGGAACGCCGGCAAAAGGTTGTTCTCCAGGTCGAACCAAACCGGCTTCCTCCCGTGCACGAGATTCATATGTACGAATAACCGCATTAAGTTGCGGATTCACTTCTTCAAGGCGTGCAAACGCCGCTTCAAGCATTTCAACCGGGGATACTTCCCGGGATCGGATCAGTTCAGCCAAACCTACGGCGTCGTAGGAGGTATATGAGAATGAAGACATTATGATCGTTCCTCTCTGAATATATTTCATCTGTTTATTCCATATGTCATCGTACCACCGGATTAGACAAAAGACAAAAGATAGAAGAGACGTAGTGCGATGATATGCATACTCGTTATGAGGTTGGAGGGAAAAGAGGGGGATTTGCATTTGCGAAATAGAGATAAAGCAAAGGGTTAATAGCTCATATTGCTAATTGAGAAAATGAACGAGTAATATCGAGTAATGGCAATAAAAAAACCAATGCTCATCTAATTTGATGTGCAATGGTTTTATTTTATATTTGACTATTTGTTTATATGTGAACCTCAAATATATCTACTTATTCTGTACGCAGCTTTGGTGCAGCATCGGCCGCAGTTGATGATCTTTCCTGCTGTCTGGAAATGGCGAAGAGGGCCACCCAGATCAGAATAAAACCAAGCAGCTGCTCCCATGTAATCAGTGTACGGAAAGCAATCCAGTTCACCAACACACCCGCCATCGGGAAGCTGAGTTCCGCGAGAGTTGCAACAGATGCTTTGGTTGACGACAGACCTTTGTAATACAACAGAAGACTGAGCAAACCAGGTAACAATGCCTGACCGAGAATGTTGAGGATGACAGCAGTCTGTTCACCCGTTCCGGACGGAAACGTCCATGCCGCACCTTCGTTCCACGTCATAAAGATCAGGAGCGGGAGAGCAACGACAAAGCGCAGGGAGGTGACGGTTTCGTAACGCGCCTGACCCAGCATCAATCGTCCCATAACGGTTGAACCTCCCCATAGGGCAGCAGCCCCAAGGGATAACAAGCTTCCAGCATGAATCCAGTTGTCCCAGTTACCTAATGGCAATGTGAAGCCAAATGTAAGCAGGTACGTTCCTGCTAATGCAATGAAGAACAATCCACCGAAGCGACGTGGTAACGTTTCTTTTAGTAACAGTTTAGCCAGCACGATAGCGAAGAGTGGTTGCATTTTTTGCAATAAAAGCACCGTATTCGGATCGTTATGTGTTAGTGCCATGGTGAACAATACCGTTGCGAGTGCTGATCCTCCCCATGAGATAAAAATCACGGCAATCCAGTGGCGAGCGCGCAGGTTTTTCAGATCAGCCCGAAATTTCCACAGCACGGGAATGGCAATAAGACTGACGATGATATGTTCCACCAGTACAATCTGCGTGGATGTCATCGTATTTAGCAAAATAATGCGGAAGAGTGGGTCGACACCCCATAAGGCGGCGCCGAGAACTACAAGCCAGAATCCGGTATTACTTCGTTCCTTGCGGTAAACAGGTGATGCTGCTGATGTCTTTTCCATATTCAGGACTCCTTCGTCAGAACACGGAATCTTCAGTTGGCAAAATCGACAAAAGCCCCCGTTTTGGTATATACCAAATAAACGGGGGCTCATCCAAGGACATGCGTCAGGAAAGAGGCCTTCCCGTGAACGGCATGTCAATGTGTTGATCTTCTCTCATCCGGACTGTACCGTCGGCCTTGGATTCACACCAAGTCAGTCGCTGAATGTCCTTCGTTAAGAACAATTAGCGAGTCGCGGGCTGGTTCCGAAGAACATCACCGCCGGTTGGGAATTGCACCCTACCCCGAAGATCCTATTCAATTATATAGTGTGTTGAACAAGCTGTAACATTAATAAGTTCATCTTATTCCTGTAAGCGCTAGCAGTTCAAGCATTTTTTTTAGAAAACGATTTTCCAGCTTCCTTGCTGTCTGCGAAGGAGCACGATCTGACCTGCGTGATACGCATCATGGAGTACCCAGCGAGCTAGTTCGTGTGCCCATTTCTCTTCGGAGTCCATATATGCGGCTTCAAGATCAGACTCTTGTAGTGCAGCTAATTGATCTCGCAACTGCTGGGCTAATCGAGTTGTACCCTGCATCAGTGTATTCCAACCAGCTGCATCCGTTGCATCTCCCGGATTCCCAAATGTGTATTCATTGGAGTCTACAGCAGGAAGGGTAGGCTCCTTACCTTGCATGCGACATAATAAGCGATGGTTGTAATAATACATATGGTTAACCAACTGCCAGATGCTTAATCCCCCTGAGGGTGGAATCCAGGCTGCTTGTTCTGCTGTAAGACCCTCCAAGGATTTCGACAAAGGTACAATCCAATTACATTGATCCCAAGTATCATCCTTTTGAATAAGTAACACATCTAGTGCTGTTGTGTTCGTCATTGCCTTTTCCTCCTTGCGTATAATTGTGATAGGTGATGTAACTAGCTAAAATTGATTAATAAGGTTACACTTAATATAACACATCAAAGACGAGTTGTAACCTTCTTTATTTACTTAGATGGTTACATAAACGGAGGTATATATATGGACAGGTTATGGACCGATTTTGTAAACAGCGATTATCATGACTGGCGTGGGGGAGATCGATCGGAGGACAGGCTCGGGAAGGCGAGTTGGCAGCAAGATTTTCTGGAACGATGGCAACTTAACGCTTCTGTCCCTGCATCTCCAGAAGATGAGTTGTCGATGAGAAACTTCAGGAATGAATTGTTGGCTCTTGGAGCCCGCGTGTCTTCTGGAGCATCATTAACGGATATAGAAAAACAATGGTTGAATGGCTTTATGGAAGCAGGGCATGTGAGAAGAACATTGACTACAATTGATCAGGAACTGAAACTCCAACTGGTAGCTGTGGAAGCGCATTGGCATCAGGTTATGGCTGAAGTAGCTGCTGATTTTGCCATGACTTTGGTGGAGGGAGAAGGGGGCAGGATTCGGATCTGTGATAATTCGGATTGTCGCTGGATGTTCTATGATGATACCCGAAGCAGAACACAGAAGTACTGTGATGATAAGATGTGTGGCAATCTGATGAAGGTTAGAAGATTTCGGGCGAAACGCAAATCCCAAAATTGATAAATACTAACAATAACTATATAATGTATATATACTAGCGAAAAAATAGTCAGAAGCAGTATGGATTCGTAAGCAGGATGTGATCGTCTTTCAAACCAAAATAGATGGGAGATGTTTCTTGTGCGGACAAGTTATCTGTTGAAAAATGGCTGTGTGTTGTCGATGGATGCTAAAATTGGACAGTATAAGAGGGCGGACGTTCTGATTCAGGATTCACTGATCATGGCGGTTCAGCCCGACCTGGATATTCCGGATGCGGAGATCATTGATGCTTCATCGATGATTATTATGCCTGGGCTGGTGGACACGCATCGGCATATGTGGGAATCACTTGTCAAAACAGCGGGAACCAACTGGTCGTTACCAGTTTATTTGCAAAATCTCTATTATGGTGCGATGGGAAGCAAGCTCCGCCCACAAGATAGTTATATTGCCAATCTGCTCGGTTCCTTGGAAGCGCTTAACGCAGGAGTGACGACAGTAATGGATTGGAGCATGCCATATTCCCCTGACCATACGGATGAACTGATTCGTGGACTTCAGGATGCTGGCATTCGGGCGGTATTTGCTCACGGAGTCCCTGGTGAGACGGACTACTGGAATCGGGATAGTCAACTCACGTATTCGATCAATGATGTGAGAAGAGTCAAAGAACGTTATTTTTCATCACGGGATCAATTGCTTACTTATGGGCTTGCCATTCGTGGTCCGGAGTTCAGTCATTGGGATACAACCGTGAAAGAGATCGAGCTAGCACAAGAACTGGATGCGATCTGTTCCATGCATGCCGGATTTGGCAGTTGGGGATCTGTGGATCGCTCGATCAGTCACTTGTACGAAGCGGGACTCTTAAGTCCACGGGTGAATATCGTTCATGGTAACACCATGGGCATGGATGAATACAAAATGCTGGCAGATAGCGGCGCTTCCTTGTCGGTCACACCTGAGGTTGAAATGATGATGGGTCATGGATATCCGGCCACCGGTTATTTTCTTGAACATGGGGGAACCCCTACACTTGGTGTAGATGTGGTCACGTCCACAGGCGGAGATATGTTCTCGCAGATGAAGTTTGCACTTCAAGCTGAACGATCCAGAGCCAATGAACAACTTTTGCAGCAGGGTGAGATGCCTGGTGAGTTGAACTTGCAGTCCAGCCAAGTGCTGAGATTTGCAACTTCGGCTGGTGCCCAAGCATTGGGATTAGAACAGAAGGTCGGTACGTTGACCCCAGGGAAGGAAGCGGATCTGATCATGATTCGTACCACCGATCTGAATATGTTCCCCGTTCATGATCCAATTGGCGCTGTTGTGCAATTTGCCAATCCATCCAATGTGGATACGGTCTTTGTGGCAGGTAGACTCGTGAAGCGAGAGGGTAAGCTGTTGAATGTTGATCTGGATGCGATTCGTCATGCGGCCATGCAGAGCAAAGATTATTTGTTAACCCAATACCGGATGTCGGACGCGGAGAGAATTACGTTCTCATAATTTACTTTTTCATAAAAACCTGAAATGAAGTCAGTTTGTATTTTTATATACAATTCTACCTATAGTAAGAAATAAAGGGCCGCATAACGCTATGTGGCTCTTTGACATGCCCTTCATATCGTCGAATTAGACAGGATAAGAGAGGAAGGGACAGCGGAAAAAGACGAAAAGAGCTCTCTTTTTCTTAACTTCAGATAACAAGGAACCAGAGATGTTTTTCGCAGAAAATTATGCTCATAAAAACTGCGCATAATATAAATTATACGCAGTTTTGTTTTAAATCGATTTTCATATTCAACCACGTGCAACAGATCATGATAAATTTCGCGGAAAAAGAACAAAATAAGTGATCTACAAAAATAAATTTAACCAAGCAACGCGATAACGTGTAGAATTCGATAGGTTTTTATAGGTGATCGATACGATAGAACAAATGACTTTTTCATAGAACAGTTGGGAAGCCATCCAATCGCTACTACATCCATAGCACAATCAAGATTCATGACGAGAGGAACATGACTATGCGTGAGAACAAACAACGATCTTCATTATTTCGTAAAAAACCAATTGCCTCCGGGGGCGATAACAGCAGTGCATTGAAAAGGGCGCTCGGTCCGTTGGACTTAACCACACTTGGGGTGGGTGCCATTATCGGCACAGGGATTTTTGTGTTGACTGGTGTAGCTGCCGCAACGTATGCCGGCCCGGGCCTTGTACTGTCATTTTTGCTGGCAGGTATCATATGTGCATTCGCTGCATTATGTTACTCGGAATTTGCATCAAGCATACCGGCCTCGGGTAGTGCGTACACGTATAGCTATACGGCTTTTGGCGAAGTGATTGCCTGGATTCTGGGATGGGATCTGATATTAGAGTATGGATTCGCGAGTGCGGCGGTAGCCAGTGGATGGTCTGGATATTTCCAAACGTTATTGTCCGGATTCGGGCTGGAGTTACCACATGCTCTTACGAGTGCGTTCAGCCCGGAAAAGGGAACCTATTTTGACATCACGGCGGCGGTCATTACGTTAATTATCACTTTCCTGCTTACCCGAGGGGTGAAGGAAGCTGCTCGTGCGAACGGCATCATGGTAGCGATTAAAATTATCGTGGTGCTGATCTTCATTGGTGTAGGTGTTTTCTATGTAGAGCCAACCAACTGGCAGCCATTTTTGCCTTTTGGTATCTCAGGCGTAACAGCTGGAGCAGCGACGGTATTTTTTGCCTACATCGGATTTGATGCGGTCTCCACAGCGGCAGAAGAAGTTAAGCAGCCACAACGGGATTTGCCGATTGGAATTATTGCGTCACTGGCAATTTGTACCGTTCTCTACATTGTTGTATCATTGATCCTCACAGGGATTGTGCCTTATAACATGTTGAATGTAAGTGATCCAGTTGCGTTTGCATTTGAATTTGTTCAATTGAAGGGATTGTCCTGGATTGTATCTCTTGGAGCGATTGCCGGCATTACGACCGTATTGCTGGTCATGATGTATGGTCAGACACGTCTGCTCTATTCCATGTCTCGTGACGGACTGCTGTCACCTGTCTTTTCCAAAGTTAGTGGCAAGAGTCAGACACCAGCGGTAGGGACATGGGTTGCAGGCATTATCGTGGCTCTGTTCTCCGGGTTCATCTCGTTGGGACATTTGGCGGAGCTTACGAACATCGGAACGTTGTTTGCTTTTGCAGTTGTAAGTCTGGGCATTATCGTATTGCGTAAAAATAACCCGGATCTCAAACGCGGATTTCGCGTTCCACTTGTGCCGCTGATTCCGATTCTGAGTGCCTTGGGTTGTGTATACTTAATGACACGCCTTGCAGCGCTGACATGGATTACGTTTTTTGCTTGGTTGATCATTGGATTAATTATCTACTTTGCGTATGGAAGGCATTACAGTCATCTGAATCCGAAACGCCGGATCTCGAGTGCTTTCAGAGCAAAGGATAATTAGATTAGTCGAGAACATCTTTAACCGAGAATATCTTCATTTTTCCTCATTTCGTATCGCTTAGGCGAAGCGGGATGGGGATTTTTTTATATAGAAAGATAAAGGATGATAACAGCAGGGGAAGGTTGGGATTTTCTTCATATATGGGTAAGTAATAAGGGACGTAACCAAGTTAATCACGGGGGCGGGGTTGCGGCTAAGCCAAATATGAAATATATTTGGGGATGTGACATGCCATCAGACATAAGAGAGGGGATGTATCATGAACACACCATTACATACGAATTCAGATCATCAAAATGCAGCTTTTGGATTTGCATTAGCTGACTCATCCGTACTTGCAGAGGCACAATTAGTTGTTTCACAATCAGGAGGTGCAGGTGACCTACAGTTAGATATTGATCCGCAGCGCCTTCTGAAGGATGGACGTAAAGTATCTGTCATTGCACAACAGTTGGACTCACCGGTCAATCGTCAGGATGCCAATATCATCTATGGTCAGGAGCTGGCATACGTGCAGTATGCTGTTAACCTGAAACCGGATAGCTCAATCTCCATTGCATCTATTGAAGGCGTTGAACAGTCTGTTAATCTTGGTTGGGAAGCATTTCAAGAGGGGGAATACGAACTTCGAATCTCCCTGCATATGAAAACACCTCGTATTGCTGAAGGTACACTCGAACCTGAACAACTTGCAATGGTTAAGTATGCGCAAGTTATCACCGTATATATATCGCTTTTCCCGGCAGAAGCAGCGTCGTTGAGTTCACCATCTCAAGCTGTGTGGAGCAGAAACCATCATGTGTTTGACTCCTACGGGAGAGGAGGATTTATTCTCGCTGACCTGCCTCGACTCGCTGAACGCGTAGAGGCACTGATGGGACCGGGTAACCATAATCTGATCGAACAATTTGCTGAAGGAAACTTGTCGGATACTTTGCTGGATGAGGGGCTGATGGCGATTGCCTGGGGCGTGACTCCGTGGTGTTATTCACTCTATTCTGCACCAGATGAGCAGTCTGCTCGAATACTTGCCGTGGACAAGCTGGGCGATGAACCTGAACGGCAAGGGATCTACCGTATTGATCCGTCCATTCAACAATTAAGCATTGTGCCGGCGAACGAACTGGCTTACTGGCCTGCTTGCGTTCAGAACGATTGGCCTGTCATTGATGTGGCGGGTGAAGGCGAGACGTTGCACATGGATTTGTATACTCAGATATGCGAATCCGTGAATGGTCTGCACGAGAATCCATTGCCATCGTTTGTACTTACCCGTAGTCAAGGCAAACCCGAAGCGATCATTCCGCTGATTGATGTTGTCATTGTGGATGAAGCGTAGAGCACTGCTTTATAATAAATATATACATTGAACTAATCATTTACACGAAAACGGAGAGGACAGAAAGAACCTGAAAAAGTGAAGCTAAAAGTTTTCTGCAAGAAAGCTACTTCGGAAGCATACGCTTCGCCTTTATCCACGGATTTCCCCCTTGAGAAAAGGGAATCAGAAAAATCTGGGGATAATAGCGATTGGAAGGTTGTTCTGTCATCGCAGTGCCCGTGTAAATAATCTTAGTCAATTTATAAAGAACCGAATTGAGGTGACGTAGACAGATGATGACCGAGGAGATTCAGGAGCAATATGCGGACGAGCTTGAAGCTTTTCACATATGGATGAAGGACGCCGGATATACAGGCCATACAGTAAAATCATACACGGGTGACGTGGTGGAATTCCTGGTCTCCATTCAAGGAAAGTCACTGGAGCAGGTCAAAAAGCTGCATGTGCTGTCTTTTCTGTCCCGTGCCCGGGAGCGTGGGGTTAGTGATGCCACGAGAAATCGCAAACATGCGGCGGTGAACTGTTTTTACAAGTCCCTCATTGAACTCGAATTGTTAACCAAGAATCCGGCGTTTGGGATCAAAAAATCCAAAACCGAGAAAAACCGTGCGCCCGTTTTCCTTGATGAAAGTGGGCTGACACGTTTTCTGGAGTCGGTAGAAGGCAAGTATCGTACACGTAATCTGGCTGTTTTTCTATTGATGGGATATATGGGATTACGGGTTGGAGAAGTGCATGCGTTGGATTGCAAAGACTATAACGCGGAGCGGCGTACATTGGATGTATTTGGTAAAGGTCGTAAATGGCGCTCGCTCCCTGTACCGGAGACTGTGGCAAAAGTATTATCTCAAGCGATGGCTGAGCGTCTCGATCCTTGGCGGCCAAAAGAGGAAGCGTTATTTGTCTCGCAGAAAGGGAAGAGACTGTCGATTCGCAGCATCCAGCTCATATCTACAGAAACCTTTGAACGTTTCCAGCAGGAATCACCAGCCAATCAACGTCAAAACTACTCCAGTCATAAGCTGCGTCACTCCTTCGCGACCATGATGTTACGGCGTGGAGCCGATCTGCGTACCGTGCAGGAGCTACTTGGTCATGCATCGATTCAAACAACAACCGTGTACACACACGTCACCAGTAGGGAGAAAGAAGAGGCTATGGCTTTGCTGGACGTTAAACTTCCGACATATTAGAAGTGAAAAGCTAATATTTAACCCGAAAAGGAGTCTGTCCAAGTGACAGGCTTTTTTGTTATTGATTTGGATGGTGGATATTTAAACATAATTAATATTATGTAAACTAATATCTGAAATCTAAATTGGCCTATAATAGAAATCAAACAAAAGAACCATTCGCCTCTTCTCTTTAGAAGAAACAAATGGCCCTTTTGGCTAAGACAGATATCTTAATTTACAACTTTTAACGTGCTAAATCGTTCACGATATGAATGATTGCGCGATTGAATTACTCGAGTCCAGCGATCTGTTCTTTTAATTTGTTAGCAGAAGCCTGGAAAGCCACTTTTTCGGTTTCATTCAACGGAAGAGGCAGAATTTCGCGCACACCGTTGCGATCTACGACACAAGGAACGCCTAGATAAACATCCGATACACCATTGTAATCTTCAAGGTACGTGGATACGTTCAGAACGGAGCCTTCGTTGCCGAGAATTGCAGCTACAATGCGGTCCAGAGCAAGGGCGATTGCATAGGAAGTCGCGCCTTTGGCATTAATAATCTCATACGCTGCATTTTTGGTACGGTCGAAGATATCCTGTTGTGTTTCTTCATCCAATTCCAGATCTGTTCCTGCAACGTTAGCCAGGCTCCATACCGGTACTTCGGAATCTCCATGCTCACCAATAATGTGTGCGTGAATACTACGCGGGTCGATCCCTTTATTTTTACCAATCAGGTAACGGAAACGTGCGCTATCGAGCAATGTACCTGAACCGATGACACGTGAAGCAGGCCATCCACTTTGTTTCCATGAAGTATAGGACAAAATATCTACAGGATTGGTTGCAATCAGCAAAATACCATGAGAATTCACTTCAGTAATACGCTCGATAATATCTTTGAAAATGCTTGCATTTTTCTTCAGCAGATCAATCCGGGTTTCGCCCGGCTTCTGGGAAGCGCCGGCTGTAATAATAATGATATCTGCATCTTTGCAGTCGGAATAATCGCCAGCCCATACTTTCACGCCTCCCGTAAATGGAAGACCGTGGTTCATATCCAGCATTTCGCCGGTTGCTTTATCATGATTCACATCCACAAATACCAACTCGGACGAACGCTGTCTCAACATTAGCGTGTATCCCGTTGTTGTTCCCACCGCACCCATGCCTACAATCACGACACGACTTGGTTTCAGAGCTGCACTATTTGTCATGTTCAATATCCTCTCCTTTTTGGGTTATACTCCCATCCATATTAAGGGATTAGAGAATATAAAGCGAGTGTTGTCTATAAAATAGTTCACATTTCATGTCTTTTTACCAAGTATTCCGTCGAAAAACAGTTTAGGATGAAATTAATGGTAATAAATGTGCGACCTATAGCCCAGAGTATGAACTGGAAAAAGGGAGCGGTCCAACCATGAGTGGGCAATGAGCCTTTTACATAAGGTTTGTGGTAGAATAGGAGCAGTGGATTCTGATGAATCGTAAATAAAACGCCATAGGACAGGCATGCGCGCCTGTATATTGGATGAGAGAGGTGGAACCCACTTGCGTTTGCAATGGATTAAAATCGCGCAGACAGCATTGCTGTCTATAGGTATAGCAGCTGTATTGGCTGCATGCACCGACTCAGATCAACCTCCGGTAGCAGAACCTCCGCAGCAGCAGGAGGACGCCGGGAATACAGGGCAGACATTAACTGTCGTTCCCCCTGTGAACAGTACAGAATCTGCAGATATGGCCAAGTACCAAATACAGACCCGTTTGACCGATTTTCAGTTGCTCAATGACAACGGAGGATTGGCGTGGGGTGTGACGCGGAATGCGCTGCGCCTGTACTACACTCAGGATCAGGGAAAGACCTGGACCAATATTTCACCTTCGGAAAATGTACAGTTTCCGGCTAACCCTAAATATGGACAAAGCATTTATTTTGTAGATCGTGCACATGGTTGGATAGTTCGTGAAGGCATGGGTGGAACAGATACCATGGTGCTTCGCACCAACAATGGGGGCGTAACTTGGAGTCTGTCTTCTCTGTCCAAGACGGATAAAGTGACTGCGATCTCATTTGTATCTCCTGAGAAAGGCTGGATTCTCACCACGGTCGATACCGCTATTGGTAAACAGGACAAGAAACTTTACTTTACCGAGGACGGTGGAATTACCTGGAATCGGATGTCTTCCAGTGATGAAGATGGCAAACAGGAAGCAGAAGAGATTTCCAAACGTGGATACACCACGGGCATGACTTTCTCGGATCCAAAACATGGTTTCTTAACAGCGCTGGAGTTCGGCACACCGAAGTTATATGTAACATCAGACGGCGGAGAAAACTGGAATACTGGACCATCCTTCTTTGACCGAAACAAATTCAACGGGTGTGGTAATTTCAGTGTTAGTTCACCACAATTTTTTGGACGTGAAGCGCAATCAGCCTGGATGTCAATGTCCTGTTCTAAAGGCGAGAGCACGACATTTAATGGATTCTTTACCACCGATGGCGGAAAGAGCTGGAAGCTGTCCAATTTCACTTTAAACAAACAAAATGGTCCGAATCGTAACCTTTCACCGGTATTTCTGAACGCATCGGAAGGTTGGGCGATGCAAAAGGGCATAACCTACCACACCAAGGATGCGGGCAAAACGTGGAGCGCTCTTCCTGCAAGCAGTGTACTGGAGAAAATTCTCGAAGATTATCCGGAGATTGTGAAGATGCAGATGGTTAACCCCAAGCTTGGCTGGATATTGGTTGAAAATACAGATGCCAAAAGATCGTTGTTATTGCAAACGGTAGATGGCGGTGTACATTGGAAAGTACTTTAAACGTAGAGTGTTATCGATGTGAATAGATAGGAGAAAGGAGAGGAGCCTAAGGGTTCCTTTTCTTTTTTGCTTAGTTTGTGAAATAAATCACAAATAAATCCGGTAGAAGGTGATATATTTAACTCAACAAGAGAAGGAGTGATGAAGATGAGAACCAACGGTCAAACTCAAATCACGCAGGCGGATGAATTAACCAGATATATGCTTCAATTATGCTACATATGTGACGATGCGAATCGTTGCACAACAGAGGAAGCAGTGAAGGCTTGCATGGCAGAACACGCACAGGCAGACCAGCCCGAACCAGCCGAAGGCGGAGAAGTAACTCGCGGGTATATGGATATGATGTACGCATAGTAATCAAAACGGATCAAAGAAGGCTGATATATCAACGTTTTGCCCCTGAAGTACCCCCCTTAGAATAGGACATTGGAAAAACCTCTGGGTTTAGCCGATGAAATTCTAGGGGGTGTATTTTTTTATGGCGATTAAAGGACACTTTGAAAGTGTTATCTCGGTTGTTATCACGATTACTATTGTAAGAGGAACGTTAGCAACTGAATCAGTTATTTATTCCGCGACATCTACGAATGACTTTGGCCCTCTGGCACCACAGATTATCACATTTCCAGCAAAAGATTTCAATCCACCACTCTTACTACAATTGACGTACACTGCTTTTATAGGCACTAGCCTGGTACCTGTTATTCGTGTAGGTCCTGAGAACTTCGATTGGTTCATTGTCTCAGACTAATCTGAACAAAAAGAATAATTATGGTGATATAGGAACAAATCCGATAGCATCGGTAAATATGACTTCACTGGCATAAAGCTGGAGGAGTCATTTTTTATTATTTGGATTTTAAATCCCACAAATGTTAAAGTTAGGATATCCGACAGAAGATAGGGGAATACTTAAATGGAAACTAAAGCAAATGGAGTTCTCAAAAATTTGACTTACCTTATTTTAATTATTGTTTTATTCGCAGTTGGATCTATGTTACTCAATAACCAACTTACGCAAGCCAGAACGAGATTTGATGTTAGTCCTTTTTTGATAACAATTATACCAATTGTTTTCTTCGGAGGTATTGGTGTGGTTCTTGGATTAAGGATTAGAGGACAATTGAGATCAACAAAACAACAGGACACATCGGGTTTCCTACTGATAACTTTACCGGCTCTTATTGTTTCTTTAAGTTATGTATGGGCCTCATTTGGATGGTTAAATGATTCTGTATATCAATATATTGTTGTTAATGACTATTTAGTGATTGTGGCTAGTGTAATCTTAGGATTCTCTATAATGTCAGCTTTACCAAAGAAAATTTAGGGTAATATTATAATGTAAAAAAAGGGTCAATAAGTGAAGAAGAAATTAGGATTGCTTGCTCTGACTTTAGGATTAATTTTTGGGGTTACTGCCAAACCAACAGCCACGACTGCATCACCAGATGGTACTCCATCTCCGCCTCGATTTGAATTCAATGCTTTAGTAACTGATGAAAATGGAAACAAAGTTGATGTCGAACTTAAAAATGTGAAACAAGTGTCAACTCAAACTAATTCTAATGGATTATTGAGAACTCAAAACGCAGACAGTGAAACAACTGTTACTGAAAGTTACGAGGTTACTGTTTCTCTCCCTACTGATAATGATGCTATAAGCACTTTTGATGAAGGCGAGGGTGGTAAAACAGAGAATAATGTGAAAGCGTATATCTATTACGTATAACCATCGTAATAACAAGTAAGAGTGCCTTTGACAATCATAGATCTGCTCTGCGTCAGGTTCTAGCGAGTCGTTTCTTTAGTTCCATCTAAATAGAACTCAGATGAGAAGCAATGAATCAGTTTGTACAACTACAAACGTATGTGAGAGAAAAGTGTAGTAAGATGGATCTGATGTACACTTAGACTAATGATTCACGGAGAATGCTCCTGCGGGAGTGTTCTTTTTGATTTGGAGAGAAATGTATGCGCTTTTAAATGTACTACGCAAATATTGCAGCATGGGTTATTATAGAAATAATTAAGGTGAATCACTCAAAATGTGGATTTTTTTATTGACTTTATCTGAAAGAGAAAGGGCGTGAAATTGTAGAAAGGACAAAACTATGAATATTCAAGATCTCCCAATTGAAATAAAAGAACATATAGGGGAAGTCCAGAAAATCACTTTTCCTAAGCAAGGTCATACTTCTACTGTGGCTATACTGGATACGTTCGACCAAAAGTACATCATCAAGAAGACAGAAAACGATCTTTATAATGAATGGTTATCCGATGAATATAAGGTGCTCCAATACCTTTACCATACGGGACTCCCTGTTCCAGAGGTATATTCATTTCATACTGAGGACACATCGAGATGGCTTCTGATGGATTATATTGATGGAATAAGTTTAAGAGAATTTCTCTCTAAGATGCCTGACCTCCAAAGTAAAGAAAAAGCGATTTTTAACTTTGGGCTTTGTTTAAAGAAAATACATGAATGCTCTTGTCCTGTTGAATTATTGAACAATGACAGTCCTTGGTTAGATACAATGCTTAACAAAGCAGAATATAATCTAACTCACTTTGCTATAGACGGATCAGCAGAATTACTTCAACAGTTGAAAGAAGCAAGACCAAAACCAGTAGAGAACACTTTCATTCATGGAGATTTTACTATAGATAATGTGCTAGTTAATGATTGCAATATTGTTGGAGTTATTGACTGGGCAGGAGCAGCTTATGGCGACCCAAGATATGATGTAGCATTAGCTATTAGACCGAAACATAATGCGTTTGACAATGAAAGAGATAGAGAAATATTTTATAACGGGTATGGAAAGTTAAGAATAACGGATGAAGAATATAATTATTTTGAAGACGGGATATATAACTTCTTTTAGTCTGGCTATAAATTGTTCTTCAAACGTATATTAATCTCTCTAGAAGGAGTCGAATAAATGAGCCCTCCAAAACATATCTTATCTGCCGCTGCAATCGTGATAAACGACAAAAATGAATTATTACTTATTAGAGGACCACGAAGAGGATGGGAAATGCCAGGTGGTCAAGTGGAAGAAGGAGAATCTCTAAGTCAAGCTGCGATCCGAGAAACGAAAGAGGAGTCCGGTATCGACATTGAAATTATCAAATTCTGTGGAATATTTCAGAATATCGAAAATTCAATATGTAACACATTATTTCTAGCCAAACCAATAGGAGGAGAATTAATCACATCAACGGAGAGTTTAGAGTCTGGTTTCTTTCCGATCGAAGAAGCCATTTTAAAAGTCGAATGGAAAAACTTCAGAGAAAGAATAGAGTATTGTTTAAAACCTGAGATGCAACCTTTTTGCATTGAGTTCAGCGATAAGAATAATATTTAAGCATGTTACATATTACAGTGTATTTACAGATTCATCATAGATATGGGTCTAGGAATAAAGCCGAATCTGACCCATTCAAGAAAGGTAAGGAGGCCAAAGTTTGAGTTCAGGAAAGAAATCTAAACGGCTGGACACTGTTCGTAGTCTCGTTCATGAAATGCTTCTTGAGGAAAGTATTAACAAGGAAGGTATGTTGGTTCATCTTTATGAGGTTTCTAATTTTGCTTCCATGCTTGCTATGAAAAGAGTACAGGATTCGGAAATTACTGCGATTGCAGGGTTACTCCACGGTTTTTATTTCTACAAAACAGGAATCGAAGACTTTCCTGGTCCTAATAGTGCGGATGCTGTTAGACCGATATTACGCAGTGCTGAAATTTTTACGACAGATGAATTGTCTATCATTCTTAAATCAATCTTTTATCAGGAAGATACACATCTAGTTCATGGCCCATATGAAGAAGTTATTAAAGATGCCATACTGTTTCAGATATACTTCCAGAATCCAAATAGAAACTTATCAAAGGCAGAGATAAGTAGAATACAGAATGTATTTACTGAATTGGGGATTTCGAAGGAGAATATAAAAGCAGACGTTAATGTTAATGTGCAAACAGTTCACATAAATACTGAAGAGCGGCGTTCTAAGTTAGCTGATTTAGCAGAAACGCTGGCAAGGCAAAATATTAATGGTACTTCAGGGGATCAACGATATCAGGAAATTTGCAGTTATTGGCCGGATTCTGATATCTGTAAAGTACTTGAAGCCAATTGGTGTGCCGCATTCGTATATCATTGTTGTATGAAAGTTGGAATAAAACTCCCTATTAGATATCCTAATCGAATGTATCGATTAGCTGGGGTGGGTGCTTGGTTGGACTGGGCTCAGCTAGCTGAAACAGAATTCTTTTATCGGGATATGCAAGAAGGATTTGAACCAGAGCGTGGTGATATAGTCATTTATGAGAAGCTCTTAACGGATAATTCTCACGATCACATTGGAATTGTTTTGGCCTGTGACGGTGATCAATTATTGGTTGCAGAGGGGAACACAGACAATAAAAACTACTTTAGCGTTTTATACAGAGAAAGAGGACATTGTATTCTCGGATATATCCGTGTAGATGAAAGCTATCAATTTAATTTTCAAGGAGAGTATAGACCAACTTAGTTGATATACATGGGTGTGCTAGTTTATGTATCTTGAGGTTATGAATTTTGTATCAAAAACATAGGAAGATCACTATCAGAAAGGAAGTTCAATCAATGAAACGAGTCGATGTAGTATACTCACTACTAACCAATCCATCCAAATCTAAAGTGCTTGCAGTAAGAAATGTAGAACGTTCAAGCTGGTCGCTGCCTGGCGGAGCTGTTGAACCCGATGAATCATGGGAACAAGCAGCAATCAGGGAAGCCAAAGAAGAAACAGGACTTGATGTTGGCGTCCACGGCATTGTAGCAATAAACGAGTGTAAATTTGAAGAAATTAAAGAACATGCCATTTTCATCACATTCAGAGCGGAAATCGTCGGAGGGAGAGAAGAGATATCAATACCAGACGAAATCTCTGAGATTGCATGGTTGGATATAACACAGGCAGATGAGCTTATGCCTTACTACAAGAATGGCTTTAAAAGCTTACTTAATGGCAATGAGATTACATATTTCAACGAAGGTAACAAGTAATGTTCTGAATGTAGTGTATAAAGGAGGCTATCAGATGAACAAGCACAGTGTTTATGAAACAAACAGCTTTTATTGGGATACAAAAGGGAATGACTTTTTGAGTGCAATCGTGCTTCCACATTATGGAGCATTTATCTCAGAAGAAAAACACCAACTTTTTGGTGATGTCTCAGGATTAAAGATGTTAGAGGTGGGCTGTGGAAATGGTCAATCCTTGCAGTATCATGGAGACCGCAAAGCAGGTGAACTGTGGGGTACGGATATATCCCAGAAACAGATAGAAAAGACACAACAACACTTGAGGACATACGGAATTCCTGCAACATTGATATGTTCACCCATGGAAGAGGGATGTGGTATTCCTACTAATTATTTTGACGCTGTGTATTCGATTTATGCCATAGGTTGGACAACCGATCTTGAAGGTACTTTCAGCCGAATCGCTTCTTATTTAAAGAAAGATGGCATTTTTATTTTCAGCTGGTCTCATCCAATTCATAGATGTGTCGTTGAAGAAAATGATAGATTTGTTTTCAATAAGTCATATTCTGATGAATCTTGGTATGCGGTGTCTCCTGATTTTTGTCAGGGAGAATTAGTTTTAGCTGATCGTCAAATATCAGCCTATGTCAACGCGTTAGCAAAAGCGGGATTTGTCATTGAACAAATGATAGAAGAATCCGATGAGGATATCATGCAATTACATAATAATAGCGATAGTCTCCTTAAAAGAGCGAAGATGTTACCTGTATCCTTTGTGATTAAAGCAAGAAAACGGTGATTAAATGAAATGAATCGGAGAGTGGGATATGTTTAAATATCAAATGGATACTGCTACCTATGTATCGCTATTGGCAATGAAAGATGCACCCCAATTATATAATCTGATCGATCGAAACAGGGATCATATAGGAGCGTGGTTGAAGTTCCCCAGCATGACATTAACAGAAGATGATTCAAGAAATTTCATCAAGAGAACACGTATACGCTATGCTCAAGATGATGGTTATTGGTTAGGAATCTGGTGTGGAGACGAGCTTGCTGGTTCTATTGGATACTTATACATTGATCAAGAAAACAAGAAGACTGAAATAGGATATTGGCTTGGTCAGGAATATGAGGGTATGGGACTTATTACAAAATCGATTAAAATTCTAATTGATTACGCATTTGATGAACTTGAATTAAATAAAGTTGAAATTGGCGTAGCAACAGACAATCTCAAAAGCCGCGCAATTCCTGAAAAATTAGGCTTTCAACGTGAAGGTGAATTAAGAGATTACGAATATATTAACGGTACATATTTAAACAGGATTATTTATGGGTTGAAAGCAGATCAATGGAGAACGTAATAAATCAAATTTTATTTTAACTAAAGGGGCTAGTTATGAGAAAATTACCGCTGTTTGTAGTGACAGGCGCGAGTGGAACAGGAAAAACAACGATCTCTTCGCTTGTTCGGAAGCAACTTCCCGAATTTGACGTCTTTGACATGGATATCATCGATAACGTGGATTGGCAGATTGCCAAAGAGAATTGGTTGAGGATTGCGTATAACATATCGCTAAGTGGACGAGGGACTGTTTTATGCGGAACGATGGTTCCGGAAAACATTGCATCGTCGGATTACATAGATCGATTTGATCGAATTCTATATATGAATTTGCATTGTGACGATGTTACTCGCCAGACGCGTTTAAGAGCCCGTGGGTGGGACGAGAACCTGGTTGAAGATCACAAGAATTTTGCCAATTGGTTACTCCAGAATTCGGAAACTGCGTTTGACCCGCCAATGCAAACAATTGATACGACAGAACTTACAGCAATGGAAGTAGCTGAACATGTTAAAGAATGGGTTTTAAAGAACTGGTGTGTTGAATGAACATTTAAAATAACCTAATAGTTAGATTGAGTGGGAGGAACAGGATGCTGCCTTTTCAAGTGAATGAATCTATTGTATTAGAGCTGATCCAATCTCGAGATAGAGATGAGTTGTATGCGTTAATTGATGAGAATAGAAAGTACTTGAGAGCGTGGTTACTCTGGGTCGATAAAAGACAATCGCCCAGCGATTTAGATTCTGTAATTGAAGTATGGACACATAATTATGAAGAGAAGAACGGTTTTGATTCCGGAATATGGTTCAATGAACAATTGGTTGGGATGTTAGGATTGCATTATATTGATTGGACGAATCGAGCAACGAGCATTGGATATTTTTTAGCTGAGTCAGCACAGGGCAAAGGAATCATTACTAAATCAATAGAACAATTGCTTAAATATCTCTTTAACGAGTTGAAGTTAAATCGTGTAATCATTCAATGTGCAGAAAACAACTTTAAAAGCAGGGCTATACCTGAGAAAATCGGATTTTCATATGAGGGAACATCCAGAGAAGCTCAATGGGTTTACGATCATTATGAGAATATTGTGACGTATAGTCTGCTGTCTAGTGAATGGCATACTTAAACGGTAGAGTACATCGTCTGATGAGACGAAGGAGGTCACGTATTGTTTCTCAATGTATTACTTTGGTTGATTATTCTCTGGGTGATCTCCCTTTATTTCAGTTTTCCTAAGAAAGATCGCATGTACACAGTCAATGTGCCAAGCACATATTACATTCAATCTTCAAATCGGTTGGATATTCAGAAAAACTACGAATGCGCTGCATTTTCCAGTGCGTTTGTCTTGAGACATTTCGGTTTGGAGTCCAACGGAACAAAGCTTTATGAAACCTATCCTCGCAAATTACTGGATGGGACGGTATATCCCAAAGCGGTCGTTGTTTTTTTCAGGAAGCTAGGATATCAGGCAATGTACTTACGTGGTAATGTGAATACGTTAAAGAAACAGATCAGCCAAGGGGTACCTGTTATTTTATTTATTAGAGTACATCCCAAACAACGTTATTTGCATTTTGTTCCCGTCGTTGGTTATGATGAAACGCATTTTTACTTGGCAGAATCGTTAGACCACAAGATTAATTGCGATGAAGAATATTACAATCGAAAAATCAGCATAAATGAACTCAACATGTTATGGAGGTCGTGGTTACCTTTTTCTCAAAACTCCTATATCGTCATACACCCGATGCAGATTTAAGACGGCTCTCTTTCAATGGGCATGATTTATTAGCTTTAAACGAACTAATCGGCATTATTCGGAACGTCTGCGTTGTTAAATCATGAAACTCATGCCCAAATGGCATGAGTTTTTTTGAACAAATATCGCTACGTAAACCAGCTCGCCTCAATTAATGGTTATGAACAATTTAGATCAACCGTATGGGCGGTGTGATATCCATTTTATTGTTTTTTCTGGGAATTAGCTGAGTTTTTTACTAAAATGGTTGTTCGTCCACGCATCTATTCATCTACATACGTACGTTAAACTATGTCTATAGGGAGGTGTCCACACTGTGAGTCATTCAGAAGTGAAGAAACGTATGAAGAGAAAAAAGGCAACATGCCATCCGTGTAAAGTTAAAAGAAAAGACCGCCGATTGAAAGTGGTTAAAAAGTTCGTTCAAGTAAAATGTCCGCCTCCAGAAGTGAATATATCTACCCCTACTGTTGTTGGACCAACAGGACCCCAAGGTATACAAGGCGTACAGGGCGTACAAGGTATTCCAGGTAAACAAGGGGTTGAAGGGCCACCTGGAGCTCAAGGACCAGCGGGGGGGCCACCTGGACCACAAGGGCCTCAGGGACAGCCAGGTCCTGCTGGAGCGATAGGCTCTCAAGGTCCGGTCGGGACCTGCTGGACCTATGGGAGCACAGGGGATTCCGGGAGAAGCAGGGGCCGTAGGGCCACAAGGTCCGCAAGGTAATCCAGGTCCTGCCGGAGCAATTGGACCTCAAGGTTTTCCTGGAGCTGTTGGGCCGACGGGGGCGACAGGAGTAGCAGGACCGGCAGGCGCGGTAGGCCCTGCTGGAGCAGTTGGCTCGACAGGCCCAGCAGGTACAACAGGAGCGGTAGGCCCTGCTGGGCCTGCCGGTGCAGCAGGAGCAGTAGGTCCGGCAGGGCCAGCCGGTGCAGCAGGAGCAGTAGGCCCGACTGGTGCTACAGGAGTAGCTGGTCCAGCTGGAGCCACGGGAGGTACAGGTGCAACAGGAGCAGCCGGAAGCGTACTGGGATTTGCTGACTTTTTCGCACTGATGCCACCTGATAATGCAGCAACGGTTGCTCCCGGTACTGATGTAAGCTTTCCTCAGGATGGGCCGACAAGTGGAACAACTATCGCACGTACGGGGCCTAGTTCATTCAATCTGGCAGCCATTGGTACGTATCAGATTTTGTTCCAGGTGAGCATCAATGAAGCCGGTCAATTAATCTTAACTCTCAATGGGGCAGATTTGGCTCCTACTGTAGTTGGGCGAGCAACGGGAACGTCTCAGATTGTGGGTATGGCTTTAGTGCAGACAACCGTGATTAATTCTATTCTGACCGTGCGGAACCCGGCTGGTAATGCTACAGCATTAACAATCACGCCACTTGCGGGCGGAACTAGACCTGTATCCGCACATCTTGTGATCACACAATTAGCATGAGTCCGTTAACAGGCTAGCAAACTCTCCTCAACTTTATTAAATATGCATCCACAACGGTAACATGGGTTTGCTTGAACTGAGATAGCAGTGCTTTACCTGAGGCTGTTATCTCAGTTGGAGCGGATAATGGTACAAGAGTAACTACATATCGGATACCCTTTTTGTTTTTGAGGAATGGTGAAAACGTCACTACTAATTATTTTTTCAGTTGATAATATGATAAAATATTGGAAAAACATCAGAGGTGAGTGCATGAAGAATGGACACTGGAGAAAAATTACATGGGTTGTTGCGGCATTATTATTAATCATGGTCACGGCTTGCAGCAATAGCAAATTCAATCCAAACGAATTTTCAGAACAGGATCTGGCTGTGACGAAGACCGACAGTGAGGATAAGATTACGTATGGAATGAGTCAGGAAGAGGCGGAGAAAATTCTCGGTGAGGGAACATCAACCGGTGTGGGTCAATCCTATCAATACAATAACGGGATCACGATTGGTTATAGGGATGCCAAAGTCGTTAGTATCATCTTGAATAAGGACTCGAAAGGGTACTTTAAGACGGCTCGCGGGGCAGAGGCGGGGATGACACATCAAGAGATTCTCGATCTGTATGGCAAGGAACATGTTCTGGTCGAATCTGAACGTAATATTGATTATGCCTATCATATTCAGAAGGAAACATTCCTGGATGAGAAGTCGCTACAAGCGGAAAAAGATGATCTGGCTATCTATCGTGCATCGTTTATGCTGACAAAAGAGGGACAGGTCAATCAGGTTATATTGTTGGATCATCGATTTGCAACAACCTTTAAGTAAAACATGGCTGCTAGTTAAGCAAGGTATTAGATAATGAAATAGTACTTATTTTTCGTATGAAGCAACCCTTCGGTATTCTGCCGGAGGGTATTTCCCTTCACACCGTTCGATTTCAATCCGGATAACAAGTTCCTTGTTTACGTGCATATACATTACAGGAGACGGGTCAAGACTCCGGCTGTCCTAAGTTGTATGAACGGAGGGAGAGACATGGGCATTGAATCATCCTGGATGTTTGATTTGTTTGGAACCGTCTTTCCGGTTGTATTTGTTCTGATTATAGGTATAGTCCTTCTGTCGATGGGAAAGGAGGTATGGAGGTGGGGACGCAACAACTCGGAGCCGCTATTGACCGTGCCTTCACGTATCACCAGCAGACGGATGAAGATGAGTCAGTCGCAATCTGAACCGGGTAGTACAGCACGAACGTTATACTACGTCACCTTTGAAGTAGAAAGTGGAGATCGGCTCGAATTCAAAGTCAATGGCGAAGAGTATGGTTTGTGTGCTGAGGGGGATGAAGGACGGCTCTCGTTCAAAGGAACGCGTTATGTAGGTTTCGAGCGATATAATCGCGTATATTCTGAACGCCTACGGGGTTAAACTGAGCAGCTTGCGCCAGAATGGCGTGAGCTTTTTTTGATTATTTACTGGACAAGCGTTTCTTAATGGGCATAACGTGTTTTTATATAAGAAGAGGCTTAATGAGATTATGATCAAAAGATCATTACCATAGAGGAGGCAATCAATATGTCATTTACAGATCAGGTCGTTGTTGTAACCGGGGCCGCTCAGGGAATAGGACGAAGTGTGGCTGAGGCTTATGCAGTCGCTGGAGCCAAAGTTGTACTTGCCGACTACAAGGAAGCAGAAGGGGCGGCCGCGGCAGCTTCCATTCGTAATGAAGGCGGAGAAGCCATCTTTGTCCAATGTGATGTTCGGAGCGAGCAGGATATTACGAATCTTTTTCGGACAACCGTGGAAGAATTCAAACAAATTGATGTTTTGGTGAATAATGCAGGACTCGCCAAGTGGAAGTCACCCTATGAGCTGACGCTGGAAGAATGGGACGATGTACTCAATACCAATGTGAGAAGTTGCTTTTTGGCGAGTCGGGAAGCAGCCAAACATATGAAAAGCAATGAACACGGGGGTGCCATTATCAATATGGCTTCCACACGTGCGCTGATGTCTGAGCCGGATACCGAAGCTTATGCCGCATCCAAAGGAGCGATTGTAGCTCTGACGCATGCGCTGGCGGTCTCATTGGGCAAAGACCAAATTCGGGTCAATTGTATCAGTCCGGGATGGATTGAGACAGGTGACGTGGAGAAATTGAAAAAGGAGGATCATGAACAGCATCCCTCCGGTCGTGTGGGTGTTCCTTCAGATATCTCCCGTGCTTGTTTATATTTGTCTGATCCAAGCAATACCTTTGTCACAGGGACCAACCTCGTTATTGATGGAGGCATGACCCGAAAAATGATATATGAGGACTAGAACCGGGATTAAGCCGGGCTAGCCCTAAGCTGTCCCAACTTCAGAGTAATAAGCCCAAGTTAAGCACTTGGGCTTATTTGTTTTTAATAACTCGGTTGCTATAATAAATGTGATTTTACAACAGTAGAGGAATGGAGGGAGTATATGTTCGGGAAACAATCCCGGAAGGTATTTTGGCTGTTACTGCTGATCGGAGGGATGATAATGATAGGGAATGAGTCACCTGCTGAAGCTGATGGCGCAGATATACGGGCGGCCTGGGTATGGCAGGCACAGTCTGTTAGCAACGGAGATGAGCTGTTGGCCAATGCAGCTAAACATAAGATAAACAGGCTGTACGTGAATGTAGACATGACGCTGTCCAAGGAGGTATACCAGACGTTTATAGCCAAAGCAAGCCGTGCAGGTATTGCGGTTGAAGCGCTGGGAGGCGATCCATCCTGGGCACTCAGTGGCCGTGAAGGTCCCATGCTCAGATTAGCGTCGTGGGTAAGTGATTATAATCAAGCTGCTGAGCTCAACGAGCAATTTGATGCCATACATCTGGATATCAAGCCCTATGTGTTACCAGCCTGGAAAGAAGATGCCAAGCCACTGGTACAATCCTGGGTAGCCAATATGAATCTGTTATTTGAGCAATTAAGACAGGATGGCGCAGTTGCAGTGAATATGGATCTGCCATTTTGGCTGGATTCCTATACCGTCACAGGAAATAGAGTTTCTGAGGATACAGATAACGAACCATTGTCACGTTGGTTCATTGAACAAGTGGAGCATGTCACTTTACTCGCTTACCGTGATAACGCGCAAGGGAACAATGGTATCATACGTTTGATTGAACAGGAAATGAACTGGGCCGATGCCAGCAATGTGAGCGTCACGGTTGGGTTGAACACCAAGCCCATGCCTGGTGAGGAGTTCACGTCATTTGCCGGGAAAGGTGTAGCACAACTGGAAAGCGTTATTGAAGAAGTTGCCTCCGCATTCGGCGAGCATAGTTCCTACGCAGGTTCTGCTGTACATGACATCGTATACTGGGGACAACTGGAGCCGTCGGAACTGCCATCACCGGAGATTCCATCCAATCAGCCAGAGATTCGGGGAACGTATATCTGGGAGGCCTCTCAGGTGACGAATGACGGGGGAGAGCACATACTAGCATTTGCTAGAGAGCAGAATATTAACTGGTTGTATGTCAGGTTGGACCTGGATCAACCCTATTCCAGCTATCGCAGTTTTGTGAAACGGGCAAAAGCGCAGGGTATTGAGATCCATGCGATGGGTGGACACCCCATCTGGGGCAAAAAGGAGAATCGTCCACGCATTCAGCGATTGATTGATTATGTGAAAAACTATAATGCTGAATCCGAGCCGGATGAACGATTTGAAGGCATCCATCTGGATATTGAGCCTTACACTTTGCCAGAGTGGGAGAATAGTCGGGACACCTTATTGACCGAATGGGCTGCCAATATTACATTTTTCCAGGAAGAAACGAAGAAGGACAGTGATCTCGAAACAAGCGCAGACCTTGCTGTATGGCTGGATAGCTTCGCGTTGCCAGGAAAGGATACATCTGTGGCTGAATTTATGATCCGTACACTCGATCATGTGTCGCTGATGGCTTTCCGTAACAACGCCGAAGGTTCCAATGGGATTGCTGCTGTTGTGAGTCAGGAGATGGAGATCGCCGATCGTTTCGGTAAAAGGTTGATGATTTCGGTCGAAATGAAGCAGAACCACGAAGGTCCTCATATTTCTTTTTATGAGAAAGGGGCAGCGGAGATGGAACTTCAGCTTGCCAAGCTTCCTGATCTGTTGGCCGAATATCAGGCTTACCAAGGCAACATTGTTCATGCCTATGATTATTGGATTGAAGCCAAGCCTTAAACAGGCGAGTATTATAAGAAACGAGTTGCTTCGGGACTTCACCTTGGGTGAGGTTCCGGGCTTTTTTTTATGGAAAAAAGATGGAATCGTGTCACCGAATGGGCTCCTGCACAATACGATGTACGGTGATGAACAGCTGAAACAAGGGAGGAAACAGACTATGGCTGTTATTAAAGCCAACTCAGAGGACGTCAAGCTGCTGGCTAGGCTCATGAGGGCAGAGGCTGAAGGTGACGGCGAACAGGGTATGTTGCTTGTGGGCAATGTAAGTGTGAACCGGGTGCTGGTGGATTGTCTGGACTTTAAGGATATTCGCGATATCAATCGTATGGTATTCCAGAATCCAGGAGGCTACGAGTCAACACAGAAGGGGTACTTTTACCAACGCGCAAGACAGTCCGAGATACGTCTCGCACAACGGGTGATTAATGGAGAGCGCTTCTGGCCTGCCAGCAATTCATTGTGGTTCTTCCGACCTGTGGCCGAGTGTCCGGCAACGTGGTATGACCAGCAAAATACAGGACGTTTCAAAGCGCATTGTTTCTTCAGTCCTTCAGGCGAAGACTGTCCGGAAGTATATTAAATTTTGGGAGGAATCATCATGATTAATCAGCCTTATCAACCAACAACTCAAACAATGGGTCAGCAAGCGAATTCCGTGTTGGGTCAACAAGCCAATTCTCAGGTTCAAGGTACGTCTTACAAAATCGGTAACGGAATGCCTGCCATGTCACCAACGCCAGGGATGGTGTCCCCAAGCTCCACAAGTGTACCCCCACTCGTATCCAGTGGTAGCCCAATGACACCAACAGGTGCAGTGATTACAACAACGGCTCCACAGTTTGAGCAGTCATACATTGAGAATATTTTACGTTTGAACCTTGGTAAATTCGGTACATTCTACATGACATATGAAGGCAACAAAGAATGGAACGCTCGCATATTCCAAGGTATTATTGAAGCAGCGGGCCGTGATCATATTATCATCAGTGACCCGAAGACAGGTAGAAGAATCATGCTGTTGATGGTCAACTTCGACTATGCTACATTTGATGAGCCGTTGTTGTATCAATATCCGGGCGTGGTAGGCAATTACCCGCAAGCTCCAAGCAGATAATCATTTTCAACTCATCATGTTGATTGATAACTGACATGTCACATGTCTAACACATACTGATTTACATCGCTGTCCTTGAATGTGGAGGTAATCCGCAGACAGGACAGCTTTTTACATAAACATATATACGAAGGTTACTCTAGGTTTAGAGTTATACGTAACCTTTTGGCGATAACATGGCACTTATACATGAATAGAACAAGCAGCATGCTTATATGAAGGGAGTCCATAGCATTGAATTCATGGATTGAAGGAGCGATGAAGGGCGAAACTGATGCTTACGCACAACTGATGTCTCAATATCGCGGGATGGCTCTTGCTGTTGCCTACAATCGTTTAGGAGATACATTTTGGGCTGAAGATGTCGTACAGGAGGCATTTACTGAAGCCTTTGGCAATCTGTCCAAGCTGGAAGCTCCTGAGGCTTTTCCCGGGTGGTTCAAGGTGATCGTGGAGAGGCAGTGTTATCGCTGGCTAAGACGCAAGCAACATACCATGATTCCAGTTCAGGAGCTGGAGCATGTATTCCATGAAGAGGATCAGGCGCATAATCCGGAAAAACAAGCGGTGCAAAACGAAATGCATCGTACCCTGCGTGATTCTATTGCAATACTGCCATCATCGATGCGGATTGCTGTTGAACTGTTTTATTTGGAAGGATACTCGCTCAAGGAAATATCGGATTTCCTCGGGGTGAAGGTACCAGCGTTAAAGAAAAGACTGTTCGATGCCCGATCCAAACTTAAGCGCTCTATGCCAGTAAGGGATCTGGTCTCTGTATTCAGTGACTTGTATGAAGGGGGAAAAGGATTGTTACACATTATGAATGGGGATCACGCTGCCAATCGTTTAAGAGAGAGTGGAATTCAGGGAGACATCCTGGTATGGAGAGAGTTGTACACGTTCGGCCCGGTAGCCAAAGAGATGGGAGATACGAAGGAGCGGCAGACTCGGGCATCCGTGTTAGAGCAGCAGTTGGGCATTCCACAGGCGGAATACTTGAAGATTGAGGAACTTGAACGCAAGTTGAACTCGTTTCAACAATACAAGGAAATTGTTTTATGGTTCGAATACGATCTCTATGATCAAACGATGTTATCGTATCTATTGCATTATTTCAAAGGACAAGCACTCCAGAATACAAAACTGAATCTGCTCTGTATTGACTCGTATCCAGAGATTGAGCACTTTAGAGGACTGGGACAGCTTACCTCCACACAGATTGAACGTCTGTCCGGCAGTTGGCATGTGATTGAGAAAAACGAGTTACAAGCCGGTGCACAGTTCTGGGAAGCCTATACGTCGACTGATTTCCGGTATCATCTGGATTACTTGCAGGCAGATACTTCTGCGCTACCCTTTGCGAAAGCTGCCTTTAAGGCACATTTGTCCCGTCTGCCATCTGTATCGAACGGTCTGGGACTCATTGAGCAGACAACACTGGAGACTATTAGAGCAGGTGTGGAGCATCCGTATCCATTATTTCGTGAGGTAGGGGACAAGCTGCATATTCTGGGGATGGGAGATCTTGAATACTGGGCACATCTGAAGCGGATGACAGAAGGACCTCATGCTCTTCTTCAGATGAGCGGTGCAACCACTTTCCCTAATTTCAAGCAGCATGATGAAAAATTCCGTGACGGAATCCTGTCGCTAACGGAACTCGGAATTCAGGTGTTGAATGGAGAAGTCGATTGGGCATTGCTGAAGCAGGATGAATTCTGGATCGGTGGATTGCATAACGAAAGCGGGAAACAAGCCAGATGGCGTTGGAACCCCGCTTCGGAAACCGTAGTGGAGATTGAGTCGACATCGTAATCAGCGGATAGAATTTAAGAAAATAACGTATTACAAAAAGAGAGTATCCAGCCATGCGGAAGCATGAGCGAGGATGCTCTCTTTGGTTTGGTTAAGAATTAGTTGTGTTTCTCAAAATGATTTTTCCTTTCTTAATAGTTTGTTTGACTAGATGTAAACCTGTACAGTAAACTGTATACATTACAGTTTACTGTACAGGTTTACACTAAAGTGTAAAGGAGTGAGGTTATGAATCAGTACACTGCAAAGCGTATCTCAGAAATTCTTCAAGAAGATGATACTAAGATGAACTTGAGGACGGTTCGGTACTATACACAAATAGGCATGGTTCCTCCGTTAGAGTTGGTAGGAAATAAAAGAGTATACACCGATAAACACATTCATTATTTTCGAGCAATTATAACTTTATCAAGAACTGGTGAGAACTTAGCATCCATCCAAGAAAAATTGAAGCTTCTTTCTGTAGAGGAAGTGGAAAAAATCGGCCAATTGATGAGTTTATATAGCCCAGATCGTGTCTTGGAAAACGAAACTCTGACAATAACAGATGATGTTTCAATTACATTAAGTCCTCGAGTTTCTGCCGAATTAAAACAGAAGGTAATTGATTCTGTCTCACAGGTTTTAAGGGGGGAGTTTAATGATGCTTAATTTACGGTTGGCTAAAAAAAAGATGGAAAAAGAAGAAGGAATGAATCATTTATGGATTGAGCTCACCCATACCAATAATTTAAATGAAAATGCAATATTACGTATTCACCTCCCAAATGGTCTTTATCGAGGATTAAATTTGAATGGGAATTTTGAAACAGAAACAGGTGAAATAAAATTAGTGTCACGAGACAAAGACGTATTTATTGAGCTTTATACACAGTCGAGAATAGATTGTGATGAGGCATTGATTAATGTGGAATTATGTTATCAAAGTAGTCATCTAAATTGGAAAGGAATAAAACAGGACATAACAGTTCGCTTTGTAGATGAGGAAGATGTAGATGATGAGCATATCGATCATCAAGTCATTGAACGAGTGATGAAACTCGAAATTAATTCGTCTAGCAAGGCTGGCTCAGATAGTGAATTATTAGTTATCAGACCAAGGACTTATCAAACAAGGGACAGTGAGTATGCTTATCTTGAAAAGGACTATCGAATAAACTACTAGTGGAAGGGAGCGCTCAACGTATTTTATGAATGCGTAAACTTATTGATAATGTGATATGTAAAGCACAATAACAATGGGCAGGTGATAAAAATGGACCAAGAGGTAATCGAATATTCCGTAGAATTCCAAGATTCTTATGGGATCATATACACTCGAGAATTGAGAGCTGAAAGTATAGCTGAAGCCAAAATTATCATTCAAAATAACTATCCTGATGTTGTAATTCGAGCAGTCACACGTATTACAGAAAATGATAAGTGATTAACTATCTAATAATCTGAAAGTTAATCACTTATCAATACAACTGAGAAAATAGGAAGCATAACGGCGTATTGAGTAAAAATTTTTCCGGGAAACAGCATAATCGAGACTTTTGTTAAAGAAAAAAGGCGTTTGTGCCATTTCGTTGTCATAGGACACGGATTGACTGTGTAGTTTAGAATTATATAATAAAAGAAGCATATCTTTTTTATTCGACAGAACAAGGTGGAGGTGGAAGCATTGGGAAGTTGAAATTGCATATGAGCGGCAGAATGGCAAATATCCTACATTTTCGAAGGAGGTGGACCTATTTGCCGAAGAATGACGGCGAATAGGATGAAAATTTGAGTGACCCCTTACCGAGTATTTTAAATTTAGTAATCATTGGTTTACTTGTATTAATGAATGGTTTCTTTGTGTCGGCGGAATTTGCGATGGTGAAAGTTCGTGGAAGCCGGATTGAGGCTTTGGTGGAAACAGGCAACAAAAATGCCATCTATGCTTCCAATATCGTACGTAATCTGGATGCATATCTATCAGCTTGCCAACTAGGTATAACTTTGGCTTCACTGGGACTCGGGTGGCTGGGAGAACCGGCAATTGCACATCTGTTAGAGCCCATGTTTACCGCATTTGGACTGGGACCAGTCTACGTTCATGGAATCTCTATTGCCATTGCATTTGTGATTATTACGATCTTGCACATTGTACTGGGTGAACTTGCTCCCAAAACGATGGCAATTCGAAAGTCTGAGACGATCACGTTGTGGTCTGCGGCTTTGCTAACGTTCTTCTACAAGTTAATGTATCCATTCATATGGGCACTGAACGGTATGGCTAACGGCTTGTTGAGACTGTTCCGAATGGCACCAGCTTCGGAGATGGACTCCGCACATAGCGAAGATGAAATACGTATTCTGATGAAAGAAAGCAATAAGAGCGGTTTAATTGATAACACTGAATTAGCACTTGTTGATAATATATTTGATTTTACGGATACAACCGCCCGTGAAATTATGATTCCGCGGACGGAAATGATCTGTCTGAATGCCAATGAGTCGATGCTGGAGAATCTGGAGATTGCCAGTGAGAGTATGCGAACAAGGTATCCGGTATATAACGGAGACAAGGATCATATTATCGGCTTTATTCACATTAAGGATCTGATGCGATCCCAACTTACGGATACCATCTCCGTGATTCGGCCCATCCTGGCTGTGCCAGATACCACGCTAATCAGTGATCTGCTCAAGCGTATGCAGCGTAGCAAGACACAGATTGCGATTCTGATTGATGAATACGGGGGAACCTCCGGGCTTGTCACACTTGAAGATATCATGGAAGAGATCGTAGGCGAGATTCAGGATGAATTCGACCATGAGCGTCCTGTCATTGAACAAGTGGATGAGATGGAATACTCTATTGATGGATTGATGCTGATTGAAGAAGTCAGCGAACGATTCGGACTGGAGATGGATCGTGCCGATTACGATACCATCGGGGGCTGGCTGTACTCGAGAGTAGATGCCATTCCACCTGAGGTTGGTCAATCGGTTGAGTATGGGGGTTATGTATTTGTCATTCAAGAGACAGAGCATAAGCGGATTTCCCGAGTAAATGTGATTAAGCTGGAACTGTTGGTTGAAGAAGAAGGCGCGTAGCCAGATTGAAATTGTAACAGATGAAGCTGTATGGTGACGTAATGGTCATCGTACAGCTTCTTTGCATGCTCATGATTCTTTGGGTGCATGAATGACAACATCGGCGTAACGATTCTCCGTGACCAAGCTGTTCTCGATAGAAATTCGCTTATAAGTGACGTAAACATTCTCTCCCGGAGCCAGATCATGCTGGATATTCAGCTTTTTTCGAGTGGATTGGGTTGTTGTCGGTGTCTTAATGGTGATGATGGCGTACATAGGCGTATCGACAAAAGTAACCTCGTAAGAATTGTAGTCCCCCACTTTAGTGGTGGATAACACGGGATTTTGCTTATACTGGGTCAGGTGATCATTCACCATGCCAAGTGTTACGGGTAACACATAAAACAGAAGTACCAGAGGCAGAAGGGAGAAAGCAATCCCGAAAACACGTAAAAATTTGACATGGGAAAGGGTCCGTCCGCTCTGCTTGAGAAAAAGAAAAGCAAGGATGGGGGACAGTACAAGTCCCCAGATCATAAAGGGCAATACATAGCGGTCAATCCCCATGCTTATCCAGTTTTCCCGAGCTGTAGCTAAGAAATATATTAAGGTCCCTGCGGTAAGTGCACTCACCAAGATAACAAGCCAACGTTTGAACGAGCCGGAAACTTCGATATGTAGTTCATTCGGATTGGAGCTGTGACGATGCCTTCTGGATTTGGATTGAAGTTTACTCAAGTTATACACCTCATTTGCAAATCTTGTTGGTTCATATGGTTTCGTGTATCCATTACCCAATACATACGGGCTGGAATAATTTAGGTTTCAACCATGCTGGAGAGGCATGCAAAGATAAAAGACGCTGCCGACAGTAACATCGGAGCGTCTAATTTTTTTTGAAACCTGTCACCCGATCCGTCCGTTTATACCCTTACACAAAATCAAGTATGGAAGCGGAGGATGGATCAATATGCGGAAAATGAAAACAAAGAGTGCAGCATCTATGCTAAAAATAACCCTTGTTGCCTTGTTAATGGTGCCAACAATCCTGGCTATACCTACGTCCGAACCAGCCGTTGCAAGCCCGATAATCAACGTGTCCTCTGGTGCCCTTACAGCTCCGCCACCGCCAGAACCATCCATCCATTCGCTTGCTACCAATTCCGAACGTGGACATATCTATCAAGCGGTCGGTGCAGTCATTCCGGGGGGTGGACTATCGGCTATCGTCAATACCAAGACCATGACATATACAGCAATGAAGACACTATCCGTAGATTATCGACTTGAGCGCTGGACAGGAACAGCATGGGTAACTTTCAAAACGAGTTCCAACAATGCAACGAATACAAACTTATTGAATGCCGCATCGGATTGGACCGTAATGCCAGGATATTATTATCGCGTTACCAGTATTCATACAGCGTATGATGGAAGTGCCACGGAAACAAGCAAACATGTCTCTGGCACCGTGTTATTTTGATCTTATCGACGGGTGCTACCCGGAAACTTCTGCTCTTGAAAATCGTTGGCAATAGCAGTCATTTCTTCTTCCGAAAGGGTGCCAAACAGACTCATATTGTTTGAACCCATCATCCACTGAAAGGAGTTATAAGGTGGGCCGATATACATCAGTGCTTCCGAGCCATCCGCCAGCTTTACGGTGCTCATATCACGAAGCATGGCTCCTTCAATTTTCTCCCCAGGCATGACATAGATATAATCAAACTGGATAATCTCATCTTCTATGCTTTTGCCTTCACTGGTATATTGAACTCTCATTTGGTTGGACTCATAATAATCGTCTGGATTCACAGGGTTTTCAGTATCAAGCACGAGTTCGAATTTGACCTTGTTGAATCGCTCGGGAATGGCCTTGGATAACAGAAAGTCACCCATGAACCCTTCGCGTGCAATCTCTTCCGTAACAAGTACTGGACGAAACTGATGGCTCGATAACTCATACGACGGTGTATTAAGAGCTTCTTCTTCTTGTACCTTAAGAATGTCGTCCAAGCTGGTTTCTGGTGGTGGAGGCGTTTTGGCTGTTGACGGATCAGCCCCCAGTTGGGTCGTACGATCCTCAATGATAATGGATTTCATGCCATTGCCCCAATCCTTGATGGATTGCACAAAAGGGGATACCGCTTGCGTACCGGACGGCAGGCTGAAAATAACGGCCCCGATAGTTACGGATGCAGCGACTACAACTGAAAGTCGCAAGGTACGTATTCTTTTTTTACGTAAACCGATTCTGTTAATTTCCCTGTTTACCTTCTGCCAGGATTGCCGCATGGATTCGGTATGGGAGGCGGAAGGGGCAGAGACGGCCTGATGGAAAGCTTCATCAAAAGCCAGGTCAAACGCAGCGTCGAAATATTCGTCTTCCAGCTCTGAATCGAATCGCTCCACGTTTTTATCGGACTTGCCTTTGCTCAATGCTTCCACCCCATTCCTTATGTAATTTCTTCTTAATACTGCCACGGGCTCTGAACAAGCGTTGCTTCACAATGTCTTCGGAGGTATCCAGCAGTTCGGCCATCTCTCGGTAGGAGAGACCTTTTTTCCACCGTAACTCCACCAGTACACGATATTCCGGTTTGAGCTGTCTGAGATAATATTCAATGGACTCTTCCATCATCTGCGTTTCTACCATGCTTTCCACGGAAGCTGCGGTCTGATTCATCGTCTCCATATCTATAAAAACACTATCCGTATCCAATTGGTTACGGTTATTTTTATTTTTTCTCAGATAATTAATAGCTGTGTTCCGTGTGACAACCTTGAGCCAGGCTTTCAGTTTGACCTCGTCTTCAAAGATGGGTTTGTTTTTAATGATTTTGATAAAAGCTTCCTGAATAATATCTTCTGCTGCAGCACGCTCCTTGATGATATAAACGATAAGACCATGTACCATATTATAATATTCATAATACACTTCTTCTTGAAGCGCAGAGCCTAAATTATGGAAATCTGAGGCTAGTAATAACTGGAGCCGATTGGCCATGATGTTCTCCTTTCTGGTGAACAGTCCACAAACATTGGTATCATTACATTTTACAACATAATATGGAAACGGTACAATGGGAGGTTGGTCCGGGAAAAACCAGATGAGAGAAGTGTGTATAACATGCATGAAAGTTTGCTGAAAATTAATAAAAGGCCGTCTCGCCAACCATGAATACATGGTTGCAAGACAGCCTTTCGACTATTCAGAGAACATACATTACGGGAGATAACTCTCCGCGATCATTTAGAACGCCCAGTCTCCCTTAAGGAAGATGGCTTCACGTTCGCCGTTTGCCGTGATACCGTAGATGTCCGTCTCGGGAGAGCCCATCATGAAGTCCACATGGGTGATGCTGGTGTTCATGCCACGGGCTGCAAGCTCTTCAGGAGACATCGTTTTGCCACCTTCGATATTAAATGCATAGGAACTGCCAATCGCAAGATGGCACGACGCATTCTCATCATACAATGTAGTGTAATACAGGATACCACTCTCAGAGATCGGTGAATGGAAGGGAACCAAAGCGACTTCGCCGAGGTAATGAGATCCTTCATCCATGGAAATGAGTCTTTCCAGCGTATCCTGACCTTCTTCAGCATGAAAATCAATGATACGTCCGTTCTCAAATGTGAGCGAAAAATGATCAATGATACTGCCGCCATAGCTGAGTGGTTTGGTGCTGGACACTTTGCCATTAACGCCATGTTTGGCTGGAGCGGTGAATACTTCCTCTGTCGGGATATTCGCGACAAAAGGGGAGCCTTGCTCATTCACGCTACCTGCCTGCGCCCAGATATGACCTTCTGGAAGCTCGACAGTAAGATCCGTCCCTGGGGAGAGGAAATGTAATGCTTGATACTTCTTGTTGTTCAGGGCAACGGCTTTGGTCTCCAGTCGTTCAATATGCTGTTCCCAAGCCGCTACAGGGTCCTCCAGATCGGCTCTCACCGCAGCAAAAATGGCTTCCCACAACTGGCTAACCTGCTCAGCTGCCGGGAGATCCGGGAATACTTTGGCTGCCCAATCGGGCGAAGGACATGCCACACCCGTCCAGCTCATTTTATCCGCCTGTTGATACTGACGGTACTTGGCCATCGCCTGAGCATATGTACGCTGATGGGTGGAAATCCGCTCCGGGTCAATACCTTTCATTAGGTCTGGGCTGGATGACAATACGGTCAGGAAGGTTGCATTATTGGCCGCCAGTTCTTCAAGCTCCGCTGCATGCCATTTCGGCGGCTCTTGGAAGGATTCCTCAGGGGCCATCTCAAACCGCAATCGATTGACGGTTTCATCTCCGTATTTTACAATCACCTGCTTGGCTCCAGCTTCATATCCCTTACGTACCAGCAAACGTACAAATTCAGCGGTATCAATCATCGCAGAGATGACAAATACTTGCCCTGGTTGCACATTAGCACCTACTCTTACAGCAAGTTCAGCGTAACGATCCAGTTTTTGTTCAAAACTTAACATATGAGTTCCCTCCAATTGTTGAATTTTTGACCTGTTGACGCAGGAAAAGAGAGGAGTAATCTCCTCTCTCCTAAATCACATCAAACGGGATTAGAATGCCCAGTTTCCTTGCAGGAAGATCGGCTCTTCCGCGCCTTCGGAGGTCACACCGTGGATGTTCATTTCTCCGGATCCAATCATGAAGTCTACATGAGTGAGGCTGGAGTTCATACCACGTTCAATCAGCTCTTCTTTGGACATCGTTTTACCACCTTCCAGACAGAAGGCATAGGCATTACCAATCGCCAAATGGTTGGAGGCATTTTCATCAAACAAAGTATTGTAGAACAAAATATTGGTATCGGAAATTGGGGACTGATGTGGAACGAGGGCTACTTCACCCAGATAGTGTGCGCCATCATCTATCTCGATCAGGTTTTTGAGTGCATCGAGACCTTGATCGGCGGTATAGTCAACAATTCGGCCGTTCTCGAATGTTAGTGAGAAACCGTCAATCAGGTTGCCGCCGTAGCTCAGTGGTTTCGTGCTGCGCACTGTACCGTTAACACCCGTTTTCAGCGGAGCCGTGAATACTTCTTCCGTAGGCATATTGGCAATAAAGACATGTCCTTGCTCATTCACACTTCCACCGGATACCCAGATATGGCCTTCTGGAAGTTCAATGGTCAAGTCTGTGCCTGGAGCTGTATAGTGAAGCTTCTTGTATTTTTTGTTGTTCAACAGATCAGCGCGGGAATCCAGGTTTTGCAAATGGGTTTTCCATTCGGCAACAGCATCCTGCTCACCGATCCGTACCGTTTTGAAAATGACATCCCATAGGCGGTCTACTTGTTGCGCTTCTGGAAGATCCGGGAACACTTTAGCTGCCCATTCCGGAGAAGGAACGGCCACGATAGACCAGCTGAATTTGTCAGCCATCTGATAAGAACGATATTTTTCGAGCGCTTTGCCGCGCACTTTTTGGCTAGTAATAATGCGTTCCTGCGCTACACCGTTCAGCAAATCTGGATTTTCAGCGATGACGTGCAGAATAGCGGCACCTTCTTCAACCAGTTCAGTCATTTCAGCTGCAAACCATTTCGGTTCAATGGAGAAGGCTTCATCAGGTGCAAGATCGTAATGAAGACGTGTAACGGTTTCATCACTCCAGTTTACTTTGACCAATTTCGCACCTTTACCGTAGGCTGCTTTGACAATCAGTCGTACAAAGTGTGCTGCCGAGATTGGAGCGTTAACCACGAGTGTCTGTCCAGCATGGACATTGACACCGACTTGTACAGCCAGTTCAGCATATTGCTGCAGATTCGTTTCAAAAGTATTCATGCTATTTTTTCCTCCAATGTGATAATAATATCGTAGCTTGTTGGCTATTATAGTCCTCATTACAACTATGTAAGGACTCAGAATGGTTCCTTCATTGAATAAGGTATACGTTGCTACGTTATATATTGTACAATTAACCAATAATAATTACCAAACTAGGTTTACCAGAAATGTTGGAGACCGACTGTAGATGAAAGATTAAAGGAGAGAATGATTGTGAATATTGAAATTATAAGTTCTGAAATGCGCCGTGAAGGTGAAAAAGGATACGTGGGAAATACCGTTTACCGCACAGAAGGCGAAAAGTCAGTATATGAGATTACCTTCATGAGCAAGAACGGAAAAGACTGGGACTATAGCTTGCATTTCACAGAGCAATCCGGTGATGAAGAAGAGTTACTGCGTATGGACGAGTTGCTTGAGAATGATGACGATCTGTACAATCAATTGCTCGATGCTGCTTTGGAGGCATTTCCAGCTTAACTAGCTGAGATGTTCTTGTTCTATTGTGTTGTGTCGATGACTATACTAGACGGTGTATGCCCAAAACAGGGTGTATACCGTCTATTTTATTGGAAATGTTGAATAGATGATCCAGAAAAGGGAAGTCTACGAGATGAATGGAACCAGAGAGACAATCCGCCTAATGGGAGGTAACCGTGAATGGCATCTGACAATCTGATTACAGAAGGGTTGACGGGACTTGAAGAAGTCGCGCCCGATATTCTCAGTCTACGTACACTATTCGTTAATGTCGTGTTCATCGGAGAGCCAGGAAGCAGGAACTGGGTCCTCGTGGACACCGGAATGGCGAGGTTCACGGATCATATTGTTCAGGTTGCAACAGAACGATTTCAAGGTCCGCCGTCTGCGATCATATTGACGCATGGTCACTTCGACCATGTAGGAACCGTTATTGAGCTGGAACAATTCTGGGGTGTGCCAGTGTATGCTCATCCGCTTGAAATTCCGTATTTAACGGGATTAAAAGATTACCCGCCAGCGGACCCTTCTGTAGGTGGAGGTTTAATGTCCAGGTTGTCATTCGCTTATCCTAATGAGGCAATCAATCTGGATGATCGGATATTCAGTCTACCCAAAGATCATTCCGTTCCAGGTCTATCAGGATGGGAATGGGTGCACACGCCAGGTCATACGCCTGGACATGTGTCGCTGTTTCGGGAAGCGGACCGTTTGTTAATTGCGGGAGATGCAATCATCACAGTGAAGCAGGAATCGCTGTGGAGTGTGTTGCTTCAGGACAAACAGTTGCATGGCCCGCCTTCCTATTTTACAACCGATTGGCAGGTTGCTCATCAATCTGTCCAGCATATAAGGCATCTGGAGCCGAAACTTGCGATTACCGGGCATGGGCATGCCTTGAGCGGAGATATGTTGAGTGAATCCTTGAAGCGGCTTGATCTGGACTTTGAAGAGAGCACTGTGCCGGATCACGGCAAATATGTGGATTAATTGAACCATCATATGAAAGACAGCAGAGACAGCCGTAACGGATTGCAGCTGTCTTTTTCCTGTCTTTTTTGTCTTTCTATTATGAATTTGTTCTCTATCCTAGATTGGTATTTTGCGCTCGGGCATGATATAGTCGAGCCGTATAATATAACCTTAGTATGCAGGAGGTACATATAACGATGACACAGCAAAATGCAGCATTTGAAGAACAATTTGGAGGGATTCCGGCCGTTTGGCTTCGTTTTAATCAGTTTGAAGCGGCAGTTATTCCAAGCGTGGGTGCCAACCTCGTTGCTTTCCGTGATACAGAAAAGGGTTTTCGTTACTTGAGAGAACCGAATCAGGATCAGATGGATGAGTTTATGGCTGCACCTGCGGTCTATGGAATTCCGATTCTTTCTCCACCGAACCGTTATGAGGATGGACGCTTCCCCTGGAATGGTAAAGTCTATCAGTTGCCTGTGAACGAACCGGCTACAGGTAACCATTTGCATGGATTTTTGCATGATGCCGAGTGGAAGGTTGAGGGATACGGTTCTGATCAGCTGGAGAGTTATGTGTTGCTTAGCCAGGACGTGAAAGAAGGACATACATTCCATCAGTACCTGCCGTTTACGTTTACGGTGACGCTTCGTTACTCTTTGAGCAGCCAAGGACTTCAGCAACAATTGATCGTCCGCAACAACGGGACTGAATATATGCCGAATTTGTTTGCATTCCACACGGCGATTGCTGTACCTTTTGCACCGGACAGTCAGGCCTCGGATTACACGGCCAAAGTTACGATTGGACAACGTCGTGAATTGAATGAGCGTTCCCTGCCAACAGGACAATTTCAACCGCTTACACCTGAGGAAGAACAATTGAAGAAAGACGGGGTTAGTCCGTTCTTTGCTGCCATGGATAATCATTACACGGCGGAGCCGCAGAATGGACGTAACTATATGGAACTTACGGATCACCATACTGGAGACAAACTGGTATACGATGTGGGTACCTCCTACAAGCACTGGATGATCTGGAACAATAACATGGGTGGCGAATTCTTCTGTCCTGAACCACAGATGAACCTGGTTAACGCTCCTAATGTTGAAGGCATACCTGCAGAAGAAATCGGATTGATCGGTTTGGAACCAGGTGAACTATTCGAACAGAGCAGCCGATTGTATCCAATTGCGTCACAAAAATAATTCACGCTCATTTTGCGCTACGCTTACAATTTTGTCGAAAAGGTGAAAACCTGCTCGTAAATCATGTATAATATGACGAGATACACAAGCTTTGTAGAGACCCAAACCATCTTTTTGGAGGAGGACAAGCAAGTGGAATACCGCATTGAGAGAGATACGTTAGGCGAAATGAAAGTACCAGCCGACAGGCTGTGGGGAGCTCAGACGCAGCGCAGCAAGGAGAACTTCCCGATTGGCAATGAACATATGCCGATGGAAGTTATCCGTGCTCTTGCCATTTTGAAAAAAAGTGCTGCGGCCAGTAACCATAAATTAGGTAAATTATCTGCGGCTAAGTCCGATGCTATTGCTTATGCAGCAGACGAGATTATTGCAGGCCGAATTGATGACCATTTCCCACTGGTAGTATGGCAGACGGGAAGCGGAACACAATCCAATATGAACGTGAACGAAGTGATTGCCAATCTGGGGAACCAACTGCTGGAGCAAAAGGGCAAGGAAGAGCGTCTGCATCCAAATGATGACGTGAACATGTCCCAGAGCTCCAACGATACATTCCCAACGGCTCTGCATGTCGCAGGTGTTCTGGCTGTTGAGGATCAACTTTTGCCAGCAATCGCGGTATTAAAAGCCACTTTTGCAGACAAGTCGGATGCATTCAAGGATATTATCAAGATTGGACGTACCCACCTCCAGGATGCAACACCAATTACGCTTGGTCAGGAGATCAGTGGTTGGGAAGCCATGCTGGGCAAGAGTGAGCGTATGATCCGTGAAAGCGTACAGTATCTGAAGGAGCTTGCGATCGGCGGTACAGCTGTCGGAACGGGCATTAATGCACATCCGGACTTTGGGGACTTCACTGCCAAGGAGATTGGCAAACATACGGGGAAAGATTTTGTATCTGCACCAAACAAATTCCACGCACTTACAAGTCATGATGAAGTTGTGTATGCGCACGGTGCGGTTAAAGCGCTTGCAGCTGATTTGATGAAAATTGCCAATGATGTCCGCTGGTTGGCCAGTGGCCCTCGTAGTGGATTGGGCGAAATCCGTATTCCTGAGAATGAGCCAGGCAGCTCCATTATGCCGGGTAAAGTCAATCCAACTCAGAGCGAGGCCATTACTATGGTGGTTACGCAGGTCATGGGTAATGATGCAGCGATTGGTTTCGCGGCAAGTCAGGGTAATTTTGAACTGAATGTATTCAAACCGGTTATCATCTATAACTTCTTGCAATCCGTGCAACTCCTGGCGGACTCCATTATTGCGTTTAATGACAAGTGTGCCGTGGGCATTGAGCCTAATCTGGATCAGATTGAACATAATCTGAACAATTCGCTTATGCTGGTTACAGCGCTTAACCCGCATATTGGTTATGAGAATGCAGCCAAAATCGCGAAACTTGCACATAAAGAAGGCTTGTCTTTGAAACAGGCGACGTTACAAACGGGCCTGCTTACCGAAGAGCAATTTGATCAATATGTCGATCCAGCCAAAATGATCGCTCCAAAGGCCTAAAATCAGCCAAAATGAGCAATATAGATCACTGAAGAGGACGACCTGCACAAGCAGGTCGTTTTTCTTATGATTACCGATGAACTTAAAGCTTGTCAGACTATACGTATACATATAAACTACATATGCACCAGTTTTAATTTAATTATGGGATTCGTATATATTTGGAGGTTTCCGCGTTGTCAAAAACGAGAAGATTTACGATACGCTCCAAAATTTTATTGGGCTATCTTGTGGTTGTGCTTTTGTTTGGAGCTGTTCTGTTAGTGCTTACGGCCCAAATTAATGTGTTACAGAAGGAAAATGATTTTATCTCCCATCATGATCTGGAAGTACATAATCTGACCAACGCGATTGAAAAAAATGTCTTGAACATGGAGACAGGACAGCGTGGATTCATGATTACAGGTAATGAAAGTTACTTGGAGCCTTATTCCCAAGGCCTATCCCAGTGGAGTTCCAACTATGATCAGTTGAATGCTCTCATTAGCGATAATCCTTCACAGCAGCAGAGTCTGCAAAGCATCAAAGCTCATATTACACGCTGGATTGAGATCGCTGGGGAGCCGTCGGTGGACTTGAAAAAGCAAGGGGATCAAGCGAAAGTTGTTGCATTCTTTCAATCTGATCCGGGTAAAACTGAAATTGATCTGCTGCGCTCTCAACTTACAACCTTCCGTAATACAGAGATCGCTCTGACCGAGGCGAGGGTTACTGAACTTGCCAGACGCAGCTCCACACTGCTGACGATTATGTACACGCTGTGGGGTATTATTGCAGCATTATCCATTGCAGCTGCGATTGTGATATCCGGAAATATCGTCAAAACGTTGCGAGATGTTATGCAAACCATCAGTGATATCTCCAAAGGTGGAAACCTGAAGCAGCGAATTCAGGTGCGCACACATGATGAAGTGGGAGACCTGGGCCACGAAACCAACAAATTACTGGATGAAGTACAGGAACAGAATCGGGTCAAGGACCAGATTACAGGCATTGCCACACTCTTACAGAACCCGACCAATCTGGAAGGATTGTCCCGCTTGTTCCTGAACGAGCTTGCCGTGTTGTTTGAAGTTCCCTATAGCGTCTTATATTACTGGAAAGACAATCGACTGCTGCGCTTGGCTGCATATGCTGGGGATGGAGAGAAAGAACGTTCGCTCGGTAAAGTGTCGCTTGCTCCGGGTGAGGGGCTTGTAGGTCAAAGTGCTGTGGAGAAGAGAGTTTTACGCATGAATGATCTGCCCCAGAACTATATCCGAATCTCTTCGGGTCTTGGGTATACATCTGCCACATCACTTACTGTAGTACCGGTCCTCTTCGAAGGCAGAACGATTGCGGTAATCGAGCTTGCTTCAATGAAGCCGTTGCAAGAGAATGATATGAAGCTGATGCAAGAACTGACGGATATTTTTAGTGTTTCCCTACACTCTACCGTCACTCGCATGGAATTACAGCAATTATATGATGAGTCACAAGTTCTAAATGAAGAATTACAGGCACAATCGGAGAAACTTCAGGCTCAGACCGAAGAGATGTTGTCTCAGACGGAGGAACTGCAGATGCAGACCGAAGAACTTCATATGCTTAACGATCGTCTGGAAGTACAGAAGAGTGCTGCAGAGACATCAGCCAATGAACTTTCGGTTGTGGCAGATCAGTTACGAACGAGCTCGGGGTACAAATCCGAATTTTTGGCGAACATGTCCCATGAACTGCGGACACCGCTCAACAGCATGTTGATTTTATCTGAGATATTGTCTGAAAATAAAAATCAACACTTGAATAGTGAAGAGCAGAACTATGCTTCAGTCATTCACAAATCAGGTAAAGACCTGCTGAATCTGATCAATGATATTCTGGATCTATCCAAGGTGGAAGCCGGACAGATGGAAGTGGATTTCGATGATGTCTATCTGGGCAGTGTTCCTGAAGTTATGAACCAGTATTTCCTGAAAACAGCGGAACAGAAAAAAATAGATTTCCGAATTCAGCTCCAAAGTCCTTTACCGGAAACGATCGTGACGGATGAGATGAGATTGCATCAGATTCTCCGAAACCTGCTCTCGAACGCATTCAAGTTCACCAGTGAGGGTGAAGTTGCCTTAACCATCTCCAAAATGAGTCTGGCTCATCCTGAATTGAAAGATCAAGAGACCGACGTGATTGCTTTTTCCGTCAGTGATACAGGGATCGGAATTGCGGATAACAAACTCGTGCAGATCTTCGATGCTTTCAAACAGGCGGATGGAGCTACAGCACGTAAATACGGGGGAACCGGACTTGGCCTGTCTATCTCTCAATCGCTTGCGAATTTGCTGGGGGGTTCAATCTCGGCAACAAGTCGTGAGGGGCAGGGCAGCGTGTTCACGCTATTCCTGCCACTGCGAAGAGATGAACCTGAGACTATGAATGCATCGCGGTTGTTCCTGAATGAGGTGGCTACCACTACACCTGAGATCAATAAGCTTCCTTCAATCACTTCCGGACAATCGGATGTTTTATTGACACCTCTGGAAGAAGCGTTGCTCAGCGGACGCCAAGTACTTGTCGTTGATGATGATATACGTAATGTATATGCCCTGGCTAACGCCCTTGAGCAATACGGTATGAATGTCATTTCAGCGCAGAACGGGTACGAGTGTCTGGAATTGCTGGAGCGTGGAGGAGTCAAGCCTGATATCATCATGATGGATATTATGATGCCGGAACTGGATGGTTATGAGACAACTCGCCAGATCCGTGAACGACTTGGTCTGACTCAGCTTCCGATTATTGCGCTGACAGCCAAGGCCATGAAAGAGGATCGGGAGAAATGTATTGCAGCAGGTGCTTCGGACTATCTCAGCAAGCCATTGAATATCAAAGATGTATTATCCCGTATGAAATTATGGATGAATCACGAAACCATGGAAATCTGATCTAAAAACCTATGCCGATTACAGGAAAGTGCGCTGTAATTAGGTCATAGGTTTTATTTTTTTGCCGTGTAAGCTTTATTCAGAAAATTGATGTTATAATACTTAACAACAAATAAAAGTTGAATGCATAAATATGGATTTAATTAGAAAAACAATGCAAAATTTAGTTTCGTTAACCAGAATGACATAACATTGTGTTATATATATGGGAGGTAGTGTCCATGCAACTTACGGTTAAAGAGGCTTTACAGGTGTACCCGTTGTCAGAGGCCAAACTGGTTGCGGGTGGAGAAGGGACTTCACGGATGATGAAATCCGTTAACGTCATGGACGCTCCTGATATCGCGGATTGGATCAAATCCGGAGAAATGTTGTTCACCACCGCTTTTATTATGAAAGACAGTGAGATGGATGCACTGCGTTTGATGCGACGTTTGAATGAACGCGGCTGCGCAGGACTCGGCATCAAACTGGGACGTTTCTGGCAGTCCATTCCCCAAGGTATTGTCGAGGAAGCTGATCGGCTTCGTTTGCCACTCCTTGAGCTCCCCTTTCAATTCACCTTCTCCGACCAGATGAATGCCTTGTTCAAGGCTGAACATGAACGTAGCAACCGTTTGCTGCATGAGGTTGTGCAAAAGCAGAAAAAATTAATGCAGTTTGCGCTGCAACAGCAGCCACATCGGAATGTGTTTGCCGAACTTGCCACGGTGCTGAACTATCCGCTTGCCGTCATTGGTTCACGTGGGCATGTGCTGTATGGTAGTGAAGGCATTGCCGGGGATGCTGTAACCCAAGGCTGGCCTTGGAAATCCGTCATGCACCGAGTGAAATGGAATCAGGGAAGTTGTCATCGCGTACCCATCAAGCAAAATGATGAAGAATACGGATCGTTGCTTGTGTTTACCGATTCAGCCTTATCACTTAGAGCGGAGGAAGAGCTGTTCCAACAGGCTGCGGATGTACTGGCATTTTATATGGATATGACTTATCGCGAGCATATTAATCCGACTGTGCAAGATGAGATGCGTACACTGCTTTCACAGTATCTGGATAACAAAATGACTGTTCAGGAATTGACCACTTTGAGTGAAAACAAAGGTGTACATCTATTCCAGGGAACTTATCAGTGCGTACTGATTACACTTGAGCCGACTCTGTTTGCCGAGGGAAAATTGCTTAAACAGATTCATCGTGAGTTGCAATACAATCCGCTGATGCAATTCACGGCCTCACAGCATTTTCAGATCGAAGATGGCATTCTGTCCATCTACACCTGTCCAACAGGGCGAGATTATGGAGAGGAGCTGTCAAGTTTTCTCTTGAGCCGTTTCGGTGATGTTCTGGCAGCGCAAGAAGCAAAAGGAGCACCGGCTCCGCGTTTCTGGATCAGCAAAATGAAACATGAGCCCAAATCGCTCCGTGAAGCATACCAGGAGTGTCTGGATACTCGACAACTGGCTCGTCGATTCGGCATGAAAGACCGTGCGTTGCAATTTGAAATGCTCGAATTTGCCTATGTGTTCCAACACGTACCGGATAACATCATGGAGAACTACTGCAATAAAGTACTTGAACCGTTACTTGCCAGGGACGGTGACCCCAATCAGGTGCTGATGAATACATTGGAGTCCTTTATCGAGAATGACGGACTGATCAATGAAGCTGCCAAGCAACTGTTTGTGCATCGCAACACGGTCACTTATCGTATGGAGAAAGTTGGCAGCTTGCTGCAAATGGACTTTAAGAAAACGAATGATCTGCTTAAATTAAAGCTGGTATTTACCTTCCGCAAGTTCGTGCGGGACAAAGCAGTTGCAAGACCGCACAATGTCCAACTCTAGACCGCACATTGTGCAACATGACAATGCTACCGGGTTAGACCCCCAAGAACCGCATTCCGTTGATGGAGTGCGGTTTTTTCATGTTTAAGGGTAACAAAAGCTGCTCTTCCCGTGCACAGCAAACAAATCACAACTCTGATGTTATGTTATATTACAAAATTGCGTAAATATTGTTGTCGCGACGTTGAACGGCACTTAGAATGAAGAACAATAATCCACAACAGACCGGAGGTTCTAACATGAGCGACTTAATTAAACTTGTTAACAACTGGTCTATTACACAGTTTGTGCATACGTTTGGCGGCTTCTTTGAGGAATCACCATGGGTGGCTGAGCGAGCCGGGCTTTTACGACCTTTTGATTCATTTGAACAGATGATGAAAGTGATGAAAAACGTGGTTCAGATATCGGATGACCAGGTGAAGTTGCAGTTGCTTCGAAATCACCCGGATCTTGGAGCGCGAATCAGCATGAGCAGCAACTCCGTTCAGGAGCAGGCTGGTGCAGGACTTGATTCACTCTCACAAGAGCAATACAACGAACTTCAACAATTAAACAAAGTATATACAAGCCAATTTGGCTTTCCATTCATATTGGCCGTTAAAGGCCATACCGCAAGTTCCGTCCTCGAATCCATGCGGCAACGTCATCGCCGAGGCAGGGAAGAAGAATTCGAGACTGCAATGAAGGAAGTATTCAAAATTGCGGGCATTCGTTTGGAGCAGTGGCTTGCACAGATCGGTCATGAACATGAGTTCGTGAGCAAGCCAGCCACAGTGCAGCAGCGGACGATGTATTACGGCAAAGGGGATGTGTGGATGTACCGTTCCTACGCCAAACCGTTGACGGGTATCCAGTCCATTCCGGAATCTCCTTTTATGGGACGCAGCAATATTCTGTTTGGATTGAACATCAAGGTGGCTGTGCAGGGGGATGAATTCTTGCCTTCTTTTGCAGAAGGGGATAATTCGCTGGTGGTCGCAACCGATTCGATGAAAAATTTCATTCTCAAACATGCAGCGGATTACACAGGAGCGACGGTGGAAGGATTTCTTGCGCTGGTAAGTCGGCGTTTCCTGGAGACGTATCCGCAGATGAGCAAGGTTCAGATGACAGCGGACCAGATTCCGTTTGAAGATATACCCATTGGATTAGAAGGAAGTTATCGACCGAGTGCGCTCGTATTTCGTTATTCGCAGAATGATCGGGCGACAGCTGCCGTGGAAGCAGAACGATCAGGAGACTCGATTGAACTCAGCAACCATTTCAGTGGTGTAGCCGATCTGAGACTGATCAAGGTCAAAGGCAGTGAATTTGCCGGATTCATGCAGGATGAATATACCACTCTTCCAGAGACATGGGATCGACCGTTATTTATTTTTCTGAATATCAATTGGCGTTATGAAGATCCGAGAGATGGCATGGACGATCAGCGTGGACGGTATGTAGCGGCGGAACAGGTCAGAGATTTGACTGCTGCGGTATTTCATGAGTGTCGATCCGCTTCCATTCAACATCTGATCTACCAGATTGGACGAAGGTTGTTAAGTCGATTTGAGCAACTGAGTGAGGTTTCATTTGAGTCCAACAATCGGACATGGGAGACAGTGCTGGAGGAAGTAAAAGAGGGGGAAGGCAAAGTGTTTACCGAGCCGAGACCGCCATATGGATTCCAGGGTTTCTCGATGACAAGGGATGATCTGGGAACAGACGGCCGTGACTCCGGGAAAGCAGGTGACGTCTAATGGCGCTGTCTGATGGACGAATTACAACTCATGTGCTGGATACATCCAAAGGCGTGCCTGCTTCGGGTGTTCGGATCGAGCTGTATACCCTGAAGAGGGATGGGGAGCAGGAAAGCAAGACAAAAGTGGCTGAATCGGTTACCAATGCGGATGGACGTTTGGATGCACCGCTACTGGATGGAGGCAAGTTGGAGTCAGCCATATATGAGCTTCAATTCCATGTCGAGAGTTATTACGCACAGCGTTCGTTGGAGGAGCTAGGCCAGGCATTATGGACGATTGTTCCGATTCGTTTTGCCGTATCTGATACCTCAAGCCATTACCATATTCCATTATTGATTGCTCCAGGAGGTTACAGTACATACCGGGGAAGCTGAACATGCACACATCCGGTTCTGATTCAGGGGGAGGGTCATCCACATGACAACATTTGATACCATCATCCGGGGGGCCCGGGTGGTGCTGAGAGATCGGGTAGAACAACTGGATATTGGCATAACTGGTGAAAAAATAACGGAACTATCCACGCGGCTGACCGCTGGTGAAGCGACTTGCATCATAGAAGCTGAGGGGCTTACAGTGATGCCGGGTGTCGTGGACATTCATGTACACTTCAATGAACCCGGACTCGCCAGTTGGGAGGGATTTCGATCGGGTTCGGCAGCTCTTGCCGCAGGTGGAATCACGACCTATGTCGATATGCCGCTTAACGGTGTACCACCAACCACAAGGCCGGAAGCATGGGAGATGAAAAAGAAAGTAGCTACCGACCAATCCTATGTTGATTATGCCTTCTGGGGAGGTTTGGTTCCCGGCAATCGTGAGGAACTTGCTCCACTGGCAGGGTTGGGTGCTGCCGGATTCAAGGCATTTATGTCTGAGCCGGGAGGCGAAGGGGAAGACATCTTTGCCAGAGCCGATGACCACACGCTATTGGACGGAATGCATGAAATTGCAACATTGAAACGTGTGCTGGCACTTCATGCAGAGGACGAAGGCATGGTTGCCGAACTCGGCGCGAAAAGCATTGCGGAGGGAAAGACTGAACCGATGGATTATGTCCGGTCCCGTCCTGTTGAAGCCGAAGTCGTCGCGGTTGCGCGGGCATTGAGATACGGTGAACAGACCGGGTGTGCGCTGCATTTTGTGCACATTAGCACCCGGGAAGCACTGGATCTGATTGCAGCGGCCAAACGGCGTGGGCAGGATGTCACTTCGGAGACATGCCCTCATTATCTGACGCTAATTGATCAGGATGTGGTCCGATTGGGTGCTGTAGCGAAATGCGCTCCACCGCTTCGCAGCTCTTCCGAACAGGAGCTGTTATGGGATGCACTGACGTCAGGATTAATTGATGTTATTGCTTCAGACCATTCTCCATGTCCGCCATCCATGAAACAATCCGATAGCTTTTTTGAAATCTGGGGCGGTATATCCGGTGCACAAAGCACACTGCTAATCATGCTGGAGGATGGACATCTTCAGCGTAATATCGACCTCCCCTTACTTGGAAGAGTGCTCTCCCTTCAGCCTGCCAGAAGGCTTGGTTTGGAGAACAAAGGAGAGATTGCGATTGGCAAGGATGCAGATCTGGTCCTGATTGACTGGGAGAGAAGCACAACCCTGAACACGGAGGATCTGCTCTATACGCATAAACAGAGCCCTTATGTGGGACGTACATTTAACTGTCAGATTGCAGACGTATTTTGCCGTGGGCAACGGGTATATAACTCGGAATCCGGATTATCTCCTGTGCCTCTCGGGCAACACATTGTGGCTTACTCTTCTAGTCCCATCGAAGCGGGAATGGAGGAGACGCCATGACAGAATCTGGAGTATACCGGTCATCCGGTACCAATAATGCACCTCTTCCTTTGCCGGATGTGGAACAGGTGGAGCTGCAAGCCATGCTTGACTGGCTGTCGACATATGGCGCGGATGCACAGGGCGGCGTTACAAGACTGTTGTATGACTCGGCTTGGTGTGAAGCACAAGGTGCCCTTGCAGCCAAAATGCAGGAGAAAGGGCTGTCTCCCGAATTTGACCAGTCCGGTAATCTGTATGGCACACTCAAGAGTGAGGGTAAGGAATCAGCGACTGGTGCTGAAGAATTGCCGATTGTGACCGGATCACATATTGATACGGTGGTGTATGGCGGCAAATATGATGGTGCTTACGGTGTGGTGGCTGGTGTTCTTGCTTTGGAGTATTTACAGAAGCATTTTGGAGCACCGAAGCGAACACTTCAAGTGGTATCGTTATGCGAAGAAGAGGGAAGTCGATTCCCTTTTGCGTATTGGGGTTCACGCAGTATAACAGGAATAACGGCTCTGGAAGATGTAGAGCATCTGAAGGATCAAGATGGCGTTACCTTTGCACAAGCGATCCGGGATGCGGGTTTTGGACCTGATAGTGCATATAGACCTGCCGCGAAAAATTACGGTGCCTTTATTGAGCTTCACATTGAGCAAGGTGAGGTTCTGGAACGTCTTGGACATTCGATTGGAGTTGTATCCGATATCGTAGGTCAGAAGCGGTTCAGTATTACCGTAAGCGGGGAAGCGAATCACGCAGGAACGACGCCGATGTCCTGGCGCAAAGACGCACTTGCCGGAGCAGCCGAGATGATTACTGTGGTAAGGAGTGTCGCATTGGATGCAGGAGAACCGCTTGTAGCTACGGTTGGGCGAATCACGGCCGATCCGGGTGTTGGGAATGTAGTTGCAGCACGGGCGGTGTTTTCACTCGATATCCGCCATATCAGGCAGGAGAGTATTGATCGCTGCTGGCAGGATATGCTCCAGGCATTTAGTCGTATCGCAGCCGAGCAGCAGCTTGTACTGGACTGGCAAGAGCATCTATCCGTCACACCTATTCCCATGAACGCACAGATGATCTCAGACATTCAGGATACCTGTGAGCAGGAGCAGTTGTCCTACTGGTTAATGCCAAGCGGCGCGGGACATGATTCGCAGATTTTTCAGCCGGCTTGTCCGACGGCCATGATCTTTGTGCCGAGTCAGGACGGTATTAGTCATAATCCACTTGAATATACAGCTGAAGCAGACCTGATGCACGGTTTTCAGGTTCTGGTCCGGCTACTCTATAAATACGGTTACGGGAGTTGAATGCAGATGTCCAACTATAAAGAGTTATCTCCGTCCTTGCGGACCATTATGACCCCGGGACCCGTTGAGGTTGATCCGCGTGTGCTAAGAGCATTATCCTTTCCGATCCTGGGGCAGTTTGACCCGGAGTTCACATCCTTGATGAACGAGACAATGGCGATGCTGCGAGAGCTGTATATGACAGATAACGAGTGGTGTTATCCAGTTGATGGTACATCCCGTTCAGGGATAGAAGCTGTGTTGGTCAGCCTAATTCAGCCCGGTGACAAAGTTCTCGTTCCGATCTACGGGCGATTCGGACATCTGCTGGTTGAAATCTCGGAACGTTGCGGTGCAGAGGTTGTCTTTTTTGAAACGGAATGGGGAACGGTATTTGATCCGGAAGAGGTGATCAAGGCGATCCATACCCATAAACCAAGTCTGGTTGCGATGGTTCACGGTGAGACTTCCACCGGACAGATGCAGCCCCTTGCCGAGATTGGCAAAGCCTGTCGTGATCTTGATATTTTACTCGTTGTGGATGCTGTGGCTACCATTGGTGGGACTCCGGTGGAGACGGATGCGTGGCATCTGGATGCGGTAATGGGTGGTACGCAGAAATGCCTGTCTGTTCCTTCAGGGATGGCACCTCTCACATACAACAGTCGAGTGGAGCAGAAACTGATGAGCCGCAAAACAGTTGAACGCGGACTGCGAGATGCAACCAGTGCGAGGGCAGAAGGCCGCACGATTGCCAGCAATTATTTTGACCTGAGCCAATTGCAGGATTACTGGAGTTCAGCACGGTTGAACCACCATACAGAAGCTACCTCCATGCTCTACGGTCTTCACGAAGGATTACGTATTCTGCTGCAAGAAGGATTGGAGGCAAGGTTCCAGAGACATCTGGTGAATGAACGTGCGTTGGTCGCTGGAATTCAAGGAATGGGACTACAGTTGTATGGGGATATGTCTAGCAAACTTCCGGTAGTCACCTGTATCACCATTCCGGAGGGGATTGATGGTGAGTCGGTGCGCAGCATGTTGCTGAACGATTTCAGCATTGAGATTGCCAGTTCATTTGGACCGTTGAAAGGGCAGATCTGGCGGATCGGTACAATGGGATTCAGCTGCCAACGCAAGAACGTACTTCATGTGCTGGGAGCGCTGGAAGCTGTTCTTCTCCGTCATCGTCACGTATTACCAGCCGGTGAAGCGGTGCAGGCCGCATTGGATGTGTATGCAGGGAAGGAGGGTGCCTTATGTTAAACCAGATGCCAATCTCCAGAGAGGTTATGGTCACCTCTCCTCATTATCTAGCGAGTGCAGTTGGAAGTTCTATCCTCCAGCAGGGCGGTAATGCTTATGATGCTGCTGTTGCGGTCAGTGCAGCTCTGGGTGTGGTATATCCGCATATGACCGGACTTGGAGGGGACGCCTTCTTCCTGATTCATGATGGAACGAGCGGTGAGATTATCGCTTATAACGGAAGTGGCCGCTCAGCCGCAGGCATTCATGCCGATACGTTCAAAGCGATGGGCATGAATGCCATCCCTCAACGCGGTGTGCTTAGTGCCATCACGGTTCCGGGAATGGTGGATGCCTGGTGGGAAGTCTGGTCTCGGTACGGTAAGTTACCGTGGGAGCAGTTGCTTGAACCTGCCGCACAGTATGCGGAAAAAGGATGCCCTGTATCCCGGAATCTCCGCCTGTGGATGGAAAGGGATGAAGATTTCATTATGGGCCATACACCGCTGCGAGCGGTATTTGCGCCTTTGGGTACACTTTTGCAGGAAGGTGAACTGCTGATCCAGCCTGATCTTGCTGCCTCCATTCGTCTGATTCAGACGGGTGGAAGAGACTCTTTTTATACAGGAGAGCTTGCGGATCGTCTGACTTCGGCTATTCGTGAGGATGGGGGCATGCTTGCCCCAGCAGACTTTGCAGGCCATCGGGGGGAGTGGGTGAAACCGGTCAGTACGGGGTATCGTGGCTATGAAGTTCATCAGATGCCGCCCAACTCGCAGGGATTCTCGATGCTGATGATGTTAAATATGCTGGAGCATACGGATCTGTCCTCTGTAGCACGTACCTCACCGGAATTCTATCATCTGATGGCGGAAGTGGTGAAAAAGGCGTTTCGTGATCGTGATCGTTATCTGACTGACCCGGATTTCAGGGATATTCCGCTGGATCATCTGTTATCCAAGGGTTATGGAGACCAACTGTGGAATGAGATTCAGTCTGCTCCACCTGTGGCACAGCCGTTTTTGTCCAAAACGATAGGTCAGGACACGGCGTATGCAGCGGTTGTTGATAGCGAAGGCAATGCCGTTTCATTCATCCAAAGCCTGTATTTTGACTTCGGTGCAGCGTATGTTCCGGGGGATACGGGGGTTATCATGCAGAACCGGGGGTCGTTTTTCTCCTTAGATCCGAGGGATGCCAACGTTCTGGAACCCAACAAACGCTCATTCCACACCCTCATGCCGGGCCTTGTTACACGAGATGGCAAACCTTATATGCTCGTGGGTACACAGGGGGGAGAAGGGCAACCGCAGACACAATTATCTGTGCTTACCGGAGTGCTTGATTATGGGCTGAACATTCAGGAAGCAATCAGCCTGCCGCGTTGGGTGTATGGACGTACCTGGGGCGAAGAAGGCGATACGATGCGTGTGGAGAACCGATATCACGATGACGTATGTGCAACCCTTGCCCAATGGGGACATAACGTTGAAGCGAGAGCGCCGTGGGACGGCATTATGGGACAGTCGCAAGGCATTGTCATTCGTGAGGACGGCATGATTAGTGGCGCAGCAGACCCTAGAGGTGATGGTATGGCTATTGGGTGGTAACAGCTACATTGGACATTTATAAGTTCAACTAGATATTTACACGATAACAGCGATCGGAAGATTGGTCTGTCAGCGGAGTGCAAGTGTAAATATGTATGAGTTGTAATATATAGACAGACACAGATAGGGGAGATTGGCATGGGAACGATCCTGCTGAAAGGTGCACAGCTTGTGACGATGAATGCAGAAGAAGAAGTGTTCATCGGAGATCTGTTGATCGAGGATAACAAAATCAAGGAGATTGCAGCGCACATCGACATGCAAGCTGACCAAGTCATTGATGCTCGTGGTAAAGTGCTGTTGCCAGGTTTCATCCAGACGCATATTCATCTGTGTCAGACCTTGTTCCGTGGACGTGCGGATGATCTGGAACTGATGGATTGGCTCCGTCAACGTATCTGGCCGCTGGAAGCAGCGCATGATGAGGAGTCCGTGTATTATTCGGCAATGCTTGGACTCGGCGAATTGATCTCCAGCGGAACCACGACCATTCTGGATATGGAGACGGTACATCACACGGACTCGGCGTTTCAGGCGATGGCACAGAGCGGCATCCGGGTCATCTCTGGCAAAGTGATGATGGATCATGGAGACGAAGTTCCGGAACCCCTGCGTGAGGATACAGCAACTTCGCTGCAACAGAGTGTAGATCTGCTGGAGAAATGGAACGGGTTTGGCGGAGGTCGCATTCAGTATGCTTTCTGTCCACGCTTCGTTGTATCCTGTACCGAAGAATTGCTGGTAGAGGTGCGCGACCTGTCGAATAAATATCATGTCAAAGTCCACACCCATGCCTCCGAGAATCGCGGAGAGATTGAACTGGTAGAACACGAACGCGGAATGCGTAATATCGTATACCTTGATCATATCGGTCTGGCTACCCCAAGATTGGTGCTGGCCCACTGTGTATGGCTGAGTGAGGAAGAGAAGGAGATCATCCGCAAGCGCGGTGTCAAAGTCACTCACTGTCCTGGATCAAATATGAAACTTTCCTCCGGGGTAGCAGATATTCCGGATCTACTGAATCGGCAGATCGCGGTTGGGATTGGGGCAGATGGTGCCGCATGCAACAATAATCTGGATATGTTTCAGGAGATGCGCCTGACGGCCCTGATGCAGAAGATTCCTCATGGTCCAACGGTGATGGATGCTCGGACCGTATTACGCATGGCTACCATGGGCGGTGCAGAGGTGCTTGGCTTGTCGAAGGAAATTGGCAGTCTCGAAGTGGGCAAAAAGGCAGATATGCTGTTGCTGGATCTGGATGATTTCCACACGTACCCTTCCTATGAGACGGATGTCTATTCCCGCGTAGTGTATTCCGCAACACGTAGCTGTGTGGATACCGTTATTATTGACGGAAGTATCGTGCTCAAGAATCGTAAGATTCAGACGATTGATCGTGGCATTGTGCTGCGTGAGTCGGATAAGAGTATTGCAAGATTGATGAAACGTATCTGATCGAAGGAAGTTTATGCAATTCCAGAAAGGATGGAGACCGCTATGGAAATGCATGATCTGTGTGCAATTGCAGCCCGTGAAACGCGCTGCGTGCTCGCAACAGCGATTAAGGTAGAGGGTCATGCTTACCGTAAGCAGGGAGTCTCTATGCTGTTGACCGAGGATGGCAAAATGGTTGGCAGTATCAGTCCGGGATGTCTGGAGAGTGATCTTCAGGCCCGGGTGAGCCATGTGCTGGATACGAAGCAGATGGAATTCGCGGAATACGACATGCGTCCCGAGGATGATCTGTCCTGGGGTGAGACGATTGGCTGCGGCGGACTCGTTGTTGTGTTGCTTGAACCCGTGTGTGGTGAACTCCGATATACGTTGCAGAAGATGCAAGAGTGTTTTCAATCCGGCGTTGCAACAGCGTTAACCCGAACGTTCCAAGATGGTTACACAAGGGTTCGATATGGCTGGAGACAGATTGAACCAACGGGTCCCCGGCGCCAGCCAATCTTGCGTCCTTCGCTCGTCCCACCTCATGATCGCGTGACGAACAATAATCCAGCTTCATTGCAGGTTGATGTACAACACAGCAGTGGTAATATCAAGCATGAACATACGGCATCAAAACAATATTCTCCCGACATACCTCGCCTTACGCTTGTGCCTGAAGTGGTACCTGTTTTGTCAAACGAATCTCACTCTTCCCATCTATCCGGTGATTCACAACATATCTCTGAGTCTGATGCTGAAATAGCGACAAACAACATGGTTTCAACGAATCCCTGGGACCTCCCGCAGCAACTTACTTCGCTGTACACGCCTAAACCTCGCCTGATTATCATCGGAGCCGGGAATGATGTTATTCCTGTTGCCAGACTCGCCCAATCCGCAGGATTCCGTGTTGTGGTAGCCGATTGGCGAGAGTCCTTGTGCACCTCGGAAAGGTTCCCAGAAACTGAACTTATACTTGGTTTCCCATGTGAGATCATGCCTCAGTTAAACGTAAACAACGGAGATTATTTGATTTTAATGAGTCACAATTTTCCCCGCGAACGTGAACTGTTGGAGATGGTAGTGGACTGTGAGTACGCGTATCTTGGCATCATGGGTTCCAAAACACGAACAGCCCGTCTGCTGGATGGCTTACCACCGTTGAAATATGTGCATTCTCCCGTTGGTTTGAGCATCGGAGCAGACGGTCCCGAACAGATCGCCATCAGCATTGCAGCGGAATTGATCGCATGTAAACATAAGGTTTCTTCCTTGAGTTCTGAGGTGCAGAGGGGGAGCGTTGCACATGCGAATGACGGGCATAGTTCTGGCAGCTGGTAAGAGTCGTCGCCTTGGTCGGGATAAACTCTCGGTTGTCATGCCAGACGGGAGGTCCCTGGCTGGCTGGTCACTGGAAGCTGCGCTGAATTCGGATCTGGATCAGGTGGTCTGTGTGGTCAAACCGGAAGATTCATTGGCATGGCTGCCTGTAAAATGGATTGATTCAGCCACGTATGCCTATCATCCCACAGCAAAACTTCGAATTGTGGTCTGTGCTGACTATGCCTGCGGCATGGCCAATTCTCTTCATTCTGGCGTATTGTCGGCCATGGAGTACAAACCGGAGGGCATTCTCATGTTACTGGGTGATCAGCCTTTATTACAAGTACAGGATATTAATCAGGTGACCACAGCACTGGCTATCCACAAGCTAAGTGACTATGTCGCAGCTACCGACGGAGAGGGAGGCAAGCCGCCCGTTGCTTTTCGCTCCCATATGTTCGGACCTCTGTTATCCTTGCATGGAGATGAGGGGGCACGCAAGATTATGCGCAGCGCTAACTATTCAGGTGTACATGTACCACTGTCTGAGACTAGTTTCTGGGATGCGGATACAGAACCGGAATTGGAACGCATTCTGAGTCATGTATATGAATCACAGCAGACAGACTAAATAACAGGAGAAGATTATTAACTATGTATAATTTAATAACATGATCAGGTCAGCCAGGCAGTCTGGTTGGCCTATTTGTCTTCTTTTCACGTATGGTGAAAGAGAGCCAATGTTAGCTTTCGATAGATCGTGATGCATCAAGCACAAATAAAACGCAGGTTTTATACATTTATCCAAAACGATGTAAAGGTAATTGACGTTGCTGCTGAACTCTCATATGATTTGAAGAATTATTTGGATCAGACGGTTGAATTTCCTGCCCAAGGAAGAGAGAGAAAGGGGATGCAGCGATGGTAACACCGGCATACGGTTCTGGAGCCATGCCATCGGTATGGCAACCTGAGAACCTGCAAGAACTGCAAACGTTAAGAAGAAGACTCAAAGGAATATGTTGTTTCACGGCAGGTGGAACATTGCTACGAACCCAGTGGGAGGGTGGCTTGGTTCCAGCGCCTGAACATATGATTAGTCTGGCTCGTATTCCTGAAATGAGCGGTATATCTATTCGTGGAGATGAGATAGTCATTGGAGCAATGACCCGATTAAAGGAATGTGCTGCACAAGCGTTGCTGCATCAACTGCCGATTCTGCAAGAAGCTGTGAATGCAATTGCGGCCCCTTCCATTCGTAATGTGGCAACCATTGGCGGGAATATTGTGTCCGGAGTAGGGGATACGCTGCCTGCTTTGCTTGTATATGATGCGAAGCTGCAGTGGTTGACGGATAGCGGAATCGAGACCCGCAGCGTGTCTTCCTGGCTTCAGGGTGGACGGGATGGCATCCGTAATCCAGGGGATGTATTAATCTCGATTCATATCCCGATGAGACCGTCATCTCTGCTTGATGTGGACAGTGAGCAGAGACATGCAGCACGAGAAGTTTCCTTTTACCGCAAGCTGGGTCGACGGGAGACGTTCAGTGCATCGCTGGTGACGGTTGCGTTATACGGTGAGATTGATTTGAATAACCGCTGGACCAAGATTGCGATTGCAGCTGGTGGAGGCTCAGGCATGACGATGCGACTTCTGGATTCGGAACGACAGCTTCTTGGTAGCGAAGCTACTGTCATGCAAGCGGCGACTCTTGCAGCTGCTGTGACTGACGAGTTTACGACATATGGCGATGTATTTGCAACGGAACATTATCGCAAACAGACCGCGGGCAACATGCTTGGCGCCGGGCTATGGGAAGAACTTCACGAATAGAAGACTTCGATCACACAAAGGAGGAGAGGCATCATGCTGCTGAATCGGAAACAGAGCGGGAAACGCTGGCACCTGCGGCCAGATGGGGCACCCAAAGTTACAGGCCAACTTCAATATCTGACGGATATGACGTTACCTGACATGATCCATGGCAGAGTATTGCGAAGCGAATATCCTTATGCTCGTATACTGTCTATAGATACTTCGGAAGCTGAGGCATTGGAAGGTGTCTATGCGGTGCTGACCTCCAAAGATGTGCCTGGTCTGAATCGTTTTGGCATAGCGACCCCGGATCAGCCTGTGTTCTGCGAGGATATTGTACGTTATGTTGGGGATGCCATTACAGCGGTAGCTGCGGATTCCCCGGAACGTGCGGCGCTTGCACTGGATGCGATCCGTGTAGTGTATGAGGAACTCACACCTCTGAATAGTACAGACGCTGCCTTGGCTCCAGGTGCACCAGAGCTGCATGAGCATGGACCAGGTAATGTGCTGCATCGGACGGAGATCAAACGTGGAGACGCCGAGCAAGCTTTTGCCACTTGTGATCATATCGTGACAGAGACGTATTATACGCCTCGCCAGATGCATGCGTACATGGAGACAGAAGGTGGCCTGTTTGTCCCGGATGAAGAGGGAAGGCTGAATGTATACGCGGCAACGCAACATGGCTATAAAGACCGGATGCAGCTTGCACGCATTATTGGCTGTCCTGAAGAAGATATCCGGGTGGTGTCTTCACCGATTGGTGGTTCATTTGGCGGAAAAGATGAACTAAACGTACAGCCCTATGGTGCACTACTGGCTTTAAGATGTGGACGTCCTGTGAAAATGCATAATTCACGTAAAGAATCCGTGCGTGCAGGGTTGAAACGTCACCCAATGAAGATTGAAATGCAGACCGGCATGAGTCGAGAAGGCATCATCCAAGCGCATCGTGTCCGTATAACAGCAGATACCGGAGCGTACGCCACACTTGGTGCACCCGTACTGAACTTCTGTACCGAGCATTGCCTTGGACCGTACGCTATTCCAAATGTGGATGTGGAAGGCGTATCTGTATATACGAATAACGGGCTGTCAGGTGAGTTTCGCGGATTTGGCGGGAATCAGGCGATTTTTGCCATGGAAGGCCAGATGGATCGGCTTGCAGCAATCATGAACATGGACCCTTGGGAGTTCCGCAGACGTAATATGAGGGAAAAGAATGATCCTGGACCACTGAATCAACGCATTCTGGTTACGGATGGATTGTCCCAAGTATGGGAGGCATTGGATCGCTCCGAACTGTGGCAAAAACATCAGAGTCCCCCGGCAGATCCTGCTCTGCCGCCGTGGATCAAACGCGGAGTCGGAGCAGCCATCGCTATGCATGGTGCAGGGCTCGGTTATGGCATTCCAGATCCTGCGGGAGGCCGTCTGTCTCTGAACAACGAAGGCAAGATTGAGGTGGCGTTCAGCTACGAGGAATTTGGTCAGGGGCTCATTGCAACGCTGGAAATTATGTTATGTGATCTGTTTCAATGCAGTACATCGGATCTCAGTATTATCATCGGAGATACGGATCGTGTGCCCCACAGCGGATCAAGTACAGCTTCACGTTCAACAACGATGGCATGGATGGCTCTTCAACGCTTGCAGACTCCATTTCGTTCCCGTGTTCTCGCTGTCGCGTCTGAAATGTCAGGTGTTCCGGCAGATGAACTGTTAACAGGACCTGGGGGTATATGGCGCAAAGGCCAGCTTCCTGCCGAAACTTCAGAAGTAGAAACAGATGTGCAAAGAACAGGAAAGAGCGAGAAGAAAGTAGCATTGGCGCTGGAAGGCGTAAATCAAACGTCTGAAGAAGCAGGAAAACTAGAGAAGGCTGAAAGAATTGAAGTGGCTGAGATCGTTGCTGGAGGGACTGAAAGTGATCAAACTGCTGAAAGTAGTTATTTAGGTGCATCTCCATACCTGGCGAAACAGGGAGTTTCATCAGGCTTATTGATCTCGTATGCTGAACTCGCAACGCAGGGCGAAGCCGATGAATGGATTTTTGATACAAAGTTTGATTACCCAACTACGCCAGACAACGTGGTAGGCGGGCATTATTTGTATACGTATGCGGCGGTTGCGGCAGAGGTGGAAGTAAATACTTTGACCGGAGAAACCAAGCTTCTTGATACGCGCCATGTTGTTGCGGCAGGTCCAGTTATCAACCCTATGGGTTATATCGGACAGATTGAAGGTGGCAGTGTCATGGCGCTTGGATTCACGTTAACGGAGGATGCGGTCATGCAGGACAGCCGTTATGTAACCACGAACCTCGACACGTATCTGATCCCAACCATTCAGGATATTCATACCAATCTGGAGGTTGAGGCTATTGAAGACTTACCCGAATGTGATGCGTTTGGTCCTAGGGGGATCGGTGAGATAGGCTCCGTTGCGCTTGCGCCGGCCATAACAGCTGCAATTCACCAGGCGACAGGCGTTTGGGTTAACCGTCTTCCTGTACCGAGGGAACAACTGGTCAGACCTTTAAATGTACCTTTGCAGGAAGGAGTGAGTCCATCATGAGTAAACCACTTGAGAATCACTGGACAGCCGTTGTGAATGGCGAACAAAAACATCTGGAGATCGCGCAAACGACCCGACTTGTCGATGTGCTTCGGACTCATTTGCAACTAACGGGTACCAAAGTATCCTGCGAAGTTGGTCGCTGCGGCGCATGTATGGTTCTGATGGATGGAGAACCCGTGAACTCCTGTCTTGTCATGGCTTATCAATGTGAAGGCAGTGACATTATGACGATTGAAGGTCTGCACGGCGAGGAGAAAGGCACTCTGCATCCGATTCAACAGGCTTTTGTGGAGGAAGGTGGCTTCCAGTGCGGCTACTGTACTCCAGGCATGGTGATCTCAACCAAGGCATTACTGGATGCACATCCTGAGCCTTCTCAAGAACAGATTGAAACAGGATTGTGCGGGAATCTGTGTCGTTGTACCGGCTACGGTGGCATTATTCGGGCGGTACGCAAGGCAGGGGAACGCTGTGTGGTAAAAGAAACGTCTACCGAGGAAACCGTAAGTTGAGGCGGGACGCAGGACGCAGACATAAGCAAGGGCAATTGAAGAAACATACGTGAAAAAGCATCCGAATAGGAATGCTTTTTTTTGTTGTTTATCAGTTTTTCTTTCAAGTACACATCTAATGTGAGATGAAGTTTCATACGCTAAATTGATTGGATTATGAACCGTTTTCGTCAATTATCAAGTCGGAAGAGAGAAAGGAGATATAATGTTCAAAGTACTGGTACAAAAGAAGTTTAAACATTTAAACAAACCATATATTTACAAAAATTGATGCGCATGCTATGTTTAAAATGAAAGCGCCATCATGAATGGGTTCATTGACATTTCATTATCATATTTCACTTGGGAAGGAAGATGGAATTGATGAAAAATTTGCTCAAAAAGGCAACCGCAATGATGCTGGCATTGGTCCTACTGCTTGGATTAATGACAGCGCCCGTTCATGCAGACACACCATTGTTCACCATCGAAAGCGAAGATGCTCAGCTCACCCCGGATCTTCAAGTGGTTACTTCAATCTATGGGCAACCCAAGCCCGGATTCTCAGGGGCCGGATTTGTCTGGATGCAGAACTCTGGCACATTAACCTTCACAGTAACTGTCCCGGAAACCGGCATGTACGCGATCTCCACACGATATATGCAGGAGCTCAGTGCAGATGGCAGGTCACAAAATTTAATCGTGAATGGTGTTACGAAAGGGGCGTTCATGCTACCTTACACGACAACATGGTCAGACTTCGATTTTGGCTTTCACAAGCTGAATCAGGGTGCCAACACGATTGAACTGAAGGCTGGCTGGGGCTTCGCGTATTTTGATACTTTTACAGTGGATCATGCTGATCTGGATCCCCTGAATGTGCAGCCAGTTCTCACTGATCCTGAAGCTACACCTGAAACTCAAATTTTGATGAATTATTTAACGGAGGTATACGGAAACAACATTATTTCTGGTCAGCAAGAGATCTACGGAGGAGGAAATGACGGAGATACAGAGCTTGAATTCGAGTGGATTCATGATCTTACCGGAAAGTATCCTGCAATCCGTGGCTTTGATCTGATGAACTATAATCCGTTGTATGGTTGGGAGGACGGTACAACCGATCGCATGATTGATTGGGTGAATAACCGTGAAGGTATAGCAACAGCTTCCTGGCATATCAATGTGCCTCGTAATTTCAATACGTATGAGCTTGGGGACTTTGTGGATTGGAAAGAGGCGACCTACAAGCCAACAGAAACGAATTTTAATACAGCAAATGCGGTAATTCCCGGTACGAAAGAGTATCAATACGTGATGATGACCATCGAGGATCTGGCAGAACAATTGCTGATTTTGCAAGATAACGATGTGCCAGTGCTTTTCCGTCCGTATCATGAAGCAGAAGGCAACGGCGGGCTGAACGGGGAAGGTGCATGGTTCTGGTGGGCTTCGGCAGGCGCAGAAGTGTACAAAGAGCTATGGGATCTGCTGTATACCGAACTGACCGAGACGTATGGCTTGCATAATCTGATCTGGACCTACAACAGCTACGTATACAGCACTTCTCCTGCCTGGTATCCGGGCGATGATCAGGTAGATCTTGTCGGATATGATAAATACAATACGATCTACAACCGTTATGACGGTTTGTCCGGCGTACCGAATGAGGATGCAATTACCTCGATTTTCTATAAGCTTGTTGAATTGACGAACGGTACGAAAATGGTAGCCATGACGGAGAACGACACGATCCCAAGCGTGAAAAATCTGACCGAGGAGAAATCAGGATGGCTGTACTTCTGTCCTTGGTATGGCGAACATCTGATGAGTTCTGCTTTTAATTACCCGGCAACATTGAAAACGCTTTATCAAAGTGATTATGTCATTACGTTGGATGAGCTGCCAAATCTAAAGGTTAACAATCCCAACCCCAGTGCATCCATCACACCTGGAAACGTTGAATTTGACAAATACACCCCCAATCAAAGCGATAAAACCGTAACCGTGAATGCAAACGGCAATACGCTAACTGCTCTCCGGGCAGGCAACAATGCGTTGACCGCAACGACAGATTATACCTTGAACGGAAGCACATTGCTGTTGAAAAAAGCTTATCTGGCAACCTTGCCAGTTGGTGAGCATTCGATTGTTCTGGATTTTAATCAAGGCCAGGACCCTGTGTTAAAAGTCAAAATTGTGGATTCAACACCGGGTACAAATGCTGTGATTTCTCCTGTGAATGCAACATTTGATAAAGCGACGAATCCCGCACAGGATATTTCCGTATCTCTCACCTTAAACGGCCGTCAGCTTACAGGCATCACAAAGGGGAATGTTACACTTGTATCAGGTCAGAATTATACAGCATCCAGCTCTGCTGTTGTTCTGAACAAATCCTATCTTGCTACACTACCGCTGGGCCAGAACGTATTGACCTTTCACTTCAATGGAGGAAATAACGCTGTGCTAACGGTGAACGTAGTAGACAGTACCGTTACTGTGCCAGCAGGGGATTTGACGATTCAAGCTTTTAACGGCAATACAAGTGCATCCACTAACGGCGTCTCACCCAAGTTCAAATTGGTCAACTCAGGCAATTCGGATATTCCGTTAAGTGATGTAAAACTTCGGTATTACTATACAATTGATGGGGAGGAAGCTCAGAGTTTCTGGTCCGACTGGGCCAGTATGGGCAGTGCGAATGTAACGAGCAATTTCGTTAAACTGGCGACTCCAGTTGCCGGAGCGGATCATTATCTTGAAGTGGGTTTTACAAGTGCGGCGGGATCACTGAATGCGGGCCAGAGCGCAGAGATTCAAACGCGCTTTTCCAAAAATAATTGGTCGAATTACACTCAGACTAACGATTACTCGTTCAAGGCAACCGGTAGTCAGTTCGCAAACCATGATAAGGTTACCGGGTATGTGAACGGTCAGCTGGTATGGGGGATTGAGCCGTAAAGGTAGATAGCACGTTTAATGGGCTGGATCAGGGTTTGAACCTCTGATTCAGCCTTTTTATGGTGTAGAAGGTGTACACCGATTAGACGGAATGTTCTTTTTCACTTGTAGTATGTGACGACGTATCCACGTCTGTTAATATGCGATCTATTATCTTTTTCGTATGGCCCATAATGAACTGAAGAAGTACACCTGCACAACATACGGTTATCAACGTTCCAACCCCGATTGGCCCACTGAGCAGAAACGCCAGAATTAAAAATACAAGGTAAATGAACGTTCTCGATACAAATAAGGGTGTTTGAGTGATTTCATGCAAGATTAATGTTAAGCGGTCAATCGGAATGGGTGCAAAATTGGTCTGTAAATAAATTGCCGTGCCGATACTTATGATCACTAAACCAATGACAAAAGTCATTAATTTGCTGTACCAAACTTCGGGTGTGATCAAGGAATCAGATACATAAAGCCAGATATCAATCCCGACACCAGTAATGAATGCGGTGACGAGTCCCAAAAACTCGGGTTTTTGCTGCTTCAAAAGCGAATTACATCCAATTAATAGGAAAGCAATGATGACCTCCCAGCTTCCTACACTTAGCCCTACATGATGTGACAGCCCTACCAGAAGTGCATCAAACGGTGAGGTGCCCAGTTCAGATTGGATGGTAAGGGAAATGCCAAGTGTTAAGATGAGAATACCTGCGACAAAAAGTATATATTTCAAATTCATTCAACCTCTTTTTCAATATTATGTTGCAAATACAACAAAATTGAGCTAAATTCAATGTAACCCTTTTTTAGTGCATTTGCAACAAACGATTAACTTGTTAAAGGAATGTGAATATAGATGACGATTCGTATAGAGATATGTACCATTGAACATGTATGTGAACTGCAGGAGATTAGTTATGAGACGTTTAATGAAACGTTTAAAGCGCAAAATTCACCCGAAAACATGAAAGCTTATCTGGAAAAGGCGTTTAATCGGGAGCGATTAGAAACTGAACTGTCCATAGCGGATTCACAATTTCTTTTTATTTATGTCAACCACAAAGTGGCAGGGTACATGAAGGTAAATATCAATGATGCTCAGTCTGAGAATATGGGTGTGGAATCTCTTGAGATCGAGCGTGTGTACATCAAGAAAGAGTTCCAAAAACATGGCTTGGGTAAGGTACTGCTCCATAAAGCCATAGAGATGGCAACAGAACATCACAAAACGAATATCTGGTTAGGCGTGTGGGAGAAAAATGAAAATGCCATTGCATTTTATGAAAAGATGGGTTTTGTACAGACAGGAGCCCATGCTTTTTACATGGGAGATGAGAAACAGATTGATTTTATAATGACCAAAAAGATATTGTAACGGGATCATCGAAGGAAAAGCTTGAGAGAAAAATGCTATTGAGCAGAATTCTTTCAGGCTTTTTTATGTTTTGCCAGAACCGTTGAATAATAAAATGAAGAAATTGGCCGAGGTTAATACATAACAAATATTATGTAAACTTATTATTTTCGATGACCTTCATAAGCTGCATCTATGGCTTTAGCAAAAGTTAAAGGCCTGACTAATACATAATTGGCAGTAATATTTTGCTCAATAATCGTGAAGGTAATAGGCTGATCTCAAGGATCATCAATACAATTTATTAGTTTATTCCTACGTTTGGACAGTCGGCCGAAAATCGTTTTCGTTCGTAGTTTGTTAGATAGCGTTACGTTCTTAATAATCAGTATATAAGTTGTATATACCTCATGTTAAAAGAACTTTTTGCGCATGAAATGGATGTGTTAATCCACCATGTTGAATTATTTAGTTTTAGAGCGGAAAATGGAAAATAAAATTAATATTTCAGGTGAGAAATCAGGAGGATTGGACTCTTAAAACCAGCCGAAAAAAGGAGCGAAATCGATCAATATATTAATTGGATAAATAAGGGGTTAATCGTTAAAAAGGCGCTACTACGCCGATTATAGATCAATTTCATATGGATTTGCGATGGATTTAGTACCGCTTTCACGTTATGCTTTTGGAAATTGGAAAGGAAGTGGGAAAAATGGAACGCGAACTGGCGTTGGAAATTGTCAGAGTAACAGAATTGGCTGCGTTAGCTTCAGCCCCCTGGATGGGACGAGGCGACAAGAACAGTGCAGATGAAGCGGCTACTTTGGCCATGCGCGCCATGTTCGATTCCGTGTCCATTCGCGGCACGGTGGTAATCGGTGAAGGAGAAATGGATGAAGCACCCATGTTGTACATCGGCGAGGAAGTAGGCAACGCTGAGGGCCCTGAGGTTGACGTGGCTGTAGACCCGCTCGAAGGTACAGAAATCGTGGCCAAAGGACTAAACAACGCTCTATCGGTTATTGCAGTGGCGGGAAAAGGTAACCTGCTCCACGCACCGGACATGTATATGGAGAAACTGGCGGTAGGGCCTGCGCTTGTAGGCAAGGTCAGCATTGAAGACCCGGTTGAAGTCACACTGGAGAAAGCCGCTGCCGCATTGAACAAAAACATCTCGGACCTCACTGTGATGATTCTGGATCGTGTGCGACACGAGAGTACCATCAAGACGCTACGCAAGGTTGGCGTACGGATCAAGTTTCTCAGTGACGGTGATGTTGCGGGTGCGATGGCACCGGCCTTCCCGGAGGCGGGCATTGATCTGTATGTCGGATCTGGAGGAGCGCCAGAAGGTGTGCTGGCTGCCGCAGCGCTATCTTGCCTTGGGGGTGAGATCCAAGGTCGTCTGATGCCTGCCAACGCAGACGAATTCCAGCGTTGCTTGCAGATGGGGATCGATAATCCCTACAAAGTGTTAACGATGCAGGATATGATCGGCACGGAGGATGTCATTTTTGCCGCAACGGGTGTGACGCCAGGTGAGATCTTGGGAGGGGTACGATATCTTGCGGATGATCGTGCCGAGACGGATTCGATAGTTATGCGTGCCAAAACCAAAACAATTCGGTTTATTCGTTCCCAACACTTCCTGCCGAACAAAGAAGTGTTGCACAAAGTAAGACAGCTCCAATCCACGCCAGAACCCTCGGATCGCATTCCGAGTCATGCGAAAACGATGGAGCAAGCTGAGTTTAGTCAATCCTCCGTTGATCTTGGCGTTACAACGACGTTGTGAGCTGCACTCCCCATAATTGAACAAACAGGATCAACTGAAATCGTTGTAGTGAGTTTGATAAGTAACTTGAACCTCTAAGGTTACAGGGCACGGATTCAATGAAAGTACCATCTCTGGCAAGATAATAATGAGGGCTTGGATTAACCCAAACCCTCATTATTTTTTTGTGTTAAAATCATTGACAACGGTTACATGGCATGAGAAAATGTACGCGCGTACATAAATATCGATTTGTTAATTATTACATCATTTATAGGTGAGCTAGAAGGGGGTGAAATTCATGGCATCTCGTAAAGAAGTGGCTGATCTTGCGGGTGTTTCCGAGGCGACGGTCTCCCGGGTGCTTAATGGGGTAGGTCCTATTAAAGAAGAGACACGCCGCAAGGTTCTTGAAGCTTCCGAACAGTTAGGCTATGTGCCCAGCGCGCTTGCTCGCAGTTTTGCCAGAAGTAAAAGCGGAAACCTTGGCGTGGTATTACCTTATGTTCCGAAGGCGCATCTGTTCTCGGCGTATTTCTTCTCGGAAATGCTGAGTGGGATTGGAAGCAAAGCCAGAGACAATAGCATGGACCTGTTGGTTATGTTCCGAACACCCGGTGAAGTGATGAATTATACGGATCTGTTCCGGCGTCAGAAAGTGGACGCCTGCATTATCCTTGGTGCCAGAGATGATCATGAAGAACTGGCGGCCATGCAGCAACTTCATCAAGAAGGACACCCATTCTGTGTCATGAATCAGCATTTTGAGGGCCAATCGTTCACGGAAGTGGATGCGGATCATGTGGAAGGAAGCAGACTTGCCATACGGCATCTTACGGATCAGGGGTATCGCAAAATCGCTTTTCTCAATGGTCCAGACAGCTATTCCAACAGCCAGGAGCGAATGGAAGGCGTTCGTCTTGGCCTGCAAGAAGCAGGTATGGAGCTGAAGCCGAGTCTATTGCTTAAAGGGAATTATAGTAGAAGAAGTGGCATTGAGGCGGCAGCGATTGTAGCAGATCGCCTACATGAGATTGATGCTGTATTTGCGGCCAATGACCGGATGGCCATTGGTATCATGCATGGTTTACGTGAGCGGGGAATAGGGCCTGCGGATTTTCCGGCATTTGTGGGTTATGACGACTCTGATGCCGCCGAGATGGCGGTTCCGCCGCTGAGCAGCGTCAGGGTTCCATTTTTTGAGATGGGTGAACTTGCAGTATCGAAGCTTATGCATGGGTCTGTGGGTGATACACATGAAGCGAATAACTCTGTTGTAGCGGTACCCAAATCTGCGAGAGCGTTGTTGCCTACCGAACTGATTATCCGTGCTTCTTCTATCCGTCAATAGTTTATTGGTACACATATTGAAAGACTTTTTATTATTCCAAAGGAGGAAATGATCATGTCAAATCGTCTTCGTGTCGGAATGGTTGGATACAAGTTTATGGGGAAGGCCCACAGTAATGCCTATCGCAGTCTGCCGATGTTTTTCCCGTCTACTCCGTTGCAACCTGAGATGTCTGTGATCTGTGGACGTAACGAGCAGGGAGTGCACCAGGCAGCGAATCAGTTCGGTTGGTCCGAAAGTGTAACGGATTGGCGTGAACTGGTGAAGCGGGATGATATCGATCTGATTGATATTAACGCACCAAGTGATGCCCATAAGGAAATTGCGTTGGAAGCAGCTCGTCAGGGCAAACATCTGTTTTGTGAGAAGCCTCTGGCCCTGTCGCTTGCGGATTCGCGTGAGATGCTTCAGGCAGCTGAGGATGCTGGAGTCGCACATATGGTCGGGTTCAACTACCGTTTCTCACCAGCGGTGCAATTAGCGAAGGATCTGGTGGAGAGCGGACGACTGGGTAAAATCTATCATTTCCGTGCTTTTTTCTTGCAGGACTGGATCATGGATCCTTCGTTCCCGCTGGTATGGCGTTTGCAAAAAGAAGTGGCTGGCTCCGGTTCCCACGGGGATCTGGGTGCACACTTAATCGACCTGGCTCGTTTCCTCGTTGGTGAATTCCAGGAAGTCATCGGCATGAGCGAAACCTTCATCAAAGAACGACCGCTTGCAGCTGAGATGACCGGTCTGAGTGCAAAGGGCAGTTCGAATGCGGATGCACCGAAAGGAGAAGTGACCGTCGACGACGCTACGTTGTTCCTGGCACGATTCGCAGGAGGGGCGCTGGGCAGCTTCGAGGCTACACGTTTTGCAGCGGGGCATCGCAGTACGAACTCGTTTGAGATTAACGGCAGTCTCGGCAGTGTACGATTTGATTTTGAGCGGATGAACGAACTGGAAGTGTATTTCACAAAGGATGAAGAGGACGTGCAGGGATTCCGCCGTGTACTGGCGACCGATCCGGCACATAAATATGCTGAAGCCTGGTGGCCTGCTGGACATACGATTGGATTCGAGCACACGTTCACCCATGAAATGCTGGAGCTGGTGACAGCGATCTCTGAAGGACGCCAACCATCACCGAGTTTCCACGATGGGGTCGCGTGTCAGGCTGTACTGGAAGCAGTAGAACGTTCGGTAACAGAACGGCGCTGGGTGACGCTTGAAGAGATGTGAGCAAGCAAGACAGTGACGTCAGAAATAAGGTTGAACACATAAAACTAGGCGAAAGCGAGTGAATAAACGATGAGTAAAGCACTGATTGTATGGGGCGGCTGGGATGGACATGAACCGGAGCAGGTAGCAGCGATATTTGAGCGTATTTTGAAGGAAGAGCAGTTTGAGGTTGAAGTCTCGAATACGTTGGAGTCTTATGCGGATGCAGAGAAGCTGCTAGGTCTGGATCTGATTGTGCCGTTGTGGACAATGGGACAGATTGAGCAAGAACTCGTCAATAACGTATCAGCGGCTGTTCAGAGCGGTGTGGGCTTGGCTGGTCTTCATGGCGGGATGTGTGATGCCTTCCGAAATAACGTAGACTGGCAGTTTATGACGGGTGGACAATGGGTTGCTCATCCAGGTAACGATGGTGTGGAGTATATGGTGAACATGAAGCGTGGCTCTAGCCCGTTATTGGATCATATCGAAGATTTTCAGGTGAAAAGTGAACAGTACTACCTGCACGTAGACCCGGCAGTGGAAGTGCTGGCAACAACTCGTTTCCCAGTGGTGGCTGGTCCGCATGCGGCGAATGGTCCTGTAGATATGCCTGTTGTCTGGACAAAACGCTGGGGCGCAGGACGGGTATTCTACAACTCACTGGGACATCATGCAGACATTGTAGACATGAAACCCGTGACTGAAATGATGCGCAGTGGGTTCAAATGGACAGCAGCAGGCAAAGAACTTGCCAAGAGTCGATTAAGTTCAGCAACCGAAGTGTACACAGGTATGGCGGACAACCAGAACTAATGAGATTATAGTTTGATTGCAAACGTAACTTCAGTGTTAACCATTCATCCTCAATGGATAAACCATTTCTGATCCACGGCGAAGGGAGCCCCAGGTATGAAAACAATGAAAGTAGGCATTATTGGCTGCGGTAAAATCAGCGGTATTTATATGGAAAACTGTCACCGGTTCGAGGTGCTGGAACTTGTTGCTGTTGCGGATCTCGACCGGAAACGTGCCGAGGAGCAGGCAGCAGCCTATAACGTGCCTAACGTATACAGCGTCGACGAAATCTTGGCTGATCCCGAGATTGAGCTGATCATCAACCTGACGATTCCTTCCGTTCATGCGGATGTATGCTTGCGGGCGCTTGAATCTGGCAAACATGTGTATGTAGAAAAACCGCTCGCTGTTACCCGTGAAGAAGGGCAGGCCGTGCTTGAAACAGCGAAGCGTAAGGGACTGCTCGTGGGTTGTGCACCAGAAACGTTCTTTGGTTCAGGCATCCAGACTTCCCTTCAATTGGTGGAAGAAGGGGTAATCGGCAAGCCGGTGGCGGCGACCGCATTTATGATGAGCCGTGGTCATGAGCATTGGCACCCAGATCCGGAGTTTTATTACGCGTCAGGCGGTGGGCCAATGTTTGACATGGGTCCGTACTACCTCACCGCATTGGTCCAACTAATGGGCCCGATCAAGTCAATTGCAGGCATGACGGGTAAAGCCATGGAAGAACGGACGATTACGAGTGAGAAAAAGAGAGGTCAGACGGTTCCCGTCGAAATTCCAACTCACGTTACCGGTCTGTTACAGTTTGAACAGGGAGCCATTGGCACACTGATTACAAGTTTTGACGTATTTGGCGGAAGTGCATTGCCACCGATTGAGATATATGGCACGCACGGTACATTGCAGGTACCTGACCCCAACACCTTTGGTGGTCCGGTTCGTTATCGCTTGCTGGGTGAACATGAATGGACGGAAGTTCCGCTCCTCCCAGGATATCAGGAAAATACACGCGGCATCGGTGTGGCAGATATGGCCTATGCAGCACATAGTGGACGTGCACACCGTGCGAGTGGGGAACTGGCATACCACGTACTTGAGGCCATGTGGGCATTCCACGATTCATCAGATGAACAGACGTTCTACCAGATGAAAAGCTCGTGTCAGCGCCCGGCTGCATTGCCGGTGGATCTGCCATTGTATACATTGGATAAATAAGATAGCCATTATGACTTATATTATGATAAACAGCCCCTTTTCCTTCGAACAAGGAAAGGGGCTGTTTTTTATTAAATCAAAAAAATCTGGGAATAACAGCGATCGGAAGGTTGTTCTGTCATCGGAGTGACCAGTGTAAATATTCTTTAGTTCAGCTTATATATCCATTTAGGGCTCAAATCCCGCCTGACTGATCCAGATCTCATCCTCGGCAAAATAGTCTTTCATCCGCTGAACTACAGTCTGATACGCATCTGGATGATACCAATGCTCCATCCCCACTTGCTGATAGAGCGACTCCATACCGAGTCGGCGGGTGCGCTTGCCCTCACTGCCATCGCCCATGAAATAATCGTCAATGCATACACGCTGAACCAGAGGTCTCAAGATGGCAGCAAACTGTTCACTGCTGGGTAATACTGGAGCAATCGCAACCTGCGTGGGTATTCCGGCATCCCGCAACTGTTCCAGTGCACGTAATCGGCCTGCAATTGGGGGAGCGGAAGGACTGAAATGCTTCCGCATATCGTCCAGATCTGTCTCCACCGTCATGCTGACCCGAACCCGGTCACTTAACTGCTGTAGCAGATCTATATCCCGGGTAACGAGTGGACTGCGGGTCTGGACTAATACGAAATCTGGAGGATGCTGTACCATCGTTTCAAGTAATGAACGCGTGATACACTCCTTGTATTCGGCGGGTTGATACGGGTCGGTACTGGATGACATGAACAGAGTAACTTTCCCTTTGGTCAGGGCACGCTGCAACTCTTTGGCGAACACCCGGGAGGCCTCTTGTTTTACATCCACCCAGCTCCCCCAATCCTCTTTACGAAATAGGGAGACAGGCATCTGTCTGACATAACAATAAGAACAACCGAAGGCGCAGCCTGTGTAAGGATTCAGTGTATGTGTATATCCATTAAGGAACCCTGTCCCCTTGTTGAGTAACGTTTTGGGTACTTTGTAAGTAAGATTTGTCTTCATAAGTTCTCATGCCTTTCGCGGTAGTGTGCAGGTGTGAGACCTGTGTGTTTGCGAAATACAGTAATGAAATAAGCTGAGTTAGGTATACCGACATGGCGGCCAATATCGGTGACGGTAAGTCCGGTATGTTCAAGCAACTTCCGGGCTTCGGTAATTCGTTTATTCTGAATATATTGAACCGGTGTGCGGCCTGTAATCCGCTTGAACACACGATGCAGATGATAAGGACTGCCATGACTTACAGTGGCAAGGACATCCAAGGTTAGAGGTTCGGCGTAATGATGTTCGATGTAATTCGTGATCCCATATATCCACTCCTGATCAGGTACCCGCTCGCCTGTAGGTTTACAACGTTTGCAGGGTCTGAACTTTCGTGCCAATGCTTCTTCAACATGTTGAAATATCAGCACATTTTCAGCTTTGGGTGCTCTGGACTTACAGGAAGGTCGGCAAAAGATACCCGTTGTCTGCACACCGTAAAAGAACGTTCCATCATAAGAATTATCGTTGTGGATGATGGCGTGCCAGTATTTTTCATCTATAGATTCGGGCAGTATGCGATCTTGATCTCGACTTTCCACGGTGATCACCTCATCTCTAATTATACCCTTGATTCGAAGGGATTGACGAAGTTCTAACTTAAAAAGCAAGATATCAATATTTGGGGATATGGCCCCTTCCTTCAATCTGAACGAAATATGAGCTACAATATACAGGATGGAAGTGGTTTATATCTCAAATGAAATTTATAGATGAAAGAGGTAGGTAAGCATGGTTCGTTTTGGAGTAGTGGGTACCAACTGGATTACAGAAAGGCTTCTTGAAGCCGCAGCACAGGTTGAAGGATTCAAATTAACCGCCGTGTATTCAAGAACTGAAGATAAGGCTATTGCATTCGCAGATAAATATGATGTTGAACACCGATTCACCGATCTGGAAGAGTTGGCGGCAAGTGATGTGATTGATGCAGTCTACATCGCAACACCGAATACGGTTCATGCGGAGCAGGCTGAGCTTTTTCTGAGAAACGGTAAACATGTATTGTGCGAGAAACCTCTGGCTGCAAATAGCGCCGAAGTTCGGAGTATGATCGATACTGCACGAGAACACGAGGTTCTGCTCATGGAAGCGATGAAATCGACTCTTGTTCCCCAGTTCAAAATGGTGCAGAAGAGCCTGCATAAAATCGGTCCTGTCCGCAAATACGTAGCAGGATACTCTCAGTATTCTTCGCGTTACGACAAGTACAAAGAGGGGATTGTCCTGAACGCGTTCAAGCCTGAACTCGCTAATGGGGCGTTAATGGATCTCGGTGTGTATTGTCTCTATCCATTGATTACGTTGTTCGGTGAACCTAACCGGGTTCAATCCCAAGCGATGATGCTGGAATCTGGCGTGGATGGACAAGGTAGTGTGCTGCTGGACTATGATGGGATGGATGCGGTCGTTACATACTCTAAAATCTCCAACTCTCATCTGCCAAGCGAAATCATGGGGGAACTGGGCAGTATCATCATTGACAAGATTGGTTCACCGGAACATGCAGAGATACGATACAATGACGGTACGGTGGAGCAGCTCACAGTCGAACAAAACCATCCGGCAATGTATTATGAAGTGGAGGAGTTCGTGAATCTGGTTCAGGAAGGCAAAAAGGAATCTGACATGAACACGTATGAACGCTCCTATGTTACGATGCAGGTCATGGATCAGATTCGGAAGCAGATTGGGCTTGTGTTCCCTAACGATTGATTCAAGCGCAGGAAAGGAAGCTGAGACGAGATGAGCAGAGATGAGCAGAGCAACAGTAGAGTAAAGAAGAAGAACCGTAGAGAAGGTAATCGGTCCAGTAATTCTGGCGGTTTGGAACTGAAACAGATCGTTTTCATAGGAAGAACCTTCGAAGAATATATGAAGATGTTCAACCTGACGGTGGACGAGATTAATGGCAAGTCTATTCTGGATTGTCCAGGTGGAGCATGTTCGTTCAGTAGCCAGGCGCGCAAGTTGGGTGCTGATCCCGTGGCCGTGGATATTGCCTACGAATACGAGATCGACGAGCTTGAAATAAAGGGATTTCAGGACATTGAGCATACGATGAAACAGATGGAACCCGTGCAAGGGAGATATGTGTGGGATCAATTTGGATCAATCCAGGGGTTAAAGGAAGAACGAACTCGTGCCATCACAGATTGCATCGCAGATATGAGAATGTTTCCTGACCGTTATGTGGCGTCTGTGCTCCCGGATCTACCCTTTGCAGATGAACAATTCGATCTGACGTTATCCGCCCATTTCCTGTTTACGTATGCGGATCGATTGGATGTTGATTTTCATGTTGCAACCATAATGGAGTTGCTGCGTGTGACCAAACAAGAGGTTCGCATTTTTCCAACAGTGGATCTGTCTGGCGAACGTTACAAACACATGGATGAGTTGAAATTAATACTCGAAGAGCGTGGGTGTACGGTATCCGAAGAACCAACTTCATATGAGTTTCAACGGAATGCTCATACCATGCTTCAAATTGTTAAACATAATCGAACAAGATAGGAGGTTTTTTGGATGAATAAAGTACTTATACTTGGGGGTACACGTTTTTTTGGTAAACGTCTGGTGGATCACTTGCTGTGGGAAGGGAAGTCTCAGATCACAGTCGCAACTCGTGGTAAAACGGATGTCGACTTCGGACCCGAAGTAAACCGAATCAAGATGGATCGTAAAGACCCGGAATCTCTGGCAGAGGTTGCACAGACAGACATGTGGGATGTTGTGTACGATAATATTTGTTATTCTCCAGATGCGGCGAAAGCGGCATGTGAAGCTTTTGCAGGACGCACCAAAAGATACGTTCTGACATCCACACTCTCGGTGTACGGTGATCCCAGACCTGGATTTAAGGAAACGGATTTTGACCCGTATACATATCCATTGCAGTATGGAAGTGCAGAGGATTTTTCGTATGGAGAAGGCAAACGGCTTGCGGAGGCTGTGTTTTTTCAGGAAGCGGATTTCCCGGTTGTGGCGATGCGCATTCCCATTGTACTCGGGATTGATGATTATACGAGAAGACTTCATTTTCATATTGAACATGTGCAAAAAGGAAAACCGATCGGCATGCCAAATCCGGATGCGGAGATTGGATTTATCAATTCCACCGAAGCGGCAAGATTTCTCGCTTGGCTTGGACATTCGTCCATTACAGGTCCGGTGAATGCAGCTTCCAAGGGTGCGATTACGCTGTCAGCCATGATACATCTGATCGAGACGGTCACGGGCATGCAGTCCCAGATCCTCACGGAAACGGTGAAAGAGGACATGTCACCCTTCGGAATTGAGCAATCATGGACGATGGAGACGACCAAAGCTGAACAAGCGGGGTATACGTTCGAACCTTTGATGGACTGGTTCCCGGGACTCGTTCGTGAGGTCGCTCTTGCATTACAGTCGGAGCGGTAGAAATATCGGTCCGGATGGAACCAAAATGAATTCGACGAGCCTTAGTGAAACAGACGAACCAAACGGCTCGAACGACGGATTATTTCAGCGAATGAACATCCAACAGGGTGCAACCAGAGTGTAATCTCCGGTGCACCCTGTTTATGTTGTACATTTTTACGAATTTGAACGGGACCTAATTTAGATAAGTGGGACTAATCATTTACACGATATTATTTAGTCAACTCACGCGCTTAACTCTATTTTTGCTCACGTGGAGCAGTAGCTGATGCCCGTATGCGCAGTTCTGACGGTAGAATGACGGTTTGGGCTTCGGAAGGGGACTTACCCTCAATTCGGTCAATCAGCATCTGTACGCCCTGAAACCCAAAGTCATATGCTGGCTGTGCAGCTACAGTCAGGAAAGGATCGAAGGCAGAAGCCAGATCCAGATCGTCGAAACACACAACAGAAATGTCTTCTGGTACACGCAGTCCTCGTTTGCGCAAAAGCCGAATGACCCCAATCGCCAGCATGTTGTTGGCTGCAAAAATGGCTGTTGGTTGATTTGGTTGAGAGAGTAGTCGATCGAGTCCCTCTACATCACTGAAATCCCGGTACCCGGTTCGAAGCACAAGCTCGGGATCAATATCAGCTCCGGCCTCTCGTAAACCCGCTATATAACCTTCCTCCCGCAGTCTGGCGGTAGAAACCTCCGAAGAACCATTGACCAGTGCAATGCGCCGGTGCCCCAATTGCACCAGATATCGGATCAGAGCAATCGCGCCTTCCCGGCTATCTCCAGCAATGATATCTGACGTAATGCCAGGTACGGTGCGGTCCAGAAAAACAAACGGAATGTGACGTTCCTGCAGCTGTTTCAGATGTTGGAGAGAACGATCTCCCGCTGGGGCAAAGAGTACACCATCCACACGAGTAGACAGAATCGCATCTACATAATCCTTTTCCTTTTTGTAATCCTCGTCACTATTGCCGAATAAAAGACGGTACCCACGAAGATGGGCTGCATCTTCAGCACCACGCGCCAGTGTTGTATAAAAAGGGTTGGTAATATCCGTAATAAGCAGGGAGAGCATCTGGGTTCGTTGAAGCACAAGGCTACGTGCATTGGAGTTCGGGATGTAACCCAGTTCGTCGATCACCTGTTGCACACGTTCACGTGTCGCGGAACTTATACGGCCTGTATGATTAATGACCTTGGAGACCGTCATGGCGGAGACGTTGGCTTTTTTGGCAATATCGTAAATGGTAATCATTAGAATCTAACCTTTCCGCAACATAGTCTTACCATTCTATAGGATAATGTCAATTGACAGCAAGATAGGCTCGTGCTATGTTAGGGTTACCGATAACCCTAAAGGGTTCTGAACGTCTTTACTACATAAACCATTTCGTTGAATTCGCTCATGCACGTTCCATTTTCTTGAATAGAGGAACTACATACATAGCTAATTAATGAAATGGTTTATTGTTATTTTTTAAATATGTAAACGTATTCAAACTAAAATAAGGCTCTTGGTAATCTGTGTATGCAGCTCTTGCGTGCCACCCGGGTATCGGTTGTATTTCCGTCATTATTTCATTCCAATCAATGCATATGGATCAGACAGAAGGCTACTCAATTCAACCCAAATTCTATGAAACGAATTGAAGGAGGACATTCCAGTATGACACATCAGGATTATCGTTATAAGCAGGCTTTTCCCAAGATTGGTATTCGTCCCACGATTGATGGAAGACGCAAAGGTGTTCGGGAGTCACTGGAAGAACAAACGATGAGGATGGCGACATCTGTTGCGGAACTGCTTGCAGCTGAACTGCGTTATCCTGACGGCTCCGCTGTGGAGTGTGTTGTGGCCGAGACCTGTATTGGCGGAGTGGCTGAAGCGGCCGCAGCATCAGAACTATTCAGCCGTTCCAACGTTGGCGTAACAATCACCGTGACACCATGCTGGTGTTATGGTACGGAAACGATGGATATGTCACCATCCACTCCAACAGCCATCTGGGGTTTTAACGGAACTGAACGTCCGGGTGCAGTCTATCTGGCAGCGGTACTTTCTGCTCATGCACAGAAGGGGATTCCTGCCTTTGGAATCTATGGAGAGGATGTTCAAGACGGCGGGGATACAACAATTCCCGAGGACGTGCGTGAGAAATTGCTCCGGTTCAGCCGCGCGGGTCTTGCAGCCGCGACCTTGAAAGGGCAAGCGTATCTGTCCATTGGATCGGTATCCATGGGGATTGCAGGTTCGATTGTGAACGATTCATTTTTCCAAGAGTATCTGGGCATGCGTAATGAATACGTGGATATGAGTGAACTCACTCGTCGTATCGAAGAAGAAATCTACGACCCCGAGGAGTATAAGCTCGCACTGGCCTGGGTGAAGGAGAATTGTAGCGAGGGTCCGGACAACAACGCTGCCCATCTGCAAACGGATCGCAAACGCAAAGAGTACGAATGGGAAACCGTTGTGAAAATGACCCAAATTGTGCGTGACTTGATGGCGGGCAACCCAAGATTGGCAGAGCTTGGTTTTACAGAGGAATCGATGGGCCACCACGCGATTGTATCCGGCTTCCAGGGACAACGGCAGTGGACAGATCATTCACCTAACGGAGATTTTCTGGAGTCGATATTAAACTCTTCCTTTGACTGGAATGGCAAACGTGCGTCTTATCTGGTTGCAACGGAGAATGACAGCCTGAACGGGGTATCGATGTTATTCGGTTCGCTGCTGACGCATACGGCGCAGATCTTTGCTGATGTGCGTACGTATTGGAGTCCGGATTCAGTACAGCGTGTGACGGGGCACCAGTTGGAAGGAAACGCAAAGGATGGCATTCTGCATCTAATCAACTCTGGTTCGGCAGCCTTGGATGGCACTGGGCAACAGTCCAGAGATGGTAAGCCTGTACTCAAGCCTTTCTGGGAAATTACAGATGAGGAAGTTCAGGACTGCCTGAAAGCAACATCATGGAGACCGGCATCCGTAGAGTATTTCCGTGGGGGCGGCTATTCAGCGGATTTTCTGACCAAAGGTGGCATGCCTGTAACGATGACACGTCTAAATCTGGTCAAAGGACTGGGACCAGTGTTGCAAATCGCTCAGGGTTACACAGTCGATCTGCCTGAAGATGTGCATGATACGCTGGATCAGCGGACAGATCCAACCTGGCCATCCACTTGGTTTGCACCTGTTCTAACTGGAGCGGGAGCTTTTACTTCCGTATACGAGGTCATGAATCAATGGGGAGCGAACCATGGCTCCATCTCATACGGACATATTGGTGCAGATCTGATTACGCTCGCTTCCATGCTTCGCATTCCGGTAAATATGCATAATGTACCTGAAACGGAAATTTTCCGTCCGCGTGCATGGGGATTATTCGGCACAAGTGAGCCGGAGAGCGCAGACTACCGTGCTTGCAGTGTGTTTGGCCCGTTGTATCGTTAAAATAAAGTTCCATTCCTGTCAAACGCCATGTTCCTTGTGAGATGAGGTAACATGGCTTTTTCTTGAAAGCTGTGCTCAGAACTCGAATACGGCTTATCGCGAAGAGTTAAGGAGGCTTGAAAGAATGGGCAATCAAGCAACACATGTGCTTGCTGCCGATTACGGCGCCGGGAGTGGACGCGTAGTCCGTGGTTCTTTTGATGGAAACAGACTCTCGTTACAAGAAGTGCATCGATTCAACAACGAACCCGTGCAGCTGGGGGACGGATTGTATTGGGATTTCTTGCGACTTTTTCATGAATTAAAACAAGGCATTGTGAAAGGGACGCAAGGCGTCTCTCCATCGGTCCGTTCTATAGCAGTGGATACGTGGGGAGTGGACTATGGACTGGTGGATGGTGCGGGAAGGTTGTGCTCGAACCCACGTCACTATCGGGAAGCACGCAATGCACAGTGGATGGAAGAAGTTCTGCACATGGTGAAAGATGAAGAACTGTATGCCATGTCCGGCGTTTTGCCGCAGCAGATCAATACAGTATTTCAACTGCTAGGCAGTGTACGAGAGCAGGCCGAAGGTTTGCGTACGGATGTGCGCATGTTATTTATGCCGGATTTATTTCACTATTATCTATCCGGTCAGCAGGCTTGTGAGTATACGATTGCAAGTACTAGCGGGCTGTTGCATGCAGGCGAGGCGCGTTGGAATGAACATCTGATCGGGCGTCTCGGTATACCGGAAACATTATTTCCAAAACTCGTTCAACCGGGTACCGTGCTGGGTGATTTAACAAATGAGTTGTGCGAAGAGTTACGGACTGGACCGATGCAGGTAGTCTCTGTGGGTTCACATGATACGGCATCTGCCTTGGCAGCAATACCTGCGAATGATTCGGATTTCGCTTTTATCAGCTGTGGTACCTGGTCTCTTATGGGGGTGGAGCGTGATACACCTGTATTGGATGACCGAAGTCGTGCATTGGGATTCACCAATGAAGGGACGGTAAGTGGAAAAGTACGCACCCTGAAAAATCGTTCAGGCTTGTGGCTGCTACAGGAATGCAAACGGCAATGGGAGCAGGAGAATCAACTTTTTACACATGAAGAACTGATTCAACTGGCTACCTTGGCAACGCCACATCAAAGTTATGTATCGCCGGGAGATGGCGTATATTTGGCCCCAGGGAATATGGCCGAACGAATACGGCAACAATGCAGTCTCACCGGACAGACTGTGCCTGAAACGACTGGAGCGATTGTACGCTGCATTCTGGAAAGTCTGGCACTGGAATTCAGACAGACGCTGGATGAACTGCAGTTGGTTACAGGTACAAGACCTCGTGTCATTCATATGGTTGGTGGTGGTGTACACAATCGACTATTATGCCAGTTTACAGCTAATGCAGCCGGTGTCGCGGTTGTGGCAGGCCCGGCAGAGGCGACTTCAGCCGGGAATTGCATGCTGCAATTCCTTGCGCATGGAGAGGTGAGTAGCTTGGCCGAGGTACGGGAGGTCATGGCTGCTTCCTTTTCCCCCGAGACCTATGAGCCTGAGGATACAGAGCTGTGGCAGGAAGCTTATGAAAACTACCAAAGTCTAAATCAAATCAACAGGTAATAAATAGATTCAATGCAATGAGCATTGACGCAAAATGCTAAAAAGAAAAGTATGAGGAGTGGTGAGCAACATGTCTGAACAACAAGTAAGGGAAGAGTTGACGAAGTATGCACGTAGAGCAGTTGCCCAAGGGTTGGTGGTAGGACCCGGTGGGAATCTGAGCGCTCGCTCTGGGGGAACGATGTTGTTGTCTCCGAGTGGTTATGCACTTGAGGATCTGGAGCCTGACGAATGGATCGCCATTGATATCGAGACAGGAGAGACTCGTGCGGGATCAACACGTCCATCTTCCGAAGTATTGATGCATCTGTACAGTTATCGTGTGAATCCTGATATCCAAGCCATTGTGCATACGCACCCGGCATATACGATCGCACTTAGTCTCGTTTTCGATGAATTGCCACACTTGTTCCCTGATCAGTCCGCCTTGGTAGGTGATATCGGATTTGTTCCATATGTTCTACCAACGACGAAACAACTTGCCGATGCAGTCTCAGCAAAGGTAGAAGAACATACGGCACTCATTCTCGTCAATCACGGATTGGTCACAACGGGTAAAAACCTCCGCGAAGCCTATTACCGCACCCAAGTGGTGGAAGAAAGCGCGAAGGTATATATGATCGCCAAAGCAGCCGGGGAACCCAAAGTGCTTACTGCCGAAGAATATAAGGAAATTCAATCGCTTGAAAGTGAAGCCTACCGTGTGCAGTTATTGCAACAACTCAAGTCCTGATACCTGATTTGAGTATTAATGATTACATTTGTGATCTTAAAAGATTGCTACGTTTAAGGGCAGATTGCATCCTCCAGATAAACGCTGGAATAAAGGATGTGAAATGCTCTTTTTTAATTTTAATTTTGAATTGAAAAGGTGCACAGTATAGTTGAGGGAATAATTCGCACTATTTTGATGAGAATTGTTGAAATTGTGATGTCTGCAAGGTATACTAACGTTAATCATCAGTGAGTAACAACTACGAAGAAGATAAAAAAACAATTAAGTATCTAAGAGGGGTGAGATCAGTGGGTCCTGAGCTAAACGAAATGGAGTTGGAATACGAACTGTTGAAGCAGCTTCGAGACGCTAATGCTCCCATCGGGGCCAGTACGTTGGTTCATACTTTGGGCAAAACGTATGGTCTGAGTCAGGCAACCATCGGAAGAAGACTTATGGAGATGGATGTTGAAGGTTTTACAGTTCTGGAAGGTCGCAAGGGAAGAACTTTGACCGAACAGGGTCTGGATCGAATGAAGACGTTGGAAAAAGATTTGCAGCAACAAAGCGTGAACTCACAGTTAATTCAGATGCTGAACCATTCCGGGGAAAAGGCTCTGCTAGATGTTCTCGTTGCCAGAAGGGCACTTGAGCGGGAGATCGCTTCCTTGGCAGCACAACGTGCCTCGAAAGAATACATAGTACTGTTGCAAGCATCTATTGCCAACCAGCATGAATTGCTCTCCAAGAATATTATACCATACGAGGAGGACCGGGAGTTTCACAGATTGCTGGCTTATGCTGCGCAAAACCAAATTCTTCTGCATGCGGTTGAACTGGTATGGGAGACAAGCCGCGATTTTCTGGAAACAGCGTATATTCGCCGGAGAGTAGGAAGTGAATTAGTTGTAGATCATCAGCAGATTCTGGATGCTATTGTAGCGGGCTCTCCGGAGCAGGCTGAAGCGGCAATGGTGAATCATATCAACCAAATGATCGATGATGTCAAACGTTATTTCGCCATGCAAAACCAATAACATTCCTTAGAAACAGACCCGGTGATAAAGGAGTTGAGCTTGTGGACACAATCTACCGTTTAGGCATAGATATCGGAGGTACTTTCACGGATGCGCTGGTGATGGACCATCAGGGCAGGGTAATTGCGGCGCTGAAGACGCCATCGATTGCAGTAGCTCCGGAACAGGCGATTTTTAACGCACTTGATCAGTTGAAGGCGAGTGGCGTGAATATTCATGAGATTGATCTGTTTGTGCATGGAACAACGCTTGGCGTCAACACGTTGATTGAGCGAAATGGCGCAGTTACAGGTCTGCTGGTCACTAAAGGATTCCGTGACATTCTTGAAATCCGCCGGTTGCGACTTGAGGATACAACCAATCTGTATGGTGACAAGACCGATGCTCTGGTACCGAGACATCGCGTTAAGGAAGTCGATGAACGGGTCATTGCGAGTGGAGGCATACTCCAGCCACTGAATGAGGAACAACTGTTGCAATCGGTGGATGAGCTGGTGGAGGATGGCGTTACCGCTTTGGCGATTAGCTTTTTACATGCTTATGTGAATCCTGCTCATGAGCAGCTTGCAGAAGATCTGATCAGGGAACGTTATCCGCAACTGTTCATCTGCCGAAGCAGCGCCATCTGGCCACAACAGCGTGAGTTCGAACGAACACTCGCAACGGCCATGAACGCTTATGTAGGTGAACGGATGGGGTCTTACTTCCTGCGTCTGCAAGAAGGGATTCAGGCATACGGCCTCAAAGCCAACTTGCTGTCGACCATGTCCAACGGTGGAATTATGACGGCTGCCAGAGCGGCTAATGAGCCGGTACGTACGCTTCTGTCCGGGCCTGCTTCCGGTGTAATCGCCGCGACCCATATTGCTGAACGAGCGGGCATTCATCAGGTCATCACATTTGACATGGGTGGGACAAGCGTTGATGTCGCCCTTATTGACAAAGAACCGAGTTATTCTTCTGAGAACAAGGTTGGAGATTTTCCTGTCATCATTCCCGCTGTTGATGTAACGGCTATAGGAGCAGGTGGTGGTTCAATTGCCTGGCTCGATTCCGTGGGCGTACTCAAGGTTGGGCCACGCAGCGCGGGAGCCAACCCCGGTCCGGCATGTTATCAGCGCGGGGGAGAAGAGCCGACAACCACAGATGCCTATCTACAGCTCGGTATCCTGCATGCTGACCGTTTCCTTGGCGGACAAATGAGTCTGTATCCAGAACTTGCAGAGCGTACTCTGGGCAATCTGGGAGAGAAGCTTGGACTGAATGCCGAACAGACTGCACAAGCCATTCTTGATGTGGCAACTGCCAATATGTACGCCCAGTTTTCTCCCCTCATGGCTCGCAAGGGCGTGGATCCCCGCGATTTTACGTTGCTCGCATATGGTGGAGCAGGCCCGATGCATGCTTTTCTGATGGCACGTGAGGTAGGTATCGGCAGAGTGTTGATACCGCCATCTCCGGGAACACTGTGTGCCATGGGCTGCACGGTCGCCAATCTCCGCAATGATTTCGTTCATACGTTACACAAAAGTACCCAGACTCTGGAGTCTGGTGAATTGAGCTCTCTTTTTGCTGAATTGGAAAACCAGGGACGTAGCTGGGTCGAAGAGGAAGCCCGTTGTGGTGTCAAGCTGGACAATATTTATTGCCTATACAGTGCGGATATGCGATATGAGGGACAGGCCTTTGATATAGAGGTCACGCTGACATTGGAAGAAATTGAAGATCCCAAGAAGGCAGGGGTTAAATTCCATACGTCTTACCAAAACGTGTTTGGCATCAGTCAGCCAGAGGCAGAGGTTATGTTTGTAAGTCTCAGAGCAACCATTGTTGGTGTTTTACCTACCCATAACACGGTAGATCCGGCAAATTTGCCATTTGATGAGAGTGTAGCGGAAGAAAGGCTCATCACCTTTGACCATGTACAGCAGATTGCCAAGGCACTGAAAAGGGGACAAATTCCATCGGTGGATGCCCCCATCCCCGGGCCCATTATTGTGGAGGAATATGATACAACGATCTTTATTCCGCCAGGATATAAGGTATACCGGGATGTGCATGGGAACGTGATTGGGGAGGTGGAAGCATGATCGGCGACAAGGTCTTTCTTGAGATTTTTAACAACCGGATTCAAGCTGCCGTGGAAGAGATGGCAAATGTTGTTCTGCGCACAGGATTCACCGCTTTTGTCAAAGAAACTGGCGATTTTGGAACCTACCTCTTATCTCCATCCGGGGAAACGTTCGGATCGCCGCTGGAGACGGGTTACAATCTGTCCCTGGGCATCCCTGCTGCTGCGACCATTAACAGTATAGAAGACTGGAAAGAAGGGGATCTCGTCATATGTAATGATCCTTATTCCACCAAAGGCATGGTCACACACCTTCCAGACATTCATCTCATCAAGCCTTATTTTCACGAAGGGCGAATCATTGCTTACGGCATGTGCTTTGTCCATTCATCCGATGTGGGCGGCAAGGTACCGGGGAGCGTATCTCCCAGCGCCTACGATATTCATATGGAAGGCATTCGAATTGCACCAGTCAAGCTGTATGAAGCTGGTGTTCTCAACGAGCAGATCCTGCGAATGTTTATGGACAACAGCCGAATTCCGGAGCAAAATCTCGGTGATCTCAAAGCGCTTATGGCTGCATTGAATCGGGGAGAGCAACGGCTTGAGGAACTCATTGCACGATATGGCGTGGGAAAAATCCAGCAGGGCATCGAACATTTGCTGGAATATGCCGAGCTGAAGGCACGTGTTATCGTGCAAGATATCCCGGACGGTTCCTATGACTTCTGGGACTATCTGGAGAAAGGACCAGGGGGATATCCTATTCGGTTGCGTTGCAAGATGACGATTGCAGGTAGTGACATTCATCTGGACTTTAGCGGCACCGATCCTCAGGTTAGGGCTTCATTCAACATTCCTACCCACAACCAACAGGGCCATTACATGCTGGTGCCCGCACTCATTCGTTATTTCCGTACGCTCGATCCGACCATTCCTTGGAATTCGGGCATGATTCGTATGGTGCGAAATTACGCGCCGCCTGCTTCCGTACTAAACCCGGAGCCGATGGCAGCAGTTGGGGCACGTGCTGCGACCTTTATCCGGCTGATGGACGTTATCACGGGAGCACTGGGGAAAGCTCAGGGCAGTATGGTTCCCGCGGCAGGAGCTGGACAAGCCTGCATCGTCATGATGGCGATGACAGATGCATCCGATGGCAAGAAAAAGGTGGGCGTAATTCAGCCGATCTGCGGAGGTTCGGGAGCTAGGCCGATGAAAGACGGCATTGATGGCATGGATTTTGCGGTCGGTCATCTTCGGAATATTCCTGCGGAAACGGTGGAATCCGAGATGCCTGTGTTGATTGAGCATTATGGTCTTCGTGCTGACTCGGCGGGTGCAGGAACCTTCCGTGGCGGAAGCGGAATTGATTTATGTGTCAGAATTCTAACACCGGATACCGTGATGACGGCCAGAAACATGGAGCGTATGGAGTTCCAGCCCTGGGGCAGGCTCGGTGGTGGCGTAGGTTCACATGGAGAAGCGATTCTTAATGCTGGACGTGCAAGTGAGCATCATCTGGGAAGAATTGATGAGCTGCTGCTTCAACCTGGAGAAACGGTTACGTTCCTGTCGCAAGGCGGAGGCGGATATGGTGATCCACTTGAACGTGAACCACGCCTAGTTCTGGAGGATGTAAGAAGTGGGCTGGTATCCCCGAAGAAAGCTCTTGAGTTATATGGTGTTGTGATTGACGGCCTGGAGCTGAACGAGAGCGATACCGAACAAATGCGAGCCAAGCGACCACGGCAGCAGGAGGAATTCGCCTTTGGCAAGGCGCGGGAGCAATTTGAAGACATATGGAGCGATGAGATGCAGGTAACACTGAATCAGGCCTTGCTGAATGCTCCGCTTGCACTAAGAGACTACCTGAAGCGTCAGACCATGGGCGTTGTAGAGGAGAAGTATAAGGATTCCCTATCTGTAAATCCACGGGAGATATCCGACATTATGGAAGGTTTACGCCAGCAAATAGGGTTGCATTGATCAAGTGTATGGAGACTATCTAGTTCTGTCTTATCGGTAAAACCAACTACATGGATGGGGGAATTTGCATGTTCAAATCCAACAAAAAACGCTTTCTCAGCCTCGCCTCTCTGACACTGGCCGGTACATTGGTGCTTTCCGCCTGCGGTGGAGCAGGCAGCTCAAGTAATACTGCCGGAGAGAGCGACTCTTCAGGAGCAAGCGGAGACAAAGTTAAGCTGACGATGTTTATCTGGGCTGGCTCCAATCAGGATGTCGTTCCGAAAGAAGTGGTTGCCGAGTATGTGAAAGAACATCCCAACGTTGAAGTCACCTTTGAGGAATCCTCCAATTCGGTAATGTACCCCAAGATGGTCGCAGGCAAGCAGGCTGATGCCAACAATCCGATTGTTAACTTCGGTTACTTCAATGCAGATGCGACGGCAAAAGGCTTGAATGATGACATGTGGGAGCCACTGGATACCAGCATCGTGACCAATATTAAGGATATTCCCGAGTCCTTCCACAAGCCAGACAATAAAGGTGTGGTCTGGGGCGTTTCGAGCTTCGCCCTGGTATATAACAAAGATCTGGTGAAAACGCCACCTACCAGCTGGAACGATCTATGGGATAACGAGGAGTTCAAAGGAAAAACTGCGCTCTGGGACTACATGTTCTATTCCTATATCTCCCCACTTATTGCTACCAAAGGTCAAGAGATTGGCGCATCCTATGAAAATCCCGAGCCAGCCTTCCAGTTCTGGGCAGATCGCAGTGACCAGATTGGCACATTGGTTTCATCCAATGATCAGCTGAAGGCACTGCTGGAGTCAGGTGATGCGCTCATTGCCCCATTCAGTGCACAGGTTGCACAGACATGGATTGATGGTGGTTCTCCACTTGCTGTAACGTATCCGAGTGAAGGTGCCATCTCCTTCCCGTACACACTTCAGGTAGTGAAGGGCTCAACACCTGAGCAAGCACGTGTTGCAAATGAAATTATTAACGAGTTGTTGAGCGCCGAGGCGCTGTCACAATATGCAGAAGCTACGGGTACGCCGGTAACCAGTACGACAGCTGCAGTTCCGGACAAGTACAAGGATGATCCTTCATTCTCCGTCGAAACGCAAAGTAACGGCATTAATCCAGACTGGGATGTGCTTGCACAGAACAGTTCTTCTTGGAAAGAACTATGGGATCGACTCGTGAAAACAAAGCTTCAATAAAAGGATTGTTGCCAGGTACACTACGATTCCGGGTCTTGTTATGAACCTGGAATGGATGGGAGGGAATCAGAGATGAGCAGCGGACAAGAGACCATATCCATTGAAACAAGGGAAGTCACGAAGACTTATGGTGAGCGAGCCGCCGTTGATCAAGTAACACTCCAAGTGAAAAAGGGCGAATTCGTTTCCTTGCTTGGTCCGAGTGGCTGTGGCAAAACCACACTGCTGCGCATGCTTGGGGGACTTGAGCAACCGGATCAGGGCACCATTATGCTGGGAGGTCGGGATGTTACTGGCATCCCGGCTTATGGACGCAATAGCAATATGATTTTTCAGCAGCTTGCGCTGTTCCCTCATATGGATGTATTCAACAACATTGCCTATGGGCTAAAGGTGAAGAAGTTACCAAAAGCCGATATCCAACGGCAGGTAGGTGAAATGCTTGATCTAGTCCAGCTCGGAGACTATGGCAGGCGTGCTGTATCCGAGCTGTCCGGGGGGCAGGCCCAACGCGTCGCCATTGCTCGCGCACTGATCAACAGACCCGAAGTGCTGCTGCTTGATGAACCTCTCTCTGCATTGGACATGCAGCTGCGTCTCGATATGCAGCGTGAACTGAAACGCATCCAGCGTGAATTCGGCGGAACGTTTATCTTTGTAACGCATGATCAGAGCGAAGCCATGAATATGTCTGACCGAATTGGCGTTATGCGCGATGGAAGGCTGCTGCAATACGCAACCCCTGATGAAATCTATGAAAGACCGACCGATAGTTTCGTGGCCAAGTTTATTGGAGATACCAATCTCTTTGAGACGGAAGTACTGGGACATGATGTGAATGGAATTCGGGTGGAATGCTTCGGCAAGCCATTGCTGGTGAAAGTCAGTGATGGCAATGCTGTACCGAAAGCGGGAGCACGACATTCCTTATCAATCCGCAATGAGTATATTCGACTTGGAGAAGATGCAACTCATTGCCTGAACAAGCTGGATGGACACGTGATTGAAGCGGTGTATGGCGGAGCAAATATTCGATACAACGTGCAGATTGCTGAGGGTTTTCTAATTCAGGCCAGTGTGCTGCATCAGCGGGGAACCTCACGTTATAGTCCAGGTGAGCCAATACAGGTTGGCTTTGATCCAGAGGACGCGCTCTTGTTATCCGAACCCATTGATGACCGTGTACAGGGGGCAAGAATATGAACCGGATCGCGGAACGGATCGTGAATCTGTATTCCTTTGGAAACCGCACATGGGTAACCCGGTTACTGCTTCTGTTGCCTGCGCTTGCTCTGATGGGCATCGTGTATCTGGGTGGGTTGCTGATCTTTGGCAGATATAGCTTTGATATGTATGAGAATGGAAAGCTTATTCGGGGCTGGGATTTAGGAGCTTATCGTGCGTTTCTGTCCGACCCTTATTATTGGAAGCTGATTGGCACAACGTTTCGCATTGCCTTCAAGGTTACGCTATGGAGTCTTCTGCTTGCCTATCCGCTGGCCTATTGCATTGCGGGTCTAAAGAAGCCTGGCATGAAGCAATTGTTGCTGCTGCTCACGTTTCTTCCGCTACTGGTCAGTGCCGTTGTGCGTTCTTACGGATGGCAGCTTTTGTTGTCCAAACAGGGCTTCATGAACTGGCTGTTCATCCGTCTGGGGCTAACCGAGGAAGGATTCAGCATGATATACAACGAGACAGGTGTTGTCGTGGCCCTTGTCCATATTTTCCTGCCATTTATGGTCTTTCCGATTCTAAATGTACTGTCCCAAAGTGACGCTTCCTTAAAGGCAGCTGCTCAGGATCTGGGGGCGGGCAGCTGGAGAACGTTCCTGACCATTACCCTGCCTTTATCGGCAAGAGGCATTGCAAGCGGGGTGCAGATTGTGTTCACGCTATGTCTCACCGCATTCACCACACCTCAGCTGATCGGCGGGGGAAGAGTCATGACACTTCCGGTATTTATATATCAGCGAACCTTGGACACCAACTGGCCGATGGCTGCGGTTGCCAGCCTGTTTTTACTTGTGTCTTCCATTGTTGTTTCGTTGCTTGTGAATAAAGGAGCAGAAACGTTGATGTTCCGTCGTTCCCGCAAGGGAGGTCAGGCGTATGGTTAAGTCGAACAGGGGCACCAAGCTGTTACTCTACATCTTTGTGGGTGCCGTAGCGATTTATTTGCTGCTGCCACTGCTGATGATTATGTTGACATCTGTAGGCTCAGGTTCAGCCAGCAAATTTCCCCCGGAAGGTCTCACCTTGAAGTGGTATGCCAATCTGAGTGAGCAAACCCAGTTTCTCGATGCATTCAAGAACAGCCTTATTGCTTCTACAGGGGCGGTTCTGCTGGCTTTGATCACAGGTACGCTTGCTGCGTTAGCAATCGTGCAATACCCTTTCCCGGGCTCTGGTATCTTAAGGGCATTTTTTGTATCTCCAATGGTTATGCCAAAAATTACGCTGGGTATTGCATACCTGATTTTATTCTCAAAAATGCATATTGCAGGCGGACTGTTTGCACTTATTTTGGGTGAAGCGGTCATTGTGCTGCCATTTGTGCTCACTATTGTTGGCAGTGCGTTAGCCAATCTGCACCCGGCTCATCGGGAAGCTGCCGCGGACCTTGGTGCTGGGCCGATACGCATTTTTTTCACAATTACGCTGCCACAGCTCCGACTATCCCTGCTTTTGTCAGGGTCAATCGCTTTTGTCTTCACTTTTGATCAGGTAGAGGCTGCTCTGTTGCTGCTCCGTCAGGACAGCTACACGTTGCCAATACAACTATTCCTGTATATGGAGAAATGGCAGGACCCAACGATAGCCGTGGTGTCTGTTGTTCTGATCGCGTTTGCGCTGGCTCTGTTTATGACGATTAAACTAGTGTTGTGCTCTGTACCAGGACTTGAAAGTTTGTTTGGTCGCAGGAAAACAAAAGGAGGACTGGATCAAAATGAATAATTCACAGCATCTATCCCATAGCTCAGGTCTTAACTGGGACCGGGCGGAAGAAGTGATGAAAACTCAAGGGCTAAGCGCCCTGATCGCAACAACTCCGGAGAATATTCACTATGTCATCGGGTCCCAGCTACGCGCAAGCAACTGGACCATGCAGATTTATGCTGTTTTACCTGCCGACAGATCTGCAAAGCCTTGTATCGTCATTCCAACGAATCGGTTAGGCGTTGTAGCTCAGTTCGGTATTACGGGGGTAGATATATTTGCCTACAGTGATTTCTTTGTGGAAGGTTCAATTGAAGGCAAACCTTCCACTGACGACATTGATCTCTTTTATTCTCTTCTGCAAACGACGGTTATTCATCCGGGTCCTGTTGAAGCACTCAAGGCTGCATTAAAACAGCTTGAGATCGAAGATCAGCCGATTGGAATCGATGAGATGCGGATCGCTCCCGATATTCTGGCTAGAATCAGGGAGGAGGTTCCTGACAGACCGGTAATTCCCGCATATAAGTTGTTCCGAGAAATCCGTCTGGTCAAGACCCCTTTTGAGATCGAGCAACTGCGTCAGGCTGCCCAATTAAATGAACGGATTGAGCAGGAACTAATTGACCTGATTGCAGCAGGTGTTCATGAGAAGCAACTTGCCGATCATTATCGTCTGGCTGTGATGAGAGCGGGTGGAACTCCGGCAATGACAGCGGTAGGGGCAGGGCCACGTAGTGCGCTACCACTCATCGAAAATTATTTTCATATGATTGAGGTTGGAGATCAGGTCCGTTTCGATCTTTGCCTGCAGCTGGAAGGATACTGGGGAGATACGGGCCGCACGGTTGTTGCAGGGGAGCCTACCGCTTGGATGAAAAAACATTTTGCTGCGGTCAAAAGTGGATGGGAGACGGCACTTGAAACGGTGCGCCCTGGCGTCAAGGCGTCGGAAGTATTCCATGCGGCAGTATCTCGCGTACAGCGTGAAGGGATTCCACATTACCGACGTCAGCATGTCGGACATGCCATCGGGTTGGAACTGTACGACGATATAACCCTCTCCCCTGGGGACCAGCGTATACTGGAGCCCGGTATGGTGTTATGTGTTGAGGTACCATATTACGAGCTAGGTGCTGGTGGATTCCAAATCGAAGATACAATTGTTGTAACGCCAGATGGTTATGATTTTTTAACCCATATGGAGCGGAATTTGTTCACTAAATAACGATAGATGGAAGGCTTCGCTGACCGGCGATCAGACCACAGTCGATCCAAGAAGCTTTCTTACTGGGAAAGTTGGAACATCCATGATTCAGCAGGGAACTAAGACGTTTCGTAACATTAGCCTTGCGCTGTTCGCCGGAGGTTTTGTCACTTTTGCTTTGCTCTACAGCCTCCAGCCCCTGATGCCTGAGATTAGCAACGCATTCTCCATTACGCCGGCACACGCCAGTCTTACGTTATCCGTTACAACGATCGCCATGGCACTGACGATGCTGTTCATCGGGTCCTTGTCTGATTCTGTGGGCCGACGCTTTATAATGACAGCTGCACTGGTGATATCTTCTGTTATTGCTTTGCTCAGCGCATTCAGCCCGGGATATACGGAGCTTCTTCTACTTCGTATTCTCCAGGGTGTGGCACTCGCGGGGTTGCCAGCGATAGCTATGACATATTTGTCAGAAGAAATTGAACCTAGAAGTCTTGGTTATGCTATGGGCCTATATATAAGTGGCAATTCGATAGGAGGCATGGCCGGCCGTTTCATCAGCGGTGTGGTGACAGATTGGTTCAGTTGGCGCGCTGCTGTGGGTTTCATTGGTATTCTTGGACTGTGTGCAGCCGTTATTTTTTGGCTTGTCATCCCGCCATCCCGTCATTTTGTCAAAGCTGCACCCGGATTCAAAAATCCAATACCTCTTTTGTGGTCACAATGTCGCAATCCAAGGCTGTTATGCCTGTATGGACTCGGTTTTCTCCTGATGGGGGGATTCGTGACCCTGTTCAACTATATCGGTTTTGAATTAACGGGTGAACCCTATCATCTTAGCCAGTCTATCGTTGGAAGTCTTTTTGTGGTATATCTGATGGGCACGGTAAGCAGCACCTGGATGGGCAGGCTGGCAGATCGGTACGGCAGGTCACATGTGCTTGGAATCGCGCTGGGAATTATTCTGGCTGGTGCAGTCTGTACCGTTCATCCAGCGCTTTGGGTCAAAATTATCGGACTCGCCCTGTTTGCCTTTGGTTTCTTTGGCGGTCATTCCATCGCAAGCAGCTGGGTTGGACTCGTGGCCAATCAGCACAAATCCCAGGCCAATGCGTTGTATTTATTTTTCTACTATCTTGGTTCAAGCGTAAGTGGAACAGGAGGTGGACTGCTTTACAGTCATCTTGGATGGATAGGCATTGTGGGGATGATCGGTGTGTACGTTTTGATCGGTTTTGTCTTGTGTAATTTGCTTGTTCACAGGTTGAAGGGACAGGCTACATAAATCAACTTTTTCCGACAGCTATTGCATATCCTGAAATACCGAGTATAATACTTGGTAAATAGACGAAAAGGGGATGCAATAAACGATGAAAACACATGCTGAATTGAACTCACTTCTTGTTGACGATTATCTGGATCTCCTGAACATTGCGAAACAGCTAGGTGATGACGAATGGAAAGATGCTATTCTGCAAGCATTGAAGGAAGAAGTCGATGCGAATCATCATCTGGATTCCAAAGAGGTGAGACAGGATTTATGGATTCAATTTGAAGGCATTAATGAACAAATGCATGATCTGTTAATGCAATTGAAGCATGCCGACAGTCCTGAGGAGAAAGAACAGATTATTGAAATGATCTGGGGATTGAAAGTAGACCGTCATGCGATCACACGTAAACTTGAAACCATGAGCCGTGCCAGTGCTGGACATCAGTAAGCTCTAGGTTGATTATACATTGAAAACCCGCGTGTCTCCTGGGATCATCCCCTAGGTCGCACGCGGGTTTTGTTTATGTTTTGAGTGATATTCAACTTTTTGAACTACCTCTCTTAAAACTGTTTCGCGAAAGTGCGTGCTTGCTCTATAGCTTGTTGCTTGATCTCATCTGCACGATCTTTATATTGATTATGCCCCTCAACAAAAATGCCATCAAGCTTCGGCACACCGAGGAATGACATGATAATGCTTAAGTAACGATGACCGGATTCCATCTGAGCCGCTGGGCCTTCGGAATAAATGCCGCCGCGGGCCTGAATATGCAGTGCTTTTTTATCAGACAGCAGTCCGACAGGACCTTGTTCGGTATAACGAAATGTTTTGCCAGCTACGCAGATCGAGTCCACATAAGCCTTCAGAATAGGAGGGAATGAGAAGTTCCACATCGGAGTTACAAAAACATATTTATCTGCTGAGGCAAATTGATCCGATAGTTCATTCAAACGGCTTACTTTGGTCTGTTCTTCGGCAGTCAGATCACTGCCCGATTGCAGTTTGCCCCAACCACTGAAGACATCCGCATCGATATGCGGAATATCCGAGCGATACAGATCGAGGTGAACAACCTCATCAGATGGGTGACTTTCACGATAAGCATCAATAAATGCTTTGCCCGTAGCCATGCTGAAGGAGGTTTCATGATCATGAGGATGGGCAGTAATATACAATAAGGTAGACATGTAGTTCTTCCTCTCTGTGCGATTAATGGGGTGAAGTGATCTTGGCAATGATGAAGCGACCGCAGTAGTATGCATCGTTTCCCCATTTTTATACGTCAGAAAGGGATATGAATGAATGGATCGATCATGATACTGAATTGGATGTTATATGGTGACCGGATACTCAATCCATGTATAATATACAGGACGAGTATTTATTTTCCAAAGACAATAGGATGAGTGAGATGAGCGCACATGGGAATGGACCTGGAGAAGCAACGATTAAGCATTGAAGCAGCGAAATTGTATTATCAGTCCGATTATAGCCAGCAGGATATTGCCGCAAGGTTGGGCGTGTCGCGTCCAACCGTATCAAGGTTACTTCAGTACGCCAAAGATCGTGGATATGTCCGGATTGAAATTATGGACCCGCTGGAGGATATCGACATCATTGCCGGAGAACTTAAGTCAAAATATGATCTGGATACGGCACTTGTGTGTTTTACCCCGTTGAAGAGTGATGAGGAAATACAGAAGCATATCAGCAAAAGAGCAGCAGACTACCTTCAAGAGACGGTTCAGGATGCAGATATTATCGGGGTGACTTGGGGAACAACCATGCATGCTGTAGCACGCCAGCTTCGTCCCAAGCAGGTTAAAGGTGTCGAAGTCGTGCAATTGAAGGGGGGCGTAAGCCACTCCCATGTCAATACGTATGCCGCTGAGATTGTTCATTTGTTCGCTGAGGCATTCCATACGGTACCAAGGTATCTGCCGCTGCCTGTTATTTTCGACAACATTGAAGTGAAAAACATGGTGGAAGCGGATCGACATATCGGCAGAATCGTGGAACTTGGGAGACAGGCCAACATTGCTTTGTTTACCGTGGGTACTGTGAAGGAAGATGCGTTACTGTTCAGGCTCGGTTACTTCAATGAAGAAGAGCAACAATTGCTGATGAACTCCGGTGCAGGTGACATTTGTTCACGCTTTTTCGACGCGGAAGGTCAGTTGATCAGTGAAGAGATTAACAGCAGAACCGTTGGAATTGATCTAGCCGAGTTGAGAAATAAGGAAAAATCAATCCTTGTCGCTGGGGGACAACGCAAAATTGAAGCCATACACGCCGCGCTCAAAGGTCATTACGCAAATATTCTGGTCACGGATCAGTACACAGCGCAGGCATTACTTCGATTTTAATTTCAAATGGATATGGATGACAACATCTGCCATGCAAACAGGGCGGATGTTTTGCTTTTTTAGGAAGAAAATATAACGAAGAAGAAATGTAAGTGTAACTGTGAACAAAAGTTCAAGTTGATTTTTACATATGTTCATGTTAGTGTAAGTGTATAGAAAATAACTAGTTCAGATAAGGGAGAGATTCAATTGACTACACCACAATTAGCGAAAATGATCGACCATACGTTGCTTCGTGCGGACGCAACGCAAAGTGAAATGGCCAAGTTAACCGAAGAAGCGAAGCAATACCAGTTTGCTTCCGTATGTGTTAATCCAGGCTGGGTTGCTTATGCTGCTGAGCAGTTGCAGGGTACTGGCGTAGATATCTGCACCGTTATTGGTTTCCCTCTGGGAGCATCTACATCGGAGACAAAAGCTTTCGAAACGAAAGATGCGATTGCTAAAGGTGCAACTGAAGTCGATACGGTCATCAACATCAGTGCTTTGAAAGATGGCAAAGATGATTACGTTGAACAAGATATTCGTGTTGTCGTTGAAGCGGCTGCGGGTAAAGCTTTGGTGAAAGTTATTATTGAAGCTTGTCTGTTGACGGATGAAGAGAAAGTACGTGCTTGTCAGGCAGCTGTGCGAGCTGGAGCTGATTTTGTTAAAACTTCTACAGGTTTCTCCACAGGTGGAGCAACGCCAGAAGATATCGCTTTGATGCGTCGTACTGTAGGTCCTGATGTTGGCGTTAAAGCTTCCGGTGGCGTACGTAGCCTGGAAGATATGCAGAAAATGATCGAAGCGGGTGCGACTCGTATCGGTGCAAGCTCTGGCGTGAAGATCATGCAGGGTGGTCAGTCTACATCTTCTTATTAAGCAAAAGCATCTTATCAAGATAAAGCTTAATAAATAAAAGTAATGTTATATTCTCTGTACTTGGGCGTTCGACTCAGGTACAGGGAATACAACTTACACTTATATTTTAATTAACTGAACTTATTGTAAGCGCTTCATAAGTTTTCTGAAAGATTACTGATAAGAATGCTTAAGAGCCCTTTGAGCTGAATTTTCACATCCGGCTTAACTACCTTCAAAGGAGAAATCAAATGAAATTTCTAATTGCCATTATCGGCTTACTCGTTGTTTTTGGACTGGCTTATATCGCAAGCAACGGCAAAAAGCAGATACGTTACCGGCCGCTGGCTATCATGATTGTTTTGCAAGTTATACTAGCTTATGCTCTGTTGAATACAGGAGTGGGTACTTTTTTAATTGGCGGTTTCGCGACCGTATTTAAAAGTTTACTCGACTATGCGAATGAAGGTATCGCATTTGTATTTGGGGGTTTAACTACCGTAGGTGCAGAGAGCGGGGGGGCGCCGTTCTTCCTCAGCGTATTGATGCCGATTGTTGTCATCTCGGCACTCATTGGGATATTGCAGTATATCCGAATCTTGCCTTTTGTTATAAAATATATTGGTCTGGTATTAAGCAAAATCAACGGAATGGGCAGACTGGAATCATATAACGCGGTTGCTTCGGCTGTATTGGGGCAATCTGAAGTGTTCATTTCTGTGAAAAAACAAATTGGGTTGTTGCCAAAACATCGGCTGTACACCTTGTGTGCTTCGGCGATGTCCACGGTATCGATGTCGATTGTTGGTGCTTATATGACCATGATCGAGCCGAAATATGTGGTTACAGCTCTTGTACTGAACCTGTTTGGCGGTTTTATCATTGCTTCTATTGTGAATCCTTATGAGGTTACAGAGGAAGAAGATATATTGGAAGTACAGGAAGAGGAGAAACAGTCCTTCTTCGAAATGCTCGGCGAATACATCCTGGATGGATTCAAAGTTGCTATCATCGTAGCTGCGATGTTAATCGGTTTTGTTGCCTTGATCGCACTTGTTAACGGAATTTTCAGCGCGGTGCTTGGCATTTCGTTCCAGGAGCTACTTGGTTATGTGTTTGCACCATTTGCCTTTATCATGGGTGTTCCATGGAAAGAAGCGATTCAGGCAGGAAGTATTATGGCAACCAAAATGGTGTCCAACGAATTCGTAGCTATGCTTAATTTGAAGGAGACTGCAATGTCTGCCAGAACAACGGGTATCGTATCTGTCTTCCTCGTGTCGTTTGCCAACTTCTCCTCCATCGGTATCATTGCTGGTGCGGTGAAGGGACTCCATGAGAAGCAAGGTAATGTGGTCGCCCGCTTCGGTCTGAAACTGCTTTACGGTGCTTCGCTTGTCAGCGTGCTGTCAGCGATCATTACTGGACTGTTCTTGTAAACCGGATTATTGGAAGGAGTGCTTAGGTTATGTCAACATTCAAAAGAGTACATCTGATCGTTATGGATTCTGTAGGGATCGGCGAAGCGCCGGATGCAGCAGAATTTGATGATTTTGATGTAGATACCTTCGGTCACATTGCACGTGAACGCGGAGGTCTGAAAATGCCTCACATGGCCAGTCTCGGACTGTCCAACATCAAAGAAATTGAGGGTGTCCCTGTAGCGGATGCACCTAAAGCGTATTACACCAAGATGCAGGAAGCATCCAGAGGCAAAGACACAATGACAGGTCACTGGGAGCTGATGGGTCTTTACATTGATACACCTTTCCGTGTGTTCGAGAATGGTTTTCCCGATGAGTTGATTCAGCGCATTGAAGAGAAAACGGGCCGCAAAGTAATTGGTAACAAACCGGCCAGTGGCACGGAAATTCTGGATGAGCTGGGTGCAGAACATGTTGAAACTGGCGCGCTCATCGTATATACATCCGCGGATTCGGTTCTGCAAATTGCAGCACATGAGGACGTTGTTCCACTGAAAGAACTGTATGAGATCTGTGAGTTCTGCCGTGAGATTACACTTGAAGATCCGTACATGCTCGGCCGCATTATTGCACGTCCATTTGTAGGAGAAGCGGGTAACTGGAAACGTACTGCGAATCGTCATGACTATGCGCTCAAACCTTTTGGTCGTACTGTTATGAATGAACTGCAAGATGGTGGATTTGATGTGATTGCTTTGGGTAAAATCGCAGATATCTATGATGGCGAAGGTGTGACCAAGGCTGTTCGTACCGTCTCCAACATGGATGGCATGGACAAGTTGTCTGAAACGATGGATGAAGAGTTCACTGGACTCAGCTTCCTGAACCTGGTTGATTTTGATGCCCTGTACGGTCACCGTCGTGATCCGCAAGGTTATGCTCAGGCACTTGAAGAATATGATGCACGGCTGCCAGAGATTTTTGCCAAAATGACCAATGATGATCTGCTGCTGATCACAGCTGACCATGGTAACGATCCAACATACCGTGGTACAGACCATACACGTGAATACGTACCACTGCTTGCCTACTCTCCGCGCTTCAGCGAGGGCAAAAAGCTTGATCTGCGCAGCACATTTGCTGACCTTGGCGCAACCGTCGCCGAGAACTTTGGAGTGAAAATGCCGGAATACGGCACCAGCTTCCTGAAAGATTTGAAATAAGTTTTTCAAAACTGGATAGGGGAGGTCGGAGTAGCTTGCCTGCTCCGGTCCTGCCATCATAATAGACTAATTTGTATAACTGGAGGAGATTCATTCATGAGTACACATATTGGAGCAAAACCCGGGGATATCGCAGAAACGATCCTATTGCCAGGAGACCCTTTGCGCGCGAAATATATTGCAGATACGTACCTCGAAGATGTTGTATGTTACAACGAAGTTCGTGGAATGCTCGGTTACACAGGTACATATCAAGGACACCGGATTTCGGTGCAAGGTTCAGGGATGGGTATTCCGTCCTTCGCAATCTATGCTAACGAATTGATCAGCGAATATGGCGTGAAAAACCTGATTCGTGTGGGTACTTGTGGCGGTATGCAGGAGCATGTACGTGTACGTGACGTTATCCTTGCACAAGCAGCATGTACAGATTCCAGCATGAACAAACACGTATTCGGTGGTTATGACTTCTCACCAATCGCTACGTTCTCCCTGCTGAAAGAAGCATATGACCGTGCAACAGCTAAAGGTATGAAGATTCACGTCGGTAACGTATTCAGCTCCGATTCTTTCTACCGCGATGACCGTTCCGTAACCGAGAAGTTGATGAAACACGGCGTACTCGGCGTAGAGATGGAAACAACAGCATTGTACACTATCGCTGCCAAGTTTGGTGTTAACGCACTGACCATCCTGACGGTAAGTGACCACTTGCTGACAGGCGAAGAAACATCTGCCGAAGAGCGTCAAAAAACGTTCAACGACATGATGGTAGTTGCCCTGGACACAGCAATCACACTGTAATTGTTGTATTTTATATTCATAATCATTTGAGTTTAATCGAAACTTTTGTTTTAAGCACAGAGTGAAGGACCCGGAATCGATTCTGAAGAAGCAAAGCGTTGAAGGAACGATCCGGAGCCGGAACGGTCCCAGTACAAAGTGTTCTATACAAATCATTTACCCGAGGAGAGATCATCATGAGAATGGTAGACATTATTGCTAAGAAACGCGACGGAAAAGAACTGACAACAGCTGAGATTGATTTTGTTGTTCAAGGATACACACAAGGAGAGATCCCAGACTATCAAGTCAGCGCTTGGGCGATGGCGGTATTCTTCAAAGATATGACAGACAAGGAACGCGCCGATCTGACAATGTCGATGGTAAATTCCGGTGAAACGATTGACCTGTCCGCTATCGAAGGCATCAAAGTAGACAAGCACTCCACGGGAGGAGTGGGCGATACAACAACACTGGTACTGGCTCCGCTTGTTGCTGCGCTAGATGTACCTGTTGCCAAAATGTCCGGACGTGGACTTGGTCACACGGGTGGTACAACAGACAAGCTGGAATCCGTTGCTGGTTTCCACGTAGAGCTTGAAAAAGAAGAGTTCATTCGTCTCGTAAACGAACATAAGGTTGCAGTTATCGGACAAAGTGGTAACCTAACGCCTGCAGACAAAAAGCTCTATGCACTGCGTGACGTAACAGCTACCGTTAACTCCATTCCACTGATCGCCAGTTCCATCATGAGTAAGAAAATTGCAGCAGGTGCAGATGCAATCGTTTTGGATGTTAAAACGGGTGCTGGTGCATTCATGAAAACAACGGAAGATGCTAAAGAATTGGCACATGCCATGGTAAGCATCGGTAACAATGTTGGCCGTAAAACGATGGCTGTTATCTCCGATATGTCCCAACCACTGGGTCTGGCGATTGGTAACGCACTTGAAGTGAAAGAAGCCATCCTCACCCTGCAAGGTAAAGGTCCAAAAGATCTGGAAGAACTGTGTCTGGCACTTGGACGTCAGATGGTATTCCTTGCTGGCAAAGCAGATTCCTTGGAGCACGCTGAGGAGAAATTGAAAGAAGTGATCCAGAACGGTAAAGCACTGGAGAAATTCAAAGATTTCTTGGCAAACCAAGGCGGAGACGCTTCGGTTGTGGATCATCCAGATCGTTTGCCACAAGCACAATATCTGGTTGAAGTCCCAGCAGACAAAGACGGCTATGTTGCCGGAATCGTTGCTGACGAAATCGGAACTGCAGCAATGCTGCTCGGCGCAGGCCGTGCAACAAAAGAGTCCGAGATTGATCTCGCGGTTGGTCTGATGCTGAACAAAAAAGTTGGTGACCCAGTTAAAGCTGGTGAGTCCCTCGTAACGATCCATGCCAATCGTGAAGACGTAGCAGACGTCATCGCGAAAATCAAAGAAAACATTACAATTGCGGATCATGCCGATGCTCCTGTATTGGTTCATGATATCGTAACGGAATAATACAATCAGAGCAGACGAGATGTAATCTCATATCTGACTGAACATGTAAGCCCCAAAGCGATGTAATCCAGAGCTTTGGGGCTTTTTTTAGTTATTATAATTATATTTTGTGAGATTATATTTACTCTTACTTCAATATTTGAGATAATATTAAAGTTATATTTTTCCTTTTGAGGAGGGTAGAAATTAGGTTAATATAAAGATCGAAATAGCTCTTTTGAGGTCCGAGGTATCTAAAGAAAGCTAAAATTCAATTCGTTCAAACGGGTAAGTTAGATTTTTAGCAAGTACATACTTTAGGAGGAATTCAAGTTGTTTAGGAAATTTCAGAAAACATTATTTAGAAGAACATTTATTGTGTTGAACGTTTTCATTTTATTGTTTGTAGCGACAGTCCAATTTCAAGCAGAGGCAGCTAATTCAGACTTTGCTTCTGGTGAACTGGAAGCGGGAGCAATCATGCAATGGGGTGGAACGGCACTCTTAGCAGCAGCGGAGAATGCAACGAATATTGATCGAAATATTATGGAACAGGTGTATCACTTTGGACAACAAGCGTGGCGAGATGCAGACGCAACTACAAAATCTGAAATTACGTCTTCCATTCAGGGATACAATAACTTATGGGCGACCAATAGAAAGTACAGTCTACAATGGTCCTCTGATGCGCAGATTTATTTGGTGAAAAAATGGAATGAATATTTCGGTGCAGGAGCCCTAATTAATGCTTCAACAAGTACAATAGAAAAAGTTGCAACAATTAATTCAGTTATTGTTCCTTCAACAGTAAAAACATCAAACCCTCCAGGAGAAAGTAAAAATGATCTTGGTACTTTTATGAGATGGAATAGTAACTATTTTTTGTATGATACACATGTAGATGCTCATGGTAAAATACAGTTGTATACCCATCCATATGAAAGAAGTTGGGCGGATGTTCTGGGTAATAAAGAATATCCCAATGCTTTTGCCGCTTATACGTCAGCATTTGAAGAATTAAAAATGAAGTCAACTTATCAAACGGATAAGCCTATTTTTGTAGATAACAGCACTGGAAAAAGTATACAGTATAAACCTTTATTTGTGCCGAGTAGCTTTCCTACTAAAATAACTATTCCTGCCCTTAAAGGAATTGTAAACAACCAAGGTGTAATAACAACTCTCGAAAAACCAAACATTGGTCGGGTCGGAAACAGTTTAACAGGAGAAATCGCTATTAGTTATCCTACCTATATTGGAGACACAGGCACGTTTACAAAGGAGGATTCTGTAACTCAGGTACCTCCAGAAGAGCCGGTTAATGATGGTGGGAATGGTAATGGAGATGGAAGCTCCAATGACACGCCTACTTATTCTCCGCTTGATCTTATTGTATATAGAGCCATGGTGCAATTCATACAAGAATATCGACTTAATCATTCGAATAATCTGGATCAGCTACTGGATTATATGAAATTAAATGATTCCGGCAAGCCATCCAACAATCAAGCTTGGAGTGAGTGGCTGGGAAGCTTCACCAAATAAAGACTAAAAAACACACTATGAAATGTAGAGGCCACTGAAAAAGTCCAACATCTATAAACAGATATCCCTCCTCATTTTTTTGAGGAGGGATATCTGTTTTCCTGTATAATTAAATGATTAATTTCAGGTGGTGTCTCGAATGATTTCAAACCAACAATCTCTTAACCTTAGTGCATTTATGGACATATACGATATCGTCGTACCTAAAGATAATATGCTTCGTCAAATCAATGATCTCGTAGATTTTTCATTTGTTCAGGTAGAATTGCAACATAGATACTGCCTCGACAATGGTCGCAATGCAGTGCCTCCCATTCGAATGTTTAAATACCTATTGTTGAAATCCATTTTCGATGTATCCGATGCGGATGTTGTGGAACGTTCTAAATATGACATGTCCTTTAAGTACTTTTTAGATATGGCGCCTGAAGATGAAGTCATTAATCCTAGTTCACTAAC